>NZ_BAAAYX010000003.1:31912-282210 GCF_039536605.1 Microlunatus aurantiacus
GCCGGGCTGTCGGCGCCGACAGCGATCTGTGCGTTCAACGACGAGGTCGCGCTCGCCCTGCTCGCGGGCGCCCAGCGGTGCGGGATCGCCGTACCGGACGATCTCGCCGTCATCGGGGTCGACGATCTCCCATTGGCCGCCCTGATCACCCCCGCGCTGACCACCATCGCCCGGGACACCGCAGCCGGGGCGCTGGACATCGTGGACGCCGTCGTCGCCCAGCTGGACGGCCGTACGCCGGCCCGGCCCGGCTCGGCATCCGACGGCCAGGTCGTCATCGTCCGGGACTCCGCCTGACGTCGGACGCTGAGCGCGAAGTCGGCCGGCGGTCTCGGGTGGCACTCACGTCCCCTGGCTTCCGGAGGTGACTCCCCGGTGCCTTCCGGCCGACGCGGCCGCCCGTCCGGCGACCGGATCGCACGCCCGAGCCACGAACGGTCGGTCCGTCCAGCCCCCAGACCACCGAACGCGACCCCCGAGCCACCAACGGTCAACCCGCCCAGCCCCCGAACCACCAGAGACCACCCCCGAGCCACCAACGGTCAATCGGTCGGACGATCCCTCTCCCGCACCCCCGACCACCACAGACACGCAAGCAGAAGCAGACGGACCTGTCAGGCAGCTACCGGTACGTGCAGCGGTCCGTGGATGGCGGTGGAGCGCTGCATCGTGACCGGTCCGGCCAGGCGGAGGGTGGGGAGCCGTCGGGCCAGGGCCCGGAAGGCGGCGGCCAGCTCCAACCGGGCCAAGGGGGCTCCGAGGCAGTAGTGGATCCCGCCGGAGAAGGCCAGGTGATCGGCTCCTGCCGTACGGGTGAGATCGAAGGCGTTCGGAGACGGGAACGCGGCCGGATCCCGGTTGGCGCCGGCCAGCAGAAGGACCACCGCCCGACCGCGCGCCACCGGCACCCCGGCCACCTCGGTGTCCTCCCGGGCCATCCGCGCCGTGACCTGCACGGGCGGGTCGTAGCGGAGCACCTCCTCGGCGACCGCCGGCGCCCGGTCGGGATCCTCGACCAGCAGCTGCCACTGCTCGGGGTCGGCCAACAGCGCCCGCACCCCGTTCCCGATCGCGTTGACAGTGGTCTCGAAGCCGGCCACCAGCAGCAGCCGGCACAACGGCCCCAGGATCGCCGGCGTGATGTCGGCGGACTGCTCGGTGAGCAGGGCGGACACGATGTCCTCCTGCGGATCGGCGGTCCGACGCGCGAACAGGTCGGTGAAGATCGTGCGGAGCTGTCGCTGTGCCTGCAGCAGCCGACGCAGGTGACCGATCGAGGAGATCCCGTCCAGGGCCGTCGCGAGCGTGGCTCCGTACGCGGCGAACTCCTTCTCGTCGACGTCGGACACCCCGAGCAGGGCACTGATCACCGCGATCGGCAACGGGGAGGCGAAGTCGTCCACCAGGTCGAAGCCGGCCCGCGGGTCGACCGCGTCGAGGAGCTGGTCGATCCGCCGCTCGATCAGCACCTCGTAGCCGGCCATCCGGCGCGGGGTGAACGCGGGCGCCACGAGGCGCCGGAGCCGGGTGTGCTCGGGGGGATCCATCTCCAGCAGCGAGAGGTCCAGCATCTCGCGGGGCAGCGGGTCGTCGCCCGGCTGCTCCGGGCGGAACACGACGAGGTCCCGGCGGCGGACGACGTCGGAGCAGACCGCGTGGGTCGCCGAGATCAGGTTCCCCTGGGCGGTAGGGGTCAGCGGGCCGCGCTCCCGGATCCGGTCGTAGAGGGGGTACGGGTCGGCCTGGTGCGCCGGCAGCCCGAGCTGGGCCACGAGGTCCCGCCGCACGCGGGCGGCGTACGCGGCGGTGACCCGGTCGCGGTAGATCCCGCCGATCACCTTCGTCCCGGTCACCGCCGTCGCCCAGGGACGGCGACCGCCCGTGCTCATCCCCGCCCGGCCCGGTGGACCCGGCGGATGCGGATGGCGCCCTTGGCGGTGGAGGGGTCGACGATCCGGCCGCCCTGGGTGATCTCGACCTCTCCGGCCGCGACCAACCGCCGAGCGGCCCGCCGGGCCGGCTCCATCAACGTCCGCCAGGACTCCTCGGTGCCGACGGCGCGGGCGACCTCGGACGGGCAGATGGTGCTGGTCGCCGCGCGGTCCGCGAGCAGGGACAGGGTCACGTCCTCCAGCCGCCGGTCCTCGGCCGTGACCCCCCGCCGACGACACGCCGCCGAGCAGAAGCGGACCTGGTCCCAGTCCCGCTGCCACTTCGCGCGCCACTCGATCCGCCGGCCGCAGGAGGCACAGGTCTTCTCCGCCACGGTCACCTGTCCAGTGTGCCCGCCGGATCCAGGACGCCCGCCGGATCCAGGACGCCCGCCGGACCTGGTGGGCCGGCGGGGCCGCTGCGACCGGTCATCCCGTCATCTCCTCGGTCTGCGCCGCGGCCAGGGATCGACTCGCGCCCTGCAGATCGTGCGCGGTCTGCATCCGATCGCGATGGGCCTGGGCCTCGGCCAGCAGCCGTCGGAGACTCTCGATCTCCGTGTCCCCGGCCCGATCGGCGCAGCGCCACTGCACGGTCTCGACGATCTCCAGCACGATCCCGGCCACCACCTGCGCCCGGGCCAGGGCGTCGTCGGGGGACGCCACCCCGTCGGTGAGAGCGTCGATGACCTCACCGGGGAGGGCACACTCCCACCACGACTCGAGGCCATCGGCGTAGGACGCACTGCTCATCTCGGACCCCCTCGCTGGACCGGGACCCACACGTGCGTGCGTCCCTGTCCTGATCTGATGCCGCGCCGTCGCGCGGCGGCTGAGAGACCGGCTGCTTGATCCACCTCGATGCTAGTGGTCGCCACCGTCGTACGCACCCGTTGAGCCGCGCCGAACCCGAGGAAACAGGGTTTCCACACCCGCTCACCCACGATCGGCTCCCGGTGAGGCGGGAGTGGCGTGGTTCAGCGCCCGATCCAGCTGGTCGGCGCTCGCCGGGTCACGGAAGTGGTTCAGCCGGTGGGAACCGTCGCACAGGGGCTTCAGCCGGGACCGACCGCACCGGCACAGCGCGATGACCCGTCGCGCGTGCTCCACCCGTTCACCGTCAGCGGTCTGCACCTCGGCCGGACCGCGCACCAGCAGGGGGCCGTCCGGGCAGACGGTGATCGTCACTCCTGCCGCCACGGCGGCGACATCCCGCTCCGGGGTCGACCGGTCCGCGCCGCCCGTCATCCGGTCACCGCCGGCCCGTCGACGAGGCGCAGGCTCGAAGCCTGCGTCTGCCAGCAGGAGAGGACGTGCTGGGCGAACACCTCGTCGGCGTACGCCGCACACCGGGCTCCGAAGACGACGTCCTCGGCCAGCTGGGGCTCCTGCTGCACCAGGCCACCGGCCAGGTCGTGGAGGGCGATCTGGTCGTGCACGGAATCGGCGACGACGTGCTCGTCGAAGAAGCGCGCGGCCTGCTCCCCGCCACCGAGCCGCCGGTGGCCACGGGCGTAGCGGCCGTTCGGCACCGACGAGGTCATCTCGAACATCGCCAGGTGGCCGACGAGGGCGCCGCGCCACCGCCGGTGCAGCCCGAACAGCGAGATCAGGTTCGTCATCATCAACGTCACCCCGGGCACCCGGTCGAGGTAGTGGCCGTACGTGCTGTCCAGACCCCAGTCCTCCAGCAGCGAGCGGAACAGCTGCGCGTGCATCGACGGCATCGCCCCACCGCCGTACTCGTCGGCCTGGATCGTGACCATGGCCGCCTTCACCGTCCCGCTGAGCCGCGGGATGGCCCAGCTGTGCGGGTCGGCCTCCTTGAGGTGGTACAGCGAGCGGTGCAGCAGGAACTCGGTGAACTGCTCGGTCGTCGCCTCCCTCATCAAAAACTTCGACAGGGACGGTCCGTCGTCGGCCGCGGCGAGCTGGTTGAGCGCCACCTGGACCGCCTCCCGATCGGTCGCCGCCTGCTGGACGTCCGGGGGACGGGCGGACAGATGGTGCCGCAGTCCGTCGACCAGCTGGTGCTCCCAGTCGCGCCGGGCCCAGACCAGCTCGGGGTGCCACTCCCAGGCCTCGTCGACGCCGACCAGGCCGCGGTAGTGCTGCTCGTAGGTGAGCCAGAGGGCGAGCTGCAGGTCGTCGTCGGTCACCGCGGCCGCAGGGTCGCCGGTCCACCGCAGCGCCCGCAGGTCGACCCCGCCCCGGGGGTCGCCGGCGAGGACCTCGATCAGCGCCGCCGAGACCCGCCCCCGCGGCCTCGGCAGACGGACCGGAGCATCGTACGTGCGGGCCGGCCGCGCACTGGTGGGACGAACGGGCTCGGGCTCGGCCGAAGGCACGGGCAGGACCGGCGCGACGGACGCGGCCGTCGCCATCGGGGTCAGGGGCCCGAGCGACGACGGGGTCTCGGTCGGGCAGGGTGCCGTGCGAATCTCGGACATGTGCAGCTCCTCGGGGTCACTCCGGGAGCGGCTTTTGTCTGAACCGCGATCCTTCCAATGTACGTCGTTGCTTCTCGCCGAACCATCGCCACGGTTGCACCACAGGACGGACGGTTCAGGGCGACGGGTGCGGGGCGACGGGTGGGTCGTCAGCTGCCGGCGCGCTCGAACGGGGCGGCCGTGCCGACCGGCTCGCCGAGTCCGGCCAGCACCAGCCGGGCGACGTCCGCGAGCGGCGTGTTGGTGTGCTGCGACTGCCTGCGCAGCGTCGAGAAGGCGGCGTCGGAAGCAGTGGGCCCGCTCCATGATCACGCCGAGGGCGAGGTCGATGACGCGCCGCGTGTCCATGGCCCTGGTCCGGTCGTCCAGCTCGCGGGCGTGGGCGGTGAGCGAGCGGGCCAGCCCCACGGTTCCGGCCACCTCGGTCGCCAGCTCGGCGGCGAGGGCTCGCTGCTCCGCGCTCAGCCCGTCCACCGCTGCTGCGTACACCTTGGCCACCGCGAGCACCTCACCCGCACGCTCCACCGGGATCGACACGCAGCACCGCACGCCGAGAGCGGCCGCCGCCCGCCCGTACTCACCCCACCGCTCGACGAACAGGTCGGGGACATAGAGCCCACCACGCCCCCGGAGTGCCTCCAGGCACGGCCCGAACCCGATCCGGAACTGCACGTGGTCCACCTGGAGGGCCAGGTCGGTGCTCGCCCCCACCGTGGTCGGGCCGTCCTCGGCCGCCATGGTGACCGCGACGCCGGCCACATCTCCCAGGCGCTGGTGGACGGAGGTCGCGACGTCGTCGAGGTGGTCGGCCACCATGATGATGACCGCGTCGGATGACTCACCCACGGTGGTCCCGCCTCTCGTCCGGAGCTCCCCGTCGGCCGGTCGGCCGAACGGGAGAACGCTAGCGGCCCGGACCGACAGCCGGCGACTGCCGGCGAGTACCGACAGCCGGCGAGTACCGACAGCCGGCGAGTACAGTGCGCGGGTGCCAGAAGGTCACACCCTGCATCGGCTGGCCAACCAGCAGACCGCGGCGTTCCGCGACCGGGTCGTGGCGGTGAGCAGTCCCCAGGGACGGTTCTCCGACGGGGCCGCCCTCCTCGACGGGCGCCGGCTGCTGCGGGTCAGCGCGTACGGCAAGCACCTCTTCCAGCACTACGAGGGGCGTCTGGTCACCCACGTGCACCTCGGGCTCTACGGAAAGTTCGTCACCGGCACCAGCGCACCGCCGCCGCCGCGAGGGGCCCTGCGGATGCGGATCGAGACCGCCGAGCCCGAGCTGCCGGTGCACTGGACCGACCTGCGGGGTGCGATCACCTGCGAGGTGCTCCCCGATCCCGCCGGGGTCCGCACGATCGTCGCCGGGCTGGGCCCGGACCCGCTGCGGCGCAACACCGACCACGGCGTCGCTGCCTTCGACCGCATCCACCGCTCCAAGGTCGCCGTCGGTGCCCAGCTGATGGACCAGGCGCGGATCGCCGGCATCGGGAACGTCTACCGCGCCGAGATCCTGTTCCGGCACGGGATCAGCCCGTTCCGTCCCGGCACCGGTCTGACACCCGAGGACTGGGCTGCTCTGTGGCCCGACCTGGTGGTGCTGATGCGCGCCGGCGTCCGGAGCGGCCGGATCGTGACCACCGACCAGGCCGACCGCCCCGGCGGGCGGGTGCGCCGGGAGACCGCGCACTACGTCTACCGTCGCGACGGCCTGCCCTGCCGACGCTGCGGCACACCCGTGAGCCGGACCGAGATGGTCGGCCGGAACCTGTTCTGGTGCGGCGTCTGCCAACCCAGCTGAACGCCGAGCAGACCGGCGCGGTCGGGGCGGCCGTGGAGCTGCGGACCCGAGGGCTCCGGTTCTCACGTTCCCGTGGGTAGGGTCGCGGCCTGCCAGCAGGATCTGGGGGCCGTTCATGCCGATCTCGACCACTCGCCGACCCGCACGCCGGGGGTGGCCCGCCGCGATGGTCGCGGGCCTGCTGGCGCTCCTCGCCGGCTGCACCGGCGAAGCTGTCGACCGCCGCGCCACCCCGGCCACGGCCCAGGCTCCCACCGCCGCCCCGACGGCCACCGCGCCGACAGCCGCGCCGACGGCGCGGGAGTCGCCGTCGACGACACCCCGGGACGCGGAGACCGTGACGCTGGCCTTCGCCGGGGACGTCATGTTCGAGGACCAGCTCCGCGGACTGCTCGACGACCCGGAGTCCAGCCTCGACGCGCTCCGACCGGCGACCGCGGCCGCGGACTTCACCATGGTGAACCTGGAGGCCGCCCTGACCGACCGCGGGACCCGGGACCCGAAGCAGCTGGAGGAGCCCGACAACCGCTACCACTTCCGCAGCGGACCGGAGGCTCTCACCGCCCTCGGCGCGGCCGGGGTGGACGCTGTCTCCGTGGCCAACAACCACGGCGCGGACTTCGGCACCCAGGGGTTGTCCGACACCTTGGCCGCCAAGGAGGACGAGCGGCTCCCCGTGATCGGCGTCGGTCGCGATCGCGACGACGCGTTCGCCCCGCACCGGGTCACGCTGAAGGGTCAGCCGTTCGCGTTCTTCGCCGCCGACGCCTCGTTCCTGGAGAGCGAGGCGCCTTCCTGGCAGGCCGGGACGTCCACCCCGGGGCTGGCCGCCGCCCGCGGGGCCGGTCGCGCGGCCCTCGAGGGCGCCGTCACGACCGCGGCCGCCGACGGCGCCACGGTCGTCGTCTACCTCCACTGGGGCGAGGAGAACTCGACAGCTGTCAGCAGCGACCAGGCCTCCCTCGCCCGGATGCTGTCCCGCGCCGGCGCGGCCGTGGTGGTCGGCAGCCACACCCACCGGCTGCAGGCGGCGGGCTGGCTGGGGTCCACCTACGTGGCGTACGGACTGGGCAACTTCCTCTGGTACCACGGCATCAGCGGTGCCCAGACGGGGCTGCTGGAGCTCTCGGTGCGGGACGGCCGCGTCGTCGAGGACGGTTGGCGACCGGCGGTCATCCCCCGCGAGGGCGGGCTGCCGGTCTTCAGCGACGGTGCGGAAGCGCGTCGGGCGACCAGCGACTGGGAGGACCTGCGCGCCGGCTCCGGTCTCGCGTCCCGGCCGTCGGGGCCGGCGCCCGCCCCACCCCCGTACGCGTCGTCGGTGCAACCCATCACGCCGGCGCTGCGGAACCGGATGGCCGGCACCTACCGGAGTGACTGTCCCGTCCCGCTCCGCGACCTGGCCCATCTGCGGGTCAGCCACTGGGACTTCCAGGGTCGGGTGCGCCAGGGGGAGCTGATCGTGGCCGCCAAGCACGCCGACGACGTGGTGGCTGTGTTCGAGAGGCTGTTCGAGGCGAGGTTCCCGCTGCAGCGGATGGCGCTGGTGAGCAGCTACGGCGGTGACGACGAGAAGTCGATGGAGGCCAACAACACCTCCGCGTTCAACTGCCGCACCGTGGCCGGCACCGACCGCTGGTCCCAGCACTCGTTCGGCGCGGCCATCGACCTCAACCCGGTACAGAACCCGTACGTGACCGCCGCCGGGGTCTCGCCCCGCGCGGGTCGGGCCTACGCCGCCCGGTCCGACCGCCGCGCGTCCACGAAGGGTCTGATCACCGACGACTCCGTCGTGGTCGACGCCTTCGCCGACATCGGCTGGGAGTGGGGCGGCGACTGGGCGGGTGAGGCGGACTACCAGCACTTCTCGGCCGCGGGTTCCTGAGCGACGACCTCGGCGGAGTGGGCGCGGCGCGCGGTGTCGGGGGGGTGCCCGCCGGGCGGCGCCGACGGCGGATCGTCCGTCCGACGTGGCAATTTCTGTCCGCGTCGCGCATGATGCCTGTCTGGGCGCGCTGGACTCTCGGGCCCTCCGAGGGCGAGGAAGCGCTCCGCCGTCGTCAGGAGAACTGGGATGAGGACCTTCCGTCGTGTCGCTGCGCAGGCCGGTGCCGGGCTGGCCGTGGTCGGGCTGCTGGCGGGCTGCTCCGTGCCTGCGGGCACGACGGCCGCCCTCACGACGGCGACGACCGCCGGCCGCGGCTCGACCGGTGTCGTCACGGTCCCGGCCGCGACGACTTCCCTGGCGAAGGCCGCCCTGCCCAAGCCCTCCGCCGATGACGCGGTCAACCGGGTCGTCGCCATCTCCGTCGACGGACTGAACCCGGCTGCGATCACGAAGCTCGGCCGCTCGGGCGCCCCGAACTTCCACCGTCTGATGCGCGAGGGTGCCACCACGCTGAACGCCAGGACCGCGCAGGAGCAGACCCGGACGCTGCCCAACCACACCGGGATGCTGACCGGTCGCCGGATCGACGACCGCCGCGGCGGGCACGGGGTGACCTTCAACTCCGACACGGGGACGACCGTGCACCGCGCCGCCGGCGCGTACGTGTCCAGCGTGTTCGACGTCGTGCACGACCAGGGCGGCTCCACCGCCCTGTTCACCGCGAAGCAGAAGTTCGCCCTCTACCAGCGCACCTGGAACACCAAGGGCGCGGCGGACAAGGTCGGCCGCGACAACGGCCGGGCGAAGATCGACAGGTTCACCGTCGACACCGACAACGCCCGGCTGGTGGGCACGGTGACCGCGGAGCTGCGGACCTCCCCGCGCACCTTCACCTTCGTCCACCTCTCGCTGCCCGACCAGGTCGGCCACGACAAGGGCTTCATGAGCTCGTCCTACCTGCAGGCGGTCCGCCGGACCGACCAGCTCCTCGGGCAGATCCTCGCCACCATCAGCAGCCGGCCGGCGCTGCGCAGCCAGACGCTGGTGGTGCTGACGGCCGACCACGGCGGCGACGGAGCGAGCCACTCCGAGGCCAGCAAGCGGGCCAACTACACGGTGCCCTTCATGGTCTGGGGTCCCAACGTCGCCGCCGGGCGCAATCTCTACTCCCTCAACTCCAGCTATGCCAGCCCCGGCAGCAAGCGCACCGGCTACACGGGCAAGCAGCCGATCCGCAACGGCGACCTCGCCAACTTCGCCACCGACGTCCTCGATCTGCCCCGGGTGCCGGGAGCGCAGTTCGACAAGAGCCGGAAGCTCACCGCGTTCCGCTGACCCGGTAGCGCAGGTGCAGCACCCGATCGCCCTGCAGCACGACGTCGGCATCCTCCAGCAGCTGCTGGCCGTCGAGTCGACCGAAGTAGCGCTTGCCCCGTCCGAACACCACCGGGACGACGTCCATGGCCACGTAGTCGACCAGGCCGAGGGCCAACGCCTGGCCGCCGACGTCACCCGCGCAGACCGCCACCACGCCGTCGCCGGCCCGTCGCCTCGCCTCCCCCACCGCTGCGGTCACGTCGCCGAAGAACGGCACGTCGGCCTCAGGGTGCCAGCCGTCCGGTTTGGGTCGGTGCGACACGACCACGAGGTGCTCGCCGGCCGGCGGCTCGGCCTCCCAGCCGTTGGTCAGATCGAACAGGTGCCGCCCCTGGATCATGACGGCGATGCTGTCCCAGAACGGCCGGACGTACGACCGCGAGGTCGGGGTCACGCGGAAGCGCGCGTGCCGCTGCTCGCCCGCCGGGCCGACGAGCGGTTCGGTGCCGTTGAGGTACCAGTCGAACAGCGGCCCGACACCGTCATCGGGGTCGGCGATGAAGCCGTCCACGGAGACGACGGCGTGCATGATCACGGTGCTCATGGCTGCTCCTCGGTGGTCGCGGGACGGTTCCGCTGATCAGACACCCGCGACACCGGATTCTCACCGGGTCGGACGCGGCGGACCGGTCGGGTCGAGTCGGCGGCGCCCCTGCTGCAGCAGGACGGTCCCGCTGACGCCGCCGGCGAACGCCGCACCGCCACCCAGGCAGGCCCCGACGAAGAGCAGCGGGTTCACCGCGCCCAGCACCAGCAGCAGGCCACCGGCCACGAGGGCGCAGACCGCGAAGACGACCACCGCCACCGCGGTGACGGCTGACCAGCCCGTCCCGGCGACCGCCGGGGGCGGCGACGTGGACGGCGACGTGGACGGCCGCGCCGCCGGCAGATCGGCGACCAGCCGTCGCAGGTCGACCTCGGTGACCGCCCGCACCGCCGCATCGAGCCGGAGCTCCAGCTCGTCGGCTCGGAGACGACCGGCGGCGAAGTGGTCGGACAGGGTCTCGCAACAGGCCGCGCGCTCGGCATCGCCCACCCGCCGGCCGGGGGCCGCACCGAGCGGGGTCCGGAGGTCGGAGAGCATCATGTCCTGGGTGGGCTCAGTCACGTCGACGACGTTAGGCCGGTGGACCCGTCGACGGCATCGGACCGCGGTCCCCCGTCGCCCACCCCGGGGTCGGACTCCGGTCGCGGTGGGACCGGGCGGCCGGGCGTCGGGCGACCGTCCCGGGTTCGTCCGGCCATGGTGGGTCCGGGGGCACGTCAGTGCCGCGCCGTAACCGGGTGGATCCGTGGGGCGATCTCGCGGCCGTCGCCGGCCGTGGGCTGCTCACCGGCAACCGTGGCTGTCTCGTCGACGACACCGAGCGCGTGGTCCGGTACCAGGCCGGGTCGCGCTGGATCAGCTGCACGCTGCGCTACCGCGACCAGCGGTCCCCCCTCGCCGCCCCGGGCCGCTGGACGCCGCTGTTCTTCCTGGACGAGGCGGTGGCCCTGGCCGCCGGTCACCGGCCGTGCGCCAGGTGTCGGCGGGAGGCGTACCTGGCCTACCGGGACGCGGTGGGTGCCGCCCTCGGCGCGCGGGAGCCGCTGAGTGCCGCGGACCTGGACGTCCGGCTGGCCGCCGAGCGGCGACGTCGGACCTCCCGGCGGGGTGACCTGGGTCCGACGGCGGATCGCCTCCTCCGCCCGCAGTCGTACGCCGACCTGCCGGACGGCACGGTGGTGCTCGCCACCGGCGACGTGGCACACCTGGTGCTCGGCGACGAGCTGCGGCCGTTCACCGACGCAGGCTGGGGCCTGCCGGTGCGCCGACCGCGCACCGGCACGGCGCAGACGCTGACCCCGCCCACCTCGTACGCCGCCCTGACGCACGGCTACCGGCCGCTGCTGTCCGCCTCGTCCTCGCGGTGAGCCCGGTCAGAGCCGGGCCAGCAACCGTCGCAGCGGGGCCTCGATCATGGGCAGGCTCGCCGCGGTGCCGGTCAGGCGCAGGTACGCCCCGACGGGCAGGTGGGCCATCACCGGTGACCGCCGGTTCTCCATCAGGGTGGCGAACTCGGGCGCCGGGCGGCCGATGTAGCGCGGCACCCGCTCGAACCAGCGGGCGCTGCGGCGGGCCACCCGCTGCACGCCCTCGAGGTGCTCGCGCCGGGTCCGGTCGTAGACCCGCAGCGCGGAGTCGAGGTCGGGCTGGTCGGCGATGGCGTCGGCCAGCGCCATCGCATCCTCCATCGCCAGCCGGGTGCCGGAGCCGATGGTGAAGTGGGTGGTGTGGGCCGCGTCACCGATCAGGGCGACGTTCCCCCCGATCCACCGCTCGTTGTGCACCTCGACGAACTCGGTCCACGGGTGCCCCTCGTACGCGCTCGCCCGCAACTGCAGGCGGTGTCCCTGCAGGGAGTCGGCGAAGAGCTCCTCGAGGCGGCGGACGGTCGCGTCCGGCCCGAGCGCGGCGAAGCCGAGAGCCGACCAGGTCTCGGGCGTCGTCTCCACCACGAACGTGCTCGCGCCGTCGGCGTAGCCGTACGCGTGCCCCCAGACCCACCCGGCCGGGGTCGACACGAAGGGGAAGGTGAACGAGGTGAACTCCCGGTCGGTGCCGAGCCAGAGGAACATGTTCCGGCGTCGGACCAGGCGGGTGCCGAAGTCGCCCCGGCCGCGGAGCGCGCTGTTCACCCCGTCACCGGCGACCACCAGATCGGCCGCCAGCCGACCGGGGTCGCCGCTGAAGCTCTCGCGCACCACGCAGACCCCGGACTGCTCGGCCAGCGTCCCGAGCAGCTCGAGCAGCCGCCGGCGACCCATGCTGTAGCCGTACGAGGGCAGGCGCACGTCCTCGACACCGGGCATCGTGACGACCTGGTCGTTCCACCGGTAGGCCTCGTCCCGCACGGCCGCGGCGGTCTGCGGGTCGTGCCGGTCCAGGGCCTCCAGCAGGCCCTCCCAGAACACCACGCCCCAGCCGAAGCTCTCCGCCGGCGTCCGCTGCTCCAGCACCGTCACGTCGTGACCCGCCCGGCGGGCCAGGATCGCGAACATCAGACCGGCGGGTCCCCCGCCGACGCACGTGACGTTCATCGACCGACCCCAGCCGCTTCGGCGGGCACGGGCTCGGCGGCCGTCGGTCGGTCCGAGCGCCGCGACAGGGTGCGGACCGCCCACTGCTGGGTGGCCGACTCGGCCCGCCGGGCCAGCGCGACAGCTGGTCGTTCGATCCGGAGGTCCACCACCGCTCGGGCCGTGGCCCCGAGCGAGCGCTTGTAGCTGAGCAGGCTGGCTGTCTCCCCCGACTGACCCAGGTCGAAGGAGGAGCAGCCCGAGGCCGACGCGTCGGCCAGCGCCCGCGCCTGCACCAGGTTGTTGGCGCAGACGGGCCCGGCCAGCTCCTTGATGCTGTAGCTGCGCCAGCCGATCGCGTGCTGCCCGTGGACCAGGGTGATGCAGCTGGCGACCGGTCGACCGTGGTGCCAGGCGACGAACACGCGGCACTTCGGGCCGAGCTCGGCCGCCACGGACTCGAACTTCCGGCGCGGCTCCTGCCGGAGCGCCGAGTACCGCGCCAGCGGTGCCGGGAGGTCGGTGCGGGCCAGCGAGCGCTCGACCCAGCTGAGGTACAGGTCGTAGAAGACACCGATCAGCCGGCCGGTCGTGTCACGCTCGACCTCGACCCCGGCGCGCTCGGCCTTGCGGACGTTGTAGCGGGCGCTGCGGCTGAAGCCGTGGGCGAACACCTCGTCCCAACCCGGGCTGAGGTCGATGACGTCCACCCGACGCGGCTCCGCGGTCACCCCGCTGCCGACGCCTGCACCCCACTGCTCCGCGGTGTGGTGGCCACCGCCGAGCCGGACGCTCAGCGCCTGCCCGCGAAGGTCACGCACGACCACCCGGACGTCGCCGTCGCGCAGGCCCCCGGTGGCCAGCAGACTCCCGTGGCCGAAGCCGCCGGGGTAGTCCGCCAGCCGCGGGAGACCCGGCAGCGATCGCTGCTGCACCAGCGGGAGCACCAGCCGGCGACCGTCCGGGAGCACGTAGAGACGACTGGCGTCCCGGCCGCCGGTGCCGGCCAGCACGCCGGCGAAGTACTCCGGCGTCTGCAGAGCTGTGGCTCCCGGGTCGCTCGCCAGGACCGCGTCCCAGGTGCCGCGCGGCACGGGGCTGACGACGGACGGCTGTGGTGTCACGTCCACGCGCGCTCGAGTGGTGGATCCCGGCATCGACAGCTCCTCGACCTCGCGCCGGGACGACGACCCGGCGTACGACCTTGCTCTGGATACCCATTCGGAGCGGGACGACGGCCGGATTGGTGCCTTCTCGAAAGGAGCTGCCCGGCGGTGAGGGGGTGAGCCTCAGTCCTCGTCGTCGGCCGGGAGGACCCCGTCCTTCTCGGCCTTGGCCACGAGGGCGCGGACGTTCTCCACCCGCCCGCAGTCGGCGTCGAGCTGAGCCGCCCGCTCGGTCACGAAGGCCAGCCCGAGCTCGGCGCGGACCTGGTCGGAGACCTCCTGCCGCGCCGGGTTGAGGATGGTCAGCTCCTCCTCGGTCAGGTGGTGGTTCACCTTGCCCGCGAGCTCCTCCACGGCGTCGTCGAAGGCCTGGGTGTCGGTCCCCTTCAGCTCGAGCACCGCGAGCAGGGCCTGGTTGCCCTCGGCGTGCTCCTCCTCGCCGTGCTCCTGCTCGTGGGCGTCGATCGCCCGCTTCGTCCGCAGGGTCGGGTAGACGCACTTCTCCTCGGCCTCGGCGTGGGCGACGTGCAGGGCGGCGAACGCCCGCCGTACCGCGTCCCGGTCGCTGCTGCTGTCCCGCAGCTGCCGCAGCAGGGTCTCGAAGCGCCGGTGGTCGTCCAGGATCAGCTCGACGACGTCGCCGGCGATCGGCCGGCCCAGGTCCAGAGGGGTGGAGGTCATGCCCGCCACGCTACGCCCGGCGCCCGGCCCGGGGATCCAGGCGGGCCGGGAACCAGACCGGCCCGTGGCGCTCTCGTACCACCGCGAGCGCCACGGGCCAGAAGGTGGATCCGGTCCGGCACACGCCTCCCCCGAAGCGGTGCGCGGCCCTGGATCGCCTCCCCGTACGACGCGTCATCCCCCGATGGTGGGCGTCGCGCCGGGAAGGGTGTCCCGCCCGGGTGGGGCGAGACGGTCAGGGGTGTCCCGCCCGGGTGGGCGAGACGGTGGCGAGAACAAGATTGAGCCTTCAACCGCACCGGCGTCCTCGGCCCCGACGAACCTGCGCTCAAGAGGTGCTCAAGGTTCCGACGACCCTCAGGAACGGATCAGGCGACGCCGTGGAGCCGGCCTCGAGCCCGGCCGTCGCACCCTTGACGGGCGGCGGACCGCCGGGTCTAGGGTGAGCCGGTCGGCCCCGCGACGTGGCGAGAGGATGACCCGGTGTCACGGATTCGAGTGTCACGGTTTCGAGCGATCCGCCCGCTGTCCCTGGTGCTCGGGATGGTCCTCGTGCTCACCGCCGGCCCCACCGCGGCGCACGCCGCCGGACCCGAGCAGATCACCAACGGCACGTTCGACGACGGTCTGGTCGGCTGGACGGCCTATCCGACGAGCGCGGTCGTGGAGGGTCGGGGCTGCGTCTCGGTGCCCGCCGGCACGGGCGCGTACGGGGCGGCGATCTCGCAGCAGGTGGCGCTGCAGGCGGGCGAGACCTACGAGCTGTCGTTCGACATCGCCAGCGCACCGGCGACCAACGGCTACGTGCGGGTGGTGGTCCAGTCCGGTCCCGATCTCAACTACACCCAGTTCCTTACGACCCAGAAGTTCGAGATCCCGGCCACGGGCACGACGAGGTCCTTCACGTTCACCGCCTCGGTGGACTACCCGAACGCCGACGTGCTGTTCCAGCAGGACGTCGGCAACGACGTCGCCTACCAGCTGTGCCTGGACGACGTCTCGCTCACCGGTGGCGTCCCGCCCGAGGTCTACCAGCCCGACACCGGCCCCCGGGTCCGGGTGAACCAGGTGGGCTACCTGCCCGACGGCCCGAAGAACGCGACACTGGTGACCGAGGCCACCACCCCGAAGCTGTGGGTGCTGAAGAACGCGGCCGGGCGCATCGTCCGCACCGGTCTCACCCGCCCGGCCGGCGTCGACCCGAGCTCGGGACTGAACGTGGCCACCATCGCCTTCGACGACGTCGACGCCCGTGGCACCGGCTACACGCTGGTCGCCGACGACGAGACCTCCTACCCGTTCACCATCGGGTCGGATCTCTACGCCGGGCTGCGCACCGACGCCAAGACGCTCTTCTACACCCAGCGCAGCGGCACCCCGATCCTGGACTCCCTCGCCCCGGGATACGGTCGTGGCGCGGGCCACGTCGGCGTGCCCCCCAACCGGGGGGACACGGCAGCTGTCTGCCTGCCGCTCGGCGACGACGCCCAGAAGCTGTACGACCGGCCCTGGACCTGTGCCGGACCGCGCGACGTCTCGGGGGGCTGGTACGACGCGGGCGACCACGGCAAGTACGTCGTCAACGGCGGCATCGCCGTCGCCCAGCTGATGCAGGAGTACGAACGCAGTCGCACCTCCCCCATCGGCAGCCGTCGAGCCCTGCGCGACGGCACCCTCGCGATCCCCGAGAGCGACAACGGTGTACCCGACCTGCTCGACGAGATCCGCTGGGAGCTCGAGTGGATGCTGCGGATGCAGGTCCCCCGGGGCGAGGCGTACGCGGGGCTGGCCTACCACAAGGTCGCCGATGCCGACTGGACCGGGCTGCCGCTCGACCCGGCGGCCGACCCACAGCCGCGCCACCTGTTCCGGCCCTCCACCGCCGCCGGGCTCAACCTGGCTGCCGCTGCTGCGCAGGGGGCACGGCTGTTCGAGCGCTACGACCGGCGCTTCGCCACCCGTCTGCTCCGCGCCTCAGAGCGGGCGTACGCGGCGGCCGAGAGGACCCCCGACCTCTACGCCCCCGCACCCGACGCGTCCCTGGATCCCAACCCCGGCAGCGGTCCCTACGATGACGACGACGTCAGCGACGAGTTCTACTGGGCGGCGGCCGAGCTGTACCTGACCACCGGCGACCGCGGCTACCGCACGGACGTCCTCGCCTCACCGCACCACACCGGACCCGTGTTCGACGCGGGTGGGTTCGGCTGGAACGCGGTGGCCGCCCTCGGCCGACTCGACCTGGCCACGGTGCCGAACCGGCTGCCCGACCGCCACCGGGTGATCCGGTCGGTGACCACCGCCGCCGACGGTTACCTGGCTGCCGGACGCCGGCACCCGTTCGGCAGCCCGTACGCCCCCGTCGACGGGGTCTACGCCTGGGGGTCCAACTCGGCTGTGGTCAACGCCCTGCAGGTGGTCGGCACCGCCTACGACCTGACCCAGCGCCCGCGCTACGCCGACGGGGTGCTGCGCGGCATGGACTACGTGTTCGGTCGCAACGCGCTCAACCTCAGCTACGTCACCGGCTACGGCACCCGGGCCAGCGAGAACCAGCACAGCCGCATGTACGCCCACCAGCTGGACCCCCGGCTGCCCCACCCGCCGGCGGGCACGCTGGCCGGCGGACCCAACGGCACCGCCCCGACCACCGGTGACCCGGTGGCGGCGGCCAAGCTGGCGGGCTGCGTCCAGCAGTTCTGCTACATCGACGACATCGGCTCCTGGTCCACCAACGAGCTCACCATCAACTGGAACGCACCGCTGTCGTGGATGGGGTCGTTCCTGGCCGACGTCGAGCGGGAGAGCTAGGAGACCAGCGGCGAGCCGTGCGCGGAGCGGCCGGCGGGGCCCGGGCGCCCTGATCGGACAGAATGGGCGACGACGACGGCAGTCCGGAGCCGCACAGGCGCCGCGAGGATCGAGGTCACCTGCTGATGAGCCAACCACCCGATCCGACGTACGCCCTGGTCGACGACCTCGTCGTCCGGGAGCCCCTGGTGCTGGACGGCCATCTCGACGTCACGGCGGCCGCCGCCGCGATCACCGACCACGGGGGCGGTTGCGCGGTGATCATGGGCACCGGGTCCGGGGTGTCCGTGCTGACCGATTCCGCCATCCGAGCCTGGGTGGCGTCCGGGGCACCGCCGGCGGGTGCCGCGGCGCTGGCGGACCGGCATCCGCCCTGCGTGCCACCGGGCACCTCGTCGGCCGAGGCCATGATCACCATGCTCGAGGCGGACGCGAGCTGCGTGGTCGTGGTGGACAGAGCCGACGCGGTGCACGGCGTCGTCACCGCCCGCGACTTCCTGGTCTCCCCCACCACCGCCGGGGTGTCCCTGCACCAGCAGCTGCGGCGGGCAGGGTCGCTGGACGAGCTGAGCCGCCGCGCGGCCCGGCTGCCCGTCACGCTGCGCGACTTCACCCGCCGCGGACTGGCCCCGAGCAAGGTGATCGCCGTCCACTCCTCCCTGATCGACACCGTCGTCCGCCGCACCATCGAGCTCGTCCTGCGCCGGCACGGTGATCTCGACCCCACGGCCGTCACCTGGCTCTCCCTGGGCAGCAACGGGCGGCGCGAGGCCGTGCTCAGCTCTGACGTCGACGCGGCCGTGATCTTCCGCGACGACGTCGACGCGCAGGCAATCGACAGCTATCGCGCCGGGCTGGGCGAGGTCGTCACCGAGCTCACCCGCAGCGGGCTGACCAGCGACAGCCACGGCGCCACCCCGGCGCACCGGCTGTTCGCGCGGACCGACGAGCAGTGGCGGGCGGCGGGGCGGCAGTGGCTCGCCGACCCGACCCAGAACAAGGGCGCGGTGCTGATCTCGCTGCTCGTCGACGGGCGCCCCATCTACGGCGACCCCGGTCCGACGGGGGTCAGCCTGGTCCTCGGCGAGCTGCGGACCGATCCGAGCGCGCTGCGGCTCCTGCTCGAGCACTCCCTGCTGCAGCGGGCCCGGCTGCGCCCGCTGCGTACGCTGCTGCCCCGGCGCCACGAGCCGTTCAACGTGAAGGAGAACGCCCTGGTGCCGATCGTCAACCTCGCCCGCTGGGCGGCGCTGAGCAGCGGGTCAGCCGAGCTCAGCACGATCGAGCGACTGCGCACCGCTGCGGGCTCGGCCATCCTCCCCCGTGCCGAGGCGGAGACGCTGATCGAGATCTTCGAGGTGCTGCAGCGGATCCGGCTGCGCTACCAGTTCGCCCAGCTCGACGCCGGGGAGCAGCCCAGCGACGTCGTCGTCCTCGACCGCCTGTCCCCGATCGACCGCAGCGTGATCGGTCAGGCCGTCCGCGAGATCTCCGCGGTGCAACGCAGGGCGGCGAACCTGTCCGCGGCGGCGCCGACCGATGCCTGGCTGGAACCCTCGACCTGACAGCTGGTAGGGGGGACGCCGTCAGGCGGTGCTCAGACGGTGCAGTGATCAGACCGTCTAGTGATCAGACCGTGCAGTGATCAGACCGTGCGGCTGATCAGACCGTGCTGCCGGTCGGGGCCTCGGCCGCGCCCGGCGCACCCGGCAGCCCGGCGATGGCCCTGCGGTAGGCCGACTTCTTGACCGTGAAGGCCGCCACCCCGCCGACCAGCGTCAGCGCGACGATGATCAGCCCGAAGTACTGCAGCACCGGGTTGGTGCCCTCCGGGTCGTAGACCTCCTGCCGGGGCCAGGCGAGGTTGATCGCCATGGCCAGTCCCCAGAGAACCGCCAGCACGTTGATCGGCAGGCCCAGCCGGCCGAGGCTGAAGACCGGTGTGCCGACCTCGTCGTCCTGCGGGCCGAGCTCGGCCGGCCAGCCCTTGAGGCGCCGGTAGAGCATCGGGCCGGTCACGCACAGGTAGGCCAGGTAGAGCAGCACGATGCAGGTGCTGGTGAGCGCGGTGAAGACGCCCGCATGACCGAGGTTGATCAGGAGCAGCACCGCCGCCCCGACGCCGACCAGGACGGCGGCGTGCACGGTGGCGCCGCGGTGGGACACCTTGCGCAGGTGCCGGGAGAACGGCAGCACCTCGTCCCGGGACATGGAGAAGATCATCCGGGTGGTCGCGGTCTGGATGGCCAGCGTGCAGACGAAGGCGGCCAGCACCACGTCGGCCAGGAAGACCCGGCCCCACACGTCGCCGAGACGGCTGGTGACCACGTACGCGAGACCCCCGCTGGACAGCTCGTCGTCCAGGCTCGGGCTCGCCATCAACGCACCGAGCAGGATCAGCCCGCCGCCGATGCCGGAGATGATCAGCGCGCGCAGGATCGTCTTGGGGGTCGTACGGCGCGGGTTGTGGGTCTCCTCGGCGAGCTCGCCCGCGGAGTCGAAGCCGACCAGCACGTAGCCGGCCATCAGACCGGCGGCCAGCAGCGCGCCGAAGCTGGACACACCGCTGGTGTCGAGCACGATCCCCGGACCCCTGACCGAGGTGGAGAACAGGGCGATCACGAGCAGGACGACACCGATCAGCTCGGCCGTCACACCGACGGCGTTCACCACCGCCATCACCCGGACGGCGACCGAGTTGATCACCGTGGTGACGATCAGCAGCACCAGACCGAGCACGATGGCGTTGGTGGCCCCGGTGAGGCTGGCGATCGAGGGGTCGCCCCCGACGACCTGGAAGCCGGACCAGATGGCCGGCAGCACCGCCTGCATGGCGATCGCGGCCGCCGCGACGGTGACGATCTGGGCGATGACCATCGTCCACCCGGCGAACCAGCCGACCACGTGACCGCCGAGGCGGCGGGCCCACTGGTAGATCGCCCCGGACAGCGGGTAACGGCCCGCCAGCTCGGCGAAGCAGAGGGCGACCATCAGCTGGCCGAGGAAGACGGCGGGCCAGGTCCAGAAGAAGAAGGGGCCGGCGAAGCTGAAGCCGAAGCCGAACAGCTGGAAGACCGTGGTCAGGATGGAGACGAACGAGAACCCGGCCGCGAACGAGGCGTAGGTGCCGATGGAGCGGTGCAGGTCCTGGCCGTAGCCGAACTCGTTCAGGTCGCCGGCGGCGGTGTCGTCGAGTGACGTGGGTCGGGCAGTGTCGGTGCTGGTGGCCATCGAGGACTCCTTGGACAGTCCGAGGGCTGGGTGCGTGAGCTCAGCCCTGCTGGGCCTCCCGGGCTTTTGTCCCGCCGTGGAGCAGCTCTCCGTCGCGGAGCGCTGCTTGCCCCTCTTGGTCCAGACCCGGTCGCACGACGATCATGTCGCCGACCGACGGAACCCTAGGTGCGCGCCGTTCTCGGGGACGGCTCGTCTGAAGTCCACCTGAGAACTGTTACGGCCGCCGCGGATCGTCGTTACAGCCCGGCAACAGCTGCCGGACCGGGTGTTACGGCCTGGTGACGGCTCCCGCGGAGTCGGTGATCGTCCGCCCTTCTTCCTCCGGTGCTGGTGCTAGCGTTCCGCGACGAGGGCACGAAGGGCTCCGACCGACGAGGGTGGCCGTACCGGTGCGTCGCAAAGACGGCCTCGAAGGAGTGATCGAGATGTCAGAGCACGACCACGAGGACCACTCACACGGCGAGGACGCCGGTCGCACCGAGGGGTACACCCACGCACACGGTCCCGGCCAGGCTGCCCACAGCCACGGCCCCGGCGGGCACTCCCACAGCGACGCCTTCGCGCAGAAGGAGGGCCGGTGGGCGCAGGAGGCGGAGCAGCGGATCTCCCTGTTCCGCCACGACCAGGAGATCGAGCAGGGTCTGGCGTTCGGTCTGCCCGGGTCCCCGACGCTGGTGGACCGCACCATCCCCACCTTCTCCCGCGGCGAGCTGCCTCACTTCGCCGGCGAGCGCGGCACGTTCCTGAACTCGCCGTTCCTGGAAGACGTCAACGACGTCAGTGACGCCGAGGTCGCGGTCTTCGGCGCCCCGCTCGACTCCGGCGCCACCTACCGGCCAGGAGCCCGGTTCGGCCCGCAGGGCATCCGACGCTCGACCAACCTGTTCGGCACCTACTCCTACGAGCTCGGTGTCGACCTCCGCGAGCAGCTGAACATGGTCGACATCGGCGACGTCTTCACCATCCCGGGCAACCTGGAGAAGTCGTTCGACCAGATCAGCCAGGCGATGGCCCACGTCTACCAGCGCGGTGTCTTCCCGGTGATCTTGGGCGGGGACCACTCGATCGGCTATCCCACCATCCGCGGCATGGCGCCGTACGTCGACGGCAACATCGGCATCATCCACTTCGATCGCCACGTCGACACCCAGGAGACCGACCTCGACGAGCGGATGCACACCACCCCCTGGTTCCACGCCACCAACCTGAAGAACGCGCCGGCCACCAACCTGGTCCAGATCGGCATCGGCGGCTGGCAGTCCCCGCGCGCCGGCGTGAAGGTGGGCCGCGAGCGCGGCACCACGATCATGACCGTCGGCGACGTGGAGCGGGTGGGCATCGAGAAGATCGCCGAGACCGCCCTCGAGATCGCCTGGAAGGGTGCCAAGGCGGTCTACCTGTCCTTCGACATCGACGTGATCGACGCCGGCTTCGTGCCCGGCACCGGCTGGCCCGAACCGGGCGGCCTGCTGCCTCGGGAGGCCCTCAATCTGATCCGGATGATCTCCGCACCGGGGCTGGCCGGGCTCGAGGTCGTCGAGTGCGCCCCGCCCTACGACTGGGCCGAGCAGACCGCCCTGCTCAGCTCCCGGGTGATCTTGGACTCGCTCGCCGTGCTGGTCCGCGAAGGGCATCTCGGCACCAAGGCCGCGGTCCGGGATCGGCGGGCCTGGGGGCCACAGGCCTGACCACCGGCACGACTCACGACGTCGCGGCGGCGCCCGACAGGTAGTGCTCGAGGGACGCGAAGTGCGGTTGGGCGGCGCTGTCGGCCACTGCGTGCGCGCCGACCGCGTTGGCCACCGCCAGCGCGGTCGCGTCGTCGTGACCGGCGCGCAGCGCCAGCACCAGGGCGGCGCAGAACGCGTCTCCCGCACCGACCGTGTTGACCACCTGCGTGGGGAGCGAGGGCGCCTCGGCGATGCGTACGCCGTCGCGGTAGAGCGCCGAGCCGTCGCCGCCGTAGGTGACGGCCACCAGCGCGGCCCTGGCCAGCTCGGGGATGAGGGCGTACTCGCTCTCGTTGACGATGATCAGGTCGCAGCGTTCGATCAGCTCGGCCGGCAGCGAGCGTGCCGGGGCGGCGTTGAGGGCGAAGTAGCCGCGGTGCCGGCGGGCGGCCTCCACGACGACGTCGAGCTCGATCTCCAGCTGGCACAGCACTGTCTCGTCGTCGGCCAGGTCGATCCCGGCCAGGTCGACGCGGGCGTTGGCTCCCGGGCAGACCGCGATCTGGTTCTCCCCGGCCGCGTCTACCACGATCAGGGCGGTGCCGGTCGGCGCGTCCACGGTGGCCACCGAGGAGACGTCCACCCCGGCCGCGGTCAGGTCGCCGAGCATCCGGGTGCCGTCGTCGTCGTGACCGACCGCCCCGATGAACCGGGACCGCCCGGCCAGGCGCGCGGCGGCCACTGCCTGGTTGGCACCCTTCCCGCCGGTCTGCCGATGCAGGGTCGCGCCGCCGACGGTCTCCCCGGCCGAGGGCAGTCGCTCCCCCACCGCGGTGAGGTCGAGGTTGATGCTGCCGACCACGGTCAGCGCCGGGGTCGACGGCGTCACCGACGGGGCGAGCCGCTGCAGTGTGGCCACCAGGTGCTGGCTGAACGGCTCCGCCAGGGTCAGCACGACCCGGCAGTGGGCTCCCGGCTGCTCGGGGTGACCGACGTGCCGCCCGCGCAGGTCGCACACCGTCTGGCCGCGTCCGGGTCCGTCGCCCGCGTCGACGACCGCCGCCACGGTGGGCGCCGAGCCGATCCGCAGCGCGCCGACCGCCAGAGCCGCCGCCAGCGGGTCGTGCATGGCGCAGGCAGGCTCGCCGAAGACGTCGGCGTAGTGGGTGAAGTAGGGCGCCAGCATGCTGCCCAGGTACGGCGCGACCGGGTGGTCGACGGCCATGATCTGCTGGCGGTGCCGCTCGGTCAGGACGTGCTCCATGGTCACGTCAAGCGGAGCCAGCAGGATCGGCCAGGGGGCGTCGAAGACCTCGGCGGCGGCCTCGGGGTCGTTGTGGATGTTGGCCTCTGCCACCGGGGTGACGTTGCCGGGGACGAGCGCCGCGCCGCCCATGATCGTCACCTCCGCCACCAGCTCGGGGAGCCGCGGTTCGAGCCGCAGGGCCAGCGCCAGATTGGTCAGTGGGCCGATCGCCAGCACCCGGAGCCGGCCCGGGTTCTCCTGCGCCAAGCGGACCAGCAGCTCCGCGGCCGACTCGTCGACGGGCTGACCCGCGGCCGGCGGCAGCACGACGCCACCGATGCCGTTGTCGCCGTGCACGTGCGGGGCCCCGCCGCGGTAGCCGACGGCGAGCGGGTCGTGCGCGCCGACCGCCACCGGCACCTCGGACCGGCCGAGCAGCGCGAGCAGGTCGAGGGTGTTGCGGGCCCCGGTGGCGGCGTCGACGTTGCCGCTCACCGAGCCGACCCCGAGCAGGTCGACCGCGGGGGTGGCCGCCAGGTAGGCCAGCGCCAGGGCGTCGTCCACACCGGTGTCGCAGTCCAGGTAGAGCGGCAACCGGGAGTCGGTGGTGGTGGCGGGGTCGGCGGGGGTCACGTCGGCGGTTCCCTTCGGTGGCGGGCTACGAGTCTGGCGGACCCGGGGGCGCGGGCGCCACGCAGGTCCAGCACCAGGCGTGGCGTCCGCCGCTCCTTGACCCCCCGCCACCAGCGTGTCGGTGCGTAGGCCAGCCGGACGACGAAGTAGTTGACGTACTCGACCACGCCGAACACCCAGACCGCGAGGGCTGCGACGACCGCTCCCGGACGCTCCGGCAGCCAGACCAGCACCCCGACCAGTCCGGCGAGCAGCAGGACGGGATCCAGCCGGCGGAACGCGGAGTACAGCGCCGCGAGACCGGAGGGCATCGCCGACCGTCCCACCCAGCCGCGGGCCAGCAGCCAGTAGGCGCCGCCCTGCAGCAGCACCACCAGCAGCGGGATCAGGGCGGCCCAGAGCGCGCGCCGGTCGGGGCCGTCGACGAGTCGGGGCAGCACCAGCGCGAAGACCACTGCGGCGACCAGCTCGCCCACCCCCAGGCTCAGGTACCGGCGCCGCCTCGCGTCGCGTCCATCCTGCACCGTCATCCGGGCGAGGGTAGCGAGCCGGGGCTAACGACCGTCGCTCGTGCCGGGATGTCTCCCACCGGCAGCGACCACCCGGTCGAGCCACTCCCGCAGCAGCGACCGCTCGGCACCGCTCAGCGCCGGCAGATCCGGCACCGCAGCGGAGAAGGTGACGGCGAGTGCGGTCAGGTCACCGGCCGCAGCAACGGGCCTGGACGCGAGGATCGCTCCGAGAACGCCGTCGAAGGACGCTTCGGCGAGGCCCGGGTCGCGCTCGGCGACGACCTGCCCGGCCAGCGCCAGCACCACCCCCGTGCC
Source organism: Microlunatus aurantiacus (assembly GCF_039536605.1). NCBI lineage: Bacteria > Bacillati > Actinomycetota > Actinomycetes > Propionibacteriales > Propionibacteriaceae > Microlunatus > Microlunatus aurantiacus. The sequence goes on from NZ_BAAAYX010000003.1 coordinate 56,688, forward strand.
GGCCGCGTGGATCAGCTCGACGGCTCGCGCGACCGGGACCCGGAGCAGACCCGCGCTCGCGAGTCGCGTCACCCGGGCGGTGAGCACGTCGATACCCATGTCGGTGGCGGCCGACCGCGGCCGGCGAGTCGGCACGTTGAGCAGGGCGAACAGGTCGGGGTTGGCCAGACCGAAGTCGACGTGGTGGTCCCAGGCCGCCCGAAGGTCGGCCAGAGGATCGCCGTCCTCGGTCGCGGCCAGCACCGCCGTGTCCGCGACGTAGTCGGCCATCGCCTGCTCGGCGACGGCGTCCAGCAACCCGGCCTTGTCGCCGAACTGGCGGAAGATCGTCGGCGCCGGCACACCGGCCGCCTCGGCCACCGCCCGGGTGGTGACGGCCTGTGCCCCACCGGTGCGCAGCAGCCGTGCGGCGGCCGCGATGATCACGGAGCGGGACCCACCGCGATGGTCCAGATCGGGTTGGGTGACGGTCATGGACCGACGATAGCAAATATCTGATATCGGTGGTTCGGATCGATGGTACGGTCTTGATGAACCATCGATCCGAGGAGAAGACCATGATCATCGTCACCGGGGCCACCGGGCAGCTGGGCTCGCAGGTCGTCGCCCGGCTGCTGGATCGCGTTCCCGCCGAGACGCTCGGCGTCAGCGTGCGTGACGTGGCCCGCGCCCAGCACCTGGCCGATCGGGGCGTACGCGTGCGGGCCGGGGACTTCACCGACGCGGCCGGTCTCGAGCACGCCTTCGCCGGGGCGGACCAGGTGCTGGTCGTCTCCGCCGCCATCCGTGGACCCGGCGCCGCTCAGGCCAACGCCGCCGCGATCGACGCGGCTGTCCGGGCCGGGGCGTCCCGGGTGCTCTACACCAGCCACCAGGCCGCCTCACCCGACTCGCTGTTCGCCCCGCAGCCACAGCACGCGGCGACCGAGGCGCACCTCGCGGGACTCGGCGTCGCGTACACCGCGCTGCGGCACGGTTTCTACGCGAGCACCTTCGCGATCTACCTGCCCGACGCCCTGGCCACCGGGGAGCTCCGGCTCCCGGCCGACGGTCCGGTGTCCTGGACCGCTCACGCCGACCTGGCCGAGGTGGATGCGATCGCCCTGACCCGCCCCGGTGCCCTCGACGGCGTCACCGCCCCGTTGACCGCCCCCGAGCTGCTGGACTTCGGCGACGTGGCCCGGCTGCTCGGCGAGCTGACCGATCGCCGGATCCGCCGGGTCGTGGTCGACGACGAGGAGTGGAAGGCCACCGCCGTCGAGCGGGGTCTCCCCGCCCCGGCGGCCGACTTCACCCTCGGTTTGTTCCGGGCCGCCCGTCGCGGGGAGTTCGCCGTCACCGACCCCGCGCTGGAGGACCTGCTCGGTCGTCCGGCCAGGTCGGCGCGAACGGTTCTTCAGCGCCTGCTGGCCGCCACACCCGCGGTGAGCACCCGGTCGCGGTGAAGCCGCCCCGCCGGGCAGAGTTCGGATCGTGACCATGCACCCCGACCAGCTGACGGTGTCGCAGTCGACCGTCCGCCAGCTCGTGGACGACCAGTTCCCGGCCTGGCGAGCGATGGCGATCACGGCCCTGGACCGACCCGGGACGGTGAACGCGATCTTCCGGATCGGTGATCACCTGGCGGCGCGGTTCCCGTTGCGCAGCAGGGATCCGGCGACCGTACGACGAGAGCTGCAGGCCGAGGCGGACGCGGCCCGCGAGCTGGTCGGCCGGACCCGGTTCGCCACCCCCGAGCCGGTGGCATCGGGAGAACCGGGCGCCGGCTATCCCCTCCCGTGGTCGGTGCAGACCTGGCTGCCCGGTGCGTCGGCCACTGACGTCGACCCGGGAGCGTCGATCCCGTTCGCCCGTGACCTGGCCACGCTGGTGACGGAGCTGAGGGCGGTCGGCACCCGGGGACGCACCTTCGCCGGCACCAACCGCGGTGGGGACCTGCGCGCCCACGACGGCTGGATGCATGAGTGCTTCGACCGCAGCACCGGCCTGCTGGACGTCCCCGCTCTGCGCCGCCTCTGGGACGCCTGGCGCGACCTGCCGCGAGACTCCGCCGACGTGATGACGCACGGGGACCTGATCCCGGGCAACGTGCTGGTCGACCACGGACGGCTGACCGGCGTGATCGACGTCGGCGGCTTCGGGCCGGCCGACCCGGCGCTGGACCTGGTGGCGGCGTGGCACCTGCTCGACCCCGGACCCCGGCGGGTCTTCCGTACGCAGCTGGACCCGCCGGAGCTCGACTGGCAGCGCGGTCGCGCCTGGGCCTTCGAGCAGGCGATGGGGCTGGTCTGGTACTACGCCACCAGCAACCCCACCATGAGCGAGCTCGGTCGCCGCACCCTGAAACGCCTCGGCGAGGACGAGCCGGCCGACCGGCGATGACTTCCGGAGCTGTCGGTGGTCTGAGGATCACCAGCTGCGTCACCGGGAGGACCACCATGAGCGTCTCCGACACCACCACCACGACTGCCCGTGCACGAGGCATCGCGGTCCTCACCTGGCTGCCCCGCGTCGTCCTGGCGCTCGTCTTCGTCGGCGCCGGCTTCGCCAAGCTCGCCGGTGACCCGCCATGCTGCAGCTGTTCGACGCCATCGGGGCCGGCCAGGGCCTGCGCTACGTGGTCGGCTCGCGGGGGCGATCGGCGTCCTGGTGCCCAGGCTCTGCGGGCTGGCCGCGATCGGGCTCGCGCTGCTGATGATCGGCGCGTCGATCACCAACGTCGTCGTGCTCGGCGTCAGCCCGGCGTTCACGCTGCTCCTGTTCGTCCTGGCCGCGTTCACGGTCTGGTTGCGACGACCCCACCTGCACCCGCTCCGGCCGGGAAGCTAGCCGGGCTGGGCCGGCCAGCGCGCTGGGCTGAACCGACGTCGTCAGCTGCCGATCTGCTGCTGACCGAACCCGAGCCGGTCAGCCACCCCGAGCGCCGATCCGAGGATCTGCTGGAACGCCGGCGCGTACCTCGGCAGCGTGTCGACGAGACGCACCAGCGCGAACACGACCGAGACCAGGATGAGGGCGAGGAGCAGGTAGATCACGAGAAGCGTGACGGCGCTTGGCCAACCAGGAAGGCCACCGCCGAGCCACCAACAGGACCGCAACGGTGCCACTGTGATCACCAAGGTGATCACCAAAGAACAAGGGTGCCACGATGCCGGCCGCCGACTGCAGGCCCGCACAGATGACGAACACATCGGCCATGATCAACACGCTGAAGAACGGAGGGCCAGGTCGCTGACCCGCTACCGGCGCGGGCCTGGCTCAGCCGGTACCTCGACGGTCTTACCCGCCACGTCGTGCTCCTCCTGTGGTGTCGACAGCCCGCTGCGTCAGACCGGCCGAGGAGGAAGGAGCAGCCCGCCACCGGGCCAGCCCCTCCCACCTCGAGCTGCTCAGCTCCGGGGAGTCCGATCGTCGTTGCCTGCGACGTCGCCGTCGACCTCGACGCGCTCCTTGCGGACCTCGTCGGCGACTGTCTCCTGCTCGGTCACGGTCTCGGTGTCCAGGCGGACACGCTCGACGGCGACGGCTTCCTTCTCGACCACCGGGCGCTCCTCGTGCAGCACCACCTCGTGCTCCTCCTCCGAGATGGCCGGACCGGCCGTGGCGTCACCGACGTTCGCATCGGTGATCGGTTCACGCTCGATCCGTACTTCCTCGTGCGACACGGGCACGGTCTCGGAGACGTTCTCGGTCACGACGTACTTGCGCAGCCTCGCCCGTCCTGTCTCGCGCCGCTCGGTGCCCACCTGGAGACGCTCCTCCGAGACGGTCATCGCGTCGTCGGTGGTCGGGCCCGACGTGTCGTGCCCGACCGTGTCGTGCCCGACCGTGTCGCGAACGGCGTCATCGCGGCCGGTATCGACCGTCGAGTCGTCAGTGACGCGGCCGTGCTCGCTGACGTCATAGTCACCACGGCCGTAGTAGCGGTAGAGCTCCTGCTCCTCCTCCGGCGACAGGTGCCCATCGGCGTCGACGTTCGGAGCGTCCTTCACGAAGTCCTTGCTGAACGGCACCGTGACCCGGTCACCGGACACGTCGGCGTCGGCCAGGGGGATGAACGTCTCCTTGGTGCCGAAGAACCCGGTCGAGACGGTCAGCCACTCCGGCTGGCCCGACTCGTCGTTGGTGTAGACCTGCTTGACGTCGCCAATGCGCTCACCGTCCGACCCGTACACGTCGTGGTCGAAGATGCCGTCGATCTGATCATGACCCAGCATGGGTGCTCCTTGAGTTCGGGTGCCCTTGCGGGCCTTCGTCATCGTGAGTACCCGGCCGCTCGAGCTGTAAACGCTGATGACAGTCGACAGTGGTCCTCGCGCACCGGAGCAGGCCGCGGTCGGCACGGGACTGTCCGACAGGGCTCAGGTGACATCGGGGGCTGTGGTTGGAGTTTCGCCTGGGGGGTAACACTCCTATGACATCGGGTCGAACCGTCCAGACCCCGCCACCGACGTGACGTTCGGTCGAGCGTCACGACAGTCGTTCGTCACCAGCTTGGAGGACAGCATGAGCACTGCCGCCACCCCACCGCCCGAGAACCCCCGCCGCAGGGGGGAGACTGCCCCCGCTGACCAACAGCGAACGGTGCTCGCCACTGATCACGTCGACAAGCGTGAGGTCGTCCGGCGGCAGAGGGAGCGGTTCGGTGGGATGAAGTTCGGTGCGTGCTTCTTCGGCTGGCTGACCGCAACAGGTACTGCGGTCCTGCTGACCGCCCTTCTCACCGCCGCGGGCGCGGCTCTCGGGCTCACCCAGGACGCCACCACCGCGCAGGTCAACTCCGATCCGCAGACCATCGGACTGGTCGGCGGGATCGCGCTCCTGGTCGTTGTGCTGCTGGCGTACTTCTGCGGCGGCTACGTCGCCGGCCGGATGGCACGCTTCAACGGAGTCAAGCAAGGTATCGGCGTCTGGCTGTGGGCCCTCATCGTCGCCGTCGTCGTCGCCCTGCTGAGCCTCATCGCCGGCTCGCAGTTCAACCTGCTCGCCAGCGTGAACGGCTTTCCCCGGATCCCGATCAACGAGGGCACACTGGCCACCGGCGGCATCATCGCCGCCATCGTGCTCGTCGCAGCCGCGCTGATCGGCGCCGTCCTCGGCGGCCTCGCCGGGATGCGTTTCCACCGCCGCGTCGATCACGCCGACCTCTCCACGACCGACTGAAACCCTGCCGACTCAACCGACACCACCCCTCGAGCGAAGGACCCTTCATGCAGTTGGACAGGACGTGAGCGACGCCGAAAGTCCGTCCGATGACCCGGCCAGCACCTCGCCGCCGGCCGCCGTGGTGCGGTCGCAAGAGCAGCTGGCCATCGCGAGGACGGTGCGGATACGAGGCGCTGTCCGGCTCCACAAACGCGTCGTCACCGAAACGGTGACCCAGACCGTCGAGGTTCGCCGCGAGGAACTCGTGATCACCGAGCTGACACCCGAGGAGGTGAGCCTGCCCGCCACCCTTGCCGCGCACGACGGAACGGCGCAGCTCCACGAGGCCGAGTTCGCGCTGGTCCTGCATGAGGAGCGGGTCGTCGTGACCACCGAGGTCGTGCCTGTGGAGCGGGTCCGTGTCCAGGTTCGCATCGTCACCGCGGACGTGGAGGTCGAAGAGTCCGTCCGCCAGGAACGCGTCAGCGTTCTCGGCGAAGAAGGCTTCTCTCCCGGCCGCGAACCAGCGTAGCCACGCACCGAGCCGGCGTCGCTGACTGACAGTCGGGCCCGATACTCTGCCGGAATGGTCGGGATTGCCCCGATCGGTCCGGCCACCGGGTGGGTTCAGCCACCAGTGCCGGGCTCGAGTCGAGCCGAGGGTGGCCATGACACGACGCGTCACACGGATCCTGCTGCTGGGGCTGAGTCTGCTGCTCGCCGGTCTGTTCGCGGCCTGCTCCGCCGGGCAGCCCGAGACCACGCTGGACCGGGTCAAGGACGCCGGCGTGCTGCGGGTGGGCACCGAGGGGACCTACTCGCCGTTCAGCTACCACGATCCCGCCACCAACCAGCTCACCGGCTACGACGTGGAGATCATCACCGCGGTCGCCCAGAAGATGGGGGTCCAGGCCGAGTTCGTCGAGGCACCGTTCGACGCGATCTTCGCCAGCCTGCTGTCGGACCGGTTCGACGTGGTGGCCAACCAGGTGACCAAGAACGCCGAACGGGAGGCGAGGTACGCGCTGTCGCAGCCGTACACCTTCTCCGACGGGGTGATCGTCACCCGCAGCGACGACAGCTCGATCACCTCGCTGGCGGACCTGAAGGGCAAGACGACTGCGCAGAGCTCGACCAGCAACTGGGCCAAGGTGGCCACCGACGCCGGCGCGAAGGTCGAGGCAGTCGAGGGGTTCACCCAGGCCGTCACCCTGGTCAAGCAGGGCCGGGTGGACGCGACGGTCAACGACAACCTGGCCGTGCTGGAGTACGTCAAGACCACCCGGGACAACGACGTCAAGGTCGCCGCGGAAACCGGTGACCCCAGCGAGCAGGTGTTCGCGCTGCGCCCGGACGACGGCGCTCTGCGCGACGCGATCAACACCTCGCTGGACGAGCTCCGGGCCGACGGCACCCTGGCCACGATCTCCCAGCGCTACTTCGACACCGACGTCTCCACCGGCAAGGAGACCGCGTCGGCGCCGGAGGACCGGGCCGCGGTGCAGACCACCTGGGAGCTGGTCAGGAGCTCGATCGGGCCGATGCTCCTGGCCACGATCAAGGCGACCATCCCGTTGACGGCCATCAGCTTCGTCATCGGTCTGGCCATCGCCTTGGTGGTGGCGCTGATGCGGCTGTCCACCGTCCCGGTGGTGTCGCAGCTGGCCCGCTTCTACATCTCGATCATCCGGGGCACTCCCCTGCTGGTACAGCTGTTCCTGATCTTCTACGGGCTGCCCGGGCTGGGTCTCACCTTCAACTCCTTCACCGCCGCGATCATCGCCTTCAGCCTGAATGTGGGCGGCTACGCGGCCGAGGTGATCCGGTCCGCGATCCTCTCGGTGCCCAAGGGACAGTGGGAGGCGGCCCTGACCATCGGCATGGGCTACGCGACCACGCTGCGCCGGGTGATCCTGCCCCAGGCGGCGCGGACCGCGGTGCCGCCGCTGTCCAACACCTTGATCTCGCTGGTCAAGGACACCTCTTTGGCCTCGGTGGTGCTGGTCACCGAGCTGCTGCGAGTGGCCCAGATCGCCGCCGCGCCGACCTTCCAGTTCTTCGCCCTGTACGGGGTGGCCGCCCTCATCTACTGGGTGATCTGCCTGATCCTGTCCTTCGCCCAGGGCAGACTCGAGACCCGACTGGAGAGGCACGTGGCCCGATGAGCGAGGCAGTCAGCAGCGACGCAGTCAGCACCGACGCAGGGAACACCGAACCGACCGACGGGACGGGAGCGTCCGGGTCACCGGCCGATGAGGCAGGTGTCCTGCTGAGCGCTCGCGGCCTGCACAAGCGGTTCGACCAGCTCGAGGTGCTCAAGGGCATCGACCTGGACGTCCGGTCCGGGTCGGTCGCGGTGCTGATCGGCCCGAGCGGCTCGGGCAAGACCACTGTGCTCCGCTCGCTCAACGGGCTGGAGATCCCCGATGCCGGCACGGTACGGATCGGTGACGTCGAGGTCGACTTCGCCACCGCACCGACGAAGAAGCAGCTGGTGGGGTTGCGGGCGCAGAGCTCGATGGTCTTCCAGGCCCACAACCTGTTCCCGCACCTGAGCGTGCTGCAGAACGTGATCGAAGGACCGCTGACCGTGCAGCGCCGCCCCCGCGAGGAGGTGCGCGCCGAGGGACTCGCCCTGCTCGACCGGGTGGGACTGGCCAGCAAGGCGGAGCAGCACCCGTACCAGCTCAGCGGTGGCCAGCAGCAGCGGGTGGGCATCGCGCGGGCGCTGGCCCTGAAGCCCCAGCTGATGCTGTTCGACGAGCCGACCTCGGCGCTGGATCCCGAGCTGGTCGGCGAGGTGCTGTCCGTGATGAAGGACCTGGCCGCCGAGGGTTGGACGATGGTCGTCGTCACCCACGAGATCCGGTTCGCGCAGTCGGTGGCCGACCAGGTGCTGTTCCTGGACGGCGGGGTGATCGTGGAGAGCGGTCCGCCCGAGGCGGTGCTGACCGATCCCCAGCAGCCGCGGACCCGGACCTTCCTGCACCGGATCCTCGATCCCATCTAGCCCGACGGCGCGGTCGCCGAAGGTCCGTTCGCTCTCCACCGTCAGGGCAGCGTCACGCACCGATCGCGCTGACGGCGGGCCGGGACCTGGCGGCGTAGTAGTCCGACGGCGCGATCGTGACGCCGTGCTCGCTGAGCACGCGAAGATCGGCTCGCCCCGAACCTGGTCTTGTGATCATCGATGGAGCGGACTACCACGGCAGTCGGGGCGGGTCGAGCTCCCGTACGAAGAATGAGGAGGCCGCCAGCACGATCTCGTTGACCGCTTCAGCTCTGGAACCTCAGACTCCAGCTGCTGTTTCCTCGCGGCGGCGCCGGCCTGTTCACGTCGTAGAGGGCCGGTGGGGGCCATGGACCCGTGGGAGCGTGCAGAGGGCCACCGGTTCGGGGCCTCATCCGGTCAGGGCGTCACCGAAGTGGTCGCCGCTGCGGGGGCGACCCTTGATGCCAGAGCTGCTACGGGTCCACAGCTGGTCGCCTCGAGCGGTCAGTCCGTTGGTGTTGCCGTACAGCACGTTGACGCTGCCCCGTAGGCCGTCTGATGTGGGTGCTCCGACGGCGAGATCCGACTTCCGGGATCGACCGAAGTCGGCAGCAGTCAGAGTCGCCCCGAACGGCGGACCCCAACCCTGTTCCGGTTGGGTGGTGCCCTTGACGCCTGGCGAGCTGCGGCTCCACACCTGGTTCATGGCCGCCGTGAGGCCCGAGCTGGTACCGAAGAGGATGTGGACTGACCCTCCCCGGTCGGCAGCGCTGATCGCTAGATCGGCGTCCTGAGATCCGCCGAAGTCTCCTGCCGTCACGGCAAGTCCGAAGAAGCCGGCAGTGCCCGGCTGGGGTGGCTGAACGCCTGGACTGTTGTGGGACCAGCTTTCGTGACCCTCTCCACCTAGCCCACGAGACGATCCGTAGAGCACGGAGACGATTCCTCGATGCGTCGTGCGGTAGCCGGGTGCGGCGATACCGAGATCGTCGAAGGACGATCGTCCGAAATTCGCCGCAACGAGGTTCGCGCCGAACCTGTCGTCGGTGCCGGGGGTGGTGAGTCCGGCGCTGGTCGGCGTCAGCAGCTCGTTCCCTCGTGCCTGCAGCCCAGCTCTCGCACCGTAGATGACGTTCACTCCGCCAGACTCAGCTTCCCAGGGGACTCCTACGGCAAGGTCGAGTTCCTTCGTGCCCCCGAAGTTGCCGATGACCAGTGCTGAACCGAACGCATCGCCCGGGACGAACGGCTCGAGATCTTCGCCGCTGCCGCTGTCGGATTCTCCTTTGATGCCGGGACTGTTCTGACTCCACAGCTGGTCCCTCGCGGCGGACAGACCGCGGCGAGAGCCGTACAGGACGTTGACGGAACCGCCGTACCCGGGGGTTCCGACAGCGAGATCGGCGAACCCATCACGGTCGATGTCTCCGGCAGCCAGGGCCGCCCCGAAGTACTGGCCTCCGTTGTCGAAGATGTCAGGCTGGGCCACGCCCTTGATTCCAGGACTGTCTCGAGTCCAGAACTGGTCGCCAGCCGCCGTGAGGCCGCGCTTGGACCCATAGAGGACGGTAACCGCGCCTGCGGAGATGTTGTGGCTCGGGCTGCCAACGGCGAGGTCGGCATACCTGTCGCCGTTGAAGCTGCCGGTTGCAAGAGCTGCGCCGAACCGGTCCCCTCCACCACTCCTGCTGGTGCCCTTCACGCCGGGGGAGTCCAAGGTCCACAACTGATCTGCTGCGGCAGCAAGGCCAGCATCCGAGCCGTAGATGACGTGGACGGCACCAGCCTCTCGATCGCTACCCCAAGCGCCGATGGCGAGATCTGCATGCCCATCGCCGTTGAAGTCCGATGGCACTCCGGTCGTCTTGAACATTCCGAGCGTCGCTGGTGTCGTCGTCGAAGACGCCGTCGTCGAGGTCCACGAGCTCACCTGCAGCATCACCAGCGAGAGAAGCACAGCCAAGCTGCGCAGTCGAATCACGTGGACTCCTCGACGGTGAGCGATCATCGGCGCCAGCTCGCGCCGCATATGACGATCCTCGGGCGCCCGTTGGGTTGTCAACCAATGTCATGGATTCCCGCCAAGGCCCACAGGACAGGCGCGGTCCACAGCCCGCCCCGGGTGTGCCGGCGGCGGTGGGCCGGTCGGATCCGGCCCGCCTGTGTCGCGGGCGTCTGCCTCTCAGCCCCGCCGGCGGCGACCCGCAACCGCGGCGCAGCTGACGCAGACCGCAGTCTCCGGTCGGGCGAGCAGGCGTTCGGCGCCGATCGTGCGGTGGCAGTTCCGGCACTGCCCGTACGTGCCGTCCGCGAGTCGCTGCCCGGCGGCAGCGAGCTCGGCGAGCGTCTGCTCGGTACGGGCCAGCAGCGCGACGTCCCGGGCCTGGTCCAACGAGGCGGTGGACCCGTCGGGGTCGTGCTCGTCGTCGGCGAACATCAGGCTCCGGGCTTCGCGGGTCTCCTCGATGGCGGCCCGCAACGCGTCCCGCTGAGCCCTGGCCTGTGCCGTCCGTTCGCCCAGGACGTCCGCCCAGCGAGGAACGTCGACCGATCGACGGTCGTCGGACCAACCGTGGCTGTCGTCGTCCACCCGTCACCACCTCCGGGAGCAGTCGACCACGAGAGTGTGACAGCGCTCGCCGCCGTCCGGGCGGCCGGACCGGTCCTCAGACCTCGACGCCGGGAGTGGACGTCACCAAACGGTGCCGTTGGACAGCATGCCCGTCGATCGATCAGCTGGACGTCCCGCTGCGGTTCGCAGGTGACGTCGCCTGGGGTGCGGACGTTGTGCGGCGCAAAGACGACGAACTCGGCGCGTGCCGATGTCGTAGACGACAAGACTCCGACCAGGGGCCGGAGCCGCAGTCAGCCGGAACCGGCGGCGACTGCGCGGCACCTCGCCACCCGGTCGCGAGCACCTCCCCGCACCAGGGGGTCCACTATTCTTCGCGACATGCAGCCGTTGTCCGCGACCGTTGTCCAGACGCTGCGGGCGGAGATCATCGACGGTCGGATCGCGATCGGTGACCGCCTCAAAGAAGACGCCCTCGCATCCCGCTTCGGGGTGTCCCGCGTCCCGGTGCGCGAGGCCCTGCAGCAGCTGGAGGCAGAGGGCTTCGTCATCATCGAGAAGTTCAAGGGCGCGTCGGTCTCCGCTCGATCCCACGAGGACGTGGTGGAGCTGATGCAGGTCCGTCGGGGGCTCGAGGTCCTGGCGGCCACCCTGGCCGGAGAGAAGTCCGGAGGCGTGATGGCCGATGAGCTCCGACAGGTGATCGAGCGGAGCCGACGGGCCCGCGACGAGCGAGCCGTCGACCAGCTTCCGCCGTTGATCATGGAGTTCCACGAGGTGGTGGCCCGGGCCTCGGGGAACGCCCAGCTCGCGATCATGCTCGAAGGCCTGCTGCAGAAGATCGCCTGGGGGTTCGAGCTCGACATCGTGGGGCGGATCGAGTCCTCCTGGGCCGACCACTCGGCCATCGCCGAGGCCATCCTGGCGGGCTCAGGACCGACGGCCGGCCACCTGATGGGCGAGCACATCATCAAAGACGAACGGCTCTACCGCGAAGCCACCGAACGGACTGCCGTCCCGTCCTGAACCGACTCTTGGGCTCGATGTCCTCGACACCGGAAACCGCAGAGAGCGGTGGAGACGTAGGCACCGGTGGTGTGCAGGAGCTGGGCCCCCGTTAGGCGCACCAGCCCGCTCTCCCGCCGTCGACCGTGAGTAGGGGGCACGGCGTGTCATCAGGAGTCGGCGCCGTCTTCGTGGCCGGAGCCGCCGGCCTTCCTCGCGACCGCCATCGCCGACCTAGCCTTCGGCCACGCCGTGGAGGACGTCAGCCGCGATCACCTCGGCGATCGCGCGGATCGGTTCGAGGTCAGGTCGGGGTGTCCGCGCGGGGCTGGATCCGGACGCTGCTCACCGCGGCGAGCAGGAGCAGGGCGGCGGCGATGCCCAGGCTGAGCTGCATCCCGGCCACGACGCGGTCGGGATCGGCGATCAAAGCCCCGAAGACGGCGATCGCGACGGCCCCGCCGACCTGTCGGAAGGTGTTGAACACCGCACTGGCCGTTCCGGCCTGGTGGCCGGGGACACCTTCGAGGACCACCCCGGTGACCGACGGCATGGCCAGGGCTCCGCCGGCGCCGATCGGGATGATGCAGATGGCCACCAGAGCCGGGTTGCCGACCGGGGCGGTGACCAGCACGGCCACCAACCCGAGGACCATCGCCGACAGTCCGGCGACGACCGGCACACGGGCGCCGAACCGGTTGGTGATGGGGCCACTGGCCAGGTTGGCAGCGATCGCGAAGAACGCCGACGGGAGGAACACCAGACCGGCGTGCAGGGGTGAGAGTCCGAGCTCTTGCTGCAGGAACAGGCTGACGACGAACACGTTGCCGTAGTTGCCGACCATGAAGGTGAAACCCACCGGCAGAGCGAGCCGGAACCCGCGAGCCCGGAACAGCCCGAGAGGCATCATCGGGTGCTGGACCCGGGTCTGCACGAGCACGAAGCCGGCCAGGCTGATGAGCGCGACCGCCAGGGCCGCGACGACCGGAGGGGTGCCGAAGCCCAGGTGCCCCCCGTCGATGAGGCCGTAGACGAGGGTGGACAACCCGACGACGGCGAGGACCTGACCGGCCCAGTCGAACGGCGCCGGACGGGTCGGTGACATGGCCACCAGGCCGAGGAAGAAGATCATGGCCGCGCAGACCGGGAGGTTGATGCTGAAGACCCAGCGCCAGTCGTAGGTGGTCAGGAGCCCTCCCAGCGGCTGGCCGACCAGCGCCGCGACCGCGCCGCCGACCGCCCAGACGCCCAGGGCCCTGGCCCGACGAGCGGGATCCGGGAAGGCCTCCCGCACCAGTGCCATCGAGGCGGGCAGGATGACCGCCGCCCCGGCCCCCTGGGCGAAGCGCGCGGCGATGAGCAGGGTCGAGCTCGGGGCGAAGGCGCAGGCGGCCGACGTCACCGCGAACACCGCGACACCGAGCACCAGGGCCCGCTTCGCGCCGATCCGGTCGGACAGGTTGCCCGCGAACAGGAGCAGCGCGGCGAACATCAGGGTGTAACCGTCGATGATCCACTGCTGCCCCACGGTGCCGCCGCCCAGCTCGGTCTGGATCCGGGCCAGAGCGACGTTGACGATGGAGATGTCCAGGGTGATCAGAAAGAAGCCCAGGGAGGCGATGGCGACCACGAACCCTGCGTGGGGGCCGTTGGGCACGCCGACGGCGGCCGGCGGGGTCTTGGTGGGCAGTGCCATCACGTCTCGTCTCTCCCAGACCCCCGACTAAGCGGAGGCAAAATCTCCAGATAGGCGCAGACTAGCATCTATCCGGAGGTTGTCTCTCCACATCGGCTAGGATTCCGCCATGACCGAATCCGCGCCAGCAGGCAGTCAGCGAGCACTTCGACGCGACGCCGCGCGGAACCGGGAGCGGCTGCTGGCCGCCGCTCGGCAGCTGTTCGCCGACCACGGCTTCGACGTCACCCTCGACGAGGTCGCCCACCGCGCCGGTGTGGGCGTCGGCACCGCGTACCGGAGGTTCGCGAACAAGGGCGAGCTGCTGGATGCACTCTTCTCGGAGCAGACCGCCGAGATGGCTGCGGCGGCCGACACCGCCTTGACCGACCCCGATCCCTGGCACGGGCTGGTGACCTACCTCGAGATGTCCCTGGCCCTGCAGCTGCGCGACAAGGGCCTGGCCCAGATCGTCAGCGGCGACCGGGTCGGCGTCGAGCAGCACGACTGGAACCGCCAGGTGATGGCGCCGAAGAACCGCGCCATCGTGGCCCGGGCGCGCGACGCCGGGGTGTTGAGAGACGACGTCACCGGCACCGACCTCACGTTCGTCCAGGTCGGCCTGAACGCGATCCTGGCCCGTTCCCGCGGTGCGCACCCCGATCTCTACCGCCGCTACCTGCATCTCCTCCTGGACGGCCTCCGCGCCGAACCCGGCACCCCGACCCCGTTGCCCGTCGCGGCCCTGACCAGCGACGAGACGCACGCTGTCATGGGGCCACCCATCACCCCGGGAACCGCACGGGGCTGAACACCGGGCACCGAGCACGCTCGACTCCCCGCCAGGCACTCCGTGCTCCGGCAAGACCGCCGGCTCAGCCTGCGATCGAAGCACCCGAGGACCGTTCGAGCGCGTCCTGACCGAGGATGCCTCGGCTCGACCGGCACACCGGAGGTCATCACCTGGACACGACAAGCTCAGGCGCGCGGGTGTACCTCGCGTGCTCCGTACACTGTACGGGATCTAACCGTCACGACCTTCGGAGAACGACTGTGAGCCTGGCCGACCAGCTGCGCCGACTGCTCGCGCTGGGGGTGGCCGACCTCGCCGGCATCTCCGCCCGGGAGCTCTCCGGCCACGTCGCGTCACTGGCCGACGAGCCGACGGCGGTGCTGGCCATCCACCCCCGACTCGTTCCCGCCCGGCTTCTCACCCCTCTGCTGCGGCGGCAGGACCAGGAGGGTTTCGTGGTCGAGGACCTGACGGATCTCGAGGAGTTCGTCCCCGCCACCGGGGTCACGATCCCCGATCAGCCGGTGTACCTGCTGCACGGCGTGGAGCGGGGCGACGAGCTGCGCAACGCCAGTCCGGACGAGGCCCTGCCGGCCATCCTGGCCCGCGGGCGCACCCCGCTCACCATCGGCGAAGGTCTGAGCTGGCTGCTGCAGGAGCCGGACCGGCTCGAGCCCAACCACTGCTTCATGACCATCGGCTCCCGTCGACCGGTGGGTCGGCGACTCGACGCCCGGACACCGGCGGTCTGGATCAGCGGGGGCACGGGCCGCGACGGGCGGCACCGGCGGGGCGCCCCGAAGGTCGGCTGGTGCTGGGCCGGTAACCGGCACACCTGGCTCGGATTCGCCTCCGCGCAGCGCCGGAGCGCCTGAGCCGAGTGGGGGGCTGAGCCGGGCCTGGCCGTCTGAGCAGGGCCGTCGTGCCGACCGCCGAGGATGGCAAACGTCTCATGCTGACCACACGAACTCATCATCTGGGCACGGTGAACTGAAGGCACTTCAACGAAGCACCACGACATCCAGGAGTCCCTTCATGACCATCGCCTTCCGCACCCTGAGCCGCCCGCTGGCCCTGACGGCTGCCGCCGCAGCCATGATCACGCTCTCCGCCTGCTCGGGACCGTCCGAGCCCGCGGCCGCCCCGCCGCCCGTGACCAGCTCCTCGGACGCCACGTCCCCGTCGGCCGCCACGCCGTCCCCGAGCGCTTCCGCGTCCAGCGCCGACGCCTCCCCGTCGGCGACCACGCAGACGCAGGGCAACGACGCGCTGCTGGCCGCCGCCGCCCTGGCCGCCAAGGAGATCTCGGACGGCACGGTCGTCTCGGTCGAGGCCGAGCGGAACGGCTGGGAGGTCCACGTGGTGACCGCCGACGGCGACGAGCAGCAGCTGCGGACCGATCCCGCCGGTGAGTCGATCGTCAGCGGACCCACCGACGACCGTCCCGATGCGGATGACCGCACCGAGAACGAGCAGCTCGCCGGGGTGAAGGTCGACGTCGGAGAGGCCGTCAAGGCCGTCGAGGGTGAGGTGGACGGCGGCCAGATCAACGAGCTCAGCCTGGACCTCGACAACCGCAGCATCGTCTGGGAGGCTGACGTCCGGACCGGGTCCGAGCAGCGATCGGTCCAGATCGACGCCGACAACGGTGACGTGATCAGCAACCGGATCGACGACTGACACAGACCCCGATCTGCCCGTCGAGACCGATCTCACTCGTTGAGAACTGATCTCACTCGTTGATGGCCTCGATCCCCTGCCGTTCGAGCTCGGCGAGATGATCCCGCATCTGCTGCAAGACCTCGGGCGGGTGGCCTTCCCAGTCCGGCACCTCGGCCAGGACGCGCAGCGGATCGCGGGTGCGGTAGGACCGGGTCGGGTTCCCGGGGAACCTCTGGTCGGTCAGGTTCGGGTCGTTCTCGATCGGTCCGGTCGGCTCGACCCGGTAGATCCGGCCCGGCCCGGCCCCGACGGCGAGCTCCGCACCCCAGGTGGCCGCGTCCAACGTGGCCGTCAGGTAGAGGAAGTTGGCGCGCTTCCGCTCACCGTAGTTGGAGCTGTGGCCGGCTTCCAGCCGGTCTCCCGGGGTGAGGTCGGCGCGGGTGCCGTGGAAGAACGGCCCGGGATCCTCGACAGCTGTGGCGTCGGAAGTGCTCATAACCCGATCCTGCCCCAGCAGAACCCGTCGCGCACCCGTCGTCGTCGGCTTCCGAACATCTCGGGCGCAGGCACGCACAAAGCGCACCAGCCCTACAGCGGCGGTGGGTTGAGTCCGCTCCGTCGCAGCTCGACCGTGGCCAGGGCGTGGATCACCTCGCGGTCGCCGCGACGCCAGGCGGCCACGGGGTCGTCGCTGATCCTGGCGATGACGTGCATCGGCTGGGCGACCATGGCCCGCAGCGCGAAGAGGTCCAGATCGGCCTCGGCGTCCAGGAACCGTTGCGCAGCCCTGGCCCGCAGGAAGAACCGCACCCGGACCGGCAGCCAGATCACCAGCAGCAGCACCGCCGGGATCAGGAACACCAGCCAGCCCAGCAGCAGTCCGGCCCGCTCCACCGAGGCGACCTGCTGGTCGGCCGCCGAGATGACGTCCTGCAGGGAGAGGACCGCGCCGTCGAACGGCTTGCGCAGCTCCGCTCCCAGCCCGGGCACCCGACTCGTCTGCTCGGCGGCCTCCTGGATCTGGTCCCGCAGCTGACGCGCGGCGTCGCCGGAACGTCGCGCCGGTGTGGCGATGGCGTCGACGGTGCGTTCGGTGGCGCGCCCGACGAACCACCAGAGCACGACCCAGAGCAGCACGAACAGGTCCGACGCCAGCTGGCCGAGCATCCGCACCCGGCGTTGCGCGTAGATGCCTGCGGGGAAGGTCATGGTCGCTGACCCTACGACCCGCTCTACAGTGAGCCCGTGCCCCCTCATTCCGGGTCCGGACCCGTCGTACGCGCGGCACCCGAGCTCGACCGGCTCGCACTCGACTGGCTGCTGACCAAGACCGAGCGGGCGAACCCCCAGACGGTGCTGGACGACCAGCACCCCGGCGACCGGGCCTGGTCAGCGGGCAACCACGTCCGCCCCCTGGTGCACGGCGCCACCTACTTCGCCGAGCTGCACGCCCGGATCGAGGAGACCCGGGCCGGTGACCTGATCTTCTTCACCGACTGGCGCGGCGATCCCGACGAGCAGCTGACCGACGACCCGGAGTCGACGGTGGTGAAGGTGCTCGGCGCCGCCGACCGCCGCGGTGTCGACGTCCGCGGGCTGATCTGGCGCTCCCACTGGGACAAGCTCTCGTTCTCCGCCGGGGCGAACCGGCAGACCGGCGAGCGGCTGCAGGCCGACGGCGCCGAGGCCCTGTTGGACATGCGGGTCCGTACCGGCGGCTCCCACCACCAGAAGCTCGTGGTCATCCGCTACGCCGGCCGCCCCGCCGACGACATCGCCTTCGTCGGCGGCATCGACCTGTGCCACGCCCGGCGCGATGACGCCCGCCACCACGGCGACCCGCAGGGCCTGCCGATGGCCGCGGCCTACGGCGACACCCCCGCCTGGCACGACATCCAGGCGGCCATCTCCGGACCAGCGGTCCACGACGTGGAGACCGTCTTCCGCGAGCGCTGGCTGGATCCGACGCCGCTGAGCCGCAACCCGTTCCACCAGTGGCGTGACCGGCTGGCCGGCAACGACCTGTCCCCCGACCCCCTCCCGGTCCAGGCTCCGCCCCCTCCGACCGTGCCCGGGGGGACGCACCTCGTGCAGCTGCTGCGCACCTATCCCAACCTGCGTCACGGCCGGGACTACCCGTTCGCCCGCGGCGGCGAGCGGAGCGTGGCCCGGGGCTACACCAAGGCGCTGGAGCGGGCCGAACGGCTGATCTACGTCGAGGACCAGTACCTGTGGTCCACCGAGATCGCCGCCACCTTCGCCGACGCGCTGCGCCACCGGCCGGAGCTGCGGGTGATCGCGGTGCTACCGCACCTGCCCGACCAGTCCGCGCCGCTGTCCCGGGTGCCGCAGGAGCTGGGTCGGCACGACGTGGTCAGCCAGCTGCTGGAGGCGGGTGGCGACCGGGTGGCGATCTACGGCATCGAGAACCACCAGGGGTGGCCGGTCTACGTGCACGCGAAGGTCTGCGTGATCGACGACTGGTGGGCCACGATCGGCTCGGACAACTTCAACCGCCGGTCCTGGACCCACGACTCCGAGCTCTCCGCCGTCGTCGTCGACGCTGCCGGCGGTGACCACAGCGCGTACGCACGACGCCTGCGCCTCGCCCTCGCCGCCGAGCACCTGGACCGACAGCTCGGCCCGGACGACTACCCGGGCGATGTCTCGTTGCTCGCCTCCGGTCGGGCCCCGGGACCGACCACCTCGCCGACCGACCGCGATGAGGCTCTCGACGACCACGACCTGCTGGAGCTGATGGCCGACTGCGTCGACCCGGCCGCCATGTTCTCCGCGTACGCCTCCTCGGCGGCCGCTCTCCAGGAGTGGCACGACCAGGGCCGCCCGGACGGGCAACGACCGCCGGGCCGGCTGCGGGCCCTGCACCGGGTCCGGCTGACCCCCCTGACCCGCGCCTGGGCCGCCCCGGTCTACCGGACGCTGCACGACCCGGACGGTCGCCCGCGGGTTCTGCGTCGTCGTCGGTCCTACTGAGGCAGGGAGCTCCGGCGACGCCTGTCGCCGAGACAGGATCTCCGGTCCGGGCTCACCGGTCGGGCCGGATGCGGGCCACCGGCGCACCGGGGGAGCCGAAGGGCAGCAGGTCCAGAGCGGCGCAGACGGCGCCCTCGACATCGGCGCGGTCGCCGGCGAAGTCGATGCGGAGGTCGCTGACGTTGTCGGCCACGGAGTTCTCCCGGACGGCGGTGGCGAAGGTCGCCAGGAACCGCGACGCCCCCGCCGCGAACGGGCTGCCGCCGAGCAGCACCGTGGTCGGGTCGAGCAGGTTGACCACCCAGCTCCCGGCCACGCCCAGGTGCCAGGCCGCCTCGTCCAGCACCGCGTCGACCCGCTCGTCCCCGAGGCCCTCGAGCTCGACCAACGTGGCGTGATCGTCGGGCCGGCGGAGCAGACCACTGACGCGCCGTCGGATGGCCCAACCCGCGGACACCGTCTCCAGGCAGCCCACCCGACCGCACGCGCAGACCTGGTCGCGGCCCGGAAGTCGGCAGTGCCCGAGCTCGCCGGTGCCGCCGCTGGCTCCCGTGAGCACCCGGCCGGCGCTGACGATGCCGAGGCCGATCCCGTGGTCCAGGAAGACCACCACCGCGTCGCGGTGACGCCCGCCACGGGCGACGCCGAGAGCCGCCGACGCCGCCGGGTTCAGCACGACGACAGGGAGAGCCAGCCGCTCGGCCAGCTCCCCCACCGTGACCGGTGCCCCACCACCGAACGCGGCGGCGGCCCCGGCTCCGGTGGTCGGGTCCACCCGGGCACCCAGCAGCACGGTGGCGGCGGCGGGCCGCGGCACGCGAAGCCCCGCCGACAGGCTGGTGATCATCTCGGCGAGGACGTCCAGGCCCGGACCGACGCTGCCGGGATGCTCCCGCTGGAGACGGCCCAGCTCGGTCCCGGCGCTGTCGGCGACCACGACGTCCAGGACGTGCGGCAGCACCCGGCACACGGCCACGGTGGCCCACCGCGGGTCGAACGCCAGCAGCATGGCCGGCCGCCCGGTGGCGCCGCGGTCGACGCCCGCGTCGACCACCGCCCCGCGGGCCAGCAGGTCCCGCACGATCGCGGCGACCGTCGGTCGAGCCAGCCCGGTGCGGCGGACGAGCTCGGGCTGGGTGGCCGGACCATGATCACGCAGAACGCCCAGGAGTCTCCTGGCGTTGACGTCCCGCACGATGCCCGAGTCGACCGGCAGCGCATCGCGACCTCGACCGTCCTCGCCGCTCTCGGGCATCCCGTGATCGTAGCGAGTCGCCCGGACCTTTCGTCAAGGGTATTGACATAACTCGGCGGCCAGTAGTTGACTGCCGATCACCTCATCGTCGTTCAGTGATGCGACCGGCTGTGCTCCGGACGCCACCAGTGCGCGCCGATCCGTCGAACAAAGGAGTCTCGATGACCGAACCGATCCGTCGCCGTACGATCCTGGCCGCCGCCGGCGCCACCGCCGCCGGACTGTCCCTGCCCGGGGTGGCCGCGCAGGCCGCCGGCCGACCCAAGGGCACCGTCCGCTTCACCCTGGACGCCGAGGTGCTCGACGGCGGTGAGCAGATCACCTCGGTGACGCTGGACGCCTCGCGCCTCGGCCGCATCGACCCGGCCAGCCTCACCACCGGCACCTTCACGGTGCACGCCAAGGCCAGCAGCCCGATCCCGCTGGCCGCCGGTGACCTGATCTTCAGCGAGTACGACCTCGATCGCCCCGTGACCGCGGCGCGGGTGAACCGGCGCGGCGACATCGTGCTCGACCTCGCGCACGGCGAGGGGCAGGTCGGCGGCGGGACCCTCGGCTACATCGTCAGCCTGGGCCGCAACGTGCAGCTCGACCTGACGTACACGATCACCCAGAACCGCCCGCTGTCCGTCCGTGGCCGGGGCCGGGTCACCATCTCCGGGTTCGAGCAGGGCGAGCTGTCCAGCCCGGAGGTCGACGCCTTCGACTACGGGATCTCACGCTCGGACATGAAGTACCGGCTCTACTCCCCCGACCGCGGCCACGGCGGCAAGGGTCGGAAGCGGCCGCTGATCGTCTGGCTGCACGGTGGGGGCGAGGGCGGTGCGCTCTCCAAGGGCTACTACGACAACGAGTCGACCCTGCGGGCCAACCGCGGCGCGCTCGGGTTCGCCACCCCGGAGGGGCAGCGCATCTTCGGCGGCGCCTACGTGGTCGCCCCGCAGAGCCCGTCGTACTGGATCGAGGACGGACCCCGCTTCGCGCCCCAGATCAAGGAGATCATCGAGGAGGTGGCTCGGCGGCACCCGATCGACCGGGACCGGATCCACGTGGTGGGCTGCAGCAACGGTGGCTACATGACCCTGAAGATGATCTCCGAGTACCGCGACCTGTTCGCCTCTGCGGTGCCGATCTGCGGTGTCGTCCAGGCCTTCCGGCCCGGCGGCGAGCGGTTGATCACCGACGCCCAGCTGACGAAGATCACCACCCCGACCTGGCTGGTCACCTCCAAGGACGACGGGACGGTGGCTCCGGAGCCCAACACCGTGCTCGCCTCCCAGCTCATCCCCGACGCCGAGCTCACCCTCTACGACGAGGTCGTGTGGAACAACTACAAGTTCAACGGCCACTGGTCCTGGATCTACGTGGCCCGCAACGATCCGCGCCTCCGCGGGACCCGGATCTGGCAGTGGATGGCCTCCCAGCGGAACTGACCGAAGCCGGAGTCCGGTGACCCGACCGGACCTCAACCTGTCGCCGCCGAGTCACCGTACGTGGCTCGGCGGCGCACGGGTTTCCGGCAGCGACGGCTCTCGGCGACCGGGGTGGTCCCGTCCGCCGTCCAGGCCCGACAGCGGGTGGAATAGCCGGCCGCGGCCGACGTTGACCCGACTATGACAACCATCGGCATCATCGGAGCAGGACACATCGGCAGCCAGGTGGCGCGGGCCGCCGTCGAGCAGGGGTACGACGTCGTGATCGCGAACTCGCGCGGTCCGGAGACTCTCGCCGACCTCGTCGCCGAGCTCGGCCACACAGCGCGCGCGGCGACCGCGCAGGAAGCGGCCGAGGCCGCCGACATCGCCGTCGTCACGGTGCCGCTGCACGCCTACCGCGACGTCCCGGTCGAACCGCTCGCCGGCAAGATCGTGCTCGACACGAACAACTACTACTGGGAGCGCGACGGCCGCATCGCCGCGCTCGACGAGGGCCGGGCGACCACCAGCGGGCTGCTGCAGGAGCACCTGCCGACCTCCAAGGTGGTCAAGGCGTTCAACCACATCATGGCCGCCGACATCACCACCGACGGCGCTCCCGCCGGCGACCCCGACCGCCGCGCTCTGGCCACGGCGGGCGACGACGCGGAAGCTGTGGCGTTCGTCACTGACTTCTACGACGCCCTCGGCTTCGACACGGTCAACGTCGGCCCGCTGAGCGAGTCCTGGCGGGTCGAGCGTGACCGCCCGGCCTACGGCGCGCGCCAGAACGCCGCCGAGCTGCGCGAGAACCTGGCCAAGGCTCCTCGCACGGTCTGACAGACCCGGTCTGACCCCTGGCACGGTCCCACCCACCGGTCTGACCCGCGCGCCGGGACCTCGGAGCGCGGCTGGCATGCTCGGGCACATGACCGAGACCGCCAGGACTGACACCGCCGACCGCGCCTCCGAGCTGCTCCGCCTGCACACCGCCCCGGAGCTGTTGACCGTGGTCAACGTGTGGGACGTCATCTCCGCGACCGTGGTGGCCGGGTTGCCGGGCACCACCGCGTTGGCGACGGCGAGCCACTCGATCGCCGCCTCCCGCGGTTACGAGGACGGGGAGAACATCCCCGTGGCCGAGATGATCGAGGAGTGCCGGCGGATCGTGGCCGCCGTCGACCTGCCGGTGACGGCCGACCTCGAAGGCGGCTACGGCGACGCGGCGGAGACGGTCCGCCGAGCCATCGGGGTCGGCGTGGTGGGCGCCAACATCGAGGACCAGCTGAAGCCCCTGCCCGAGGCCACCGCGCAGGTCGCGGCGATCATGGCCGCGGCTGCCGCGGAAGGGGTCCCCGACTTCGTCCTGAACGCCCGCACCGACGCCTTCGTCCGGGCCGGCGACCGCGACCCC
The DNA here is from genome assembly GCF_039536605.1 of Microlunatus aurantiacus. Lineage (NCBI taxonomy): Bacteria > Bacillati > Actinomycetota > Actinomycetes > Propionibacteriales > Propionibacteriaceae > Microlunatus > Microlunatus aurantiacus. The sequence continues at coordinate 79,610 of NZ_BAAAYX010000003.1, forward strand.
GCCGAGGTGCTGGCGGACGCCACCGAGCGGGGCCGGGCCTATCTCGAGGCCGGCGCTCCCGTGGTCTTCGTGCCCGGGCTGCTCGACGAGGCCCAGATCGCTCACCTGGCCGAGGCGTTCGGTCCGCAGCGGCTGACGCTGATCGGTGTGCCCGGCAGCGTCTCGCTGGCCCGGGTGACCGAGCTCGGAGTCGGCCGCGTCTCGTACGGTCCGTGGTCGCAGCGGGTCGCCCTGACCGCACTGGCCGAGCTGGTCGAGGCCGTCCAGGCCGGCGGCGGTCTGCCTGCGGGCGCCCGGGCCCTCAACTGACCCATTCGCGAACAAGGCGCAGGACGGCCGCAACCGCCGATTCTGCTGCTGTAGGGTTCTCGGCGTGCCGCAGATACGGATCAGGGATGCTGCCGCCTACCTGAGCGTGAGCGACGACACGGTCAGGCGCTGGATCGACTCGGGGCAGCTGCCCTCGCAGCTCGACGCCAGCAACCGGAAGGTGGTCGACGGCTACGTCCTGGCCATGTTCGCCCGGAGCCACGCCACCCCGATGGCCGACCCCTCGCAGGTGGAGAGATCGGCGCGGAACCGGTTCGTCGGGCTGGTCACCGACATCGTCACCGACAAGGTCATGGCGCAGGTCGAGCTGCAGTGCGGCCCCTTCCGTGTCGTGTCGCTGATGAGCAGCGAGGCCGTCCGGGAGCTGGGCCTGGAGCTCGGCTCGGTCGCCGTCGCCGTCGTCAAGTCCACCACCGTCATCGTCGAGACACCGCAGGGAGACTCGTGAACCGGCGACGGGTCCTCGCGGCCGCAGCGACGGCGCTGCTGCTCGTCGGCGCCGGCTGCAGCACCACCGCGGAGCCGTCCGGCTCCACGAGCGGGTCGGCACCGGCCGCGACCCGGACGCTCACGGTGTTCGCCGCCGCCTCACTGACGAACACGTTCACCGAGCTCGGCACCCGGTTCGAGGCCACCCACGCCGAGACCACCGTCACCTTCAGCTTCGGCGGGTCCTCCGCCCTGGTCACCCAGCTCCAGCAGGGCGCGCCCGCAGACGTCTTCGCGTCCGCCGACACCAGCAACATGGACAAGGCGGCCGGCGACGAGCTGGTGCAGGGCGACCCGGTCGCGTTCGCCTCGAACACCCTCGAGATCGCCGTGCCGCCGGACAACCCGGCCAAGATCACGTCTTTCGCCGACCTGGCGCGCGACGGCGTCACAGTCGTGGTCTGCGCCCCCCAGGTCCCGTGCGGTGCCGCCACCCAGAGGGTCGAGACCGCCACCACGGTGGACCTCTCCCCCGTCAGCGAGGAGAACTCCGTCACCGATGTGCTCAACAAGGTGACCTCCGGTGAAGCCGACGCGGGGCTGGTCTACCGGACCGACGTCCGGGGCGCGGGCGACAAGGTCACCGGCATCGCCTTCCCCGAGTCCGGCGAAGCCGTCAACATCTACCCGATCGCCGTGCTGTCCGGCAGCGAGGAGGCCGCGCTGGCGCAGCAGTTCGTCGACCAGGTCACCGGCGCCGACGGCCAGCAGGTCCTCGCCGCCGCCGGCTTCGGCAGGCCCTGACCGTGCGCTCCGCATGATCATCGGCGCAGGCGCGTCTCGGTGCCGGTGACCCCGCCCTCGTACGACGGGGTCCCGCGCTGGATCTACGTCCCCGCGGCTCTGGGAGCCGTCTTCGTGATCTTGCCCCTGGTCGCCATGATCACCCGGGTGGACTGGTCCCGCTTCGGACAGCTGATCACCAGCCCGTCCTCGTTGGCCGCCCTGCGCCTGAGCCTGCAGACCTCGATCGTCTCGACCGGTCTGTGCCTGCTGCTCGGGGTCCCGATGGCGCTGGTGCTGGCCCGGGCCCGGTTCCCAGGACAGCGGCTGCTGCGGGCCCTGACGCTGCTGCCCCTGGTGCTGCCGCCGGTGGTGGGGGGCATCGCACTGCTCTACACCTTCGGCCGTCGGGGTCTGCTCGGTCAGAGCCTGGAGGTGCTGGGTCTGCAGATCGCCTTCAGCACCACAGCCGTGGTGCTGGCGCAGACGTTCGTCTCGCTCCCCTTCCTGGTGGTCTCGTTGGAAGGCACCCTGCGCGCGGTCGGCAGCCGCTACGAGGTGGTCGCCGCCACCCTGGGCGCCCGTCCCACCCTGGTGCTGCGTCGTGTCACCCTGCCGCTCGTCCTGCCGGGGCTGCTGTCCGGCGCGGTGCTGTCGTTCGCCCGCTCGCTCGGCGAGTTCGGCGCCACTCTCACCTTCGCCGGAAGCCTGCAGGGAGTCACCCGTACCCTGCCGCTGGAGATCTACCTGCAGCGGGAGACCGACGCCGACACCGCTGTCGCCCTCTCACTGGTCCTGGTGGCGGTGGCGATCCTGGTGGTCGGACTGTCCCAGGGCGTACGCCGGACGGCGGCCACCGGATGAGCGCCGCCGGCGCGACCGTCTCCCTGACCGCAGAGGTCGCTGAGCGGGGGTTCGCCGTCGAGATCCACCTCGCCGCCGGCGACCGGCTCGCCGTGCTGGGACCCAACGGCGCGGGCAAGTCGACGCTGCTGTCGGTGCTGGCCGGGACCCTGCGACCCGACCGGGGGCGCGCCGAGCTGGACGGCTCGCTGCTGTTCGACGTCGCCGGACGCCAGGGCCGGTGGCGGCCGCCGCACACGCGTCGCGTCGCCCTGCTCGCCCAGGACCCGCTGCTGTTCCCGAACCTCACCGTGCTGGAGAACGTCGCGTTCGGGCCGCGTGCCGCCGGAGCGTCCCGGACGACCGCTCGGGAGCAGGCTCGGCGGTGGTTGAGCGCGGTCGACGCCGCAGCGCTGGCCGACCGCCGGCCCGGCCAGCTCTCCGGCGGTCAGGCCCAACGGGTCGCCGTGGCGCGGGCCGTGGCCGCCGAGCCCCGGGTGCTGCTGCTCGACGAGCCGTTCGCCGCGCTGGACGTCACGGTGGCACCCCTGCTGCGCCGGATGCTCCGCGACGTGCTCGCCGAGCGGTCGGCCCTGATCGTCACCCACGACCTGCTGGACGCGGTGCTGCTCAGCAACCGCATCGTCGTGCTGAACGAGGGCCAGGTGATCGAGCAGGGCCCGACCGCCGAGGTGCTCCGCCACCCCACCAGCGCGTTCACCGCCCGGCTCGCCGGGCTCAACCTGGTCGGTGGCACCGCCGGGGACGGCGGCCTCCGGCCGAGGCAGGGGGGACCGTCCGTCGGAGGCGTGGCCCGGACTCCCCTGGCTCCGGGCGAGCCGGCCACCGCGGTCTTCTCACCGAACGCCGTGTCGGTCTACCTCAGCCCGCCGCACGGCAGCCCGCGCAACGTCTTCGCCGTGACCATCACCGAGCTCGAGCCCCGTGGCGACCAGGTCCGGGTCCGCGCCCTCACCGCCGAGGGTGAGTCGCTCACCGCCGACGTCACCCCCGCCGCGGTCGGCGAGCTCGACCTCTACCCCGGCGGACGCGCCTTCTACACCGTGAAGGCGGCCTCGGTCACCCTCTATCCGACCTGATCGTCGGGCCTGCGCATCTCGGCCAGCGCCACCTGCGCGAACACCGCGAACACCGCTTCGTGTGCGATCGCCCACAGACGGGGCAGCCGCTCGGCTTCCCGGTTCCTGCTCGCCGGGAAGGCCTGGTCGATGGGGAGGGGAGCGTCCACGGCCCAGATGACGTCGGCGAGGGTGATCTCGTCGGGGCGTCTGGCCAGGGACAGCCCGCCCTGCGGCCCTCGGCGGACCCGGGCGAGTCCGGCCCTCTTGAGCGGGTCGATGATCGTCATCAGGTACGGGTAGGACAGCCCGAGCTCGTCGGCCAGCGCGGCGCCGGGGACCGGCCGCTCACCGGGCTCGGGCAGCACCAGAGCGGCACTGATGGCGTGGTCGACCCGAGCGACCCGGTGCATCATGCTTCTCCTCCATCGTGTCGGCGGCCTGTGGTCCCAGGGTCGGGGGCCCCCGGGGTCAGCTGGGCACAGGTGACGGCACGGCGGTCGTGGCCGGGCGGTCGGCAGCGGTCGCGATCTGCGAGGCGCCGGCGACCGCCTTGATCCACACCGACTGGCCCTCCTCGAGCTGCTTCGCCGTGGCCTCCGCCCGGGTCAACGTGACCAGGACCGGCGTCGACGACGCGTCGCCGGCGAGACCGATCTCCAGCCGGACCTCGAAGCCGACGCGGCTGGCGCGGAGGATGTGGCCGGCGTGGGCCCCCGGGAACGGGACGGTCACCACCTCGATGTCGTGGGGCCGGACCAGCGACCCGTCGAGCAGGGTGACCGGGCCGAGGAAGCTCATCACGAACTCCGACGCCGGGGCGTCGTAGAGCTCGTCGGGGGTGCCGACCTGCTCGATCCGGCCGTTGTTGATCACCACGATCTGGTCGGCGACCTCGAGGGCCTCCTCCTGATCATGGGTGACGAACACGGTGGTGACGTGCACCTCGTCGTGGAGACGGCGCAACCAGGCCCGCAGCTCCTTGCGGACCTTCGCGTCGAGCGCGCCGAACGGCTCGTCGAGCAACAGCACCGACGGCTCGATGGCCAGCGCCCGCGCCAGCGCCATCCGCTGGCGCTGACCACCGGACAGCTGGGACGGCAGCCGGTCGGCGAACTGCGACAGGTGGACCAGCGACAGCAGCTCGTCGACCTTGGCCGCGATCTCGCGCTTGGGGCGCTTCCTGATCTTGAGCCCGAAGCCCACGTTGTCGGCCACGCTCATGTGGCGGAACGCGGCGTAGTGCTGGAAGACGAAGCCGACGTTGCGCTTCTGCGCCGGCAGCCGGGTCGCGTCGTTGCCTTCGATCTCGACCGTGCCGACGTCGGACAGCTCCAGCCCGGCGATGATCCGCAGCAGCGTCGACTTGCCGCCGCCGCTGGGACCGAGCAGTGCGGTCAGCTGACCGGACGGGATCTCGAGGTCGATGTCGGACAGGGCGACGAAGTCGCCGAAGCGCTTGCCCACGCCACGGACGTTGATGCTCACTTCTCTACCTCGTTCATCGGGGGGAGTCCTCCTTGGGACGCAGGCTGGTCACGACCACGAGGGCGATGACGGCGATCAGGGCCAGGATGAAGGCCGCGGTGTAGGCGGTGGTGGTGTTGTCGGGCCCGAACTGCTGGTAGCGCTCCTCGACCAGCAGAGTGGCCGACTGGGTCCGCATGGCCACACCGCCGGAGACGATCTTGACCGCACCGAACTCGCCGAGTGAGCGGGCCAGGCTGAGCACCACGCCGTAGAGCAGCGCCCACTTGATCGACGGCAGGGTGATGCGCAGGAACGACTGCAGCGGTGAGGCGCCGAGACTGCGGGCCGCCTGCTCGGCGTCGGTGCCGATCTCGTTGAGCACCGGGACGAGCTCCCGGATGACCAGCGGGAGACTCACGAACGCGGTGGCCAGGATCATCCCCGGCGGGGCGTAGATCACCTGCAACCCCGCCGACTCCAGCGACTGACCGAACCAGCCGGTGCGTCCGCTGTAGACCAGCAGCAGAGCCAGACCCACCACGATCGGCGACACCGACAGCGGCAGGTCGACCAGGGCCGACAGGGCCCGCCGACCCGGGAAGGTGTAGCGGCTGAGCAGCAGCGAGATGATCACCCCGAAGACGGTGTTGATCACCACGGCCCAGAAGGCGATCGACAGCGTCAGCTGGAACGCGAAGATCACGTCCGGCTGACGGAGAGCCTCCAGCACCGGAGCGAGGCCGCGGGAGAACGTCGCTCGGGCCACCAGCGCCACCGGCCAGATCACCAGGAAGAAGAGGTAACCGATCACCAGCGCGCGCAGTGCCCACCGGAACGGCGAACGGCTCCGCACGGTGATCACCTTGCCGCGCGGTGCGGCGACCGCGCGGGCGGGGCGGGTGTCAGCCATGTCGGGCGACCCTTCGCGAGATCATGTCGAGCGCGACGATCACGACCAGAGCGACCACCAGCAGGATCGAGGCGACCGCGGCCGCATCGGTCAGCTTGTCACCCTCGACGTAGGACAGGATGCGGACCGAGGCCACCTCGGTCGAGTACGGCAGGTTGCCCGACAGCAGCACCAGCGACCCGTACTCGCTGATGCCGCGGGCGAAGCTGAGCGCGGCACCGGAGGTGATGGCCGGCGCGAGGGACGGGAGGATCAGCGTCCGGAACGTGGTGAAGCGCGAGGCGCCGAGGGACGCCGCCGCCTCCTCCACCTCGGGCTCGAGCTCGGCCAGCACGGGCTGCACCGTCCGCACCACGAACGGCAGCGTGACGAACAGGAACGCCAGGAACACGGCCACCCGGGTGTTCGCCCAGTCCACGCCCAACGGGCTGGACGGCCCGTACAGGCTCAGCAGCACCATCCCGGCGACGATCGTCGGCAGGGCGAACGGGATGTCGATCACGACCTCGAGGACCTGCTTGCCGCGGAACCGGTCGCGCACCAGCACCCAGGCGATCGCAGTGCCCATCACGATGTTGACCAGCGTCACCAGGAAGGCCTGGGTGACGGTCAACCGGAGCGCCGCCGCGGTCTGCTCGCTGGTGAGCGCCTGCCAGTACGCCGCCCACCCCCCCTCGGAGGCCTGGACCAGGATCGCGATCAGCGGGATCAGCACGAGCAGGCTGAACCAGATCATCGCCACGCCGAGACCGAGGCCGGCCACCGGGGTCAGGGAGGTCGATGTGCGTCGCCTCCGCCGTCGACCGGCCGGCGGAGGGGTCTCCCCCGGCCGCTCGACCAGGGGGGTGAGGGCGGGCGCGGTCACTGCGACTTGCCTGTGGCCTTCTGGATCTCGGGAACGATGCCGGTCTTCTCCTCGAAGAACGTGGTGTTGACCGCGGTCCAGCCCCCCAGGTCGGCGATGGTGAAGAGCTTGGCCGGGACCGGGAAGGGGTTGGCCGGGTCGTTGGCGCCCTCGACGGTGCCGACCGGCGTCTCCGCGTTCACCGAGCGGAAGCCCTTCGCGACGAACTCCTCCTGGCCGGCCGTGCTCAGCACGAAGTCCAAGTAGGTCTTGGCCTTGGGGTCGGCGTCCTCGAGCACCGCCCCCGGGTTCTCGATCTTGAGCGTGGCGTCGGGCACGATGTAGTCGAAGTCCTCGCCCGACTGCCGCGCCAGGATGGCCTCGTTCTCGTACGAGATCAGCACGTTGCCCGCACCCTCGAGGAACGCGTTGGTGGCGTCGCGACCGCTGCCGGGCAGGGCGGCGACGTTGCCGAAGAACTTCGTCAGGTAGGCCTTGGCGTCGGCCTCGCTCCCGCCGTCGGCGATCACCTGCTGGTAGGCCGCCAGGATGTTCCACCGGGCCGAACCCGACGAGGCCGGGTTCGGGGTGATGATCTTGACGCCGTCCTTGGTGAGGTCGTCCCACCCCTTGATCCCCAGCGGGTTGCCCTTGGGCACCACGATGACCACCACCGAGTCCGAGACGATGCCCTTGGTGGGCCCGGCGTTCCAGTCGTCGGCGACCAGACCCGCCTTGACCAGCCGGGTCACGTCGCCCTCGAGGGAGAAGTTGACGTAGTCGGCCTTGAGCCCGTTGACCACCGCGCGGCTCTGGTCGCCGGACGCCCCGTAGGACTCCTCCCAGACCACACCCTTGCCCTCCGGGGTCTCGGCGAACTTCTTCTGGATCGCGTTGTTCGCCTCCTTCGGGACGGCGAAACCGACCAGGTGCAGCGTGGTCGTGTCCGAGCCGCCGGCGGGTGCGGCCGAGCCGCCGACGCAGCCACCGAGTGTGGAGACGACCCCCACCGCCACCAGTCCGGCCGCGGCGCGCAGCACCTGGCGGCGCGAGAACGGAGTTGACATGACATCCCCCAACATCGAGAGAGGCGAAGCGCCTCTAATTCCTAGTAGTTCGCCAGAGAATAGGGAGAAAGCGAAGGCTGTTGAGACGCCGTCTCGGAAAATGAGACGCTGCGGTTCGCCGTCCCCACCGGGACGGGGGGCAGGTCAGGCGCACCGACGACGCCTCAGGGACGCGGACGCCACATCCGACGGCACGGGACGCGGACGGCAGGCGGGCTTTATGCTGAGCCTCGAAACTGTCCCTCGGGGGGAGAGGATCGCAGCATGGCACCCCTGATCTCAGGGCACCTTCCCCGCCACACGCACGTCGCACCGACGGCCGGTCGATGAGCCCGACAGCGGTCTTCCAAGCCGCGACGGTGGAGTCACTGCGCCGCCAGCTCGGCGACAGCGGTCCCGGCCTGCTGGGCGAGCTGATCGGTCTCTACCTCGTCCAGGCGGCCGAGCTGGTCGGCCAGATCGAGACGGCGGTCGCGTACGACGATCCACCACGTCGACGGGCCCTGGCCCACAAGCTGCGCGGCAGCACCGCAACCCTCGGCGGTGACCGGTTGGCCGACGTGTGCCTGCGGCTGGAGACGGCCCCGGACCACCCCGACCGTCCGGACCACCCCGGCCGTCCCGACCACGCGGAGGCTCCCGCCCGGCTCGATCGGGACGACCGGCTGACGACCGCGACGACGGATCTGCGACACGAGTACGACAGGCTCGCGGCTGTGCTGAGCGACTACCGGCGGTCACTGGGCGCCGGCCCCGACGGCGGAACCGGGTGAGGCCACGATGCTCGACCCGGTGCCGGTGATCGCGCCCTCCGTGCAGGTGACCTCGATGTACCACCAGATCGTGGAGTGCGGCAACGAGGGGATCTGGGTGTTCGACCTCGACGGCCGGACCGCGTACGTCAACCTCCGGATGGCGCAGATGCTGGACTACTCCGTGCCGGAGATGACGGCCCGCTCGCTGCTCGACGTCCTCGACGAGCAGGGTCGCGAGCAGGGAGCGGCGTTCCTGGCCCGGCAACGGGCGGAGGGCGGGACCACCGAGTCCGCGGAGTGCCTGCTGCTGCGACGCGACGGGGAAGCCGTGTGGACGGTGGTGAGCCACAGCCCGTGGCTGGACCAGGACGGCACCCTGCGGGGCCTGATCGCGTTCGTGAACGACATCACCGACCGCCGCCGTCTCGATGAGGCGCTCCGTCGGCGCGAGGAGCAGCTGGCCGAGGCCCAGCGGGTTGCTCGCCTGGGCAGCTGGGAGTGGGTCGTCGGGACGGACCACCTCACGTGGTCCGACGAGCTCTACCGGATCTTCGAGCTCCGACCGGGCGAGTTCGCCGGCACCCTGCCCGCCTACCTGGAGCTGGTGCACCCCGAGGACCGGGAGCGCACGGCCGAGGTCATCCAGGCCTGTCTCCACGGGCAGCCGGGGTTCGAGTTCGAGCAACGGATCCTGGTGCCGGGCCGGGACCGGGCCGTGTGGGTGCGGACGGCCGGCGAGGTGCTGACCGACGGGACCGGTGCGCCGGTGCGGATGCGCGGCACCGCCCTCGACATCACGGCCTACAAGGAGACCGAGGACCGGCTGCGTCGGGCCAGGTCGCGCCACCGGCTGCTGCAGACCATGGCGGCCGCGGCCAACGAGGCGCAGACCCTGAGGGAGGTGGCGCTGATGAGCGTGCAGGAGCTGTGCCGCCACCTCCGTTGGCCGGCGGGTCGGGTCCACCTGGTGTCCGGTCCGGAGCGGACCCCGGTGCCGACCGGGGGCTGGCAGCGGCCCCAGGGGACGACCGAGCCGGCCGACGCGGAGCGCCCCCCTGAGCTGTCCCGCGCGATGCCAGGGCTGGGCGAGATCAGCGCGTACGCCGCGGCCGCGGTCGCCGACGCCGCGACGGTGTGGTCCGTCGGAGGGGGGCCTCCCGGTGGTGTCGGCTCGCTGAGCGCGTGCGCCGTCCCCGTGCTCTCCCGCGACGAGGTGGTCGCCGTGCTGGAGTTCGTGGTCCCGACCGAGGTCAGCCGCAACGAGGTGGACCGCAGCGAGGCAGGGGCCATCTGCGAGGAGGTGGCGATCCAGCTCGCGATCGTGGCCGAGCGCGAGCGGACCAGCCTGGAGCTGCATGCGGCGAGGGACACCGCACTGGCGGCGTTGCGGGCCAAGTCGGCTTTCCTGGCCACCATGAGCCACGAGATCCGGACCCCGATGAACGGCGTCATCGGTCTGGCCGAGCTGTTGCAGGCCAGCGATCTGGACGACCGGCAGCGCCAGTACGTCGCCGGGGTGCAGACCGCCGGCGACGCGCTGCTGATGATCATCAACGACATCCTCGACTTCTCCAAGATCGAGGCCGGCCGGCTGGAGCTGCAGACCGTCGACCTCGACGTCACCCAGCTGATCGAGGACGTGGCCGAGCTGCTCGCGCGGCAGGCCCAGGCCAAGGACCTAGAGCTCCTCACGTGCAGCCGGCTCGGGGCCGAGGCCCGGCTGCGAGCCGACCCGTCCCGGCTCCGGCAGGTGCTGATCAACCTGGTCTCGAACGCGATCAAGTTCACCGAGCAGGGCGAGGTCGTGCTCTCCGCGGGGTTCGACCCCGGCACGCCGCCGGGCGAAGCCGAGACCGTCGCGGTGAGGTTCGAGGTCACCGACACCGGGATCGGCATCGACGCCTCCGACCAGCAGCTCGTCTTCGAACCGTTCACGCAGGTCGACGGCTCCAGCACCCGCCGCTTCGGCGGGACCGGCCTCGGCCTGGCCATCTCCCGCGACCTGGTCGAGGCGATGGGGGGCGAGCTCCAGGTCGACAGCCGCCTCGGCGACGGCAGCCGCTTCGGGTTCACCGTCCGACTCCCCCGCAGCGACTCCAGCACGGAGCCGTCGCCCTCACGAACGCCGGCGCCGCCGTGGGGGGGCACAGCCGTGCTGGTGGTCGACGACAACACGACCAGCCGCCTGATCCTGCAGGCGCAGCTGTCCGGGTGGGGACTGGTCCCCCAGCTCGCCGCCGACGCGGCGACGGGCCTCGACCTGCTGCTCCGGGCCGCCGACCACGGGAGACCGTTTGCCGTGGCCCTGGTGGACCTGGCCATGCCGGGGACGGACGGGCTCGAGCTGGCCAGGCGGATCGACGACACGCCGGCCCTGACCGGCACCCGGGTGGTGCTGTTGACCACCACCGAGGTGACCCCCGACCGGCTCGCGGGCGCCGGTCTCGCGGCGTACGTCGACAAGCCGGTCCGGTCGGCACAGCTGTACGACCGCCTCGCCGAGGTGCTGCGGCCCGTGCTGGAGCCCGACCCCGAGGGCCCGCCCGCGGCCGCCGACCCTCCCGCCCCGGGTCACGCCCGGGTGCTCGTCGTGGAGGACAACGCGATCAACCAGCTCGTGGCGCGGGGGCTGCTCGACCGCCTCGGCTTCGAGTGCGACCTCGCCGGCACCGGCTACGAGGCCCTGGATGCCCTGGGGCGGACCGACTACGCCGCCGTCCTGATGGACTGCCAGATGCCGGAGATGGACGGCTACACCGCCACCGGAGAGCTCCGACGCCGCGAGGGTGGCCGCCGGCACACCCCGGTGATCGCCATGACGGCCGGAGCCCTGGTCGGTGACGAGGCCCGCTGTCTCGCCGCCGGCATGGACGCGTACGTGCCCAAGCCGATCGACAGCGCCCAGCTGGAAGCCGTCCTCGCCCGCTGGGTCCCCGGAGGGGCCCGCCGCTGAGGACGTGGCGGGCTCAGAGGGCGCTGTGGTCGCCCAGCTGGTGGTAGAGGCGGTCGTGGTACACCAGCGGCGGAACGGGCGCATCCGTCTCGACCGTGCCCGGGTGGTCCAGCGACGAGCTGATCGCCCGCAGGCACACCAGCTGGCTCGAGCCGATCGGGGTCCGCTGGACGATCTCGGCCCGGATCCAGCGTGGGCTGTCGTCGAGCACCGGCTCCCCCGTCTCCAGCAGCGACCACCCCCCGCCGGCGAACCGGTCGATCCCTCGGGTGGCGAAGCGGGCCGACACCTCGACCTGCTCGGCGGACAGGAAGTTGACCACGACCGTCTCCGCCTCGGCCAGCGGCCCCCAGGAGCCGGAGCCGCTCGCCAGCGAGAAGGCGATCAGCGGCGGGTCGGCGGACACCGAGATGACCGAGGTGGCGGTGAAACCGACGAGGCGGTCGCGGTGCCGCAGCGTGATCACCGCGACTCCCGCGGGATGCTGCCGGAAGAGGGTCTTGAACTCCTCCGGGGACATCGACGTCAGGTCGGACGGGCCGCCGCCGGCCCGGGACAGCACCTCGGTCACGAGGCGATCCGGTCGGTCATGGTCGGGTTCTCCTGGAGCTCTCGGTAGGGCGCTGGACTCATGTCATCTCCTCACGGGGCGAGATCGGCCGACGTCGATCCCGGCGCACCCGCCGGACCGGCGGCCGACGGGATCGACGTTCCCGCCCGCTCAGTCGAAGGAGAGCTCCTTCTGGCGGGTGCGCTTGAGCTCGGCGAAGTAGGGGAAGGAGGACAGGGCGACGGCCCCGTCCCAGATCCGGCCGGCGTCCTCACCGCGGGCGATCCGGGTCAGCACCGGCCCGAAGAAGGCCTGCCCGTCGATGGCGATGGTCGGGGTGCCCACGTCGTAGCCGACCTGGTCCATCCCCTCGTGGTGGGAGGCGCGGATCGCGTCGTCGAGGGAGGAGTCGTCCGCCGCGTCGGCCAGCGACGCCGGCAGGCCCACCTCCTCGAGGGCGGCGGTGATCAGCTCGCGGTCGAACTTCTCGGCGCCCTGGGTGTGCTTCCGGGTGCCGAGGGCGGTGTAGATCTCGGCCAGCTTCTGCTGCCCGTGCTGCTGCTGCACGGCCATGGCCACGCGCACCGGCCGCCAGGCGTCCTTGAGCCCCTCGCGGTACTCGTCGGAGATGTCCTTGTCCTCGTTCAGGTAGGCCAGGCTCATGATGTGCCAGGTCACCTCGATGTCGCGGACCTTCTCGACCTCGAGCACCGTCCTGGACGTGATCCAGGCGAACGGGCAGAGCGGGTCGAACCAGAAGTCAACAGTGGTCATGCTGGCCACAACTCAGCACAGGCCGATGCCTATTCCCGGGCCCCGCCCGCGACCGGTACGGCGACCCGGCGACGGTCGACCACCTCGCGCAGCAGCTCCTCGTAGCGGTCGACCATGATCTGCGCGTCGAAGTCCTCGGCCCGTCGCCGGACGGCTCCGCGGTCGGCGTGGCGGGCCTCCTCGATCGCCACCGCCAGTGCCTCCGGGGTCTCGGCACGGGCCAGCACCCCCGCGGCGGGGGTCACGATCTCGGCGGCCGCTCCGGTGGCGAACGCGGCCACCGGGGTGCCGCACGACATCGCCTCGACCAGCGTCAGACCGAACGGCTCGGCCCACACCGACGACGAGACGAAGACGGCACCCCGGCCCAGCTGGCGCGCGAGCTCATCGTGCGCGAGGTGGCCGACGTGCGTGACGCGATCCCCGAGGCGCGGGACGATCTCGGTGTCGAAGTACGTACGGTCGGCGATCGGGCCGCTGATCTCCAGCCGCAGGTCGGTGGCGCGGACGGCGTCGATGGCCAGGTGCAGACCCTTCTCCGGGGTGATCCGGCCGGCCCAGACGGCGAGGTCGGGTTCCGCCCTGGACGCGTCGGACCAGCCGTCGAGCCGGATCCCGTTGGGGATGCAGCGCACTCCGGCCAGCAACCGGCGCCAGGAGGCGGAGTTGACCTCCGACACGCTGACGAAGGCGTGGACCGGGTCCGGTGCCCAGGCCGGGTCGGTGATCACCGCCAGCACCTTCTCCAGGGTGGGCGGCGTGTGCAGGATGGTGATCATCGGCTGGGCCGCGAGCTCGGTGTACGGCAGCGCGCTGAACGAGTTGTTCAGGACCACGTCGTACCGGTCCTGACGGATCGCCGCCAGGGCCGAGCGGACCGCGACGTCGAGGATCACCCCGGACCTGTCACCTCCGGGTCCGGGCATCTGCCCGAAGACGAAGTCGTCCCCGACCAGCGGCACCAGCCGTCCGGACGTCCGGCTGCCCCCCTTGGCGAACAGCGTGACCTCGTGGCCACGACGGACCAGCTCGTCGACCACCAGCGAGGTGTGCATCTCGGTACCGCCGGAGAACGGCTCGGCGATCGGGTGGTGCAGGTGCGCGAGCACGGCGATCCTCATCGGCCCGCGCTCCGGACGGCCGAGGGTCCGTGGGCGTGGTGGTGCTCTGAGGTCGGGCTGCGCACGTAGGTCTCCTCTGTCGTGTCCCAGTGGATGAGGCCCCGGTCGGCGAAGGCGTCGATCCAACCCTCCATCGGCCACCAGCCCCACCGACGGGCGAAGATCGCGCCGTTGCGGAGGATGTCGTCCAGGTGTCCCAGCGGCGGGACCTGGGTGGGGTGCCACTGGTGATAGGCCGTAGCGCCACCCACCCAGGTGAGCGGGATCCCGGCCGCCGCGGCCGTGAAGCCGAAGTCGGTGTCCTCGGCGCCGTAGCCGACGAAGTGCTCGTGGAAACCGCCGGTGTCGGCCCACACGGCCGGCGTGACGGCGAACGACAACGACCAGAACAGGCGCGGGTCACCGTTCTCCAGCCGCTCGCCCGGGCCGGGCGCCGGACGACCGTCGTGCGGGACGACCTCGTTCAGCCGGCCGAGGTCGTAGCCTCCCGCGTCCGGCGGCGGCAGGTACGCCACGGGGCCGCACAGCAACGAGCCGGCGGTCGCGGGGTCGCGGGCGGCGTCGCGGTAGGCGGCGACCAGGCCCTCGCCGGGGAGGCAGTCGACGTCGAGGAAGATCAGCAGCTCCGCCCCGAGCTCCAGCGCGGCCTCGGCACCGGCGTTGCGAGCGGCGGCCAGCGGCAGCCCGGCCCGCTCGGCCGGGAGCGCGACCACCCGGGTGCGCGGGGTCCGTTGCAGGCGGGCGACCAGGGTCGGGTCGTCCATCGCCACCACCACGTGGTGGTGGACGGCCGCCGACGACCGGGCCAGGGCCTCGCGCTGTCGTTCGAGGTGGTCGTGCCGTCCGTGGGCGATCGTGATCACGACGGTTCTCACGCCGGCACCGCCTCGGTCTGCGGGGCAGGCCGGGTCCCGTCGGTCCGGTCCGCGGGCACGAGAGCGTCCGCACCGCTCGGGGTGGATCCGAGCTCGGCCAGGACCGCCGCCATCCGGGCGGCGCCGCCCCCGTCGTTCCAGGTCGACCAGCCGGCACCGTCCAGGCCCGCGAGGCCGGCGAGGAGTCCGGGCCACTCGGCCGGCGACGGCCAGCTCTCACGCACGCGTACGGGCAGGCCGGCCCGCTGCAGAGCGGCAGCCATCTCGCGCTGCTCGTCGAAGGGACGGTCCTGCGGCAGGAGCAGCGCGGGACGCCGAGCGGCGGCGATCTCGGCGACCAGGTTCTGCCCGGCGTGGCTGACCACCACGCCGGCCGAGCGCAGCAGGGGCCACGGGTCGTCGACCCAGGTGCCGTGCCGACGGTCCAGCTGGATCCACTCCCAGTCCGGGGTGGCCCGACGGGCCTCCGCCACCTCGGTCGGCGAGACCCCGCCTCCGCCGGTCCCGTTGACCACGACCACCCGGCGGGTCACCCGGCGCGTCGCGTCGGCTTCCTCCGCACCACGCTCTTCCGCAGCGGGTGCCACCGGCGCGTAGCGGCTGATGGCGCCCACGAACGAGGTCCTGGTCAGGTCGGTCCCGCTCGCCCCCCACAGGTCCCCGACGTGCTCGGGCCAGGGAGCGACGATGCGTGTCGCGATGTCGTAGGCGAGCCGGTGGGCGGCGTCGCGACGACGCCCCGGCTGGGCCACCAGCACGACCGGGACCCCGTGCAACCGGGCCAGCAGCGCCACCTCCACCGACACGTCGACGACCAGGGCCGAGGGCCGGGTCGCGTCGAGCCAGCGGGAGATCATCGCCATCCGCGCCGACAGCCCGCGCGAGCCCAGCGGGACGTAGTGCAGCCGGTCGTGCGCGGTGACGTCACGTTCCGGACCCACGCCGGCGTCATCGGGCAGCCGCAGCCAGTCGCCGGTCCAGTCAGCGGGTCGGGAAGCGGTCGACAACCCGGTCAGCGCGAGGCCGGCCCGATCGGTGTGCCGGTGGACGCTGGCGGCGCGGTGCAGGTGCCCCGACCCCTGGTGGTGGACGTAGTACCCGATCATCGCCGGCGTGGTGCTGCCTGGGTCGTGGTCATCAGCCCTCCTGGTCAGCGCTCGATCCGTCCGGCGACGTCGACGAGGAAGCGGATTTTACAACGTAAACGTCGAAGTTGGCATCATCCCCGTGACCCAGATCACAGGCAATCCGGCCGCAACGCCGTGACGAATGGGCTGTCGACGTTGTCCTTTCACCCGTAACCCACCGAAGCGAGCACGGTGCTCGCCCGGTCCTCAGCAGAAGGAGAGTTCGATGACTGACACCACGCAGCTGCCCGTGACCACCGAAGAGCAGAAGGCCCGTGAGGCCCGCGAGCAGGTCCAGGTCGCCGAGCCCAAGACGCTCGACGCCCTGCACACCGAGCACGGTGACACCATCATCGCCGACCAGGTCGTCGAGAAGCTGGCCGGGATCGCGACCCGCGAGGTCGTGGGCGTGTACGCCATGGGCTCGGCCGCGGGTCGCGCCATCAGCAGCATCGCCCAGCGGATCCCCGGGCAGAAGCCGGCCGTGTCCGGTGGCGTGAGCATCGAGAAGGGTGAGCGGCAGACCGCCGTCGACGTCTCCATCGTGATCGAGTACGGCGCCTCCATCGTCGACGTCGCCGACAACATCCGCGAGAACGTCATCCGCGCCGTCGAGTACGCCACCGGCCTCCAGGTCGTCTCGGTGGACGTCAACGTCACCGACGTGCACCTGCCCGAGGACGAGAGCGACGTCAGCAACGACGCGCAGCGCTCCGACCAGCTCCAGTGACCGACTCCCAGCCCGGCCCCGGCCGGGCTGGGATCCGTCCCCACCTCGCCGGCCGCTTCGACCGACACCCGACTCACCGTTCAGAGAGATGATCTTCATGTCCACAACCCAAACTGCCCTGTTCGTCGGTCTCGTCCTGGGGATCGTCGCCACCTTCGGTGGCTTCGGCTCCTTCCTGGTGGTGCTCGTGTTCGGCGCCATCGGTCTGGTCGTGGGCCGGGTGATGGAAGGCAAGCTCGACCTCCGGTCGCTGACCGGCCAGTCCAGCGCCAAGCTCTGACATGACCGCCACCGACAACACCCTCGTCGCCCCGCCGGGCGAGCGGGGAGATCCCCGGCGGCGGGGCCGGCTGGTCCTGGACAAGCAGGTGGTCGAGAAGATCGCCGGCCAGGTCGCCAGTGAGATCGGGGCCGCCGGCGGGCGCTCCGGGGGCTTCCTCGGCATCGGCGCCCACTCCGACCTGTCGGCACGCCCCAAGGTCGACGTGGAGCTGGCCGGCCGGACGGCGACGTTGGAGATCGCGATCGCCGTCGCCTACCCGGTCTCCCTGCGCCAGGCCACCGACCGCGTCCGCGAGCAGGTGACCCGCCGGGTCCACGCCCTGACCGGTGTCGAGGTCACCCGGGTCGACATCACCGTGGTGGCCCTCCACACCGGCGACACCACGAACTCCGAGGAGCTGAAGTGAGCCGCCACGACGCCCGGTCGACGTCGCTGCGTCGACGCCCCGCGCGCACCATCCCCGCCACCGTGACCGCCCTGGTGCTGCTGGCCCTCGGCGTCGGGCTCGTGTGGGCCGCCGTCGAGCGCCTCGCCCGGGGGTCCTGGCCCGCCTTCGCCGACCAGACCGCGGCCTGGGTCGCGGCCTGGACCTGGGGTTCGGTGGTGGTGCTCGTCGTCTCCCTCGCGCTGGCGGTGATCGGGCTGGTGCTGCTGATCGCCGCGGTCAAGCCGGGGCAGCCCAACGCCTTGACCCTGGACGAGGGCTCCTCCGACGGGGCCGGGGTGCACACCGAGGTCGTGATGACCAGGCGCTCGGTGGCCAAGCTGGCCACCGCCCGGGCCGGTCAGGTCGACGGCGTGGACAGCGTGTCCACAGTGGTCAGCGCCCGTCGGATCACGCTGACGGTGAAGACGCCGTCCCAGCAGAGCCAGGCGATCGAGCAGCAGGTACGTGAGCGCGTCACCGGCGCGTTGCAGGCGGCGGGGCTCGCCCCGATGCCGGCCGTCGTCGTCCGAGCCCGGACGCAGTCCCTGTGACCGCCACGAGCCCGGACGCAGTCCCTGTGACCGCCCGGGGCCACCAGACAGACCGAGGCAGCACCACGCTGTCCCCCGGCTCGAGTCGGGACGTTCGCGGACGGATCCGCCCGCAAGGAGAGGTGAGGACATGAGGCAACTCGCAGGGGGGCTCAACCGCGGCTGGCTCGCCGTGATCGGCGTGCTGCTGCTGCTCGCCGGCGTGGCCGGCGCCCTCGCCACGACCGGCGTGCTCGGTCGGCTGCTCGAGGCCGGGGGGACCGGCTGGTCCGCGCCCGCCGGCGGCAGCCCCGTGGTCGACGGCGCAGCGACCGGGCTGCTCGCCCAGCCGGTGGCGATCGTGGCCCTGGCCGTGCTCGGTGTGATCCTGGCGGTGCTGGGTCTGGCTTGGCTGCTCGCGCAGATCCCGCGGACCAACGCGGCCCAGCCGTACCGGCTGCACGACGACGCCGTCTCGGGTCTGACCGTGTGCCCGCCCGAGGTGCTGGCCACCGCGGTCGCCGACGACATCAGGACCTACGCCGGGGTGAACGCGGCGAGCGCGGTCATCCGGGGCACGTCGGGCGCTCCCGAGCTCACGGTGAAGGTCAGCGCCGACGACCGGACCGACCTTCGTAGTCTGTTGACGGCGATTCGCACCGAGGCGGCCGCCAACCTGTCGACCGCGCTGGACGCACCGATCGCTCGCCTCGGCGTGCAGCTCGACATCGACCGCGGCAAGCGAACCACCAGCAGCGTCACGCTCTGACGCGAACCGTCACCGGTCGCCCGACCGGGACGTCCACCGAAGTGAGGAGAACAGCATGGGTATCGGGGACAAGATCAGCAACAAGGCCGAGGAGCTCGCCGGCAAGGCCAAGGAGGCCGTCGGCGGCGCCACCGACAACGAGCGGCTCGAGGCCGAGGGCCAGGCCGACCAGGCCGCCGCCCACACCAAGCAGGCCGGGGAGAAGGCCAAGGACGCCGCCAAGGACGTCCGCGACCGCCTCTCCTGAGCAGCGCGGCGATGCCCGCCTCCCGGGTGCGAACCCCCGAGGCGGGCATCGTCGGCCTCCGCCCCTGTGACCCACCGACAGGCCCACCCGTCCCACGACGGCGCGGGCCGAGGAGCATCTGACATGTCACCGTCTTCCGTCCGCAGCCGTCGACGGCCGCGGCCTGGCCGAGGCGAACGATGACCGAGCTGGTCGTCGGAGGCGACGTCGACGGGAGCCCGGAGCTCGGCGACACCACACCGCGACCCGACGCGGCCGGTGCCACCCGCCTGTCGGGAGGACCCGACTTCAGCGAGACGACGTGGGTCAGCCGCGCCCAGGACGGCGACCCGAGCGCTTTCGAGCACCTGGTCCGCGCGTACGAGGCGGAGCTGTTCCGACTCGCGTACCGGATGCTCAACGACCGCGGCGAGGCCGAGGACACCATCCAGGAGACGTTCGTCGTCGTCTGGCGGCAGCTGCCGACGCTCAACGACGCCCAGGCCTTCCGGGCCTGGATCTACCACATCGCCACCCGACGCTGTCTGAACGTGCTCCGACGCCGGAGCCGGCAGCGCACCGAGGTGACTCGCGGGGACGACTTCGAGGCGGAGACCCTGCCGCACACCCGGACCGACGACAGCGGTGACTCACCGGAGACCGCCGTCACGACGGCCGCCCAGCGACAGAGTCTGGAAGACGTGCTCGGCACGCTGCCGCACGAGCAGCAGGCCTGCTGGGTGCTGCACGAGCTGCACGACCTGACCTACCCGGAGATCGCCTACGCGACCGGTGTCCCCCTCAGCACCGTCCGCGGACGAATCGCCCGAGCCCGACAGAACCTAGCGAAAGGTATGGCGGCATGGCGCTGACCGACAGCACGACCACCACCCGACTCGGCTGCGGCCGCGACATCGACGAGGTCTGGGCGAACGCCGGCAACCCGCCGGACGCGCACGAGCGCACCTGCCCCGACTGCCAGGCCGCGCGGGCGAGCCTGACCGAGCTCGACGCCGCCACCCGCGACCTGCGGTCCCGTGACCAGGCGGACCCCGAGCTGCACCTGAGCGCCGACCTGGTGTCCAAGATCAGCTCGATCGCCCGGGCCGAGGTGCGCCGTGGACGGCGGATCCCGCTCCGCAACGTGACCGGCGGCCACGACTCAGCGGTCGAGGCCGACCTGACCGTCAGCGAGCAGGCCATCGCCAGCATCATCCGCGACACCTGCGACCAGTTCGCCGACATCGAGGCCCGGCGTTGCCGCGTGGAGATCTCCGACCACCGCGCGGGACTCGACCCCGAGACCGTGGCGATCCGAGCTCGGCTGCGGATCAGCGTCGCCGCGTCGACGGCCAGCCCCGGCCGGATCGACGAGCTCCGGGAGCAGGTGATCGCGGCCGTCCACGACCGGGTCGGCGTCACCGCCCAGGTCGTCGACATCGACGTCGAGGACGTGCACGATGCCTGACACGACACTCGGAGACCGCGAGACGCCCGACACCACCCTGGGAGACCCCCTGATGACGGAGACCGCGCCGGCGACCCCGCTGGCGACCCCTCCTCCCACCCCCGCCGAGGCCGGAGATCGCGTGCTGCTGTCGCTGATCGGTGACGGCGTGCTCGCCGTGGACGGCGTCGCCCGCCTGGAACCCACCCTGAAGAGCCTCTTCCTGGCGCGGGTGCCCGGCTCGCCGCGCGGGCCGGACAGCCCCGACGGGATCGAGCTGACCAGCCTCGGGGCGATCGCGGACGTGTCGGTCGACATCGCCGCCACGGGAGAGCACGCCGCCCGCGAGATCGCCGAGGCGGTGCAGCACGTCGTCGGCCAGCTCCTCGAGACCCACGGCCGCGAGCCCGGACGGATCAAGGTCAACGTGCTGACCATCGAGAACCGGCCCTGACCCACGTCCCGACCGATCCTGCAAGACGAAGGAGATCTCCCCATGTGGTTGTTCCTCACCAGCCGGCTCCGTCAGTGGCTCCTCTTCGCCGTGGCGGTGCCGATCCTGCTGCTCGTGGTCCGGCTGGTCCGGCAGACCCTCGAGAAGCGCGCCGGCCAGAGCCGTCTGACCGGTGCGCTCCGCCAGGTCGAGGAGATCGGGCAGCGGCGGCGGAACCGCCGCCGGTCCTGAGCCGCGCAGGACTCAGCCGAACTCGACGCCCTGGGCGAGCGGCAGCCGACCGGAGTAGTTGACGGTGTTCGTGGCCTGGCGCATGTAGGCCTTCCACGACTCGCTGCCGGACTCCCGCCCGCCGCCGGTCTCCTTCTCGCCGCCGAACGCTCCGCCGATCTCGGCGCCCGACGTGCCGATGTTGACGTTGGCGATCCCGCAGTCCGAGCCACGGGGCGAGGTGAACCACTCGGCCTCGGCCTGGTCTCGGGTGAAGATCGCCGAGGACAGACCCTGGGGTACACAGTTGTTCAGCGCGATCGCCTCCTCGAGAGTGTCGTAGGTCAGGACGTAGAGGATCGGCGCGAACGTCTCCTGGCGTACGACCTCGGACTGCGCGGGCATCGACACCACGGCCGGCTCGCACGTAGAAGGCCTCGGGGTGCTCGTCGGCCAGCACCCGCTGGCCGCCGTACCGGACGGTGCCGCCCTGTTCGACAGCGGCCGCCAGCGCGGCCTGCTGCGCCTCGAAGCTCGCCCGGTTGATCAGCGGCCCCACCAGGGTGCCTTCGACGGTGGGGCTGCCGATGCTCAGGGTCCTGTACGCGTCGACGATCCGCGGCACGAGCTGGTCGACCACCGAGCTGTGGACGATCAGCCGCCGCAGGGTGGTGCACCGCTGACCAGCGGTGCCGGCCGCCGAGAACACGATGCCGCGCAACGCCAGATCGAGGTCGGCACTGGGCGCGACGACGGCGGCGTTGTTGCCGCCCAGCTCCAGCAGCGCCCGCCCGAACCGGGCCGCGATCAACGGAGCGATCTCCCGCCCCATCCGCACCGAACCGGTGGCCGACACCAGGGCGACCCGCGGGTCCTCCACCAGCGCCTGGCCGACCGCCCGGCCGCCGAGCACCAGCGCGTGCAGCCCGGGTGGGGCCCCGACGTCCGCCACGGCACGGGCCAGCAGGGCGTCGGTGGCCAGGGCGCACAGCGGGGCGGGTTCGGCGGGCTTCCAGACCACTGTGTCGCCCGCGATCAGCGCCAGGGCGGTGTTCCACGCGTACACCGCGACCGGGAAGTTGAAGGCGGAGATGATCCCCACCACCCCGAGCGGGTGCCAGGTCTCGGCCAACCGGTGGCCCGGACGCTCCGAGGAGATGGTGAGCCCGAACAGCTGACGGGACTGGCCGACCGCGAGATCGCAGATGTCGATCATCTCCTGCACCTCGCCGAGCGCCTCGGAGGCGATCTTGCCGACCTCGGCGGTCACCAGGGTGGCCAGATCGGCCTTGTGCTCGGTGAGCAGCTCGCCCCACCGCTTCACCAGCCGGCCGCGCACCGGTGCCGGCACCTCCCGCCAGACAGTGAACGCCGCCGCCGCCGTCGTCACGGCCGCGTCGACGGCGTCGACGGGGTGCGTCGCGACGGACAGCAGCGTCTCGCCGGTGATCGGGGTGCGCACCTCGACCTGGCCGGGCGCGGACGCTCGTCCTGACGTCGGCGCGGCGACCAGGTCGAGGTCGACGCCGATCGCGGTCAGCGCGCGTCGTACGTCGGCGGCGATCTGCGTGGTGGTGGGGAAGGCGGTGGTCATGGTGGTCCTCTCGGTAGCGGGTCGGCGAGCGTCGGCCGGTGGGGCCGGCCGTCGGGTCAGATGATGTGCACCTCGTGCAGCAGCGAGCGGCGGCCGGTGAACCGCTCGGCGCTGAACGGCGCCGGATCGAGAAACGGCTCGCGCCCGAGGTAGAGGTCGGCGACGATCTCCCCCACCGCCGGTCCCTGGAGGAAGCCGTGACCGGAGAAGCCGGTGGCGTAGAGCACTCCGCCGGTGGCCGCCCGGCCGATCAGGGCGTTGTGGTCCGGGGTGTTCTCGTAGAGGCCGGCCCAGCCCCCGACCAGGGGTCGGTGAGCCAGGGAGGGGGCGACCAGGGAGGCGGCGGCGTCGAAGGCCCGGGTCCAGCCGTGGCTGAACTCCCGGCAGAGACCGACCTCCTGGGCCGGGTCGGAGATGCCGAGGAGCAGGCCGTGGCGGTGGTTGTGGAAGTAGAGGGTGGTGGACAGATCGAGGGTG
Organism: Microlunatus aurantiacus; assembly: GCF_039536605.1. Lineage (NCBI taxonomy): Bacteria > Bacillati > Actinomycetota > Actinomycetes > Propionibacteriales > Propionibacteriaceae > Microlunatus > Microlunatus aurantiacus. Next base: position 102,667 of record NZ_BAAAYX010000003.1, read on the forward strand.
AAGGGCACCGTCGGGTGCGGCTCGACCTGCTGGGCGGTGAAGCCGATCTGCCGCCGGACGGCCTCGATCGGCAGGTGCACACCGAGCATCGCCCCGAGGGCGGTCGACCAGGCCCCGGCGGCGATCACCACGGTGTCGGCCGACAGCTCGCCGTGCTGGGTGCGGAGTCGGTGCCGGCCACCGGTGCCGGAGCCGACCTCGAGCACCTCGGTGTGCTCGGCGAACCGCACCCCGAGCCCGCGCGCCGCCGCTGCGTAACCCGCGATCACCGGGGCCGGCTCGGCGTAGCCGTCCCTTGGCGAGAAGGAGGCCGCCAGCAGCCGGTCCGGATCCAGGAACGGGTTGAGCGCGTGCGCCTCCGCCGGGCTGATCATCCTGCTCGCGCAGCCGAGGGTGTTCTGCAGCGCGACGCTCGTCCGCACGGCCGACAGCTGGTCCTCGGTCCGGCACAGGAACAGGTAGCCCACCTGCCGCAGACCGATCGACCGCCCGAACCGGTGCTCGAAGGACTCGAAGGCATCGAGACTGCGCATTCCGAGCAGGATGTTGTTGGCGTCGGAGAACGTGGCCCGCACCCCGCCCACCGGCTTGGCCGAGGAGCCCGATCCCAGGGTGTCCCGCTCGATCAGCAGCACGTCGACCACACCGGCGGCAGCCAGGTGGAAGGCGATGCTCACGCCCATGATGCCGCCGCCGACGATCACCACCTCGGCCCGGTCGGGCAACGGCTCGGCCGGGCCCATCAGCGCCCGCACGTGCTCCAGCGGGGCCGGTGTGCTCACGTCACCGCCCGACTCCACCCGCCCAGCCTGTCATGCCGGTCCGGGGTCGTCAGGTCGGTCCGAGCTCGTCAGGTCGGTCCGGGGCTGTCCCGCCCATTCCACGGGCCGTCCCTGCCGGTGCCGGGACGTGTGGCAGCCGGAGGGCGCTCCTGGTCAGGTGGGCGCGCCGGTCAACGCCAGCAGGCCCGGGGTGCGCCAGCTCTTGCGCCAGGCCGTGGTGGACGTGCTCAGCCTCCCGCCGCACTGGCTGCACACGTCGGCGGTGGTGGTGACCTCGCCGCAGGAGCGGTGCACCACGTCCATCCGCACCGCCGGATCGGGATGCGGCCGGTGCCGCTCCCCCCACTGGGCCAGCGCGGTCAGGACCGGCAGGGTGTCCGCTCCGGCTTCGGTGAGGACGTACTCGAAGCGGGTCCGCCGTCCGTCGGCGTACGGCACCCGCTCGAGCAGACCGGCGGCGGTCAGCCGGGCGAGCCGGGCACTGAGCACGTTGTCCGCGATGGCGAGCTGGTCGCGGAGGTGGTCGAACCGGCGGACCCCGGAGAACGCCTGGCGCAGCACCAGCAGGGCCCACGGGTCGCCCAGCACCTCCAGCGACCTGGCGATCGGGCAGTTCTCGGTGGTCCAGTCCGAACGCAGCGGCACGGTTCGCTCCTCGGGGGTCGGTCGGGCGATGAGGTCGGCGGTCAGGGGGTGAGGTCGGCCGCGGCCTCGGACTGCGGGTCACGGTCCGCGACGACCGCCGGTCCGGGGTTGGCCGGGCGGCGCAGGCTGAGCGACAGCACCGCGGCGATCACGCACAGAGCGGCTCCCCCGAACCAGGCGAACGTGTAGCTGCCGAAGGTCTCACGCACCACCCCGGCCCCGAGGGCCGCGGCGGCGGCGCCCAGCTGGTGCGCGGCGAAGACCCAGCCGAAGACGATGGTGCCCTGCGCTCCGAAGATGCGTCGACACAGCACCACCGTCGGGGGAACCGTGGCCACCCAGTCCAGTCCGTAGACCACGATGAACACGATGATGCTGGGGTGGATGGCGTCGGAGAGGAGCCACGGCAGCAGCACCAGGCCGACACCGCGGAAGCCGTAGTAGGCCAGCAGGAGCAGCCGTGGATCGACGCGGTCGGTCAGCCAACCGGACGCGACGGTCCCGACGATGTCGAACAGGCCGACCACGGTCAGCAGACCGGCCGCTGTGGTGACGGCCATCCCGTGGTCGTGGGCCGACGGGATGAAGTGGATGCCGATCAGGCCGTTGGTGGTGGCCCCGCAGATCGCGAAGGCGACGACCAGCGCCCAGAACGCCCGAGTCCCGGCCGCCTGGCGCAAGGCCCCGACCGCCCGGCGGGCGACACCGCCACCCGGTGGCGCTGCGGGGATGATCTCGGTGCCCCCGTACGGCGCGAGACCGAGATCGCTGGGTCGGTCACGGAGCACCAGCGTGGCCAGCGGCAGCACCGCGAGGGCGATGGCGGCGATGACCAGTGAGGCGACCTTCCAGCTGGTCGCCTCGGCCAGGAAGGCCACCACCGGCAGGAAGACCAGCTGGCCCGCGGCGCCGCCGGCGGTGAGGATGCCCATCACCAGTCCGCGCCGCTCGACGAACCAGGCATTGGCCACCGTGGCCGCGAAGACCAGTGCCATGGAGCCGGTGCCGAGGCCGATCAGGAACCCCCAGGTCACGACCAGCTGCCACGCCGCCTGCGCGAACACGGACAGCCCCGCCCCGGACGCGATCAGCAGCAGCCCGACCCCGGTGACCCGGCGCAGCCCGAACCGTTCCATCAGGGCCGCCGCGAACGGTGCCGTCAGGCCGTAGAGCACGAGGTTGACGCTGACCGCGGCCGACATGGTCACCACGGACCAGCCGAGGTCCTCGTGCAGCGGGATCATCAGGGGGCCCGGCGCCGCACGGAAGGCCGCCGCTGCGACCAGCGTGGCGAAGGCGGTGCCGGCCACCACCCACCCGTAGTGCAGTCGCCTCACAGCGCCCCCTTACCCGATGTCTCGGACCGACAATAGACTTTCTTTAAGCAAGTCAGTAATCCCCGCCCCCGCAGGGCCGGCGGACTGGACGCGCTCTTACAAAATCATCGGCCCGAAATATTTGCGCTCGGGCCACATCTGGTCCATGCTGGAGGACAGAGGCCCGTGATCACCTGACCCCCCGAGCAGGCGACCACGGGCCTCGCCTATGCCCGGATCCGGGACGCCGGGAGGGCACCGCCGACCAGGTGACCGGGGCGGTGGCGCGGTGCGACCGGCGCTGTCATGATCGGCTCAGTCGCCGATCCCACCGCCGCGAGGAGCCTCCATGAACAAGCGTGTCCTGAACTCTCTCACCGAGCTCGAGCGCACCCTGGTCGCCGAGACCGAGAAGTCGGCCATGGCCACGCTCGACGAGGACGCGCTGCTGGAGCTGCACACCCGCATCCGGAGGGCTCGGAACAAGAACCTCAAGATCTACCGCCGGCAGGCGAGTGCGCGAGTGGCCGACTCCGGAGGTCGCGGCCAGGCGTTCCCGAAGAACCAGCGCAGCCGCGACAAGGCGGAGATCTTCGAGCTCGCCCTCGCCCGGGTCAGCCGCCGCGTCGAGGTGCTGGCCGAGCGGTCCGCGGCCGAGCTGAAGGCGGAGCGACTGGCGGCCGCCCGGAAGCGGCCCTCGGATCCGAAGAACGGCAAGGCTCCCAAGGGGGGCTCGAAGGCGAAGGCCGACCGCGCCGGGACCGGGGCCGACACGTCGGCCGTACGGCGCGCGAAGGCGACCAAGACGACCGGCGGCAAGAAGCGGGACGCCTCCACCCGGGCCAAGGGCGCGCGTCGGCAGGCCAAGCGCGACAGCAGGTGAGGTCACCGCGCCGCGGCGCGGGCGCCGGGGCGTGACTCACACCGGGCGCTCGTAGACCCAGGCGCCGTCGGCGCGGACGAACCGGCTGTTCTCCCGCTGCTCGCCCGCTTCCCCGGCGTCGCGGTAGCGGGCCCGGAAGTCGACGGTGCCCACGGTGTGGAAGGCGCTCCCGCCGGTGCGACCGAGGATCTCCAGGCCGGTCCAGGTCCGGTCGTCGTCGAGACCCACTCTCGCCGGGCGCTGGTCCGCCGCCCAGGTCCGGAGCAGGTACGCCTCGTCGCGGACCACGAACGCGCTGTAGCGCGACCGCATCAGCTGCTCGGCGGTCACCGCCGGGGCCCGCCCGTCGTGCAGCCGGCCGCAGCAGTCGGCGTACGACCCGGGTAGACCGCAGGGGCAGGGAGACGACGGTGGCACGGGCGGCCGGCGCGGGCGTCTGGACATGACCCGATTCTCGCCGATCGCCGTGGGACACCGACTCGTTCAGAAAGCATCTATCATCTACCGGGTTAGTAGGCAATGCGCGTTGCCGGAGACGCAGCGCGGGGCTCGGAGGTGTCGGATGGTGCTGGCGATCAAGCGGGCGGCGGACCCGATCCGCGTGCGGTCGCGGGCCGGTGTCTTCTCGTTCCCGAACCCGGTGAACGAGCACGCGGCGCGGATCGTGGCCGCCGGGGTCGCGGTGCTCGCGCTGACGACCCTGGTGACCGGCTGGCTGTGGCTGGCGCCCGTCCTCGCCGTCGGCTTCGCGGCGCGCACCCTCAGCGGACCCCGGTTCAGCCTGCTCGGGCGGCTCGCCACCCAGGTGGTGGCCCCGCGGCTGGGTCCGGCGAGGCTCGTGCCCGGGCCACCGAAGCGGTTCGCCCAGGCCATCGGCCTGGGCCTGACGACCGTCGCCACCCTGGCCGCGTACGCACTCGGCTCCCCCGCCCTCGCTCTGGGCCTGGTCGCCGTGCTGCTCGTCTTCGCCAGCCTGGAGTCGGTCTTCGGTCTGTGCGCCGGCTGCTGGTTGTTCGGGTTGCTGATGAGAGCCGGCGTCATCCCGGCCGACGTCTGTGCGGAGTGCAACGACGTGACCCGCCGGTACGCCGAGGCGCAGGCCGTCAACGGCTCCTGACGGATCCCGGCGGTATCAGCCGCACCGGGGTCCCGCTCCTGACGAGCATGACCGTCGTCGACGCCGACCTGCGTGCTCTCATCACCGACCCCGACCGGATCGCCGACGCCGCCTCGTCCCTCGCGGCCGGTGCCGCGGTGGCGCACGCGTTCGGCAACTTCTACGCCATCACCACGCGCGCGGACCTCGACACGGTGCGCCGGGTGAACCTGATGAAGGGTCGACCGGCGGACCAGGTCGGTTCGGTCACGGCACCGCCCAGCACCGTGACCCGAGCGTGGGACCTCGACCGGCTGCCCGAGGCGCTGCCCGCCCGCGCGGCGACCGCCATCGTGGACGCGCTGTTCGCGCTGGGCCCGTTCGGCTTCCGCGGGCCCGCTGCCGCGCACGTCCCGGCGCACCTGAGCCAGGTGGACGGCGGCGTCCGCACGGCCCAGGTGATCGCGCCCGGCTACCGGTGCCCCTCGAACGCCCTGCTCCTCGCCGCCTGCCGGGCGACGGGAGAGGACCTGCTCTACATCACCTCGGCGAACCGGTCGCGGCAGCTGACCGGAGCCGCGGACTCCCCCGCCCACTGGCAGGCGGCCGGGCTGCGCGCGGAGTTCGGCGACGGGTGCGGTCTGGTGATCATCGAGCACCCGGACGAGGCCGCGGCTCGTGCCGCCTACCCGCGCCACCTGCCGATGTCGACCACGGTCCTCGGGCTGCACCGGGTCGTCCACCGACCGGGCGATCCCCGGCCGCACCTGGTGCTGGAGCGGCACGGGTCGCTCCCGGCGGCGGTGGTCCGCCGCGTCCTCTCCGACGTCGGGTACGGGCTGGTGCTCGGGCCCCGAGCCGCCACCCGGCTCGCGCCGCGGGACTACACCCGGCTCCCGGTCGACCGCTGACCCCGGACCTCACCGGCGGCTCTGCGGGTGTCGGTGCTCCCTCCGTCCTCGGAGCGGGCATATTGGGGCGCACACGTCAACCGACCAGCTGAGAGGCAGCACCTGTGGTGACCGACGACTCCGCCCCCGAGCACGGCCCGGGGACCGGGCGGTTGTTCGAGGACTTCGCCCCGGGCGAGGTGATCTACCACCCGTACGGTCGGACAGTCACCGAGGCCGACAACTCCGTGTTCACCCTGATGACCCAGAACGTGGCCCGTATCCACCTGGACCAGCACTACGCCGCCCGCACCGAGTTCGGCCGGACGCTGGTCAACTCCACCTTCACCCTGGCTCTGGTCACCGGGCAGTCGACCGTCGACCTGTCCGCCCACGTCTACGCCAACCTCGGCTGGGACGAGGTCCGCACCCCTCACCCGGTGTTCGAGGGCGACACGATCTACTCGCGGTCCAAGGTCCTCAGCGCCCGTCCGTCCGGCTCGAGGCCCCACCTCGGCGTGCTGACCGTGGCCACCGAGGGCTTCAACCAGGACGGGGTGGTGGTGATCAGCTACCGCCGCACCCTGCTGGTCTACCGTCGCGGGCACCAGCCGGCGGTCACGACCAGCCGTCCTGACGAGTCGAGCCTGCCGCCCGTCGAGTCCGACCGGTGAACGACCTGGTCCGCACCGCCGTCACCGCGCTGTTCGTGCCCGGGGACCGCCCCGACCGCTACGCCAAGGCGGCGACCAGCGGGGCCGACCTGGTGATCATCGACCTCGAGGACGCGGTGGCCCCGCCGGACAAGGACGCGGCGCGCGCGGCCGTGCGGTGGGCCTTGAGCCCGGGGTCGGACCTGGGTCCGCGGGCGGTGCCGGGTCCGCCGGCGGCGCTGCGGGCGCTGGTCCGCATCAACGACCCCGCGACGGCTGCGGGAGCGGCCGATCTGACGGCGGTGGCCGAGCTGGTCGGCGAGCCCGGGCACGGTGTCGTCGGGGTGATGGTGCCCAAGGCGGCCCGGGCCGAGGACCTGGGAGCGGCGATCCGAGCCCTGGCCGCCGCCGAGCCCGGTCCGGCCCCAGCGGGCCCGGACGCGGCCGATCGACTCGCGGTGGTCGCCCTGATCGAGTCCGCCCTGGGGGTCGCCGAGGTGCGTGCGCTGGCCACCCTCCCGGGACTGACGCGGCTCGCCTTCGGTGCCCTCGACTTCGCCCTCGACGTGGGTGCGGACGTGGATGCCGTGACGGGTCAGGTGGCGCGGGCCGAGGTGGTCATCGCCTCCCGCGCCGCCGGGCTGCCGGCCCCGTGGGAGTCGCCGTCCACCAGCCTCGGCGACGCCCGGCTGATCGAGGAGACCAGCCGGGCGGCCCGGTTGCTCGGCTTCGGTGGCCGGCTGTGCATCCACCCCGCACAGCTCGCCCCCGTCCGGGCCGGGTTCGCCCCGTCGGCCGAGGAGGTCGCCTGGGCCCGTGCCGTCGCCGGCGCCGGCAGCGGGGTGAGTCGGGTCGGCGACGAGATGGTGGACCGGCCGGTGCTCGAACGGGCGCGGGCCATCCTCCGACGCGCCGCCCCCTGAGGACCGGGCCCTCGAGGGTCAGGCCTTCAGGGTCGAACCGCCCCGCGGTCGGATGCCCGGAGATCAGGCGCCGGGGGCACCGATCCGGTGCTTGTCGATCAGCGCCTGGGCGCGTTCCCGCTGACGGAGGTTGACGCCGTCGGCGTCCTCCTCCCAGCCGAACACGCAGCTGGAGACCACGCCGTCGAAGCCCACCGCGGCCAGCGCGCCGAAGACCTCGTCGTAGTCCACCTCGCCGCGTCCCATCTCCATGTGCTGGTGGACCCGCGCGGTGTTGCCCGGCGGGTTGGAGATGTAGCGCAGCCCGTGTGAGGTCAGGTGGTTCCACGCGTCGGCCAGATGCACGTAGCGGACCTTCTCGGCCCCGGCGCGGATGATGTCCGTGGCGCTGTGCCCCTGGTGGAAGGCGTGCGGGGTGCAGTAGAGGAAGCCGATCCAGTCACGGTTGAGTCCGCGGATCATCTCCACGGCCTCGATGCCGTCCTCGATGAAGTCGTCGGGGTGCGGTTCCAGGATGAGCTCGATGCCCTCCCGCTCGAAGACCGGCAGCAGCTCGTCCATGGAGCGCAGGAACATCGCCTCGGCCGTCTCCGCGGCCTCGGGTCGACCGTTGAACTCGGAGTTCATCACGGTCACGCCCAGGTCCACGGCGATCTGGATGGCCCTCTTCCACGCCCGTACGGCCGCCCGGCGCTGGTCCTCGTCGGGTCCGGACCACCGCAGCACCGGCAGCAACGAGGCGATCCCCACACCGGCGTCGGCGGCGACCTTCTTCAGCTTGCGCACCCCGGCGTCGTCGATCCGGGGGTGCTTGAAGAACGGCACCAGGTCCGCCTTGGGCGACAGCTCCATCCAGGAGTAGCCCAGCCGGGCCACGTGGTCCGGGAGCTCGTGGACCGTGCTGGTGGCGTAGTACATCTGGGGGTCCAGGGCCAGCTTCATCGGGTCACCCCGTGCGCAGCCGGAGCCGGCCGCTCCCCCAGGCGGACGGGGACCCTCTGGCCGGACCGGACGGCCTCCACCCCTGCCTCGCAGACCGCGACCGCCGCGTACCCGTCCCAGACACCCGGACCGTCGATGGTGCCGCGGCCGGCGGCGTCCACCCAGCGCTGCAGCTCGACCCGGTAGGCCGCGCCGAACCGCTCGACGAAGCCGGGGGTGATCAGACCACCCCAGCGCCCGTCGGTCGACTTCAGCGTCAGGTGCTGGTCGAGACCGATCAGGGCGCTGCCCCGCTCGCCCACGGCCTCGGTGCGCACTTCGTACGCCACTCCGCTGCGGACGAAGATCTCGTCGGTGACCAGCTGACCCGCGGCAGTCTCGAAGACCACCAGCATCGGGTCGTGGGTGCCCTCCGGGGCGGCCTCGGTGGCCGCGCCGGCCAGCACCTGGACGCTGGTGATCTCGCTGTCCAGCAGGAACCTGGTGACGTCGACCTCGTGGACGACCGAGTCCCTGATCATGAACTCGGAGTTGAAGTGGTCGGGGACGGCGGGGTTGCGGTGGGTGCAGTGCAGCTGCAGCACCCGGCCCAGACCTCCGCCGACGATCAGCTCCTTGAGGGCGACGTACTCCGTGTCGTAGCGGCGCATGAACCCGACCTGGACCAGCGGCCGGCCCAGCGCCGCCTCGGCCTCCACCAGCGCGTACGACGTCGCGACGTCGGTGGTCAGCGGCTTCTCGCAGAGCACCGGCTTGCCGGCGTCCAGGCAGGCCGAGACCTGCTCGAAGTGCGTGCTGCCTGGGGTGGCCAGCAGCACGGCGTCGACCTCCGGGTCGTTGATCGCGGCGATCGGGTCGGCCACCACCCGGGCCCCGATCCGGGCGGCCACGGCTTCGGCCTTGTCGGCCACGAAGTCGTTGACGACCGTGACGGTCGCTCCCTTGATCGCCGACGTGAGCAGCTCGACGTGGAAGGCGCCCATCATGCCCAGACCGAGGACGGCGATCCGCAGGTCGCTCATGCGGCAGTCTCCCGGTAGGTCAGGGGGTGGGTGGTCGGCACGGTGGACCTCTCTGCGGTGTGGGTGCTGCGGGTGGTGGGTGCTGCGGCGTGCGGGCCGGGATCGGGTGGGAGCTCCACCCTTCCCGACTCAGCGCTGCAGCTCGTGACTGAGCTCGGTGAGCTCGTCGCCGCCGGCCATCTGGCGGGTCAGCTCGTCGAGCGTGACCTCGGACCGCTTCTTGTCCAGCACGGCCTGACCGAGCTTGAGGATGATGAAGTGGTTGCCGACGAGGTAGGCGTGGTGCGGGTTGTGGGTGATGAAGACCACGCCGAGACCGGCGTCGCGCGCCGCGGCGGTGTACTTCAGGACCACGCCGGACTGCTTCACGCCGAGGGCGGCGGTGGGCTCGTCCAGGATCAGCACCCGGGCGCCGAAGTAGACGGCCCGGGCGATGGCCACGCACTGCCGCTGACCACCGGACAGGGTGCCGATGGGCTGGTCGATGTCCTTGACCACGATCCCCATCTTGCGGAGCTCCTCGTCGGCGATCCGCTTCATGTCACGGATCTTCATGCCGGCCAGGGGGAACTTGGAGCTGACCAGCTCCGAACCGAGGAAGAAGTTCCGCCACACCTCCATCAGCCCGACCACGGCCAGGTCCTGGTAGACCGTCGCGATCCCGTGGGACAGCGACTCCCGTGGGGAGGAGAACGACAGCTCCTCACCGTCCACCAGCAGGGTGCCCTCGTTGTGCGGGTGCAACCCGGCCATGATCTTGATCAGGGTCGACTTCCCGGCACCGTTGTCCCCCAGCACGCAGGAGACCTCGCCGGCGTTCACCGTCAGGTTGATGCCCTTGAGCGCCCGGATGGCTCCGTACGTCTTGCCGACGTCGCGCATCTCGATCAGCGACTCCCCCTTGTGCAGGGTCTCGTCCGCGTGCTCAGCGATCGTGTCGGTCATGGACGGAGCCTCTCGGGAGTGCAGGAGCGATGCTGGGCGACACGCTCGTCGGCGCACAGAATCGCGACGAACGAGCGAGAACTCGCGGAGTTCATGACCGCGGAGCGCGGAGCGCGACCATCAGACGCTGTCACGGTGATCAACCCACTTTCCGGGTGGTGGAGAGCTTCTTCACGTACAGGTTCACCAGCACCGCGAGCAGCAGCATGACGCCCAGGAAGGCGCGGAACCAGTTCGGGTCCCAGCCCGCGTAGACGATGCCGAGGCTGGTCATGCCGAAGATGAAGGCGCCGATGGCCACACCGATGGCGTTGCCGTAACCGCCGGTCATCAAGGTGCCGCCCACGACCGCGGCGATGATGTAGAGGAACTCGTTGCCCACCCCGTTGCCGGCCTGCAGCGTGTTGAACCGGTAGAGGGTGTGCATGCCCACGAACCACCCCAGGAAGCTGACCGTCATGAACAGGCCGACCTTCACCCGCACGACCGGGACGCCGACCGCGCGTGCCGAGGCGGTGTTGCCACCGACGGCGTAGATCCAGTTGCCGATCTTGGTGCGGGTCAGGATCCAACCGGACAGGGCGACGAACGCGAACCACCAGATGACGGTGTTCCACACCGTGACCGGACCGATCTTGAACGACCCCGCGAAGATCGTCGACATCACGTCGTAGCCGCCCATCTGGTTGATGTTCGGGCTCGACACCGCGCCGGAGACGATCTTGGTGATGCCCAAGTTCGCGCCCTGCAGCACGAAGAACGACCCCAGGGTGATGAGGAACGACGGGATCCCGGTGCGCATCACCATGTAGCCGTTGAAGAAGCCGATCGCCAGGCAGAACACCAGCGACAGGACGGCACCGACGATCAGGTTGATGCCGAGGTAGTAGCAGAAGAGGGCGTTGAACAGCCCGGCCGACGTCACGATCACACCGGCCGACAGATCGAACTCGCCACCGATCATCAGCATGCCGACCGCGACGGCCACGATCCCGATGGTGGAGGCCTGGTAGAGAACCGTGAAGAACGACTCCGGCGAACGGAACGCCGGCGCCACCACCAGGAAGAAGATCAAGATGATGACCGCCGCGAACGCGGCACCCACCTCGGGTCGGGCCAGCAGCCGGTTCGACAACCCCAGCTTCACCCGGTTCGACGACTCGGCCGGCGCACCGACCGGAGCCGGTTTGAGGGTCTGACTCATGAGAACTCCTGTGTTCTGAGAAGAGGGGTGCGGGTGCCGGTCCCGTCCGGGACCGGCCCCCACCGGAGCGTCAGCGCGTGTTGTTCTTGGCGAAGGGGAGGATCTTGTCGATGTTCGACGCGTCCACGAAGGACGGTCCGGTCAGCACCGGCTTGCCACCGCCCATGTCGTTGCCGTTCTTGATGTTCAGGTAGAGCGCGGTCACGGCCAGGTAGCCCTGCACGTACGGCTGCTGGTCCACCGAGAACTCGATCTTGCCGTCCTTGATCGCCTGCGCCGCGTCGGCGTTCAGGTCGAAGGTGACGAGCTTCGCCTCGCTGGACGACTGCTCCTGTGCCTTCATGGCGTCCAGGGCGATCGGCGCGCCGAGGGTGACGATGTAGTCGATCGACGGATCCTGCTGCAGCTTCGCCTGCAGGCTGGCGACCACGGCGGAGTCGTCGGCGCCGTTGACCTGGATGTTCTCGGTGGCCGCGATCTTGCTCTTCACCCCGGCGCACCGAGCCTCCAGCGCCACCGAACCCGCTGCCTGGATGACACACAGCGGCTTCTTGCCGCCGGCGGCGGCGATCTTCTCACCGGCGGTGGCGCCCGCCAGGTTCTCGTCGGAGCCGAAGTACATCAGCGCGCCGAGGTCCTTGTACTGGTCGATCCCCGAGTTGAAGCCGACCAGCGGGATCCCCGCGTCGGTCGCCGACTTCACGGCGCCGGCCAACGCGTCGGGAGTCACCAGGGTGGTGGCGATGCCGTCGACCTTGGAGTCCACAGCCGTCTGGATCAGCTGCGCCTGCTTGTCGGCCGCGGGGTCGTTGGAGTACTGCAGCTTGGATCCGGTGTCCTTCGCAGCCTGCTCGGCGCCGGCCCGGATCTTGTCCCAGAAGGAGTCACCGGGGGTCTCGTGGGTGACCATCTGGATGGTGTAGCCCGAGTCACCGCCGCCCCCACCGGAACCGTCGTCGGTGTTGGTCTGGGGGGCGCCGCCGCCGCTGCAGGCCGAGACGGCGAGAACGAGTGCCGCCGCGGAGCCCAAGGCGAGCCCGCGAAGTCGACGAGGGATCATCGGTGATTCCTTTCGTTGTCCGAGCAGCTGCTGCTCGTGACGGAGGTCGTGCTGAGGTGCGATGGAGCCGATCCCCGACCGCCACCCGCATGTGCTGTGGATCACTAGCGCGCACTAAACACTAGGAGTAATCAACACCGGGCGCGGCGCTTTGTCAATACATATGTTCATTATGAAGGGAGAGGGTTGTGGCCGGGCTCCCGCGGAGCGGCGGTGCTGCTCCGGACGCGCAGCTCGGCCGGCAGCACGATCTCGCGCTCGACGATCCGGCGCTGCTCGACGCGGGCGATCATCCGCTCCACCGCAAGGCGCCCCAGCTCGTCCGGTCGCTGCGCGACGGTGGTGAGGGGCACCGCCGCCAGGGCGGCCACGGAGCTGTCGTCGAAGCCCACCACCGACATCTCCGCCGGCACCGTGAGACCGTGCTGGGCGAAGACGCCGATGGCCGCCACGGCGATGTCGTCGTTGTAGGCGATCAGGGCGGTGGGCCGTGGTCCGATGCTGCAGAGACGGCGCGCTCCGGCCAGGCCGTCGACCTGGGCCTGGCCGCCCCGCTCCACCCGTGCGCATCGGGCCAGGCCGTGCGCCTCCATGGCCGCGAGGTAGGCGGAGCGTCGCGCCAACGAGATCATCGTGTCGCCGCCGTCGATGTGGGCGATGTCGCGGTGGCCGAGCGCGACCAGGTGGTCGACCGCCGCGCGGATGCCACGGTCGTCGTCGACCCGGACGACATCGACCCCCGGGTGGTCGACGTGCCAGCCCACGACCGCCAGCGGGATCCGACCGGCCAGCAGCGGATGAGCCGTGGGTGGGCTGAGCATGATCAGCGCGTCGAAGCGGAAGCCCTGCAGGGAGCGGGCCGCGGTGCGTTCGTCCCGAACCCGGGTCAACGGCGAGATGACGAGGTTGTGACCGTGGCGCTCGGCCGCGGCGAACAGCCCGTCCAGCAGCTCGAAGTGGAAGGCGCCGACGGTGACGCCGAACATCACCCCGATGACCCGGGAGCGCTGGCCCGCCAGCGACTGAGCGCGCACGTCCGGCCGGTAGCCCAGCTCGTCGGCGGCGGCCAGCACCCGTCGTCGCTTGTCCTCACTGGCGCCGGGCGCGGACCGCATCACGATCGACACGAGCGCTCGCGACACCCCGGCGCGGCGGGCGACGTCGTCCATCGTCACGCGCTGGCGCGAGCCGAAGCTCTCCTCGGTCAGGACCGTCACCCCTTCCGACTGGCAGCACCGACGGCGCCGGTCTGGCTGACCCGCGATGTCGAGGGATCCCGAGCACCTTAGTGTCCACCGGAGGGCTCCTCGGGCGCGCCGGTCCGCCGCAGCGGTTCGGGATCTCGCTGGCGCCACCACACCGCGCCGTGGAGCCGGGCCTGGCAGGCCGACGGACGGACCGCCAGCCGGTCAGCCGGCGAGGCGGACGGGGAACCTGTCGAGGTCGTAACCCTGCGAAACCGGGTTCCACCGCACCCGGGGCGGCGCGTCGGCGACGAGGTCGCGCTCGAACAGCCGACTCAGGAACACCTCGCTCTCCATCACCGCCAGCGGACCTCCGGGACAGCGGTGGTGGCCGTCGCCGAAGCTCATCACCGCGGTGGGCACCGCCGACGGGAGGGTACGACCGGGGCAGACCGCGGCGCCGGCGTCGCCGAGCACCGCCGGGTCGTCGTTGACCATCCGCAGCCGCAGGTCGACCAGCGCGCCGGCCGGGATGGTCAGCGGGCCGTCGGGGCCGTCCAGGCTCACCTCCCCGATGGTGCGCCGGCGCAGGTAGCCCACGACCGGCTCGATCCTCAGCAGCTCCTCCAGCAGCGCGCGCCGCGCGGCCACGTCGCCGGAGCGGTAGGTGGCGAGCAGCCCCGGGTCCTCCAGCAGGTGCCAGGCCGCGGCGGTGATCAGCTCGCGGGTCGTGGCCATCCCGGCGGAGGCGTACGTCAGGCACTCGGTGAGGATCTCGAGGTCGCTGAACCCCTTGTCGATCAGCTGGCTGATGATGTCGGCGCCCGGCCGGCGGCGCCGGCTGCGGATGGCCGGCTTCACGTCCAGCCAGTAGAAGCGCCCGGTCCGGCCGCCGGCCAGCAGCTGGCGCACCCGGCCCGCCGGACCACGCCCTCGGCTCATCGGGTCACCGGCGAAGAACGCCCCGAGCCGTCGGCTCATCCCGGTCACCGACGAGTTCGTCAGGCCGATCACCGCCCCCGACACCTGTACCGCCATCCGCAGCGAGAGCCGGCTCAGATCGGTGGTCCGGTCCGTCCGCAGCCCGGCCACGAGCTCGTCGGCCAGCCGCTCCATCATCGGGCGGTAGCCCTCGATCACCACGGGAGCGAAGAAGCGAGCCGCCGCGCGGCGCCGCTCCCGGTGCTGGTCACCCTCCAGGTAGAGGATCGGCCGGCGCAGGTCTCCCATCCGTTCGACCTGCTCGGCGCCGAAGCCCGCCTGCCGGGTCGCGTCGGGCCGGCGCAGCAGCTGGCGGGTCAGCGCGAAGGACCGGACCACCCAGACCGGACCGTCCGCCCCGTCGACGAGCTCCAGGGGCGGGCCGTCCTCGGGCTCCGCCGGGCTGAGGCGGCGACCGGCGGGGCAGGGGGTGGACGTCACCCGCCCAGTCTGCACCGTGGTCGTGCACGTCCCGGGGCCGCCGGCGATCTCCCGGCGTGGAGCTGGCGTGGGCTGCGGCACCCCGAACCGGGGTCACAGCTGACGGTCGAGCCGTTCCTGCAACAGCCGGAGCGCCCGGTCCGCCGCGTCCCGGACGGCCGGCTCCGCGTCGTCCAGGCTCCGCCGCACGCCCTCGGCGTGCTCGGACTCGCCGGTGATCCCGAGCACGCGCACGGCAGCCGCCCGGACCCGTGGGGTGTCGTCGTCGAGCAGCGCCAGGCACGGATCGGCCGCCGCGGCGACCTCCCAGCGGGCGGCCACCTTGGCGCACATCTCGCGCACCCGCCAGGCCGGGTCCCGCAGGGCCGCGACCACGTCGGTCGTGCACCCGTCCTCCCACACGTGCAGGAGAGTGCGAGCCGCCCAGACCCGGTACCAGTAGCACGTCTCGCTGGTCAGGTGGTCGGGGGCACCCCAGGAGGCGGCCACCCGTCCACCGATCCACCCGATGTCGGGACGGTCGGCGGCGCCCCACTCGGCCCGACGCGCGAGCAGGTCGGCGCACCAGCCGGTGAGCACTCCCCGGCCCAGGGCCTCCGAGGCTGCCGCGGCTCGGTCCCCGGGCGTTCCGTCCAGGACCGCGGCGATGGGTCTCCGGGTCATGGCGCCACCGTAGACCGGACCGCCGACGCCGGCCCCCGGGCGAGCCGGACCGGGTCGAGCCCACGCCCAGAGGTCGGAGATCACCGGCGCCGCACCGTCAGGTGCGGAAGATCGGCCAGCCGATCTCGGTCTCCCAGGCGGTCGCGTCAGGTGTCTCGGCGATCCCGCGCAGGTAGTGCTCCCGCAACGGCCCCGAGATCCCGATCGCGTGCTCGAACACGTGGTCGGCGAGCTGGCCGTAGGTGCGGTCGATGATCGCCGACGACCTCATCCGGCGTCTGGTGATCGCCCCGTAGCAGCCTGCGGGCCGCTGGTCCCCGGGCACAGCGTCGTCGACAGCCCGTGGACGACGACCCGGCACCGGTCGGACGTGCTGCGAGGATGCGAGGCGTCCGAGCACCGACCGGCGGCCTCCCCTGCCGGTCCCGCCCACCGAAGGGATCCGGCGATGACCCCACCCGCCCCCGCCCGGTCGCCGTACCGGCTGGCGCCGATGCGGCCGCGCGACCCGCACGAGCCGGGTCGGACGGCGTCCAGCCTCGAGCTGTTCTTCGACCTCGTGTTCGTCGTCGCGGTCTCCCTCGCGGCCGTGCAGCTGCACCACGCCCTGACCGAGGCGCACGTGGCCGCGGGCGTGCTCAGCTACGCGATGGTGTTCTTCGCGATCTGGTGGGCCTGGATGAACTTCACCTGGTTCGCCACCTCCTTCGACACCGACGACTGGCTCTACCGCGTCCTCACCATCGTCCAGATGAGCGGGGTGCTGGTGCTCGCCTCGGGCGTCGAGGCCGCCTTCGTGGCCCACGACTTCACCGTGGTCATCGCGGGCTACCTCGTGATGCGCGTCGCGATGATCGCCCAGTGGCTCCGCGCGGCCGGGCACGCGGGTTCCAGCCGTCGCGCCTGCCAGACGTACGCGGTCGGCATCGGGGTCGTCCAGCTCCTCTGGCTCTCCCTGCTCGTCCTGCCGGCGTCGGTCGTCACGATCGCCTTCGTCGTGCTCGTCGCCGCCGAGCTGGCCGTGCCCGTGGTCGCGGAGCGACGGGGCCTGACGCCCTGGCACCCGCACCACATCACCGAGCGCTTCGGGCTGTTCACCCTGATCCTGCTGGGCGAGAGCCTGCTCGCGTCGGCGAACGCGGTCATCGAGGCCCTGCACGACGAGGCGGCTCTCGGCCCGCTGCTGTCGGTCGCCGCCCTGGCGCTGATCGTGACGGCGGCGCTCTGGTGGATCTACTTCTGGCCTCCGCACCACACCGCCATCACCTCGCTGAGGGGATCGCTGCGCTACGGCTACGTGCACTACTTCGTCTTCGCCGCGGCCGGTGCGTTCTCCGCCGGGATCGAGGTGGAGGTCGACGTCCTGTCCCACCACAGCAAGCTCAGCGAGGTCGCCGCGTCGTTCACCGTCACGGTGCCGATCGCGATCTTCGTGCTGGGCATCTGGTGGATCGCCCTCCGCCAGCACGCGGATCGGGTCGTCAACGTGGTCGTGCCCGCCGGCGCGGTCCTGGTGCTCCTCGACCCGGTCATCCCGATCCCGATCACGCTCACCGCCGTGATCATGATCGTGGTCGTCGTCGTCCTGGTGCTGAGACCGCCGGTGGGTGGGGACCGCGCTGGTGCAATAGCCTCGCCCTGAGTCAGATGCCGCGCCGCGAACGCGACCGTGGCAGTCACCGCCGGACAGGGAGGATCGCGTGAGCGAGACCAGGAACGTCGCACTGGGGATCGATGTGGGGGGCACCGGGATCAAGGGGGCCTTGGTCGATCTGGACACCGGGCAGCTGGTCACCGACCGATTCCGGCTCGACACCCCGCAGCCCGCCCGACCTGCCGACGTGGCCGACGCCATCGTCGCCGTCGCGGACCACTTCGACTTCGACGGCCCGGTCGGGGTCGCCTTCCCCGGCGTCGTCCTCGACGGCGTGGTGCACACCGCCGCCAACCTGCACCCGGACTGGATCGGTCTCTCGCTGGCCGAGCTCATCGGTCCCCGGCTGCGAGGGCCCGGCACCTACCTGAACGACGCCGACGCCGCCGGGCTGGCGGAGTCCCACTTCGGGGCGGCCAAGGGCACCGACGGGGTCGTGCTCCTGGTCACCCTGGGCACCGGCATCGGCGTGGCGATGATCAGCGACGGTCGGTTGGTGGCCAACTCCGAGCTCGGCCACCTCGAGCTCGACGGCGTGGACGCGGAGACGTACGCGGCCGCCTCGGCCCGCAAGCGCAACGGTCACAGCTGGGAGGAGTGGGCCGGCCACGCCAACCACTACCTGGAGCACCTGGAGGGGCTGGTCTGGCCCAAGCTCTTCGTGCTCGGTGGCGGCATCACCAAGAACCCGGAGAAGTGGCTGCACTACCTGCACCCCCGGACGCCGATCGTGCTGGCCCAGCACATCAACAACGCCGGCATCGTCGGCGCCGCCGACGCGACCCGGCAGGGCCGTGCGGCGGAGACCGCCGCCGCGGGCTGATCTTGGGAGCCGGCTGCGGGAGGTGCTCGCTCCCCCTGGCTCAGCTCAGGTAGGGGTCGGCCCAGGCGCTGATGATCCGGCCGGCCCGCTTGGCCTGATCGCCCTTGGTGAGCAGGTGGTCGGCCCCTTCCAGCGAGACGAAGCTGCGCGGGTGCCGGGCGGCGCGGAAGATCTGGCTGGCGTTGGTGATGCCGACGGTGTTGTCGGTGGGTGAGTGCATGACCAGCAAGGCCCGGTGCAGGGTCCGGATCCGCTCGTGCAGATCGGCCTGGCGGACGTCCTCGATGAAGTGCCGGCGCAGGGTCAGCGCCTTGCCGCCGATCAGGAACGGCGCCTCCCCCTCGGCCAGGATCCTCTCCAGGAGCGCGTCGTAGTTGTGCTCGACGTGGGCCGGCTCGTACGGGGCCGCCACGCTCGCCACCGCCCTGATCCCGTCGACCAGGTGGGCGGCGGCGATCACTGCGGCCCCACCGAACGAGTGACCGACCAGCAGCCGTACGTCTCGTCCGGACTCCTCCAGGAACCGGACGGCCTGGGCGGTGTCCTCGACCTTGTGGGAGAACGAGCCGTTGCCCCAGTCCCCTTCGGAGTCCCCCAGGCCGAGGTTGTCGAAGCGCAGCATCCCGATCCCCTCCCGGGCCAGCTGCTTGCAGATCCGACTGGCCGCCGGGGTGTCCTTGCCGAGGGTGAACCCGTGCGCGAAGACCCCCCAGCCGCGCACCCGGCCCTCGGGATGGTCGATCAGGCCGGCGAGCCGGGGTCCGCTGGTGCTCGTGAACCACACGCGTTCTGCCACGGGCACATGGTGGCAGAAGTGGCGACGCCGGGCCCAACCGTCGCCGCCCCCGACTGCCCCTCGCCATCGGCGGCGGGCCCACGACGGCGGCGACACCCCGGCCCTCACGAGCCCGGAAGATCCCCGACGTTCACCTGCGGGGCCTACGATGACGGCGCACCGACGACCCGGAAACCGAGGATCTCCCATGACGAAGATCAGTCGACGCACGGCCCTGCTCGGCCTCGGCGGTGCAGGTCTGGCCGGCATCGGCGCCGTCGGCTACGGCCTCTCCCGGACCAGCAAGGCCCCGGCCGCGACCCCCGAGGCCCCGCCGGCGACGACCCCGCCGGCGAGGGCCACCCCGACCCCGGTGCCGTCCACCGCACCGTCGGTCGACAGCCGGCCCCGCTGGCCGTTGACCGGGGTGCTGCTCAAGGACCCGTCCAAGGCCGAGCACGCCGCCGTGGCCGTCAAGGTCCCCGACAACAAGTACGAGCACCCGCAGCGCGGCATCGACAAGGCCGACATCGTCTTCGTGGAGCTCGAGGGCTACCTCGACGCCGACGGCTACAGCGGCACCCGGCTGGTGCCGGTGTTCCACTCGCGGATGGCCGACACCGTGGAGCCCGTCCGCTCGATCCGACCGGTCGACATCCCGCTGCTGAGCCCGATGAACGCGATCATCGGCAACACCGGCGCCGCCAAGTGGGTGATCAACTACGTCAAGCACCACCGCAAGCACGTCGAAGGCATGCTGTCCTACATGGCCACCCGGGGCACCGGCTCGTACGGGACCGATCAGTCGAGGGTCTACACCTACCAGGGTCAGACCTACTACGACCGCGCCACCGTCTGCCATCCCGCCGTGCTGGCCAAGCAGACGAGACGGTTCCGCGACGGTCCGCCCCAGTCGTACTTCCCGTGGGCGTCCTCCGACGACGACGTGAGCACGTCCAAGGGCAAGAAGGCCCGCACCATCTCCGTTCCCTACAAGGGAAACGGCTACCGGATGAGCTACACCTACGACAAGAGGAAGAAGAAGTACCTGCGGAGCATGCCGTGGGGTCCCCACGTGATGGCCGACGGGACCCGGATCGCCGTCGACAACGTGCTGGTGATCAAGGCGAAGCAGCACTTCGGCAAGATCTTCCGCGGCAGCGGTCACGACGAGCCCCTGCACGACATCATCAAGACGAAGGGCAGGTTCAGCTACGCCCACGAGGGTCGCTACGTCACCGGCACCTGGAGCAAGGGATCGGTGGCCGAGCCCTTCGCGTTCACCCTCGCCGACGGGACACCGCTGAAGATGGCCACGGGTCAGACCTTCGTCGAGCTGCCGGACGACGGCGCGAAGGTGCAGATCTCCGACTAGGGCGCCTCGTGGTGATCATGGTCGTCGGCCGCACCGATGCGCTCGATCAGGCGGACCAGATCGGCCCGGAACCGTTGAGGATCCTCCAACGCCTCCTCCACCAGCCGGTCCGAGATCCCTGACGTGCGGACGGCCTCGTACGTGCGGTGCCCCTGTTCGGTGCGCTGGACCAGGCTGCGGCGACGGTCCTCCGGATCGCGGTGCCGGGTGATGTGCCCGGTGCGTTCCAGCCGGTCGAGCACCCGGCCCATCGTCTGCTCCTCGATCTGACTGCCGGCCGCGAGCTGCCGCTGGGTCAAGGCGTCGGGGCCGAGCGTGTGCAGCGCGAGGAACCCGGCGTGGGTCAGGTCGTGGCGGGCGAGCCACGCGTTCCAGTCGTGCTCGACCAGCCGCGCCGCGGTCGAGAGCAGACGCCCCAGGGACCAGTCATCGAGCTCTGCCGCCACGTGGACCAGCGTAGGTCACCGCCGGTGGAGGGCGAGAGTATATTGCTCAGCATGCTTAGTGATTCTCCGGCGACCCCCGGGACGCCGTCCGCCTCGGCCTCCCGGCGCCGCTGGCTCGGCCTGGTCATCATCAGCCTGGGGGTGTCGCTGATCATCGTCGACAGCACCATCGTCAACGTCGCCGTGCCCTCGATCATCGACGACCTCGGTATCACCTCGAGCCAGGCGCAGTGGGTGCAAGAGGTCTACACCCTGGTCTTCGCGTCGCTCCTGCTGGTCTGTGGCCGGCTGGCCGACCGCAGCGGCCGGCGCCGGCTGTTCGCCCTGGGTGCGCTGATCTTCGCGCTGGCCAGCGTGCTGGCGGCCCTGGCCGACAGCGGCGCGTCCCTGATCGCGGCGCGGGCCGTCCAGGGGGTGGGTGGGGCGCTGATGCTGCCCACCTCGCTGTCGCTGCTGAACGCGACCTTCCGTGGCCGCGATCGCGGCATCGCCTTCGGCATCTGGGGAGCCACGATCGGTGGCACCGCCGCCCTCGGCCCGCTCCTCGGCGGCTGGCTGACCACCGCCTTCTCGTGGCGCTGGGCCTTCGGCATCAACATCCCGCTCTCGGCCGTGGTGATCATCGGTTTGTTCCTGCTCGTCGACGAGTCACGCGATCCGTCCGCGGCCCGCGGGGTGGACTGGCGGGGCGCGATCTTGTCGACGATCGGCTTCGGGGCGCTGGTGTTCGGGCTGATCGAGGGACGCACGTACGGATGGCTCACCAGCACCGACACCCTGCTGAGCATCGGCGGCTGGACCTGGCCCTGGACGTTGTCCCCCGTCCCGGTCGCCTTCGTCGTCGGCGGAGCCGGGTTGACGATCTTCGTCCTGGTGCAGCGCGTGCGGAACGCCGCCGGCCGGGTCTCCATGCTCGACCTCGACCTGTTCACCATCCCCTCGTTCCGCAACGGCAACATCGCGGCCGCCATCGTCAGCCTGGGTGAGTTCGGTCTGCTCTTCGCCCTGCCCCTGTGGTTCCAGAACGTCCGCGGCTACTCCGCCTTCCAGACCGGGGTCGTGCTGCTCGCGCTGGCCACCGGCAGCTTCCTGGCCAGCGGCCTCGGCGCGGCGATCGGTCGCACCCGGAGCCCGATCTTCCTGGTCCGGCTGGGCATCGTGCTGGAGATCGTCGGCATCGCCGGCATCGCGCTGCTGCTGCGCGCCGACTCGGCCTGGTTCGTCACCGCCCCGCTGCTGTTCGTCTACGGCATCGGGGTCGGCTTCGCGACGGCCCAGCTGACCGGCGTGGTGCTGGCCGACGTGCCGGTCGAGCGCAGCGGACAGGGCTCGGGGACCCAGAGCACCGCCCGTCAGATCGGGTCCGCCTTCGGGATCGCCGTGCTCGGCACCGTGCTGTTCTCCGTCCTCGGCGCCCGCTTCGACGCGAGCCTGGCCGATGCCGGCGTGCCGGAGCAGACCCGGACGCAGCTGGTGACCGCGGTCAAGGACAGCGCCGGCGCCGTCATCCCCGCGCTGGCGGCGGACCCGAGCACCGCCACGATCGCCGAGGACGCCCAGCAGGCCCTGACCGACGCCACCCGCGTCTCGGCCGCGACCGCCTCGGGCTTCCTGGTCGTCGGGCTGCTGGCCAGCCTGTCGCTGGGCGAGCGGCGCCGACGCGTGGACTGAGGCCGGTCTCCGGCCGGTGGGCGGTCAGCCGGCCGCCGGCGCTGTCGCCGCACGGCGGAGCATCTGGAGCACGTCACCGGCATGGTAGATCCGCTCGTCCGGCTCGATCGCGGCGCAGAAGCGGGCGTACATGGCGGCCGCCTCCACGAAGACCACGGGGTCGAGCAGGTCCGCGGCGCGGGCCGGCTGCGAACCGGGCACGATCCGCTGCCACGCCTCGACGAACCACCCTCGCGCCGTGGTGCGGACGGGAGCGGGCAGGCGCTGCACGAAGGCGAGCTCGTCGAGCAGCGGGTGCCCGACGAACGAGTCACCCCAGTCCAGGATCACGTAGTCGTCCGGCCGGCCGGCCACGTTCCCGGCGTGGAAGTCGCCGTGCACCAGCGTGTCCGGCACCCCGCAGTCGGTGATCGCCGCCAGCCGGGCCGGTAGCCCGGACACCAGGGCCTCCACCGCCCGTCGCTCCGACCGGTCGAGCTGCGGGGCCCAGTCGGCCACGACCGCCCCGGCCCGGTCGACGACGCCGGACAGTCGCCGCTCCGGGACCCCGACGGCCAGCAGCTCACCGGTCCGGTCCACCGCCCGCTGTTGCACAGCGGTGAGCAGCGCCACCATCGGGCGCAACGCCCCCGGCTCCTGCACGTCGTGGTTCGCCGTCCCGGGGACGTCCACCAGCAACGCGCGTCCGGGTGCGTGGGCGACCAGCTCGGGCGCCGAGGGTGCGCCGATCCAGTCGATGACCGCGCCCTCGTGGGCGAAGAAGGCCGGCACCGCCTTCAGCCACACCAGCCCCTCGCGCGTCGGGAGCCGCCACAGGGTCGACAGGTTCCAGGTCCGCATCTGCTCGGCGGGACCGGTGCGGTCCCGTCCGGCGGCGGCCAGGCGGTCGTCGGCCCAGGCCAGCAGGTCCGCCGGACCTCCGGGCCGGGCCCAGGTCTGGCGCAGCGCCTGGTCCGCCAGCGGCTCTCCCGCCCACGGGCGCAGCGGGAGCCTCGGCACCCGGTCGGTCTCGGCGAGGTAGGTGACCTCCCCGCCGGCGACCCGGTCGGAAGCGGCGTGCAGAAGCCGGAGCACGGTGATCTCGAGTCCGTCGCGCTCCCGTACGGCCGCCACCAGCTCCCGGACCTCGGGCCACCACGGCAGCTCCAGGTCGACCGGCGGCAGCACGCCCAGCGCCCGGTCCCGGTGGACCAGCACGACCCTCGCCACCCGACCGGTACGCACATCATGGAGGCTATCCGGGGCGTCGAGCACGTGGGGCCGAGGCGGCCCCTGGTGGCGAAGCGGTCGTCAGCCGCCGGCACGCACCAGGGCCACGAACCGGGCGTGCACGCGGGGGTCCCCACCGACCTCGGGGTGGAACGAGGTGGCCAGCAGACTCCCCTGGCGTACGGCCACGACGTGCTCGGACCCGTCGGGGCGCGGCACCGTGGCCAGCACCTCCACCTCGGGCCCCGATGCGACCACCTCCGGGGCGCGGATGAACACCGCCCGGAAGGCCGGCTCCGCCAGCCAGGGGGTGTCGAGGTCGGCCTCGAACGAGTCGGTCTGGCGGCCGAAGGCGTTGCGGCGCACGGTGATGTCCAGCCCGCCGAAGGTCTGCTGGTCGTCCGGGGCGTCGACCAGCCGGTCGGCGAGCATGATCATCCCCGCGCAGCTGCCGTACGCCGGCAGCCCCGACCGGAGAGCGGCCACGAGCGGTTCACGCAGCTCGAACGCGCGGGACAGCTTGTCGATCGTGGTCGACTCCCCACCGGGGATCACCAGACCGTCGAGACCGACCAGCTCGGACGGTCGCCGTACGGGTCGGGCGATCGCTCCGGCGGTCTCCAGGGCAGCGGCGTGCTCGCGGACATCACCTTGCAGGGCGAGGATCCCGATGATCACCAGCCGCGCTCGGCCAACCGGTGCGGCTCGGGGATCTCCTCGACGTTGATGCCCACCATGGCCTCGCCCAACCCGCGGGACACCTTGGCGATGACGTCGGGGTCGTCGAAGAACGTGGTCGCCTTGACGATCGCCGCCGCGCGCTGCTCCGGGTTGCCGGACTTGAAGATGCCCGATCCCACGAAGACGCCCTCGGCGCCGAGCTGCATCATCATCGCCGCGTCGGCCGGGGTCGCGATGCCACCGGCGGTGAACAGCACCACCGGCAGCTTCCCGCCCTCGGCGACCTCCTTGACCAGGTCGTACGGCGCCTGCAGCTCCTTGGCGGCGACGTAGAGCTCGTCGGTCGGGAGCGACGTGAGCCGCCGGATCTGGTCGCGGATCTGGCGCATGTGGGTGGTGGCGTTGGAGACGTCTCCGGTGCCGGCCTCGCCCTTGGAGCGGATCATGGCCGCGCCCTCGGAGATCCGGCGGAGGGCCTCACCCAGGTTGGTGGCGCCGCAGACGAACGGGACCGTGAAGGCCCACTTGTCGATGTGGTGGGCGTAGTCGGCCGGCGTCAGCACCTCGGACTCGTCCACGTAGTCGACGCCGAGCGACTGCAGCACCTGCGCCTCGACGAAGTGCCCGATCCGTGCCTTGGCCATCACCGGGATGGACACCGCGGCGATGATGCCATCGATCATGTCCGGGTCACTCATCCGGGAGACCCCGCCCTGGGCTCTGATGTCGGCCGGCACCCGCTCGAGCGCCATCACGGCGACGGCGCCGGCATCCTCCGCGATCTTCGCCTGCTCGGCGGTGACCACGTCCATGATCACGCCGCCCTTGAGCATCTCCGCCATCCCGCGCTTGACCCGCGCGGTCCCCGTCTGCTGTTCAGTCATCCCTCATCGCCTCTCGATCCTCCGGCCGGAATCTACTCCCGTTTCGACCGACAACCGGCCGGGACCGTGTGATGTGATCGCGGCATGACGACGCCGTACGGGTCCGGGCTCAGCATCCAGGACCGTTTCCTCGCCGAGGTCCCGTGCTTCGGATGCGGCCCGAACAACCTGAAGGGTCTCCGGCTCAAGAGCTTCGAGACCGGCGACGGCACCGTCCGGGCGGAGTTCCAGCCCTGGCCGGAGCACGACAACGGTCTCGGCTACCTCAACGGCGGCATCATCGCCACCCTGCTGGACTGTCACAGCGCGGCCGTGGTGGTGCTCGCCTCGACCGCGCGCGGACTGGTACCCGACGGCACCCTGGCGTACGTCACCGCCGGCATCGACGTCAGCTACCGGCGTCCCTCCCCCCTGGTCGAGCCGGCCGAGCTGGTCGCCCGGGTGGTGTCAGCCGACGACGACGAGATCCGGGTGGACGCCGAGCTGTGGTGGCAGGACAAGCTGCGCGCCACGGCCCGCTCCTCCTGGAAGCGCTGGCGACCCCGCCCCCCGGCCCTCACCGCCCCGCGCCACGGCAGCTGAGGCGAGGCGTCCGCCCACTGGTGAGCTCGGGCTGCTTCGTGGGCGCCGGTGAAGCAGCCCGACGTCACCAGTGGCGGTTCGTCCCTGCAGCAGAACCGGCGGTCACGCGCCAGACTGGCCCCGTGAGCACCCCTGTGGCCGTCAGCCGATCCGGCAGCGCGCGGGCGGCCGGCCACGCCGCCGTGATCGAGGCCCTCCGGCGGGAGGGACCCACCACCCGAACCGAGCTCGAGCGGATGACCGGGCTGGGACGGAAGATCATCTCCGAACGCGTGCAGGAGCTGCTGGACAAGTCCCTGGTCACCGAGGGGGAGCTGGCCCGGTCGACCGGTGGCCGGATGCCCCGCCGGATCGGGTTCCGGCCCGAGGTCGGTCTGGTCGGGGTCGTGGAGATGAACGTCCATCACGTGACCCTCGGTCTGACCGACCTGGGTGGGCAGGTGCTCGTCCTCCGTCAGATCGACGCCGAGGTCTCGGCCGGGCCTGCGGCGGCCGTCGAGCTGGTCGCCGACGGCATGATCGCGGTGCTGGAGGAGGTCGGCCACGCTCTCGACGAGCTGTGGGGCATCGGGGTGGGGGTCCTGGCCCCGGTCGACCGACGTCGGGGGAGCATCCTGCCCGGCCGCCTGTTCGCCCGGTCGGCCATGGCCGGCTGGGACGGCTACCCCGTGCGCGATCGCTTGCACGAGCTGCTCGGCCGGTCGGTCTGGGTCGACAACGAGGTGAACCTGATGGCCCTGGGCGAGGTGCGGTCCGGCCGCGCCCGCGGGTTCTCCGACGTCGTGTTCGCGAAGCTGGGGCCGTCCGTCGGCGGAGGTCTCGTCGTCGGCGGTCGCCTGCAGCACGGCAAGGCCGCCGCAGGCGAGATCGGCCACCTCGTCGTGCCGCACGACGAACCGCGGCCGTGCTGGTGCGGCGGGCGGGGTTGTCTGGACACCTTCGTCAACGACACCGTCCTGCTCGCCGAGGCGGGCGGTGTCCACGGCTCGGTGGCCGAGCTGTCCCGGTCGGCGACCGCCGGCGACCCCGGCGCCGTGGCGGTGCTGCGCCGCGCCGGCTCGCGGGTGGGTGCCGTGCTGGCCGACGTGGTGACCCTGCTGGACCCCTCGCTGCTGCTGGTCGGCGGCACGCTGGTCGACGACGACGAGATCGTCCTGAGCGCCATCAAGGCCGCGATCGCCGACGAGGGCATCTCGGTGGCCGCCGAGGGTCTGCTGGTGGAGCACTCGCACCTCAGTGACCGCGCCGGGCTGGTCGGCGCCGCGGCGATGGTGGTCGACGAGCTGTTCTCTCCAGCTGTGCTCGGGGTCTGGCTGGATGACGGACGACCGGTGGGTCGGCTCGACGCCCTGGTCCGCACACGATGACGCAGGTCACAGTCGACCGTTGACTTCTGCGCGAAACGCGCGGTAGTTTCCTGGTGTCGCGGGTTTCGCACCACAGACGAATCTCGCTCGAGCACCTTCCCCGGGTGCCACTCAGCCCCTTCCCGCCCGTAGCCCTTCGTCGATCACGAAGGCCTTCCTGGCGTGCCCAGACGTGATCATGCACTCAGAGGAGAGTTCGTGACCTATCCCCCCTTCCCCGACCCGGTCGACGAGCACACCTGCCGACCCGGTGACCCCGGCGAACCGGCACTCACCCGACGCAACCTGCTCGCCCTGGCTGCCGCCGTCTCGGCCACCGGCGTCGTGGGCGCCTCGTTCGGCGGCGATGCGGCCGTGGCCCGGCCACGGGGCACCCGAGCACGTCCCCTCACGCTCGAACGCCTGGTGCCGGGCTTCCTTCCCATCGTCGAGGACGGCTACGGGAACCCCATCGGTGACGGCTGGGGCGGCCGGGTGAATCCGTGGGGTGCCTACACCGCCCACCGGATCTCGATCACGCCGTCCGGGCTGCGCACCTGGCGGATCGACAACCTGCTGACCGGGGCTCCTCGCGCCGACGGCAGTGTCAGCTCGCAGGACTCCACCTGCTGGTTGTTCGAAGGCGATGAGCGTGCGCTGCTGGTCGACACGGCCCAGAACACGCCGGAGACGATGGGCGTCAACGACCTGGCGTCGGTGTGCCGGCACCTGCTCGGTCACCGCGACAACGGCACGGTCAAGAAGGACCCGGTCGACTTCGACGTCGCCATCAGCCACTCCCACGGTGATCACACCGGCAAGGTCCCGCAGATGACCGGCCGCACGGTCTACTACCCGGACCTGGACTGGCCGACGGCGACCCCGCCCGCCAACTGGGTGCCGGTCCGCGAGGACGGCGGACCCACCACCCACGGCAACGGCAGCACGGTGAAGAAGATCGACCTGGGTGGTCGGATGATCACGATCGTCGCCCTGTACGGCCACACCCCCGGCTCCACCGGTTACCTGGACGCCGAGAACGCCATGATCGCCACCGGCGACGCTCTCGGCTCCGCGTTCGTCTGGGCCCAGTTCGCGTCGGCGACCACGAGCACGTACCTGCCCATGCTCCGCCGTCTGGAGCGGAAGCTGTCGCCGTTGCGCGGCATCGTGCTGCTCCCGGCGCACTACCTGCAGCTCAGCAAGTACGGTCGCGGCAAGCCGCCGCTGAACGGGCGGATCGGGGATCTTCGTTACGTGCAGGACATGGCCAGGGCCGCCGAGGGTGCTCTGGACGGATCGATCGCGGCCGAGCCCTACCACCACGTCGGTCGGGAGGCCGTCTGGATCGGCGGTGGGTCGGCCCGGTTGGTCTACTCGCTCACCAACCTGTATCCGGGCGGTCCTACCGGCGGCCGCGGCGTGCGGCGGAACTACCACCGGGTCGAGATCCCGGCCCGCTACGCACTGGAGCCCACCTCCGACGCCCCGTACGCCTATCTGCAGAACATCAGGACCGACCTGACCATGATCAGGGACTACGCCACCAGGTCGCTGTTCCTGATGCGGGGCAGCAGCCGGGCACTGCTGATCGGCAGCGGTGCGGGCACCCCCGGACTGGCCGACTTCGTCCGCCGGCTGCTGCGCGGCACCGGGCTGGAGCTCGACCTGCTGCTGACCAGTGACGACGCCGACCAGGTCGGCGGGCTGAAGCAGTTCGCCGGTCACCGGATCCACGTGTCGGCAGGGTCCTCGCTGAGTGGTCGCCGCTACCGGGACCTCGTCCGGGTCGGTGCCGGCGACCGGATCGACCTGGGTCGCGACACCGCACGGCGGCGCGTCCGGCTCGAGGTGCACCCGCTGACCGGTCACGCCACCGAGGGTCTGACGGTGCTCGATCCGGTCTCGCGCGTGCTGTACGCCGGGGACGCCCTGGGCACCCAGGGTCCGGCCGGCCTGGTCCTGTCGTCCTCGCTGGCCGCCTTCGGGACGGCGCTGGCGTCGTGGCGCTCGGCCACTGACGGTCGCTACGACACGCTGTACACCGCCCACAACCACCAGTGGTTCACCCGGCCCGGCTACGTCGACTCACTGGCCACCGCCACCGCCGCCGGTCTGGCCGACGACAGGGCCTTCGTGGCCTCGTCACTGCCCGGCTACCGGGCCCTGACCGCCGGCACCGCCGACGTCACCGCCTGGATCCACGTCCCCGTCGGCCGCTGACCCGGCCGATCGTCCGGTCCGACCCCAGCTCCACCCCGTACGACACCGACCACTTGGTCGGCGTCGCTCACCCCACCCCAAGGAGTTCTGCATGTCCTCTGGCACGCCCTCGCGGCCCCGCCTGCGCCGGTGGCTACCGACCATGGTGGCCGCCGCCGCCCTCGTCGGCGGCTCGGCCCTGGTCCCGGCCACCCCGGCCGCGGCCGACGACGCCGCCCCGCTCGGCCCGACCGTCTCCAAGACCGGTCTCCCCCCGACCGGTTACGAGGTCACCATCCGGTACAAGAACGACGGCGCCAGCCGGGTGCAGATCGCCCCGGAGATGACGTTCTCCGACCCGGCCCTGATCACCAGCGGAACCGCGGCCGAGACCAAGCCCGGCAGCCAGTGGGAGCCCGGCGACGTGCCCGGCATCAAGCTCTCCGGCGAGGGGGCCGGCTGGACCGTGTACGAGATGACCAAGGACGCCGACGGCATCTGGACCTACCGCTCGCCGCTGCCGTCGGGCACCTTCAACTACGCCTTCGTCGTGAACTGCGCCTCCGATGCCGGCACCGGCTGCCCCCGGATCCCCGATCCCGCCAACCCGGTCTGGAACCCCGACGACGTGGGTGGACCCAACCGTCAGGTCTACGTCCCCAGCGACCGCAGCTACGGCACGCTGGACAAGTACGTCGAGGCGCCGGTCTCCGACGCCGCTGACCGGGGCACGTTCCAGCACTACAGCTACCCGTCGACCAGCACCGCCGGGACCCAGGGTCTCAGTGTCTACACACCCCCGGGCTACAACAAGAACCGGTCCACCCCCTACCCCACCATCTACCTCAGCCACGGCGCCGGTGGCGACGAGTACGACTGGAGCAACTCCGGGGTGGCCGGCAACATCCTCGACAACGCGATCGCCGAGGGCCGGATGCAGCCGTCGGTCGTGGTCATGACCAACTTCAACGGCATCCCCGGCGGTACCGCCGGCTACGCCACCGAGATCACCACCAAGGTCATCCCGTACGTGCAGAAGAACCTCAACGTCTCCAAGCGGGCGTCCGACCGTGCGTTCGCCGGGCTCTCCGCCGGCGGCGGCCGGGCCAACTACCTGCTGTTCAACACCACCGACCAGTTCGCCTACTACGGCTTGTGGAGTGCCGCCGCCGGCACCTACGTCGCACCGACCGAGGCTCAGCTGGCGGCGATGAAGAAGGTCGAGGTCGTCCACATCGGCACCGGCCTGCAGGACTGGCTGGCCAACATCAACCTGTCCTCGCTGCAGCGGGAGGCGGGCCTGAAGGCCGCCGGGGTGAACGTCGTGGCCTTCAACCAGCCGGGCATCCACAGCTGGGACATCTGGCGGATGGAGCTGAACGACTTCCTGCGTCGGGTGGCGTTCAAGGCGACCACGACGAACCTGACCGTCGCGCAGAAGAACAACGGCAAGGTCAAGATCACCGCGAAGGTGGCCGCCGATGCCAAGACGTCGACCGTCAGCCCGACCGGCCGCGTCGAGTTCCTGGTCGACGGCAGGGTCGTCGGCGCCCCCCAGGAGCTGACCGGCAAGAGCGTCAGCATCACCGTGACCGCTCAGCCCGGGCAGCAGGTCACCGTCAGGTACTCCGGCAACGCCTTGTTCAACGGGAGCAGCCGCACGGTCACCGTCGACTGATCATGATCGGGTGATCAGCAGCAGCCGATCGAGATCGGCCGATCACCCTGCCGCACGATGCGTTGCCCGTCCGCCCTCCGGCGGCCGGGCAACGCTGCGTCCGGACGGTGCTCACACCGACGAGGATCAGCTCGCGTGTCGCCGAGCCCGCTGCTCGATCGGGTCCGGGATCGGGACGGCGGTCAACAGCGCCCGCGTGTACGGGTGGGTCGGACGCCCGAGGACCCGGTCGGTCGGGCCGGACTCGACGGCACGCCCGTCCTGCAGCACCAGCACCCGGTCGCTGACGCTGTCGACGACGGCGAGATCGTGGCTGATGAACACGCAGGCGAAGCCGAGCTCGGCCCGCAGCCGGGCGAACTCGGCCAGGACGGCAGCCTGGACCGAGACGTCCAGGGCGCTGGTCGGCTCGTCGGCGATCAGCAGGTCCGGCCGCAGTGCCAGGGCCCGGGCCAGGGCGACCCGCTGACGCTGCCCGCCGGAGAGCTCGTGCGGCCGCCGTTCGGCGTAGCGGCTGGGAAGGGAGACGCTCTGCAACAGGGTGGCGACCCGCTGGCGCAGCAGCCGACCCGAGGCCTCGCGGTGCACCTGCAGCGGCTCGGCGACGCTCTCCCCCACACTGAGCAGCGGGTCCAGGGTGCTGGCCGGATCCTGCGGCACCACCCCGATCCGGCGCCGGAGCCGGCGCAGCTCCGCGCGACCGGCCGCACTGATGTCGGAGCCGGCGACCTCGATCCGGCCGCTGGTCGGCCGCAGCAGACCGAGGGCCGCCCGACCCAGGGTCGACTTGCCCGATCCGGACTCCCCGACGACGCCGAGCACCTCGCCGGGTGCCACCTCGACGGTGAGCGCGTGCAGCGCCCGGAAGCCGGGCCGGCCGAACCGGCCCGGGTAGTCGACGACGGCGTCCACGAACGACAGCGCCGGAGTCGATGTCGGCGACGCGGAGGCGACGACGGCTCGCTCGGCGCCGAGGTCGATCTCGATCCCCGGCGCGTCCCGGGCCACGACCCGCAGCCGCGGGACCGAGCCGAGCAGCTCCCGGGTGTAGTCGGTGAACGGAGCGCTGAACAACGCGACCACCTCCCCCCGCTCGACCATCCGGCCGTTCCGCATCACCAGCACGCGGTCGGCGAGGTCGGCGACCACGCCCATGTTGTGGGTGATCAGCAGCACCGCCATGCCCAGCCGCTCCCGCAGCTCGCCGAGCAGGGCCAGGATCTCGGCCTGCACGCTGACGTCGAGCGCGGTGGTGGGTTCGTCGGCGATCAGCAGCACCGGGTCGTTCGCGAGCGCCAGAGCGATCACCACCCGCTGCTTCTGGCCGCCGGACAGCTGGTGCGGATAGGCGTCGACCCGCACCTCGGGCTCGGGGATCCCCACCAGCGCCAACAGCTCGATCGCACGACGACGAGCCCCGCCGGGGCGGATCCGCTGGTGTGCCCGCAGCGACTCGGCGAGCTGCCAGCCCACGGTCTTGACCGGGTTCAGCGCCGTCTGCGGCTCCTGGAACACCATCGCCGCCAACCGGCCGCGCACGCCGGCCCAGGCGTCCACCCCGGCCGGTCCGTCGAGCAGGTTCGGCTCCCGGTCCGCCGGTCGCCGGGCCGGGTCGGAGGTCAGCTGGACCGAGCCCCGCGCGGTGGCCGTCCCGGTCAGCAGACCCAGCACCGCCTGGGCGGTCACGGTCTTGCCGGAGCCGGATTCCCCCACCAGGGCGAGGATCTCGCCGCGGTCGACCGAGAACGACACCGTGTCGACCGCGGTGGTCGAGCCGAAGCGCACGCCCAGCTCGCTCACCCGGAGCACGGCGTCGGGCCGTACCGGTCGGGGCCCGGGCACCTCGGTCGGCGCGGTCGGCTCGGCGTGGCCGTCCAGGTCCGGGTCCAGGTCAGTCATAGATCCTCACTCCTTCGGCCCACACCCGGGCCCGTTCGGCCGGCGCGTCCGCCGACAGCGGCCCCGGGCGGTAGTGGATGGCGTGCAGCACCCCGCTGAACGGGTGGCTGCCCGCGCGGCGACGGACCTCCCAGTCGACCGGTCCACCCCGGTCGGCGCCGACGCTGATGCCGGTGAACGGCGCCATGCCGACCAACTGGGGCAGATCGGTCAGGGTGGATGCGGCCCGCCCGTCGGTCAGCAGCACGTCGAGCCGGAACCGTGGCCGCACCTGCAGCTGGACCAGCAGCTCGGACTCCCCCAGCGCCAGTCCGATCGGCGGCGTGCGGTGCATCACCCCGTAGGCGTTGACCCCGAACCAGGCCACGGGTTCACCTCGGTCGTCGGTGTCGACGGCCAGCAGGTAGCCGCCGCCCTGGTCGCCGTGCGCGACCAGCACCCCGGCGTCTCCGGCGGCCAGCCGGAACGAGGCGGTGATCGCGACGTCGCGGTGCTGGACCAGCTGCGCCGATCGCCAGCGCTCCACCGTGCCGCCGAACGGCCGCAGGGTGACCGGGTCACCGAACCGGGCGTCGTCCGGGCGACGTCGCCCGGACGCCGGCCCGTGGTCGTCCAACGGGAACACCCGGTTCGCCCAGGCCGCCCTCTCCCACGCCGCGGCCAGCTCGGCCACCACCTCCGGGCGGACAGGGGCCAGGTCCGTGGTCTCGGTCGGATCGCCGCTCAGGTCGTAGAGCTGCCACTCGGCGTCGTCGAACGCGGTGCCGGGTCGGTGGCGGGTCACGATCTTCCAGTGCCCGCTCTGGTACGCCCGCTGACCGGCGGTCTCGGTGTACTGATCCCCGTGGACCGACGCCGCCCCCGGGTCCCGCAGCAGGCCTGCGGCACTCACCCCGTCCAGCGCGGGGGCGACCCGACCGTGCCGGTGGTCGGGCGGTGCGATCCCGAGCAGGTCGAGCAGGGTGGGGGTCAGGTCCGTGACGTGCAGGTACTGCCGGCGGAGACCGTCGTCCCCCGCCCCGAGCAGCGCACCCGCCGGCCAGTGCACGATCAGCGGTGCCCGGATGCCACCGGCGAAGGTGTGGGCCTTGTAGAGCCGGAACGGGGTGTTGGACGCCTGGCCCCAGCCGCGGGGGTAGTGCACGGTCGTCTGCGGGCCCCCGATCAGCTCGAGATCGCGGTCGACGTCCCGGTCCCAGTCGTCCGGCAACCCGGCCACGTGGGCGAACTGGCTGTAGTAGCTGCGGGTGCCCTCGGCCCCTCCTTCGGCCGTGGCGCCGTTGTCGGAGGTGAACACGATGATGGTGTTGTCCAGCTCGCCCAGGCGTTCCAGGTGCTCGATCAGCCGCCCGGTGCTGGCGTCCACCGCCTGCACGGCCGCGGCGTAGACCTCCATGTAGCGGGCGAAGCGTCGCTGTTGATCATGGTCGAGGCTGTCCCAGGGCGGGACGTCCAGACCGGGCTCGTGGTTGGCCGGCGGCAGCACCGTGTCGTCACCGAACAGACCCAGGTCGATCTGGCGTCGGAACCGCTCCGAGCGGATGTGGTCCCAGCCGGCGTCGTAGACCCCGGCGTAGTCGGCGATGTCGGACTCCTTGGCCTGCACGGGTCCGTGCACCGCCGCGTGCGCGAGGTAGAGCAGGAAGGGCTTGACCGGGTCGGACGCCCGCAGCGTGGTGATCATGTCCAGCGCCCGCTCGGTCAGGTCGTCGGTCAGGTAGTAGCCGTCCGGGTGCTCCTGGACGGGATAGGGCGAGTTGTCCCACACCAGGCGGTGCGGGGCGTGCAGGGAGGTGAAGCCTTCCAGGCTGCCGAAGTAGCGGTCGAAACCCCGCTGGCACGGCCAGGACCCCTTGTCGGCGCCGTCGTGCTGCAGCCGGTCGCCGGCCAGGTGCCACTTGCCGAGCGCGAAGGTCGCGTAGCCGTGGTCGCGCAGCGTCTCGGCCACCGTGGGGGCGTTGTCCGGCAGGGTGAAGGCGTACGCGGGGTAGCCGGGGTCGGCGTTCGCCGGGTAGGCGAAGCCGGCCTTGTGCGGGTTCAGACCGGTGAGCAGGGCCGCTCGACTCGGCGAGCACAGCGGCGTGGTGTGGTAGTCGGTGAAGCTCACCCCGTCCCGCGCCAGCCGGTCCAGGTGCGGGGTGGCGATCTCGCTGCCGTACGGCCCGATGTCGGCGAAGCCGAGGTCGTCGACCAGGATCACCACGACGTTCGGGCTGCCCACGGCGGCGGTGGGTTCCTCCGGCCAGGCCGGCTCCGACTCCGAGATCGTCCGGCCGATGCGGCCCGGGAAGCCGGCGTACGGGTCGTCGCGGTCCTCCGGCGCGCTCATCGGGCCACCCGCCGCGCGGCCCCGAGGCCCTGGGCGATCAGCTGCAGGGCCAGAACCAAGATCACCACCACGACCAGCGGACCGAGCACGAAGCCGACGTTGCTGTCCACGTAGTCGATGCCGTCGGCGATCAGGGAGCCCAACGAGGGCTGGGGCGGTCGCACGCCGATGCCCAGGAAGCTCATGGCGGACTCGACGAACACGGCCAGCGAGAGCGAGAGGGCCAGCTGCACCCCGAGCGGCTCGGCGGCGTTGGGCAGGATGTGGCGACGCAGCACCCACGGCCGGCCGGCGCCGATGGCCTCGGCGGTCTCCACGTACGGCAGCGCGCGCACCCTGAGGATGGAGCTGCGCAGCAGCCGCGCGAAGATCGGGGTCTCCAGCACCGCGATGACGATGATCACGGTGAGCGATCCCGGTCCGATCACCGCGGTCAGCCCGATCGCGAAGATCAGGGTCGGAAACGCCAGCACCACGTCGAACGCCCGTTGCAGGATCACGTCGACGACACCCACCACGGTGCCCAGCAGAGCGGCCAGGGTGCCGAGCACCGCGCCGATCGGCACGGCGACGAAGACGATCACCAGGTCGGTGCGGATCCCGTGGAGCGTGCGGGAGAACACGTCCCGGTTGACGTGGTCGGTGCCGAACAGGTGGTCGGCACTCGGCCGCAGCAGGTTGGCGCCGGCGATCTGCTCGTTCGGCGGGTAGGGCGCCAACCACGGCGCCAGGGCCGCGAGCGCCACCAGGAGACCGAGCAGGACCAGACCCACCAGCCCGCGCCCGTGCAGCAGGCGCTGCCGGGAACCGCGGCGACCCGGGTCACCGGCGACGGGCAGCGGCACGGTGGTCACCGGGTCGACGACCGCCACCGGCTCGCGTACGTCCAAGGTCATGTCAGTCCTCCGATGCGGACCCGCGGGTCGAGGTAGGCGTGCACCAGGTCGGTGCCCAGCTGGATGACCACGAACACCGCCACCGAGAGCAGCAGCAGGACCTGCACCACCGGGTAGTCGCGTCGGTCGATCGCCTGCGCGGCCAGCTGACCCAGACCCGGCCAGCTGAACACGGCCTCGACCAGGACGGCCCCACCCAGCAGGGAACCCGCCTGCAGGCCCAGCGCGGTCAGGTAGGTCGGCAGGGCGGCCGGGAGGGCGTGCGCGACCAGGAGCCGGCGCGGTTGCACCCCGGCGGCCCGTGCCGTCGTCACGTACGGCGCCGCCAGCTCGGTCCGCAGGCTCTCGGCCAGGAAGCGGGTGAGCCCCGCCGACGCCGGCAGGGCGAGGCAGACCGCCGGCAGGATCAGGTACTGGACGGCGATGTCCGGGTCGGCCAGGAAACCCTTCGGGGGCACCCCGCCGGTCGGCAGGATCGGCAGCAGCAGCCCGAACACCAGCACCAGGATGACGCCGGTGACGAAGGTGGGGAGCGCCAGGGCGATGGTGTTGAACCCGGTCAGCGCCGCGTCCAGGGCCCGGGACGGCACCCCCACCCAGAGCAGCGCGGTGATCACGCTGCTCGCGATGGCGAGCAGCAGGGCGGCGCCGGTGAGCCACAGCGTGTTGCCCAGACCGGCGGTGACCAGGTCGGCGATCTGGCCGCCGATCAGGTAGGAGCGACCGAGGTCGAAGGTCAGCACGTGACCGAGCCAGGTGACGTACTGGCTCAGCAGGGGCTGGTCCAGGCCCAGGTCGGCCCGGATCGCCGCCACCGTGTCCGGGGAGGCGTCCGGGCCGGCCAGGGTGCTGGCCGGATCACCCGGCACCACCCGGATGATCGCGAAGATCAACACCGACGCGGCGAACAGCACCGCCACGGCCGAGGGCAGCCGGCGCAGCAGATAGCGGACCATGATCAGGCCGTGGTCAGGTAGGCGTCGGTCAGCAGCAGCTCCGAGCGTTTGGTGTAGCCGGCACCCTGCAGGGCCGACGACGACGCCCACTGCTCCCAGTAGATGGCGATCTCCGCCAGGAAGACCTCGTCCAGCAGCTGCTCCGACACCGTCCGGTAGGCCGCCACCGCCTCGGCCGAAGCGCCGTCCGGGATCTCCCAGGCGGCGTCGGCCGCCGCGACGTAGTCCCGGGACTCGAAGCGGGAGGCGTTCTTGTGGGCGTTGAACGGGTACGCGCTCACGGTCAGCGTGGACGGGGTGTACTGCGCCCAGGAGTGGATGGCGATCCACAGGCCCTTGAACTGCGCCCCGATCAGCTGCTTCACGAACTGGGCCCCGTCGACCGGGTCGAGCTCGACGGTGATGCCGATGTCGGCCAGGTTGGACTGGACGATGGCGGCCAGAGCCTCCTGCAGCGGACCGGTCTGGTAGGTCAGGGGCAGCGTCGGGATCGTGCCCACCTCGGCGAGCAGCGTCTTGGCCTTGGTCACGTCGCGGGCGTAGGTGGCGTTGGCGGCCTCGTCGAAGGCGGCCGAGTACCTCGGCCACGGGAGACTCGCGGTGTAGCCGGCTCCACGCACCACGTCGGACACCACCCGGTCCTTGTCCACCGCGTAGGCGATGGCCTGCCGCACCCGGACGTCGTCCAACGGCTTGGCCGTCACGTTGGAGCCGACGTAGAGCTGCTTCTCCGCGCCCTCGAGCCGGATCTTGGTGAAGTCGTCGCCCTTGGTCAGGTTCTCCACGTCCAGACTGCTCAGTCCGTTGGCGAACTGGACCTGCCCGGACTTCAGCGCGGCGAGCAGGGCCTTCGGGTCGGGGATGATCGTGACGTCGACGGCGTCGGCGTACGGTCGCTCGGGCACCCAGTACCGCTCGTTGCGGGTGAAGCCGATCGAGGTGTTGGGCTTCCAGCCGCTGACCTGGAACGGACCGGTGCCGATGAACTTCGCTCCGGTCCGCAGCTCGTCGATCGACTCGGAGTCCAGGATCGGCACCGTGTCCAGCAGGTCGAACACGTTGCCCAGCGGATGCTCGAAGCCGAGCGTGATCGTGTGTGCCTCGCCGGTGTCGAAGGAGGTGATCGCCGCCGCGGTGCTGCGCAGCTGCGCGGTCCACAGGGGGTCGGCGTAGGTCTTGATCGAGAACTCCACGTCCTTGGACGTGAACGGACGGCCGGAGTGGAAGGTGACGTCGTCGCGGAGGTCCAGCGTGAGCGATCGGCCGTCCTCGGCCAGCCGCCAGGCGGTGGCCAGGGCCGGGGTCGGCTCCACCTTGTCGTTGGGGTACCTGATCAAGAAGTCGTAGGCGAGCCCGATGATCACCGTGATGCCGGTGTTGGAGTTGGTCAGGAAGTTGCCCGGGATGACGTCCTGGGCGATGCCCGCCTTGATCGTGCCACCCCGTTGCGGTGTGCCGGCGGCGCCGGAGGCGTTGGCTTGGCTGACGGCCGACTCGCAGCCGGCGGCACCGAACAACGAGGCGCCGACGCCGAGGGCGGTGAGGCCCTGGAGCACCGAGCGCCGGCTGAGCGTGCCGGGAGTCAGGGGGCGGGTGGGGGTCGACATGGATCGGCCTTTCGGAATCCGGGCAGGCTGCCGCCCGGGGTCAGGGGGTGAGGGTGCTGGCAGTGAGCGGGCAGCGCCGGCGTTGGCGGCGGGCCACGGGGTCTCCCCCGCGGCCCGCCAGGTACGAGAGGCTCAGGTCAGCGACGAGAACGCCGAGGCGTCGCCCTTGCGCGGGGTGGAGGCGACCCCGTCCACACTCACCGGGACGTCGCCGGCCAGCGTGATGCGGTGCAGGACCCGCTTCTGGTTCCCGTAGTCGTCGACGCCGTAGTGCTCCGTCGCCCGGTTGTCCCAGATGGCCAGGTCGCCCGGGCTCCAGCTCCAGCGCACCGTGTTCTCCAGCCGCGTCACGTGCCGTTGGATGAGGTTGAAGACGTCGGTCGAGTCGTGGGTGTTGAGCCCCACGATCCGCTTGATGAAGTGGCCGGCCAGGATGGCCCGCTCGCCGGTCTCCGGGTGCACGCGGACCAGCGGGTGCTCGGTCTCGAACACCTGGGAGGCGAACTCGTCGCGGTACGCCTGCTCCGCCACGTCGATGCCACCGATCCGCTTCTCGTCCCGCTCGGCCACGTAGTCGTACAGGTTGGTGTGCACGGCCCACAGCCGGTCGACCAGCGCCTTGAGCGCCACCGGCAGCCGGTCGTAGGCGGTCACGGTGTTCGCCCACGCGGTGGTGCCGCCGTAGGCCGGCAGCTCGATCGCCCGGAGGACGCTGATGGCGGGGACGCGGTCCACGAAGGTGACGTCGGTGTGCCAGCTGTTGGCCTTGCCGTGGTCGGAGTTGATCGGCAGCACGCCGTGCTCGTTGCCGCGCACCGTCGGGTGCGGCAACGTCGGCTCGCCGAGCAGACCGGCGAACTCGTACTGGGCGGTGTCGTCGAGGTGATCTTGTCCGGAGAAGAAGATCACCTTGTGCTGGAGCAGCGCGCGGCGGATCTCGGCGACGGTCTCGGCGTCGAGATCGCCACCGAGCCGGACGCCTCCGATGCGGGCGCCGATCGACTCGGCGACCTTCTGCACGGTGATCCGGGAGTAGTCGTCGGCGGCGAGGTCGAGGTCACCGATGCTGAAGGTGGCGCGGTCCTGGGTGATGGTCATGGGGGGTCCTTTCGCAGAGATCAACAGTGGTCTGGGGTCGAGTGCGGTCGAGCGGACAGAGTCCGGCCCGGTGTGCGAAACAGAGGGGTGGCGCTGCCCTCGGGCGGCGCGGAGCAGGACTCGGGCTGTCGGTCGCTCAGCGGCGACGACAGCAGGGCTGCCCGCCCGACCGACACATTCGGTCGGCGATTTCCCTGGTATCCATGGCTACACACTAGGGAATATCGAGAACAGCGTTCAAGGCGGTCTCACCTGACAAGACAGTTGTTCGTCAGTCGAGACGACCAGCGGTTTCGTAGGATCACCACCGTGAAGATGCCACCCGCCGAGATCGCGCTCTCGGTCGAGCAGCTGGCGTCGTTGGTACGGGCGCAGCACCCGGATCTGGCGGCCGCGCCGCTCCGGCAGGTCGCCCACGGCTGGGACAACGTGATCTTCCGGCTCGGCGAGGACCTCGCCGTCCGGCTGCCGAGGCGAGCCGCTGCCGTGGACCTGATCGACCACGAGCAACGGTGGCTGTCAGAGCTGGCTCTCCGGCTGCCCGCACCCATCCCGGTCCCCGTCCGCCACGGGGTGCCGAGCGAGCTCTTCCCGTGGCCGTGGTCGATCACACCCTGGTACGCCGGTCGCCCGCTGCCCCTGGTGTCGCCCGGTGATCGCCGCCCGTACGCCCGACCGCTCGGGATCTTCCTGGCGCGGCTGCACACCCCCGCCCCGGCGGAGGCACCACGGAACCCGGTCCGCGGCATCCCCCTGGGCCTGCGCACCGAGGCGTTCTTCCGTCACCTGAGCGCCGTCCCGGTCGAGCGGCGCCCGCCGGTGGAGCGCCTGTGGCGGCGTCTGGTGGCGACCTCGGTCTTCTCGGGACCGCCGCTGTGGCTGCACGGGGACCCTCATCCGGGCAACGTGCTGGTGGAGGCGGGACGGCTCACCGCGGTGATCGACTTCGGCGACCTGACGGCCGGCGACCCTGCCACCGACCTCGCGCTGGGCTGGATGGCCTTCGACGCCGAGGCCCGCCGCGAGCTCCGGACCGCGTACGCCGGCGAGCACGTCCTGGACGACGACACCTGGACCCGGGCCCGCGGCTGGGCGCTGGCGTTGGCCGTGGCCCTGATCGCCAACAGCGACGACGAACCGGTGCTGGCCGCGGTCGGGCACCACGCCCTCACCGAGGTCCTCGGCGAGGAGGATCGGACCTAGGTGCCCGAGACGACCTGGACGTGGTCGCGCCAGCTGTGCTGCGGCTCGTAGCCCAGCAGCCGCCGTGCCTTGGCGATCGACAGCAGGGTGTCGTGCGGCCCGACCTCCCCTCGCAGCTCCACGTCCGGGAAGCACTCGGCCAGCAGCTCGGCGTTGGGACGCTCCATGACGGTGTCGGCGTTGGCGATCACGAAGATCTCGCAGCCGGCCACCGCCGACTCCAGTGCCAGCCGCACGGCCTGGGCCCCGTCCCGCGCGTCGATGTAGCCCCAGAGGTTCCACTTGCGCAGGGCGGCATCGGCCTGGAAGTCGGGGAACCGGGCGTAGTCCTGCGGGTCCATGACGTTGGAGAACCGGAGCCCGATCATGCTCAACGAGGGGTCGCGCCGGCACAGCTGGGCG
The DNA here is from genome assembly GCF_039536605.1 of Microlunatus aurantiacus. Classification (NCBI taxonomy): domain Bacteria; kingdom Bacillati; phylum Actinomycetota; class Actinomycetes; order Propionibacteriales; family Propionibacteriaceae; genus Microlunatus; species Microlunatus aurantiacus. The sequence continues at coordinate 144,013 of NZ_BAAAYX010000003.1, forward strand.
GCCATCGTCTCCTCCATCGTCTTGACCAGGGAGTACGTCGACTCCGGCCGCGGCGGGTAGTCCTCGTCGACCGGGACGTAGGGCGGCGGGGTGTCGAACGGCAGCCCGAGCACGGTCTCGCTGGAGGCCCAGACGATCTTCTTCAGCCCGGCCCGGCGCGCCGCGCTGACGACGTTCCAGGTCGCGTTCATGTTGTTCGCGAAGGTGGCGTGGTCACCCACGATGCCCGGAGCGGGGACGGCGGCGAGGTGCACCACCGCGTCCACCCGCTGATAGCGCTCCTCCACCCCCAGCAGCGCGTCCAGCACCTGGCCGTAGTCGGTCAGGTCCACCGGGACGTAGGTGGCTCCGGCGGCCGCGGGGGCCCGGTCGAAGACCACCACCTCGTAGCCGTGCTCCAGCAGATCGGTCACGCACGCGCGGCCCAGCTTGCCCGCTCCCCCGGTCACCACCACAGTCGTCATGAGGTGATCCTCCCCCACCGGTGAGCAGCGGGACGACGACACCGCGCGCGTGGTCCCGGTCAGCGCCCCAGCGACGCGTCGTCCCCCACCAGATCCGCCTTGACGTCCAGGTCGGGATCGGTGCCCCGCCGACGGGCCACCGCCCGCATGCCGTGGTAGACGGCCAGGGCGCCGAAGGAGCCCACCCCGATGGCCCCGAGGGTGAAGTCGCCGAGCACGAGCGTGAACCCGCCGATGCCGAGGATCAGCCCGAGGCCCGCGGTCAGCAGGTTGGTGGGAGAGGAGAAGTTCACCCGGTTCTGCACCCAGATGCGGGCACCCAGCACCCCGATCATCCCGTAGAGCACCACCCCGGCACCGCCCAGCACGCCGGGCGGGATGGACGCCGCCAGGGCGCCGAACTTCGGGCACAGTCCGAGCAGCACGGCGAACGCGGCCGCCACCCAGTAGGCCAGCGTGCTGTACACCCGGCTCGCCGCCATCACCCCGATGTTCTCCGCGTACGTCGTCGTCGCCGTCCCACCACCCGAGCCCGCCAGGGTGGTGGCCACTCCGTCGGCGAACAGAGCCCGCCCGAGGTAGCGGTCGAGGTTCGTGCCGGTCATGGCGGCGACGGTCTTGACGTGGCCGACGTTCTCGGCCACCAGGACCAGCACCACCGGCAGGAAGAGTCCCCAGGCCGCCGAGGTGACCTGGGGCCCGTGGAAGGTCGGCAGCCCGATCCACGGAGCCGAGCCGACCCCGGACAGGTCGACCGACCCGTTGATCGCGGCGACCACGTAGCCGACCGCCACCCCCAGCACGATGCCGAGCCGGCCGACCAGGCCGCGGAACAGCACCGTGATCAGCAGGATCGCGACGATCGTGATGACGGCCTCGGTCGGTCCGGACTCCACGTTGGACCGGGCCGCGGTGGCGAGGTTGAAGCCGATCAGGGCGACGATGGTGCCCGTCACCACCGGAGGCATGACCAGCGGGATCCACCCCGCCCCGGCCACGTGCACCACGGCACCGACGACGGCCAGCGCGACGCCGGTGATCACGATCCCACCCAGGGCGAGGGAGATCGCGGGTCCGTCCAGGGCGGTCTGGCCCTGGGCGAGCGGCGCGATCGCCGCCACCGGGGCGAGCAGGGCGAAGCTGCTGCCCAGGTAGCTCGGCACCCGGTTGCCGGTGACCAGCAGGAAGACCATGGTGCCGATGCCGGAGAACAGCAGCGCGGTCGAGGTGGGAAAGCCCATGATCACCGGCACGATGAACGTCGCGCCGAACATGGCCACGACATGCTGCAGGCCGATGCCGACCGTGACCGGCCAGGCCAGTCTCTCGTCCGGGGCCACCACCGTGCCGGGGCTGATGCTGCGGCCGTCGCCGTGCAGCTTCCAGGTGAACACGTCCTTGATCGCCATGACCGTCTCTCTCCGCGCCGGGGGTGATCACCGCGTCAGCGGGTCACGGACTCCTGTATAGCGGCGCCACCGCCCCTGGCCGCCCCGACAGGCCGGTCGACACCGTCGACGGCCAGGGCCCGGGAGTCAGGGCAGGTGGGAGGTCGGGGGCTCAGCCCAGTCGCTCGTGCACGTAGCACCAGCGCCAGGTCTCGCCGGCCTCGAAGCTGCGCATCACCGGGTGGCCGGTCTGCTGGAAGTGCCGGGTGGCGTGCCGACCGACCGAGGAGTCGCAGCACCCCACGTTGCCGCAGGTCAGGCACATCCGCAGGTGGACCGGTCGGGTGCCCTCGCGGGCGCAGTCCTCACAGCGGTCCGAGGTCGGTGCGGCGTCGGCCGGGGCGTCCTCCAGGTCACGACACGGGCCTTCTTCCACTCTGGGCACCTCCACCGGACCTCCCTCGTCGGGGAACTCGGCCCGCTCGCTGACCAGCGTGAGCATCGACTCCTCCACGTCGAGGGTACCGAGGACCTCTTCGATCACGGCGTGGTCGATGGTGCCGGTCGACCGGACGCGGAGCACCTCGGAGCGCTCGGTGGCGATGGTCGCCAGCCGCAGTCGGCGGTACTCCTCCGCCGGCGTCTGGGAGTCGGTGGTGCCGAGTCGTTCCCACAGCGCCTCGGGGCGGGCGGAGACCCGCTCCCGAACCCGCTGGATCACGTCCGGGTCGTCGTCCGGCCCGGTGATCGTGTCGAGCTGGGTCAGGGCGGCGTTGCTGGCCGTCTGCAGCACCGTGGCCGCCTGCAGAGCGTCGGACCGCGGGTCCGGGCCCCGCAGGCCCAGGCGTCGGACCAGGATCGGCAGCGTCAGCCCCTGCAGCAGCAGGGTGCCCGCCACCACCACCATGGCCCCGAAGACCAGGACGTCGCGGTCGGCGACATCGACCGGGATCAACAGCGCCGTGGCCAGGGTGACCACCCCGCGCAGACCCGACCACCCGAGCACGATCGAGTACGACCACGGCGAGGGCTCGCGACCCCGGCCCAGCAGGGCCGCTCGGCCGAGCAGCACCCAGACCATCCGGAGCAGCATCACCCCGAACAGGACGGCCAGGCAGAACACGGCGATCCGGCCGGCCGGCAGGTCGCTGGTGCCCATGTTGCGGATGATCTGGCGGGCCTGCAGCCCGATCAGCAGGAAGACCGCGTTCTCCAGCAGGAACTGGACCGTGCTCCAGTTGACGCGCTCGCTGAGCCGGGACAGGCCGCTCTGCACCACCGGCGACTTGTGCCCCAGGATCAGACCGGCCACCACGGTCGCGATCACCCCGGAGCCGTGGAAGTCGGAGAAGATGATCTCCTCGGCCGGCAGGTAGGCCGCCCACGGCACCATGAAGGAGATGGCGGTGTCGAAGACGGGCTGGGTGATCCGCTTGCGCACGGCGGTGGCCAGCGCCGCCACGACGAGACCGACCAGCGCTCCCCCGAACGCGGCCACGGCGAAGCCGGCCGCGACCTCGACGGCCGTGACGCTGCTGGCGATGGCCACCAGACCCACCCGGACGCAGGTGATGGCGGTCGCGTCGTTGAGCAGCGACTCGCCCTCGAGGATCGTGACCAGCTGCCGCGGCATGCCGACCCGGCGGGCGATGGTGGTGGCCGCGACCGCGTCCGGCGGGGCGACGACGGCCCCGAAGGCGAAGGCCAGCGCGAACGGCACCGGCAGGATCAACCAGGTGATCAACCCGATGGCCAGCGCGGTGACCAGCACCAGCGACACCGACAGGTAGCCGATCGGCCGCCAGTTGGCTCGGAAGTCCATCACCGAGCTGCGGATGGCGGCGGCGTAGAGCAGCGGCGGCAGGAAGCCCAGCAGCACGATGTCGGGGCTCAGCACGGGCTCGTGGATGAACGGCACGAACGAGGCTCCGATGCCGACCAGCATCAGCAGCAGCGGCGCCGAGAAGCGGATCCGCTCGGCCAGTGCCGTCACGGCGACCACCGCGGCGGCGATGGCGAGGATGCTCAGGGCGATGTGCACGGGGGCAATGGTGCCACCCGGTCACACCTAGAGCGGATCCCTGCGCGGGGTTCCCACCACCTGCGGATCCAGGCCGGTGGCCTCGGGCGGGGCACTCCGCCAGGTGCCGAGGATCGAGCCGACGATGATGAGCGGGAAGCCCAGCAGCAGCCCGGTGGTGATCGGCTCGTCCAGCACCAGCGCGCCGAGTCCGATGGCGACGGCCGGGTTCACGTACGTGATGAGGGTCATCCGGGCCGGACCGGCCTCGGCGATCAGGGCGAACATGACCAGGAACGCCACCGCCGTGCAGATCACCGCGAGGACCACCACCGAGCCGATCGCCGCCGGACTCACCGTCGCCGGCCGCAGCACGACGGCGAACGGGGCGTAGACCACGGCGGCGATGAGCAGCGACGCGGTGATCACCCCGAGGGGCGGCAGGTCGGCGAGCTGCCGGCTGATGATGATCGGCCCGATCGCGTACCCGATCACCACCCCGAGGATCTGCAGGATGGCCACGAGGTCGTCGGCGTGCACGTCGAGCCCGACGAGCAGGGCCACCCCGCCCAGACCGATCAGCAGGCCGGCGACCCGGCGGGGCCCGAGCCGGTCCTGACCGGTCACGGTCACGATCACTGCGGCCACGATCGGCACCATCGCGATGAGCAACCCGGTGGTGGAGCTGGACAGCCGCGTCTCGGCATGACCCAGCAGCACCCAGGGCCCGACGATCTCGAGCACGGTGTAGATCAGCAGCCATCGCCAGTGGGCCCGGAGCGGCACCAGCGCCTTGGAGCGCAGCGCGAAGGGCAGCAGGAGCAGCGCCCCGAGTGCCGTCCGACCGAACGCCACCACCACCGGGTCGAGCTCGGTGACCGCGATCCGGATGAACAGGTAGGGGATGCCCCAACAGAGGCTCAACGTCACGAAGAGCAGCCAGCCGCGTCGGGTCACGGGCGGGACCCGGGGCCGTCGGGGGCCGCCAGCACCCGGACCGGGGCACCGGCCAGGAACGCCTCGACGTCCTCGACGGCCCCGCGGTAGAACAGTGCCATCCCGCCCCGGGTGACGTAGCCCAGGTGCGGGGTGGCCAGCACACGAGGGATCCCGACCAACGGGTCGTCGGCGGCGGGCGGCTCGACGTCGAAGACGTCGACAGCGGCCCCGCCGGGCCGGCCGGCGGCCAGGGCGTCACGGAGGGCCGCACCGTCCACGATCGGACCACGGGAGGTGTTGACCAGCAACGCGTCGGGCTTCATCGCCGCCAGCTCCTCCGCACCCAGCAGAGCGCGGGTGCCGTCGTTCAAGGGCACGTGGACGGTGAGCACGTCACTGCGGCTGAGCAGCTCCGAGAAGGTGACCGCCGCCGCGCCCGACGACGCGGCGCGCTCCGGGGTGAGGGTCCGGCTCCACGCGATCACGTCCATCCCGAAGGCGCGACCGACCTCGGCGACCCGGCTGCCGATCCGGCCCAGACCGAGCACACCGAGCGTGGCTCCGGCCACGTCACGGCCGATCGTGGACTGCCAGCCGCCGGAGCGCAGGGCGGCGACCTCGTCGACCAGGTGGCGGGAGTGCGCCAGGATCAGCGCCCAGGTCAGCTCGACGGTGGAGCTGGAGCTGGCGTCGGTGTGGCTGACCACGATCCCCCGCCGGGCTGCCGCCGCCAGGTCGATCACCGGGTTCCGTCGGCCGGTGGTGACGATCAGCCGCAGCCGGTCCAACCGGTCGATGACCGCGGCGGGAAACGGCGTCCGCTCGCGCATCAGGACCACTGCCCCGTACGGCTGCAGGCGCTCGACGAGCTGGTCGACGTCGTCGACGTGGTCGGTGTCGACGTCCACCCGGCCCTGCGCCTGCAGCGCGGACCAGTCCGCGAGCTGGAGGGCGGCGTCGGCGTAGTCGTCGAGCACGGCGATGTCCACCCGCTGCACTATGCCGCATCCCGGTGACAGTCGGCCCCGCCTCTCGGCCGGCGACTTCGGGCGACCACCCGCCTCAGGTGACCGGGCTGGTGCTGGCGGCGCGGGCCGCCCGCAGGGTGAGGAACAGGCGGTGCGCGGTGATCACCACCGCCAACCACGCCGCGCCGAGCGACCAGCCGACGATGACGTCGGTCAGCCAGTGGTGTCCGAGGAACACCCGGCTCACACCCATCGCGACCGCCCACAGCACCGCCACCACCACGGCCAGGGTGCGAGCCCAGCGGGTCCGCAGCCGGCGGACCAGCAGATAGGCGACCATGCCGGCGATGACCGTGCTGTTCAGGGCGTGTCCCGACGGGAAGGAGAAGGCGTACTCGTACGGCGGCACCGCCTCGCTCAACGGCGGCCGGGAGCGCCCCACCACCGCCTTGCCGACGGTGGTCAGGGTCAGCGAACCGGCCACGGCGATCAGCATCAGGAACAGCGGCGTGCGCGAGCGCCACCGCCACACCATGATCACGGTGATCAGCGACGCGATGATCGTCATCCCGACCGGCCCGCCCAGGTGCGTGAACTGCGTCAGCACCCAGGTGTTGGTCGGGGTCCGGTCCGCGATCGCCTGGTTCAGCACCGGTTGATCGAGCTGGGACACCCCGTCCTGCTCGACCACGGCGTCGTACAGACCGGCACTCACGGCGGTGAGACCGGCGATCAGCACCAGGCCGACGGCCGCCGTGAGGTACAGCACCCCGTGGGCCGACACGTTGCGCGCCACCCGGCTGACCAGCCGCACCAACCCCCGCCCGGCCCACGACGGCCAGCGGGTCAGGTCGCGATCGCCGATGCGTTCCTCGTGCGGCGTGTCGTCCGCCAGCTTCATCCGTACGTCCTTCGTCTCGCGCCGGTCATCGCTGCCCCGATCCTGGGCCACGCCGTACCGGCGAGGGTCCTGCGGGCCGGTCGGAGGCGCCGCCCGGGTCGTGGGCCGCCCGGTCCATGGTGACGCAGCCGACCCAGCAGAGTCCCCCGCGACCACCGGTGTGCCGCCAGCCCGTCGGGCTCCTTACCCCCGCTGGGCCGGTCCACACCAGCCGGCCGCGGGCCGGTTCAGGACGCGAGGGGGGCGGCTCCGCGCCGACGACCGGTTCGTCCGCACTGCGTCGGGTAGGAAGGGCGGGTGCGCCCCCACCGGATCATGATCATCGGCTACCCGTCACACGCCATGACGAGCCGCCTCCACGACGCGCTGACGGAGCGAGGTCACCGGTCTCGGCTGGTGGATCCCGATCGCCTCGCCACCGTCGTCTCCGACGGCACGGTCACCGTCCTGCCCGAGGTCGGCCGGCCCGACGCCGTCATGCTGACCACATCGACGGATCACCTCACCGCCCTGCAGAGCGCGGCGCAGCTGCAGCGCGCCGGGATCCCTGTCTTCAACTCCCCAGCGGCCACGCTGCTCGCGGCGGACAAGATCGCCACGACGGTGACCCTGGCCCGGGCCGGGCTCCCGGTGCCACGGACCGTGAGTGTCGCCAGCCTGGCCGCGGCGACAGAACGGGCGGCTCTGCTCGGGTATCCCGTCGTGCTCAAGGCGGCCGACGGCGCTGAAGGGAACCAAGCCCGCCTGGTGCGCACCGCCGACGAGCTGCCGGGGGTGTTCGAGAACCTCCGCGCGAGCATGGGCCAGAGCCTGTCCGACCGGACTCCCCTGCTGCTGCAGGAGCAGCTGGGGCGAGCGCTCGGCCGGGACCGCCGGCTCTTCGTCGTCGGCGGTCACGTGCAGGCCGCGATGGATCGCGTGGCACGGCGGGGGGAATGGCGATCCAACCTGAGCCAGGGTGCCGCCCCGTACGCCGCGACGGCGACCACGGAGGAGATCGCCGTCGCGGAAGGGGCTGCGGCTGCCCTCGGTCTCGACTTCACCACCATCGACCTGATGGCCGGTGAACGGGGCCCCGTCGTCATCGAAGCCAACGCCTTCGGGGACGTGCTGGACGTGGCCATGATGTCCGGCCTCGACCTCATCGGCTCCCTGGCTGATTTGGTGGAGATCAAGGCGGGAGCTCGACCGGCGGCACCGATCCGCCCGAGGCGGCTGGAACCGGACTCCCGTGCCGCGCTCACGGCGATGTGCCGGCGGCGCTGGAACGACAAGCTGGCCGAGCTCGATCGGATCGCCGAGCTCTGAGGCGGGACCTTTGCCTCTAGGACGGGTGCGTTCGGCCTCCTACCGTGAGAACCGGTGCCACATCATCCGAGGCTCTGCTTGCTGCCTCTTTCCCCCTCCATGGCGTCGACCCAGCATCCTGACACAGGAGTCACCTCATGGACTGGAAGTTCCTGCTCGAGCTCGCGGTGGTCCTGGGCGTCATAGCCCTGGGGGCCCGCAAGGGTGGCATCGCGCTCGGACTGTGGGGCGGCGTCGGCGTCCTCGTCCTCACGGTGGTCTTTCGTGAGCAGCCCTCGGAGCCGCCCATCGACGTGATGCTGATCATCCTGGCGGTGATCAGCGCCGCCGCGGCGATGGAGGCCGCGGGCGGCATCGACTGGTTGGTGGGAGTGGCCGAGCGGGTGATCCGCCGGTTCCCGCAGCACATCACGATCGTCGCCCCGTTGGTGGCCTACCTGTTCACGTTCGGGGCCGGCACCGGACACATCTTCTACCCCCTGCTGCCCGTCATCCACGATGTCGCCCACGACAACGGCATCCGGCCCGAGCGGCCGATCGCCGTCGCGACGATCGCCTCGCAGCAGGCCATCACGGCGAGCCCGGTCTCGGCGGCGACCGCGGCCATCATCGTCATCCTCGAGCCGGAGGGGATGACCCTGCTGACGATCATGGCCATCGCCGTTCCCGCCACCCTGGTGGGCGTGGTCGTCGCCGCCCTGCTGTCCTACCGCCGCGGCACCGACCTCGCCGACGACCCGGTCTTCCAGCAGCGCGTCCGCGACGGACTCGTCGACCCGATCCCCGTCGCTCAGGCGGGGGGGTCGCACCGGACACGGACGGGCGCCACCGACGCGGTCACCACCGACCGTCTGGTCGCTTCCAGCACCGTATCGCGGGCGACGGTGACGACCGGCCCCGCAGTCGTCTTCCCCTCGTCCCCGGCCGCGGCCGTCCCGGCCGCCCACTCCTCGTCCGCGAACGGTCGGGGAGCGAGCGCAACCGCCGGCGGTCGCCCGTGGTCGGGCCGGGTCAGCGCCGTCATCTTCCTGGTCGGCGTCGGGTCGATCGTGGTGCTGGGAGCGTTCGACGCCCTGCGCCCGGTGTTCGCCGACGAGAAGGGGGTGGACGCACCGTTGTCGATGGCGCTGACCATCCAGATCACCATGCTCGCGGTGGCGGCGATCATCATGCTGGTCTGCCGGGTCAACGTCGAAGCCGTCCCCAAAGCAGCTACAGCGCGCTCGGGGTTCGTGGCCCTGGTCGGCATCTTCGGGTTGGCCTGGCTCGGTCAGACCCTGATCGACGCCAACGAGGAGACAGTGGTGGGCGGCCTGACCACCATGGTGACCGCGGCGCCCTGGACCTTTGCCATCGGCCTCTTCCTCGCCTCGGTGCTGCTCTTCAGCCAGGCTGCCACCACCCGGGCCCTGCTGCCGCTGGGACTGGCTCTCGGCATCGGCGGACCCCAGCTGGTCGCCATGTGGCCTGCGGTCAACGGCTACTTCTTCCTCCCCACCTACGGAACCCTGATCGCCGCCATCAGCTTCGACCGGAGCGGCACGACGCGGATCGGGAAGTTCGTGGTGAACCACTCGTTCATGATTCCCGGGCTGGTGGCCACCACCTGCTCCGTCGCCGTCGGGCTGCTCATGGCACAGCTCTTCTTCTGACGCTCACAGCTCGTCCACTGAGGCTCACCGCCTGGCGGCCCGACAGCCTGCCAGCGACCCCTGACCATCACCGACCACCAGCACGACCATCTCCGAAGGGACCACCATGAACGACACCACCTACGTCGTACGCCGAGGCGAGAACGACACGCGAGAGGTCATCGGTGTCCGCGAGATCCAGGCCATCAACGAGCTCGCTCCCGAGGTCAACGACGCCGACCAGGCGCTGCTCGACGTCCTGCACGAGGTCGGTCGCGTCCAGACCTTCCCCGCCGGATCCTGGGTGGCCGAGCAGGGCACGCCACGTGAGTGGTTCGCCGTGCTGATCACCGGTGAGCTCGAGCTCGTGCACGGCCGCCACGGCGACCCGCGCCGGGTGGGACTGCTGGAGGAGGGCGCGATGCTCTTCGAGGGTGCGCTGCTGGACGATGCCACGCCGCATCGCCTGTCCACCCGGGCGATCGGCCCGGTGGAGCTGCTGATCGTCGACGCCGCCGCCACCGCTCACCTCCGGCACGAACGACCGGAGGTGTGGTCGGACCTGATGCAGCGTGTGGCGCAGCGACTCCGTGACCGGCTCCGGGTGGCGACCGCCCACCTCGCCGAGCACGGCGAGTCGATGGAGCCGATCGGAACCACCCGGCGGGAGAGCGACTCCCTGGGTGCCCGAGAGCTCCCGGCCAGTGCCTACTACGGCGTGCAGACGCTGCGGGCGGTGGAGAACTTCCCGATCTCGGGGCAGCGCCTGCACGACTTCGGCAACATGTGCGCCGCACTGGCGATGGTGAAGAAGGCGGCGGCCCAGGCGAACAGCGAGCTCGGGGTGCTCGACGCCGACAAGGCGGCAGCCATCTCGACAGCCTGCGACGAGATCCTGGACGGCAAGCTGCGCCGGCACTTCGTCGTGGACATGATCCAGGGTGGCGCCGGCACGTCGACCAACATGAACGCCAACGAGGTGATCGCCAACCGCGGCCTCGAGCTGCTCGGTCATCGTCGTGGCGAGTACGTCCACCTCCACCCGCTCGACCACGTGAACCTCTCGCAGTCGACGAACGACGCCTACCCGACGGCAGTCAAGATCGCCGTCCTGCTCACCGTCAGCGAGTCGCTGCAAGCACTCGACGAGCTGTCAGCTGCCCTCAGGGTCAAGTCGGCCGAGTTCGGGAACGTCCTGAAGATGGGCCGCACCGAGAACCAGGACGCCGTTCCCATGACCCTCGGTCAGGAGTTCGGGGCCTACGCCAGCATGGTCAACGGTGCTCGACGTGCCCTCGCCCACGCCACGCTCGAGATGCACGAGATCAACATGGGCGCGACCGCGATCGGCACCGGCCTGAACAGCCCGGCCGGCTACGCAACCCTCGTCACCGAGCGTCTGGCCTCCATCTCCGGCCTGCCGCTGTCCCTGGCCGGCGACCTCGTCGAGTCGACCCAGGACTCCGGCGCCTTCGCCTACCTGTCCGGGGCCATGAAGCGCGCCGCGATCCAGATCTCGAAGATCTGCAACGACCTCCGCTGGCTCTCCAGCGGCCCACGGGCGGGTCTCGGAGAGATCAACCTGCCGCCCATGCAACCCGGATCCTCGATCATGCCGGGCAAGGTCAATCCGGTCGTGCCGGAGATGGTCAACCAGAGCTGCTACCAGATCATCGGCTTCGACACCACGGTCGGCATGGCCGCCGAGGCGAGCGAGCTCGAGCTCAACATGGCCGAGCCGATCATCGCCTACGACCTGCTGCAGGGTCTGACCATCCTCACCAACGCGACCCTCGTGCTGACGAACAGGTGCGTCAAGGGCATCACCGCCAACCGGGAGGTCTGCCTCGGTTACGTCCAACGGTCCATCGGTCTGGTCACGGCCCTCAACCCGACTCTCGGCTACGAGCGCTCCTCCCAGGTGGCCAAGGAAGCACTCGCCACCGGGGGAAGCGTCTACGACCTCGTCGTCGACAAGGGCTGGCTCACCAAGGAACAGCTCGACCAGATGCTCGACCCGATCCGGATGACCAGCCCTCTCCAGCCGTCGACCCAGGCCTGAGAGACGCAGACTGGCGTACGGCCGTCCCGACGTGGCGGAGTGCGCCACACTGAGGCATGGCTGAGCGGCGTGGGACAGGAAGCACCCGGCCTGCGCCGCTCGGGGGCGGGTCTCCGCGCCGGCGGCTGATCCTCACGACGGCCGGCGTGAGCGTCGTGCTCACGTTCCTGGCCACGCAGGCAGGGGGCTGGCTGTTCGGGCGGCTCGCCGACGGCCTGGCGACGGCGGCGACTCCGGTCATCAGCGTCGACTCCTCCGGGCCGCTCGCCGAGCCGTGGAACGTCGTCGTGCCCCAGCACCCCGACGCCCTCACGGGTTCCTCGGTGCAAGCCGAGGCGTTGACCAGGTGGGCGATCAACAAGGGCGGCGGCCCCGCCAGCGAGGTCCAGGTCGAGCTGACGATCTGGGGCAACCGGGATCGTCCCGTGCTGATCGAGGGCCTTCGTGCTATCGAGGTCGACTGCGTGGCGGCTCCCGCCTGGACCGAGATCACGGCATCGGTGGGTGGCGCCGTCCCCGAGCGCCGAACGATCATCGACCTCGACTCGGGCAGCTTCACGGCCGAGCCGGATCCCGCCGGAGAGCCGTTCCGCTTTCCCTTGCAGGTGTCTCAGTCCGAGCTGGAGCACTTCACCGTCAGGGCGAAGACCAGGGTGTCGAGCTGCACGTTCAAGCTGGCGGTCGTGGTGCGGGACGCCGGACGAGAGAAGCTCGTGGTCGTCGACGACGACGGCGGGGCGTTTCGCGTGGTGTCCCCCGCCGCCAGCACCGCGCACATGGAATGGCATGCCACCGAGGACGGCCTGTGGACCCCGACCCGGGTGTGAAGCCCCGTGGCGGCCCGAGCGACCGGCCCGACCGGAGGTCGACCCAGCGCGTCACCGTACGACAGCTCAGTGGTGCTCGAGGCCGGCGGCCCGCTGCAGCCCCAGCTCGGCGATGGCCAGGGTGCGCAGCTCCACGCCCAGCAGGTGCCCGCTGACCGGTTGGGGGAACTCGTCGACGACCTTGACGTAGCGCGGGATCAGCCGGGGCGGGATCGTGCCGTCGCCGTACGCCCGCAGGCTCTCAGCGGTCAGACCCGGTGCACCGGGACGCAGCCGGAGCCAGGCCATCAGCTCCTCGCCGAAGCGCTCGTCCGGGACGCCGATCACCCGGACGTCGACCACATCCGGGTGACCGGCCAGCAGCTCCTCGACCCGTCGCGGGTCGACGGGCTCGCCGCCCCGGACGATCCAGGCGTCGGTCCGCCCGACCACGGTCACCAAGTCGTCGGCGTCCATCACCGCCAGATCGCCGGTGTGCAGCCAACGGGCGCCGTCGATGACCGCGGCGGTGTCGCCCGGCGCGTCCCAGTAGCCGAGCATCACGGCATAGCCGCGGACGCAGAGCTCCCCCGGCTCGTCGCGACCCACGGTGGCCCCCGTCGCCGGTTCGATGATCTTGATCTCCAGGTGCGGCTGGACCCGGCCCACGGTGGACGTCCGACGTCGGAGGTCGTCGTCCCGGCGGGTCTGGGTGATCACCGGGGAGGTCTCGGTCATGCCGTGGCAGACGGTCACCTCGGACATCCCGAGCTCGGCCACCACCCGCTCCATCAGCTCGACCGGGCAGGAGGAACCGGCCATGATGCCGGTCCGCAGGCTGCCGAGGTCGTAGGCGGAGCTCGGCAGGGCCAGCTCGGCGGCGAACATGGCCGGCACCCCGTAGAGACTCGTGCACCCTTCGTCCTGGACCGCCTGCAGCGTCCGCGCCGGGTCGAAGTCCGGCGCCGGGATGATCACGGTGGCACCGTGGGCCAGCGTGGCCAGGACCCCCATGCCCAGGCCGAAGCAGTGGAAGAAGGGCACCGGTACGCAGACCCGGTCCCGCTCCGTGTAGCCGCACCCCACGCCCACGAAGAAGCCGTTGTTCACCAGGTTGTGGTGGGACAGCGTGGCCGCCCGGGACGACCTGGTGCTGCTGGCCGAGGTGTGCTGCAGGTTGACCGGGTCGTCCGCCGACGACCGGCGCTCCCGCTCGGCCAGCAGACCGGGGTCGCCGAGCCTCCCGGCGGCCAGCAGCTCGTCCCAGCCGGGGTGGTCGAGGCCGGTGACGTCGAGCAGGACCACGTCCCGCAGGGCCGGGCAGCGGGCGCAGATCCCGGCGATCAGCTCACCATGATCACCGGTCCGGGGACCCGGGGCGGCGACCAGCAGCACCACCCCGCTCCGCCGCAGCGCCACGGCCAGGTCGTCGGCGTCGAGGGCGGGGTTGAGGTTGACCATGATCGCTCCCAGCCGCGCGGCGGCGTAGAGCAGGATCACCCACTCGGCGCGGTTGGGGGCCCACAGCCCCACCCGGTCGCCCGGTCCGACGCCGCGGGCGTGGAGTCCGAGCGCGCAGGCGTCGACCTCCGCCAGCAGCGCCGCGTAGGTGAGACGGCGTCCGGTCACGCACTCCACCACGGCTTCGTGGTCGGGCCCGACCCGGGCAGCCGTGGCCGCGAGGTGCGCGCCGAGGGTCTGACCGATCAACGGCACGGCCGAGGTGCCGTCGGCGTACGCGGGTGTGGACGTCAGCGTCGGACCTCCCGGCGATCAGGCTGTCGGGCGGTCAGAGTGACCATGATCGTCACATCAGACCGCCGTCGATGCTGCGCTGGTAGGTCTCCGGCTCCTCCGGGACCAGCACCGGTGTCTCGCGGTTGAGGCTCTCCCCGGCGAAGAACGGCCTGGCGTCGGCGAAGAACGACCACACGACCATCAGCACCGCTCCGACCACCAGCGAGCCGATGCCCATCACGAAGGTGCCGCCGATGCCGAGCAGCTCGGTGTAGCCGTAGTCCGGCTGCCACATGTCGATCGCCGACTGCACGAACGCGTACGTCAGCATCAGGGCCCCGAGCAACGGCAGGATGCCCTTCAGGAACAGGTTCCTGGGCGAGGTCGTCAGCTCCTTGCGGAAGTACCAGACGCAGGCGAAGCCGGTGATGCCGTAGTAGAAGGCGATCGCCAGGCCGAGCGAGAGGATCGAGTCCTGCAGGATGTTGTCGCTGATCACGGTCATGCCCACGTAGTAGACGCAGGCCACGACGCCCATCATCAGGGTCGAGAAGGACGGGGTCCGGAAGCGTGGGTGGACGGTCTGGAAGCGTCGCGGCAGGGCCTTGTACGTGGCCATCGCCAGCGTGCCGCGAGCCGTCGGCAGGATGGTGGTCTGGGTCGAGGAGACCGCCGACACCAGCACCGCGATCACCAGCACGATGGCCAGTGGTCCCATCACGTCGTCCTTGAGAGCCAGGAACACGTCGTCGGCGTTGGCTTCGTTGCCGAGTCCGAGCCCGTCGGTGCCGACTCCGGCGTACGCCATCGCCGCGACGGTGACGCCGACGTAGGTGATCAACAAGATGGCGGTCGAGATGATCGCGGCCCGTCCGGGGATGCGCTGGGGGTCCTTGGTCTCCTCGTTCAGCGCGAGGCAGGTGTCCCAGCCCCAGTAGATGAACAGGGCCAGCAGGACCGCCTCGATGAAGCCGGAGTAGTCGGCGAAGGCGAACGGGTTGAACCACTGCCAGGAGAAGTGCTCGGTGGCCGGCGCCTCGCCGGTCGCGATCCGGTAGATGACGAAGATGACGAACAGGGCGAGGGCCAGGTACTGCACGCCCAGCAGGATGTTCTGCAGTCGCTCGCCGATCTCCAGCCCGCGGTAGCTGACCCAGCACATCAAGGCGATGAACACCACCCCGGTGGCGGTGACCACTGCGGTGTTCTCGGCCAGGGCGTCCTGACCGAGCATCAGCCACAGGTAGATGCCGCCGATCTGCGCCAGGTTGGCGAGCACCACGATGCCGGCCACGGCGACCCCCCAGCCACCCATCCAGCCCACCCGCGGCCCGAAGGCCTTGGTCGCCCAGGTGAAGGTGGTGCCGCAGTCGGGGATCTGGCGGTTCAGCTCCTGGTAGGCGGCGGCGATGAACAGCATCGGAAGGAACGCGACGATGAACGCGATCGGTGCCTGTGCCCCCACCGCCATCACGACGAACCCGAGGGTCGCCACGAGCGAGTAGACCGGCGCGGTGGACGCGAGCCCGATGACGACGGAACCGGCGAGACCGAGGGTCCCGACTGCGAGCCCCTTGCCACCCGCCCCCGTCGCGGTGTCAGTTGTCATACGGCGGAACCTAGGAGTCACGGGACCTGCCGTCAATGATGCGGTCGGCGCGCCCGACCGGCGAAGATCTTGTCGCTTTCCGCAGGAATACGACCGGGGTCACGCGGCGGCCTCGGTGCCCTACCGTTGGGCCATGTCCGCCGCCGCGCCCCGCGGGGCCCGCTCCCGTCGCGATCTGCTGATCGACACCACGCTCGACGTGATCGCCGAGCACGGCGTCGCCGGCACCACCCACCGCCGGGTGGCCGCCGCAGCGGGTGTGCCGCTCGGGTCGACGACCTACTACTTCGCCGACCTGGCCGACCTGCTCCAGGCCGCCTTCGGCCGGTTCGCTGACCTCATCTCGGAGCGGTTCGAGGCGCGGCTCGCTCCGGCCCGGACGCCGGCGGAGGCGATCACGGCCATCACCGACTTCCTGCTCGGCGACGACGACCCCCGTGAGCTGGCGCTCAGCTACGAGTTCTACGCGCTGGCGATCCGACAGCCGGCGGTGGCCGCTCTCGTCGAGGCCTGGTTCGCGCGCAGCCAGCAGGCGCTCGCACCCTTCTTCGACGCGGTCACGGCGCGCATGATCGACACCCACGTCGAGGGTCTGTTCACCTACCGCGGGCTCGCGCACGACGCCGCCGACGGCCCGGAGATCCGCCGGGCGCTGGAGCTGCTGAGTGGGATATCGGCTGCGGAATGACCGCCGTCGAGGCGGAGTTGTACATACGTACACACACTTGTACGATCGTACAGATGCAGTCGCCGTGACTGCTCCCCACGAGGTCTGAGGTCTCCATCATGTCCACGCTGCGCATCACGCGCACCGAGTCCGTCGACGTCTCCGCCCGCTCCTGGCGGAACGCCATGTTCGTCGTCTTCGCCGCCTGCGGTTTTGCGCTGGCCGCCTGGGTGTCCCGCACGCCGGCCGTGCGGGACGGGCTCGGCGCCTCCACCGGGCACATGGGCTGGCTCATCTTCGCCATCGCCGGCGGCGCCATCTTCGGCCTCGTCTCGGCCGGCGCCCTGATCGGTCGCTTCGGCGCCCGTCCGGTGATCAGGATCGCGTTGCTGACCGCGGCGGTCGGTCTGGTCGTGGTCGCCGCCGGGGCCGCGGTCGCCTCCTCTCCGGTCGTGTTCGCGGGCCTGATCGTGTTCGGTCTGGGCTTCGGCACCTGCGACGTCTCGATGAACGTCGCCGGCGCGGCCAACGAGCGGGGACTCGGCCGGACCGTGATGCCGATCTTCCACGCCATGTACAGCATCGGCACCCTCACCGGCGCCGCCCTCGGTGTGCTGGCCACGTTCCTGGGGATCCCGGTGAGCGTCCACCTGGGCGTCGCCGCGGTGATCCTGGTGCTGGCCGTCGTCCCGGCGGTCCGGTTGATCCCCGAGGGTGTCGGCCGGTCCAGCGCCACCCAGCCGAAGCTCACCACCGCCGAGCGGCTGGCCGTCTGGAAGGACCCGCGGACCCTGCTGATCGGTCTGATGGTGCTCGGCATGGGCTTCGCCGAGGGTGCTGCCGAGGACTGGTTGCCCTTGGCCACCGTGGATGGGTACGGCGTCAGCGAGACCGTCGGTGCGGCGCTGTTCGGGATCTTCGTGGTCACCATGACCGTCGGCCGCCTGTTCGGCGTGCTGCTGATCGACCGCTTCGGCCGGGTCACCACGCTGCGCGCCTCGGCCCTGGTCGCCGCCGTCGGTCTGATCATCACGATCTTCGGTCCCAGCGCGGTCACCGCGGCCGTCGGCATCGCGTTGTGGGGGCTCGGCACCTCGCTCGGGCTGCCGGTCGGCATGTCCGCCGCGGCGGACGACGCCCGCACCGCGTCGGCCCGGGTCAGCGCGGCGGCCACCGTCGGCTACGCCGCGTTCCTCTTCGGTCCGCCGGCGCTGGCCATGCTCGGCGAGCAGGTCGGTCTGCTGCACTCGTTCGTCGCCGTGCTGGCGTTGGTGGTCCTCGCCGGCCTGATCGCCCCGGCGGCCCGCCCCCTGGCGGTCCCGTCGCGGGCGAGCTCCGGCCCGACCCCGACGCAGCCGGCACGGGTGCAGCCGGAACGGGTCCCGATCACCCACTGACCCGGTTCCGGTGGACTGTCGGAGGCGCCTGTCAGGCTGTGGCCCTCCGACGATCCACGACGAAAGGCCCGCTATGACCAGCACCCTGAGCAAGCGCGTCCTCCAGCCAGCGGGTGTCCCGCCGGTCCCTTACGCCCAAGGGCTGGAGGTGACCGGCGCCCAGCGGCTCGTCTTCGTCTCCGGCCAGGTCGGCACCGACGCCGACGGTCACTGGCTGGCCGGCATCGAGGCCCAGGCGCGGGAGGTCATCGCCCGGATCACCGCGATCCTGGCGGAGTCAGAGCTCGGTCTGGACGCCATCGTCAAGCTCACCATCTACCTCACCGACCCGGCCGACTTCGAGGGCTTCATGCCGGTGGCCGCCGAGCTGATGCCGCAACCGCAGTCGGCCATCACCGCCCTGGTCGTGCCGTTCCTGTCCTCACCCGAGCAGCTGGTGGAGATCGAGGCGATCGCCGCCGGCTGACGCGTCTGGCACGATCGGCGGGTGACCACCACGCGCCCCGACGCCGCCGTCCTGCTGCCACCCGAGGTTCTCGAGCTGTGGCGTGCACGGGTGGCCGCCGTGACCGGGGACGGCCCCGCCCGGCTGTTCGCCGACGCCATGACCAGGACGCTGGCGCGCACCCTGCACGTGCTCGACGACGACACCGTCTTCGTGATCACCGGCGACATCCCGGCGATGTGGCTGCGCGACTCGGCCACCCAGATGCTGCCGTACCTGCGGATCGCCGGCGACTCCCCCGACGGCCCGCTGGCCGACGTGCTGGTCGGCATCGTCCGTCGCCAGCTGGCCTACCTACGTCACGACCCGTACGCCAACGCCTTCAACATCGAGGCCAACGGCCGGTGTCACGAGCCGAGGGACCTGTCCGACGACCCGTGGCTGTGGGAGCGCAAGTACGAGATCGACTCCCTCTGCTTCCCCTTCCTGCTGGCCCACCAGGTCTGGGCGGCGACCGGGCGGAGCGACCACCTGGACGCCACGTTCCTGGCGGCCGCCCGCGCGGCGGTGGCGACGCTGGACCGGGAGACGGCGCACGAGGAGCGGTCGGACTACCGGTTCGTCCGGCCCGACACGGTGGCCATCGACACGTTGACCCGCGACGGCCGGGGCACGCCGGTCGGACCCACCGGGATGACCTGGGCCGGCTTCCGCCCCAGCGACGACGCCTGCACCTACGGCTACCACGTGCCCGGCAACCTGATGGCCGTCCACTGCCTGCGGCTGCTGGCCGAGCTGGTGCCCGCGGCCGGCGACGATCCGGGGCTGGTGACCGACGCCGCCTCACTCGCGGATCGGCTCGCGGCCGGGATCGCCGCGTACGGCCTCGTCCAGCACGGCCGGCACGGAGAGATCTGGGCGTACGAGGTCGACGGGCTCGGCCACCAGCTCCTGATGGACGACGCCAACATGCCGGGGCTGCTGTCCCTGCCCCTGGTGGCAGGGATCGCGGTCGACGATCCGCGCTACCGCCGCACCCGCGCGTTCGTCCTGTCCGAGGACAACCAGTACTTCTACAGCGGTCGGGTGGCCGCCGGCGTCGGCAGCCCACACACCCCGGAACGGTACGTGTGGCCGATCGCGCTCGCCGTCGAGGGACTCACGTCGGAGTCACCGGAGCGCGCCCTGGAGCTGCTCCAGCTGATCGCCACCACCACCGCGGGCACGGGACACGTCCACGAGGGCTTCGACGTGGACGACGACAACGCCTTCACCCGGCCGTGGTTCAGCTGGGCCGACTCCATGTTCTGCGCCCTGGCGTTGAGCCTGGTCCCGGCCACCTGAGCCCCAGCCGGACCGGGTGCTGTCGGTCCGAGCGCCTCGGTCGAGCTGGAGGGTCCGGTCAGTCGACGGAGTTCGACAGCTCGTCGAGGGCGGCCACGTCGTCGGCGTGGAGGGCGAAGTCGAGCTGCGCGTTGGCCGCGATCCGCTGCGGGGTGACCGATTTGGGCAACGGCAGCACGTCCTTCTCCAGCAGGTAGCGGATCGACAGCTGAGCCACGCTCTTGCCGTACTTCTCGGCGATGTCGGCCAGCCGGTCGTCGTCGAGCAGCTTGCCGGTGGCGAGGGGTGAGTAGCCCTCGACGAGGATGTCGTGTGCGTGGCAGTAGGCGGTCGTCTCCGGCTGGGTGTTGCCGATGAACCAACGGATCTGGTTCGCGTGCGGCGTGAGCTCGGTGCCCGAAGCCAACGACTCGAGATCGTCGACGTCGAAGTTGGACACACCGACCGAGCGCACCCGCCCCGCGGCGTGCATCTCCTCGAAGACCTTCCAGACCTCGATGTTGCCCGCCCGGTGGTCTGAACCCATGTCCTGCCACGGCCACGGGGCATGGATCAGCCAGAGGTCGACGGGCCCCAGATCGAGGTTGCTCGACGACGTCTCGAAGGCCTCTCGCGCGCCCGCGGCGTCCTTGATCTCGGCCGGGAGCTTGGTCGTGATGTAGACCTCGTCGCGGGGCACCCCGGAGTCACGGATGGCCCGACCCACGCTCTTCTCGTTGCCGTAGGCCAGGGCCGAGTCGATGTGGCGGTAGCCGACCCTGAGGGCCTCGGTCACCGCGTCGTACGCCTCCGTTCCCTCCGGGATCTGCCAGGTCCCGAACCCGATCTTCGGGATCCGGTGGCCGGAGGAGAGGGTGAAGGTCTCGGTGAGGATGGACACACCTGGACGCTACCCGGGTGGTAGTGGCGGCGGCTGACCGGGTGCAGCGGGCCCGCCGCCGCGACTCTTCCCGGGATCGAGGTCGGGCGCGATCACCGGGCGCACCGGACGTGGCGGGGCTCAGCCTCCGGTGATCTTGATCTCGGCCCCGCTGGTGTAGGAGGCGTCGTCGGACAGCAGGTAGGCCACAGCTCCGACGATCTCCTCCGGCTGGGCCGCCCGGCCCATCGGCAGACCGGGTGCGCGTTCCGCCGGAGCGTTCGGGCGACCGGCGGCGGCATGGATCTCGGTGTAGGTGGTGCCGGGCGAGACCGTGTTGATGCGGACGCCCTGGCTCGCGAACTCCTTGGCGGCACCGACGGTGAGCAGGTTCAACGCGGCCTTGCTCATCGCGTACGGGATGTAGGTGTGCGGCGCCCCGGTGCTGGCCGCGCCGGAGGAGATGTTCACGATCGACCCGCCGCCGCGGGTCCGCAGCTCGGCGACGGCAGTGCGGGTGATCACCAGCGGAGCCAGGACGTTGACCCGGAAGACCAGCTCGTACTCGGCCGTGGTCGTCTCCAGGAACGGTCCGATGCGACCGGTGATGCCGGCGTTGTTGACCAGCCCGGTCAACCGGCCGAGCCCGACGACCGCCTCCGCCACGATCTGCGCCGCCCGGTCGAGATCGGCGAGGTCGGCTTCCAGCAGGACGACCTGCGCGCCCAGCCCACGGCACTCCACCGCCACCGCCTCGGCGTCCGCCCGTCGCTCGCGGTAGGTGAGCGCAAGATCATGGCCCTCTCGAGCCAGCCGTCTGGCGATGGCGGCCCCGATCCCCCGACTGCCGCCGGTGATCAGGGTGGCTGGGCGCTCGCGGCTGGACACCGGGTCAGGGTAGGTCCTCGTCACCGGCGGCAGCTCACGACCAGCTGCCGAGGACCGCGGGTACGGTTCGGGAGGTGAACCGCCACGTCACCGGAGCCCTGGCCCTCGCCGCTGTGGCAGGTGCCGTCCGCCTCGCCCCCCACCTCCGCCGCAAGACCGCCGCGGCGTCCGCGGTGGCCGTCGATCTGCGGTCGCCGGCGATGTTCGTCCCCCTGCAGGTCACGTCAGCGGCGACGGCCCGGTTCGTCCGCCGGCTCGGCAGCCCCCCGTTCTCGTTCCCGCCCCGGATCCGCCACGACGTGCGGACGGTGCCGGGTCGGGACGGCCGACCACCGGTCCGCGTGCACCTCTACGAGCGCGCCGACCGGGCCCGACCCACCGGTGTCCTCTACTGGATCCACGGTGGCGGGTTCGTCATCGGCAACCCCGAGCTGAGTCACGGCTACTGCACGATGTTCGCTGACGAGCTGAACGTCCTGGTGGTGTCGGTCGACTACCGGCTCGCCCCGGAGAACGTCTTCCCCGAGGGGCTCGAGGACTGCTACTCCGGGCTGCTCTGGGTCCAGGACCGCGCCGCCGAGCTGGGCATCGACCCGACCCGCATCGCGGTGGGCGGTGACAGCGCCGGCGGTGGCCTGGCGGCCTGTCTGGCCCAGCTCACCCACGACCGCGCCGAGGTCGACCTGTGCTTCCAGCTGCTCGTCTACCCGATGCTCGACGACCGGACGGTGCTGCGTTCCGACCACCGCGGCACCGGTGAGTTCATCTGGAGACCGGCGTCCAACGAGTTCGGCTGGACCTCCTACCTCGGCCGGCCGCCGGTGGCCGACGATGCTCCGGCGTACGCCGCCGGCGCTCGCCGCGCCGATCTGACCGGGCTACCGCCGGCCTGGGTCGGCGTCGGCGATCTCGATCTGTTCCACGCCGAGGACGTGGCGTACGCCGAACGTCTCCGGGCGGCCGGGGTGGAGTGCGAGCTGGTGGTCGTGCCCGGCATGTACCACGGCACCGACGGGTTGCCCGGGACCTCCGACAGCCCGACCATGATCGTCTTCAACGCGGCCAAGGTCGCGGCGCTGCGCCCCCACATCGGCTGACGACGCAGGGCGGCCGGCCGATCAACCGATGTGGCGCCGCACCTCGTCCATGAACCCGCCCGGATCCTCGACATACAAGGCGATCCGCTCGACCGTCTCGCGTCCGTGCGGCAGTCTGAACTCGATCGGCCGCTCCAGGGTGATCTCGATCGTGGTCTCCTCCCCGATCCGCAGATGGAGGGTGCGCATGCCGCCGTCGTCGGTGATCTTGGGTTCCTTGTCCTTGCGGACCCGCTTCCGCCGTGTCACGGCGTGGACGTCGTCCCAGGGCACCGAGAGGTCGATCTCGGACCCGGAGCGGACGCGGATGCCCTCGGGTCCCACCGCGTGCGGTCGGCAGATCATGCCGCAGAGCAGACCGACCATCCAGACCACACCCCAGAGACCCACCACCAGCAGGGGAATCCGGACCGAGGCCCAGCGGTGGACGATCAGGTCGACCACGACGAGCTCGACGACGGAGACGACGAGCAGGACGATCAGGATGGCCAGGACGGGCTGGTGATAGCTGAACGGCACGGCCCCCGTCGGCACCCGCGGCCGACGGAAGAGCCAGCGGTAGATGCTCTGGTAGCTGCGGATCTCCAGCCAGAACGCGCGGCGTGCAAGGGCGAGCACCACCTGCCACCACCGCCGGCGCGGTCTCGTCCGACCCCGGTCATCGGTCGCCGGACCCGCTGCGGTCGCGGTCACGTCGCCCCCGACGACCCGGGAGGCCCGGACGCCCCCGTGTCGATCATGGTGTGCAACCGCTCGGTGAGCCGGGCCAGCTGACGGTCGACCGCCCTCACCTCGCTCTGGGACCACCCGGCGACGAGAGCCTCGGCCGCCTGGTTCCGCTCCCGCTCCATCTGCGCCATCGTGGCGGCGCCGAGGTCGGTCAGCGTGACCAGCGTGGCGCGCCGGTCGCTCGGATGCGGTCGACGCTCGACGTAGCCGGCGTCGACCAGGGCGTCGACCAGACCGGTGATGTTGCGGGGGCTGACATCGAGGGCGCGGGCCAGGGACTGCTGGGTGCTCGGGCCTCGATGGTGCACCGCCCAGAGCAGATGCGTCCGGGCTGGAGTGAGCGCGGTGCCGGCGAACGACTGCGCCAGGTCGTGCTGGAGCAGCAGCGTGATCTCGAGCAACCGGTCGAAGATGCTGACGGCGGACGACATATCGTGAGCATACTTCACTATGTACAAGATTCCTCTATGTGCCGGTGCGCGTGCCGTGCACGGTTACGCTCGCGACGTGACCTCACTCGACGACGACCAGCCTCCACCGGCCCACAGCGCGGAGAGCGCGGCCCAGCTCCTGCGGGTCGGCGCCGCCCTGGTCGAGGCCTGGCAGGACTACCTGGTGGTGGCGGCCGCCGTGCGCCGTCCCGACGACGACGCGACCACCGATGACGCGTACGCGCGCGTGGTGCAGGCCATGGCCGTCTTCGACGTCGCCCATCTCGACCACCTGGAGTACCCGGCCCCGTTCGGCGACGTGGACGACCTCGAGTTCGACGACCAGCCGGAGGCATGAGGACCCGGTGCCGCCCGGGCTGCCGTGAGCAGGCCGCGAGCGGCACCCGCCCCGGACACTAGGATCCGGGCTGTGTCCCGGACGCCCCGCCCCCGACCACCGCGGGTGCCGGCGGCCCTGTGGCGGATGGCCACAGCGGCCGGGCTGGCCTTCTACCTCGACGCGGCCACGGTGATCTCGGTCTCATCGCCCTGCCGATCTGGACGACCCACTTCGCCCTGAGCCTCTGGCAGGTCGGTCTGCTCAGCGCCGGCCTGGCCGGAGCCATCGCCGTCGGAGCCCTGGTCGGCGGCTGGCTGGGCGACCGCCTCGGCCGGGCCCGGATGCTGACCGCCGACCTGGTCGTCTTCGCGCTCGGGACCGTGGTGATCCTGACCGCGGCCGGGTCGACCACGTTGATCACCGGTGTCGTGGTGGTCGGTCTCGCGGCCGGCGCCGACATGCCGACCGCGTTGGCCGTCATCTCCGACCGCGCTCCGAGCTGGGCCCGGGGCCGGTTGATCGGGCTGACCCAGGTGCTGTGGATCACGGCCATCCTCGCCACCTTCGCTCTCGGCTTCGGCGTCTCCGGTCTCGGCTTCCTCGGCACCCAGGTGCTCGTCGCCCACCTCGTCGTGCTGGCCGGAGCGACCCTGGTCCTGCGACTCGTGCTGACCGCCCGATCCCGGTCCACCGACCAGGACCCACCCAGCGCGCGGCTGACGGTGACGCCCCGGATCCTGCTGGGCGGCGGGATGGCGCTCCCGCTGGCGACGACCGGGCTGTTCCTGCTGTTCTGGAACGTCGCCGCCAGCACGCTCGGCGCCTACGGCACCTACCTCCTGGTCACCGTGACCGGGTTGACCCAGAGCCAGGCCACCGGGCTCGTGCTCGTCACCTTCCCGCCGGCGCTGGCGATGTCGGTGCTCTTCGTCCGCCTGGCCGACACGGTGTGGCGGGACCGGCTGTTCGTGGTCGCCCTGACCCTGCAGATCAGCGCGTTCGCCGCGGGGGCGCTGACGGGAGCGGCGATGGTCGGCGGGATGGTCGCGCTCACGGTGCTCTACAGCCTGTCGAACGTCTTCGCCGGTGAGGCGGCCTACAAGGTGTGGAGTCAGCTCCTGTTCCCCGCGGCCGCGCGGGCGACCGCTCTGGGGGTCACCTACGGCGTCGCCCGCGGCGCCGCGGCGGCGTTCGCCGTCGTCACCCCGACGCTGGTGGCCCGGGACGCCGCCGGCTTGTTGTGGTTCCTGACGGCCTGCGTCACCGCCTCGGGCATCTGCGGGCTGGTGATCACCCGGCACCCGCGGCTGCGCCCGATGCTGCGCCCGAGTCACGGGGCACCGTTCTGAGGACCGAGCGGCTCAGCTCGGACCGCACCGCCGATCCCAGGCCAACCGGTCCGCCAGCAGCTCCGCCAGATCGTCCATCGCCCGGACGTGTGCCGCGTCGCCGTCGGTCTGCCGGACGACCGGACCCCGGTCGGTGATGATCGCGACCGCGTAGGAGTCCAGCAGCCCCATCTGCCGGGTGACCCGGCCCTCACGCAACCAGCCGCCCTTGAAGGTGGTGGCACCGACGGTGCCGAGTCCCCAGCGATGGGCCCGGATCGGTCGCATCGACTCCAGCAGGTAGGCACTGGTCTCGGCGGAGACGACCTCCCCCGCCTCCAACGCCACCATGAAGCGCACCTGCTCGCGGAGCGACCAGGCCATCGTGCCCTCGTAGGAGTCCGGCGCGACCGTCGTCCGGTCCCCCACCGCACGCAGCACGGCGGTCATCGCGCGACCCGGCGAGCCCGGGATCCGCTGGCGGAGCGACCGCACGGCGTCGCCGTCAGAGCGCTCGAGGGCCGCCGTGACCAGTCGGCGGTCCGCTGCGCTCAGCTCCTCGGGATCTCCGCCGGCCGTGGTGGCCACGAACGCGGCCACCACCAGCACCTTGGACGTCGACCAGGCCTGCGATCCGGACACCCGCCCCTCGACCACGACCTCGTCGGGATCGTCCAGCGGGGCGAACGCGAGAGCCCGACCGGTGACCCCGGTCAGGGACAGCCGCTCCGGCACCATCCCGCAGGTCGACGATGAGGACCCCGCTGTCGACGACGGTCTGGACCGGGGCGGCGGGGAGGTCGCGGGCGGGGAGGTCGCGGGCGGGGCGGCCGGGGGCGAGGTGGCCGGGGGCGAGGTGGCCGGGGGTGCCGACGGGGTGGCCGTCTCACCCCGCTTCGGTGCTGAGGTCGTCGGTGTCACGGACTCCGGCGCGCCGGATCCGGGCGGGATCTGACCGCAAGCGGCGACCAGGAGGACCACGGTGGCCAGCACCCCGACGGTCCGCCCTCGCATCCGCCGACCCTACGTGGCCCCCCGACCCACCTGGTGAACGCCCGTTCGGTGAGTGCCGGCCCGGGTCTAGGGTCCGACCATGAGCTCCTCGATCCAGCACACCGTGGCGTTCCGTCTGCAGCACCCGGCGGGTTCCGACGCCGAGCGCGACTTCCTCACCGCGGCCCTCGCCCTGGCAGGCATCCCGGGCGTGCAGGAGTTCCGGCAGCTGCGTCAGGTCAGCCCGAAGAGCGACTTCACCTTCTCGTTCTCGATGCGGTTCGACGACGACGACTCCTACCGGGCCTACAACGAGCATCCCGTCCACGTGGCCTTCGTCCGCGATCGCTGGCAGGCCGAGGTGGCCGACTTCTCCGAGCTCGACTTCGTCGCCCTCGACTGAGAAGAGGCACCGGCCGCGGACGCCGTCCCTGCCGACGACCCGCGGTCAGGGCACGAACCGGTGCCCCACCCCGGGTTCGGTCAGGAAGTGTCGCGGGCGGCTGGGCTCGACCTCGAGCTTGCGCCGCAGCTGCGCCATGAAGACGCGGAGGTAGTTGCTCTCCTTGTCGTAGCTCGGACCCCACACCTCCCGCAGCAGGTCGCCCTGCCGGACCAGGGCTCCCGGCCGTCGGGTCAGGGTGTCCACCATCCGCCACTCGGTAGGGGTGAGGTGGACCGGTGCCCCGTTGAGCTCGGCGGCGTGCTCACCGAGATCGAGCCGGAGGGTGGCCGTGGTCACCACCCGACCCTCCGTGAGGGTGCCTGCCGGCGACTGTCTCAGGGCGGCACGGATCCGGGCCATCAGCTCCTCCACCCCGAACGGCTTGGTGACGTAGTCGTTCGCGCCCAGGTCCAGGGCCTCGACCTTGTCGTCGGAGGAGTGCCGCGCCGACAGCACGATCACCGGCACGGTGCTGAAGCCGCGCAACCGGCGCAGGACACTCACCCCGTCGAGATCGGGCAGACCCAGATCCAGCAGAACCAGGTCGGGGGTCTCCTCGGTCAGCACCTGCAACGCCGTGCGGCCGTCGTGCGCCACCTGCACCCGGTGGTCCCGCGCCCGCAGGTTGATCGCGAGCGTCCGGACGATCGCCGGGTCGTCGTCGACCACCAGGATCGTGGTCACCGGCTGTCTCCCGTCACAGCTGGCAGGTCGATCACCAGCGTGAGACCGCCGCCGGGGGTCTCCTCCGCCGTGAGCGCGCCGCCCATCGCCTCCATCAGACCACGCGCCACCGCCAGGCCGAGCCCGACACCGTCGCCCGCCGGCACGTCACCGACCCGCTGGAAGGGCTCGAAGATCCGCTCCAGCGACTCCGCCGGCACGCCCGGTCCCCGGTCCACGACCCGCAGGCTGACCCGGGGGCCGGCGTCGGCGCTCGTCCACCCGGAGGCCGACACCGCCACCGACGCGGCGTCGGTGTGCTTGAGCGCGTTCTCGACCACGTTGGCGATCACCCGCTCCAGCAGGCCCGGGTCGGCCGTCACGGGTGGCAGGTCGTCCGGCGCGGCCACCTCGATCTGCTCCGCACCGGGGAGGCTCCGCAGCGTCCACTCGGCGACCGAGGCCAGGTCGATCTCCGCGCTGAGCGAGGTGATGCTGCCGGTCTGCAGCCGACTCATGTCCAGCAGGTTGGCGACCAGGGCGTCCAACCGGTCGGCGGACTCCTCGACGGTGGCCAGCAGCTCCTCACGGTCCTCCGGCGACCAGGCGATGGCGGTGTTGCGCAGGCTGGAGGACGCCGCCTTGATGGCCGACAGCGGGGTCCGGAGGTCGTGCGACACCGCGGCCAGCAGCGCGGTCTTGGTCCGGTTCCCCTCGGCCAGCTCCTGGGTCGCCTCGGCGTCCGCCCGCGCCCGCCGCCGCTCCTCCAGCACGGCGAAGTGCGCGGCGTACGCGGTCAGCAGGCTCTGGTCCGACGCCTCCAGGGAGCGACCTCGCAGCATCAGCAGCAACCCGGAGCCGACCTCGATCCGCGCCTCGGGCGCGGCCTGGGGCGCCGCGCCCGCCCGGAGCCGGGGGGTCTCGGCGTCGGCCGGGCCCGACGGCGCATCGCCCCAGACCGCGACGGCCTCACCGGTGCCCCCGTCGACCAGGGCCGCCCCGGTCATTCCCAGCACCTCACCTGCCTGCCGCAGCAGCTCGACCCGGTCGTCCCCGGAGTGCAGCAGGCTGTGCGCCAGGACGGCCAGGGCGTTGGCCTCGGCCCGGGCCCGGACGGCCTCGGCGGTCCGCCGGGCGGACCGGTCGACGACGCTGGCCACCGCCACCCCGACCAGCACGAACACCGCGATGGCGAAGGCGTTCTCGGGGTCGGCGATGGTGAGGGTGCGGGTGGGGGGCACGAACAGGAAGTTCAGGGCCACGCTGGCCAGCAGGGCCGCGAGGACCGCGGGCCACAGACCACCGACCAGGGCGGCGCCGACGACCATGGTGAGCATCAGCAGCGACTCGGTCGGCAGACCGTGCAGATCCGGAGTCAGGTAGAGACCGAGGGCCAGCAGCGCCGTCCCCAGCACCGCCACGAGGTAGCCGGCGACCAACCGTGCCCGGCTCAGGGTCCGCCGTCGGGCCCGCTCCTGCCCGGACCGGCGGGCGTAGTCGTGGGTGACCACGTGGACGTCGATCTCGCCGGAGCGCGCGATGACCTCCTCGCCCACCCCGGGCCGCAGCACGGTGGACAGCCGACCGCGCCGGCTCGCGCCGATCAGCACCTGGCTGGCGTTGACGCCGCGGGCCACGTCCAGCAGGCCGTCCGCGGAGTCGTGGGCCACCACCGCCTGGAAGCCGCCCCCCATCTCGACCGCCGCCACGCGCCACCGCTCCAGCGCGTCGGGCGGGACCCCGGTCAGCCCGTCCCGGCGGGAGACGTAGACGGCCAGCCACTCCCCGCCCGCCGTCCGGGAGGCGATCCGGGCGGCCCGACGCATCAGGGCCAGCGACTCCGGCCCGCCGGACACCCCGACGACCACCCGCTCGCGGGTCGGCCAGCTGCCGGCGATCCGGTGCTGACCGCGGTAGCGCTCCAGCCCGGCGTCCACCCGATCGGCCAACCACAGCAGGGCGAGCTCACGCAGCGCGCCGAGATTGCCCTCCCGGAAGTAGTTGGCCAGGGCTGCGTCGACCTTGTCCGGGGCGTACACGTTGCCGTGCGCCATCCGGCGGCGCAGCGCCTGCGGGCTCATGTCGACCAGCTCGATCGTGGCGGCCGCTCGGACCACCTCGTCGGGCACCGTCTCGCGCTGCCGGATGCCGGTGATCGAGGCGACCACGTCGTTGAGCGACTCGAGGTGCTGGATGTTCACGGTGGTGATCACGTCGATCCCGGCCGCCAGCAGGGCCTCGACGTCCTGCCAGCGCTTGGCGTGACCGTCGGGCCGGTCGCCGGCGTTGGTGTGGGCCAGCTCGTCGACCAGGGCCACGTCCGGCCGCCGCGCCAGCACCGCGGGCAGGTCCAGCTCGCCCACCGCGAGCCCTGCGTGGTCGATCTGCCGCCGGGGGACCACCTCCAGTCCGCCGATGGCGGCCTCGGTCCTGGCCCGGCCGTGCGTCTCCACGAACGCGATCACGACGTCGGTGCCCCGCTCGGCCCGGCGCAGACCCTCGGCGAGCATGGCGTACGTCTTGCCCACGCCCGGCGCCGCCCCGAGGTAGACCCGCAACGCGCCCCGCTCCATGGCTTCAGTGTGCATCGATCACCGCAGGTCCCGCAGGTCGAGGTTCAGCTCGACCACGTTCACCCGTGGCTCACCCAGGAACCCCAGGGTGCGTCCCGTGGTGTGCTGCTGCACCAGCTGGCGTACGCGGTCGGCCGGCAGACCCCGGACCCGGGCGACCCGGTCGACCTGGAGCAACGCGTACGCCGGGGAGATGGACGGGTCGAGTCCCGACCCGGAGGCGGTGACCGCCTCGGCGGGGACGTCGGCGGGAGGCACCCCGTCGCGCCGGGCGATGGCGGCCCGCCGCTTCTCGATGGTGGCCACCAGCTCGGGGTCGTTCGGACCAGCGTTGCTGCCGCCGCTGGCCTGGGCGTCGTAGTCCCCGGCCGACGGCCGGGGCTGGAACCACTGGTCACCCCCGAAGGCCTGACCGACCAGCCGGGACGCCACCACCCGGCCGTCGACGGTGATCAGCGACCCGTCGGCCTGGTGCGACAACCCCAGCCGGCCGAGCCCGAGCACGAGCAGCGGGTAGGCCACGCCGAGCACGACGGTGAGGACGAGCACGGTCTTGAGCGCCGTGAGGAGCTGCCGTACGGATTCGGGCATGACGCCTTCCTAGAGCGCCAGCGCGGGCACCACGGTGCCGACGCCGACGAGAACGAGATCGATGATCTTGATGCCGATGAAGGGGGCGACGATGCCGCCCACCCCGTAGACGGCCAGGTTGCGGCGCAGCAGCCGCGAGGCGCTGACCGGTCGGTAGCGCACGCCCCGCATGGCCAGCGGGATCAGGGCGACGATGATCAGCGCGTTGAAGATCACCGCGGCCAGGATCGCGGACTCCGGCGAGTGCAGCCGCATCACGTTCAGGGTCGCGAGCCCGGGGTAGGCGGCCAGGAACAGGGCCGGGATGATCGCGAAGTACTTGGCGATGTCGTTGGCGACGGAGAAGGTGGTCAGCGCCCCGCGGGTGATCAGCAGCTGCTTGCCGATCTCCACCACGTCGATCAGCTTGGTCGGGTCGGAGTCGAGGTCGATCATGTTGCCCGCCTCCTTGGCCGCTGAGGTGCCGGTGTTCATGGCCACCCCGACGTCAGCCGCCGCCAGGGCCGGCGCGTCGTTGGTGCCGTCCCCGGTCATCGCCACCATCCGGCCGCCGGACTGCTCGGCCTTGATCAGCCGCATCTTGTCCTCCGGCGTGGCCTCGGCGAGGAAGTCGTCCACCCCGGCCTCGGCGGCGATCGCCTTGGCGGTGGAGGCGTTGTCGCCGGTGATCATGACGGTACGGATGCCCATCGCCCGCAGCTGGGCGAAGCGCTCGGCGATCCCCGGCTTGACCACGTCCTTGAGGTGGATCACCCCGAGCACCCGGCCGGCGTCGGCCGAGCGCTCGGCGACCACGAGCGGGGTGCCGCCGGAGGCGGCGATGTCCTCCACCGTGGCGGCGACCGGGCCGAGGTCGGCCGCCAGCCAGCCGGCCACGGCCCCGGAGGCGCCCTTGCGGATCTGCCGGTCCGTGCCGCCGAGGTCGACACCCGACATCCGGGTCTGGGCGGTGAACTCGACGATCTCACTTCCGCCGGGGGCGGGTCCGTCCGGCGACCCCTCGGCCACCGCGAGCTCGACGATCGAGCGACCCTCCGGGGTGAGATCGGCCAGGCTGGACAGGCGGGCGGCGTCCCGCAGGTCGTCGCGGCTCACGCCGGGTGCGGGGAGGAACGCCGAGGCGCGGCGGTTGCCCAGCGTGATGGTGCCCGTCTTGTCCAGCAGCAGCGTGGCGATGTCGCCCGCCGCCTCCACCGACCGCCCGGACAGGGCGATCACGTTCGCCCGGACCAACCGGTCCATGCCGGCGATGCCGATCGCGCTCAACAGGGCGCCGATGGTGGTCGGGATGAGACAGACCAGCAGGGCGACGAGGATGATCGGCGACGGCCGGGCCCCGGCGTAGGCCGCCATCGGGGCGAGGGTGGCCACCGCCAGCAGGAAGATGACGGTCAAGGAGGAGAGCAGGATCGACAGGGCGACCTCGTTCGGCGTCTTGCGCCGCGAGGACCCCTCCACCAGGGCGATCATCTTGTCCAGGAAGGACTCCCCGGGGGCGGCGGTGATCGTGACGGTGATCTCGTCGGAGAGCACGGTCGTGCCGCCGGTCACCGCGGAGCGGTCGCCGCCGGCCTCGCGGATGACGGGGGCGGACTCGCCGGTGATGGCCGACTCGTCGACGCTGGCCACCCCGGCCACCACGTCCCCGTCGCCGGGGATGATCTCGCCGGCGCTGACCAGCACCCGGTCTCCGGGCCTCAGGTGACTGCTCGGCACCACCGCGACGGAGCCGTCGTCGGTCAGCAACCAGGCCTGCGTCTCGGTCCGCGCCCTGCGCAGGGTGGCGGCCTGCGCCTTGCCCCGTCCCTCCGCGACGGCCTCGGCCAGGTTGCCGAAGACCACCGTCAACCACAGCCAGACGGCCACCGAGACCCCGAGGGTGGTCGGTTGGACGATCGCGCTGACGGTGGTCACCACGGAGCCGACCCAGACCACGAACATCACCGGCGTGTGCCACAGGTGCCGCGGATCCAGCTTCCGGAGAGCGCCGGGGAGGGCCGACCGGACCTGGGCCGGACTCAGGGCTGCGGAGGCCCGCCGCGATGATCGGTCGGCGGTCACGAGAGCGCCTCCGCGATCGGTCCCAGCGCCAGCGCCGGGAAGAAGGTGAGACCACTGACGAGCACGATGACTCCGATGAGCAGGGAGATGAACAGGGGGGTGTGGGTGGGCAGGGTGCCGCTGGAAGCGGGCACCGTGGTGCCGCGCGCGAGCCGCCCGGCGAGGGCGATCACCAGCACCATCGGCACGAAGCGGCCGAGCAGCATCGCCGCGGCCAGGCTCAGCTGGAAGAACGGTGACGTCACGGTGAGCCCGGCGAAGGCGCTGCCGTTGTTGTTGGCCGCGGAGGCGTAGGCGTACAGGACCTCGGAGAAACCGTGCCCGCCCACGTTGGCCATGGCGTCCGGGGTGCTGGACGAGGCCATCGCCACCCCGACCCCGATCAGCACCAGCGCCGGCGAGATCAGCACGTAGCCGGCCACCAGCGACATCTCCGCCGCACCGATCTTCTTGCCCAGCAGCTCCGGTGTCCGCCCGACCATCAGACCGGCGACGAACACCGCCACGATCGCGGCGACCAGGATGCCGTAGAGACCCGAGCCGACGCCGCCGGGCGACACCTCCCCGAGCAGCATGTTGACCAGCACGACGCCGCCACCCGCGGCCGTCATCGAGTCGTGCATGGCGTTCACCGCACCGGTGGAGGTGCCGGTGGTGGCGGTGGCGAACAAGGCGCTGGCCCACACACCGAGCTGGGTCTCCTTGCCCTCCATCGCGGCCCCGGCGGCAGCCGGGACCGCTCCCCGGGCGGCGACCTCCGCCCAGGTGGTCGCGGCCAGGGCCGCCGCCCACAGCACGGCCATGGCGGCCAGCAAGGCGTTGCCCTGGCGACGGCTGCCGAGCATCGTGCCGGCGGTCCGGGTGAGCGAGACCGGGATCACCAGCAGCGCGGCGATCTCGATCAGGTTGGCCAGCGGATTCGGGTTCTCGTACGGGTGGGCGGAGTTGGCGTTGAAGAAACCGCCGCCGTTGGTGCCGAGCAGCTTGATGGCTTCCTGGCTGGCCACCGGGCCGCCGGGCAGCGTCTGGGCGCCGCCCGCGACGGTGCTGATCAGCCGGTCCGGGGCGAGGTTCTGGATCACCCCGCAGGCGAGCAGCAGCACGGCGACCACGACGCTCAGCGGGAGCAGCACCCGGATCACGATCCGGATCAGGTCGACCCAGAAGTTGCCCAGCTCGCTGCTCTGCCGGGCCGCGAAGCCGCGCAGCAGGGCCGCGGCGACGGCGGTCCCGACCGCGGCGGAGGCGAAGTTCTGCACCGTCAAGCCCGCCGCCTGCGCGGTGTAGCCCAGAGTCGACTCGCCGGCGTACGACTGCCAGTTGGTGTTGGTGACGAAGCTCACGGCGGTGTTGAGCGCCATCGTCGGGCTCATCCCGGCCAGCCCACGGCTGTACGGCAGGTACGCCTGCCCCATCAGGATCGCCACCAGCACGAGGATCGAGACGAGCGAGAAGGCCAGCACCGCCAGGGCGTAGCTCCGGGCGTTCTGCTGGCCGTCGGGATCCACGCCGAGCAGGCGGTAGAGGCGCCGCTCGACGCGGAGGTGACGGGTCGGGGTGAGGACGGCGGTCAGGTGGTCGCCCAGCGGCACGTAGGCCAGGGCCAGGACGGCGAGCAGGGCGGCGACGGTCAGCAGGCCGGCGGCGGTGTCACCGAGCGGGGGCATCAGAACCGCTCCGGGAAGACGAGCGTCCAGAGCAGGTAGCCGACCAGGGCCGCGGTCAGCAGCAGCAGGACGACGGAGACGGCGGTCACCGACGCACCGGCCGGCAGCGAGGAACAGGGAGGGAGGACATCACCTGACCAAGGCAAGCCGTTCGGCGACAGCCGTCCGGCGGTCTTGGCGCGTTCCTGACAGGTCTTGACGTCATCTTGACGCTGGCCCGGCGGCGCCGACCGGGAGAGAATCAGGACGTGGACGAAAACCCGACACCGGTCGTCGTACGGCCGGCGAACCGCGCGAGCTGGTCGGACCTGCGGCAGGTCTTCGGCACCCGGGGGCCTGCTCCCCGCTGCTGGTGTCAGCGCTACAAGCTGGCTCCGAAGGAGTCGTTCGGGTCGGTGGCGGCGGAGGACCGGGCCCAGCGCCTGCGGGAGCAGACCGACTGTGGCCGACCCGACTCGTCCCGCACCAGCGGGCTGGTGGCCTACCTCGACGCCGAGCCCGTCGGCTGGTGTGCTGTTGAGCCGCGACCGCACTACGCCGGCCTGGTGCGGGTGTTCCGGGTCCCGTGGGAGGGACGCGACGAGGACCGCGCCGACCCTGGCGTCTGGGCGGTGACCTGTCTGCTCACGCGAGCCGGCTTCCGCCGGCGCGGCGTGAGCAGGGCCCTCGCGCGCGCCGCAGTCGACTTCGCCCGGGAGCGCGGCGCCACGGCCCTGGAGGCCTACCCGATCACCACCACCCAGGTCATCAGCGAGGAGCTGCACGTCGGTACGGTCGACGTCTTCGCCGAGGCCGGTCTCGTGCAGGTCAACCGCCCGAGCCTGCGTCGCGTCGTCCTGCGGATCGACTTCTGACAGCGACTCCCACCCCACGTCGAGGAGAACCGGATGCGCCGACTGACCTACCTGATCGGCGTCACCGTCGACGGCTTCATCGCCGGACCCGGTGACCAGATCGACTTCTTCCCGACCCCGGCGCCCTACCTGGAGCACCTGGCGACGGAGTACCCGGAGACCATGCCCACCCACGTGCGCGGCGCCCTCGGGATCGCCGACGCCCCGAACCGCCGCTGGGACACCGTGATCATGGGCCGGGGGACGTACGAGCCGGCGCTGGCGCTCGGCATCACCAGCCCGTACGCGCACCTGCGCCAGCTCGTGGTCTCCACCACCCTCGGCACCGACGACCCGGCGGTGGAGGTGGTCGCCGCCGACCCGGTCGCCCGGGTCCGGGAGCTGAAGGCCGAGCCGGGACTGGACCTCTACCTGGCCGGCGGGGCAGCTCTGGCCGGAGCGTTGGTGGACGAGATCGACGAGCTGGTGATCAAGCTCTACCCGGTTCTCGCCGGTTCCGGGGTGCACGTCGTCGCCGGCGCCGGTTTCGCGCCCCGGGCGCTGGAGCGCGTCGCTGCGAGGTCCTTCGACTCCGGGCACATGATCACCGAGTACCGCCGCCCCTGATCCGAATGCCCCTGTCCCGAACGCCCCTGACCCGGATGGCCCTGACCCGGATGGCCCTGTGCCTTGCCTGTGAGTTCTCCCGCGCGGGTCCGATCGAGTCGGCGCGGTTGTCCTTCGTCCGTAGACTCGCGGCCGAGACGTAGGCGAACAGAGAGGGTCCCGACGGTGCCCAAGCACCCAGCGAACAACTCCGGGAACGACAAGGGCGACAACCGCCGGCAGGCGCGGGAACGCGCCCGGCTGGAGGCGGCCAGGCTGCAGCGCCGACGCCGGACCACCCAGGCGATCGTGGTCGGCGTGGTCGCGCTGCTGGCCATCGGCATCGTCGCCTCAGCGGTGCTCCTCGGGCGCGCCGGCCGCAGTGAGCGCGTTCCCACCGCCTCCGCCGACGTCACCGTGGGCGGCACCTCCGTCCCGTTCGCCGTCGACGGTTCCGCGGTGCAGGTCGGCAAGGCCGACGCCAAGGTGACGATGGACCTGTGGGTCGACTACTCCTGCCCGCACTGCCAGGAGTTCGAGGCCGACAGCTTTGACGTGATCACCCAGAAGGTGGCCTCCGGGGCGCTCAAGGTCAACTACCACAACATCCAGATCGTCACCGCGTACGGGACCCAGGCCGGGAGTGCGGCCGCCTGCGTCGCGACCTACGCACCCGAGTCGTGGTGGGCCTTCAACGCCGCGCTCTACGCGAACCACAGCGCCGAGAACGACGGCTGGAAGGGTCCCCAGCTGGCCGACTTCGCCACCCAGCAGGGCATCATGAACAGCGACGCGCAGTCGTGCATCTCCGACCAGCGCTACACGTCCTGGATCTCCGACAACACCTCGGCGGCCAGCGAGGCAGGCGTCACCGGCACCCCGACGCTGTTCTTCAACGGTCAGCAGGCGGAGACGGTCAGCGGCGCCGCCCTTGGCGCCAAGATCGACGAGCTCGCCAGTGCCAGCTGAGGTCGCCCCAGAAGCTGACGTCGCCGCCCCAGACGCTGACGTCGCCGCCCCGGACGCTGACGTCGCCGCAGCGGAGCCGATCGACGGCGGCATCGACGGCCACCGCGGCTGGGGTCTGCTGCTGGTGGTGGGCTCGATCGTCGGGTTCGTGGCCGCGATGATCTTGACCATCGACCGGTTCAAGCTGCTCACCGACCCGCAGGTCGCCCTGGTGTGCGACATCAGCCCGTTCGTCACCTGCGGACCCGTGATGTCGTCGGCGGCCGGAGCGCTGTTCGGCTTCCCCAATCCCCTGCTGGGAATCGCCGGGTTCGCGATCGCGGGCACCACCGGGATGGTGCTGCTGGCCGGGGCGCGCCTGGCCCGCTGGTACCTGGTCTGCTTCGAGCTCGGCTGCCTGGCCGCCGCGGTGTTCCTCACCTGGTTGCAGACCCAGAGCCTGTACGTGATCGGCGCCCTCTGCATCTGGTGCATGTGCGTCTGGGCCGTGACGATCCCGATCGTGGTGGTCACCACTGCCCGGACCCTGAGCGCGGGCGCCTTCGGCGACGGTGCCCGGCGGGTCGGACGTCTGATCGGGGACTGGAAGATCGCCGTCATCGCGATCTGGTACCTGGTCGTCATCACCGCGATCGCCCTGCGGTTCTACCGCGAGTTCGCCCTGATGTGGTTCGGCATCGCGCTCTGACCCACCTTCTCGCTCGGGGGGAACGGGGCCCGGCCGCGAGCAGGGTCAGCGCGGGTAGACGACCGCCTTGAGACTGGCCGGGTCCAGGTCGGCCTCCAGCGCCTCGGCGGCGTGCTCCAGGTCGAACCGGCCGGTGACCAGCGCGTCCAGATCGACCTGACCACTGGCCACCAGGTGGATCGCCGCCGGCCAGGTGTCGGTGTAGCGGAAGATCCCGGTGACGGTGATCTCCAGGTTCTGGATGTGCTCGATCGGCAGGGTCATCTCCGGGTTGCCCAGTCCCACCAGCACGGCGGTCCCGGCGGGCCGCACCGCCCGGATGCCGTCGAAGACGGCCCGGGCCGAGCCGCTGGCGTCGACGAACGCGTGCACGTCCAGCCCCGCGGCGGCGATGTCGACCGCCGCCGGGTCGATGACCTTCGTGGCCCCGAACGACAACGCCCGCTCACGACGCTCCGGCACCAGGTCGGTGACGATGATCTCCGCCGCCCCGAACGCCCGCGCCGTCTGGGCGCAGATGATGCCGATCGGGCCGGCACCGGCGATCAGGATCGACGATCCCGGCGTCACCCCGGCCTTGCGCATCGTGGTGATGGCCACCGACAGGGGCTCCAGCAGGGCGGCCGCCTCGTCGGAGATCGAGTCCGGCAGGGCGTGGGCGAACTCGGTGCGGATCACGCAGTACTGCGCGAACGCGCCGTCGATCGGCGGGGTCGCGAAGAACTCCATGTTCGGGCACAGGTTGTAGTGCCCGGCCCGGCACTCCCGACACCGCCGGCAGTTCTTCTGCGGCTCGACGGCCACCCGCTCGCCGATCCGGGCGTCGGGCACGTCAGCACCCACCGCGACGATCCGGCCGGACAGCTCGTGGCCGAGGATGAGCGGGCCGGTGACCACGAAGTCACCGATCCGGCCGTGGCGGAAGTAGTGGGTGTCGGAGCCGCAGACCCCGACCGCCGCCACCTCGACCAGCACCTCGTCGTCGGCCACCGGTGGCGTCGGCACCAGCTCGACGGCCAGCTCCTTCACACCGGTGAGCACGCTGGCGCGCATCTGGTCGGGGACCTGGTCAACACTCATGGTCGCAACCTACCCAGCCGGGACGGGCTCGAGATGATGCGCCCCAGCCGACAGCTCCGCCACGGGTCCGCCCGGCAGCTCGACGTCCGCGGTCACCCCGTCCGGCACCTCGATGTCGAGCGTGAGCCCGTCCGGGCCGTCGGTCCAGGACACCGCCACCTCGCCGTACGGTGTCTGCAGCGACGAGCGGGCCCAGACGATGCCGCCGCCGGGCCGAGGTGCGACCCGGACCCGGCGGTAGCCGGGCTCGGCGGGGGCGATGCCGCCGATCGTGCGGTGCATCCAGTCGGCCACCGCACCCAGGGCGTAGTGGTTGAAGCTGGTCATCTCGCCGGGGTTGATGGTGCCGTCGGGCAGCATCGAGTCCCAGCGCTCCCAGATGGTCGTCGCGTCCATGGTCACCGGGTAGAGCCACGACGGGCACTCCGTCTGCAGCAGCAACCGGTAGGCGTCGTCGAGGTGGCCGGTGAGCGTGAGGGCGTCGGTCACGAACGGGGTGCCGGCGAAGCCGGTCTGGATGTGGTGACCGCCCTCGGCGACCAACGCCGCCAACCGGTCGCCGGCTCGGGCCGTCTGCGCCTCGTCCAGCACGCCGAAGACGATCGCCAGCGCGTAGACGGTGACGGCGTCGGAGCGCAGCGTTCCGTCGTCGAGCACATAGTGCTCGACGAACGCGGCGCGGGTGCGGGCCGCCAGGTCGGCGAAGAACGTCGCGTCCTCGTCACGGCCCAGCAACCGGGCGGACTCGGCCACCAGGTCGGCGCTGCGGACCAGGCAGGCGGTGGCCACCACCCCCGGGTCGGCCTTGGCCCGGGCCGCATCCTCCGGCGGAGCCGTCGGATCGAGCCAGTCGCCGAACTGGAAGCCGGTGTCCCACAGACCGGTCGGTGACACCTTCGAGGCCACCCGGCGGACGTGAGCGGCCATGGCCCCGTACGCGTCGGACAGCACGGAGACGTCGCCGTAGGCCTGGTAGACCGCCCAGGTCACCCACACCGCCGCATCGCTCCAGACCGCCGTGCTGTCCGGGGCGGGGAACTCCGGCGGGTGCTCGAGGTACTTCAGCACGTCCGGGACGACGAACGGCACCATGCCGTCGGCGTGCCGCTGCTCGGCGTCGAGATCGCGCAGCCAGTCCCGCAGGAAGTCGGAGGAATCGAACAGGTAGACCGCGGTCGGCGCGAACGCCGCCAGGTCGCCGGTCCAGCCGAGGCGCTCGTCCCGCTGCGGGCAGTCGGTCGGCACGTCGACGAAGTTGCCGCGCGCGCCCCAGACCACGTTGCGGTGCAGGCGGTTGAGCAGCTCGTCGGAGCACTCGAAGGTGCCGATCCGCTCCAGGTCGGTGGAGACCACCACGGCGGTCAGGTCGTCAGCGGTCAGCCCTCCGGGCCAGCCGTCGACCTCCAGGTAGCGGAAGCCGTGGAAGGTCAGCGTCGGCTCGAAGAAGTCCTCGTCCCCACTCAGGGTGAGCCGGTCGGTGGCCTTGGCCGACCGCAGCGGACGGGTGCCCAGCTCCTCGTGCTCGAGCACCTCGGCGTGACGCAGGGTGATGACCGACCCGGCCGGTCCCTGAACGGTGAACCGCACCCAGCCGACCAGGTTCTGACCGAAGTCGACCAGGGTCCGTCCGCTCGGGGAGGTCCAGATCCGCTCGGGGACGCGCTCGCCGACCCGCCGCACCGGCGGTGAGGAGTAGGGCTCCAGCGTCGTGAGGTCCCGCTCGCCGACGTGCACCCCGACCCAGCCGTCGGCGGCGAAACCGGGCCGCAGCCAGTCGTCCGACGCCAGCCGGGCGTCGACGTCCTGGCCGTCGTAGAGGTCGTTGGCGGTCACGGCCGACGGTCCCGCCCTCCAGTCGGTGTCGGTCACGACGCGTTGCCCGTGCCCGTCGGCGTACGTGATCTCGAGCTGGGCCAGCGCGCCGAGCTCGTCGCCGTAGTAGTCGCGGCCACCGCTCCAGCCGAGTCGACCCCGGTACCAGCCGTTGCCCAGCGCCAGCCCGAGCACGATCGGGGCCGGGTCCTCGCCCACGGCCAGCAGGTCGGTCACGTCGTAGCTGCGGTAGCGGAGCCGCCACTCGTAGCTGCTCCAGCCGGGGCTGAGGACGTCGTCACCGACCCGTGCACCGTTCAGGTGGGCCTCGAACACCCCGTGCGCGGTGGCGTGCAGGACGGCCGCTGTCACCGGCCCGTGACCCGGCTCGAGGGTGAACTCGGTCCGCAGCAGCGGAGCACCGGCGAAGTCGTCATCGGGACTGATCAGCCGCGCAGTCCAGTCGACGGTGTCTTCAGCGGGCGGGGTGGCTTCAGCGGGCGGGGTGGACACGGTGGCGAGGGGTGCGGACGGCACTATCCGGTTCTCCTTCGAACGGGCGGTGAATCGTTTCAGCGCACGCTAGCAGCCGATCCGGACGATCGCCAGGCCCGTCCCGTCCGCCGCCGGGCGCCGCTCAGAGCGCCGGCACGTCGTCCCAGCGCCCGCGGCTGTACGCGGGCGGGTAGGGCGCTTCGCGCCAGGACAACCCGAGCTCGGCGGCGGCTCGCAGGGGCCACGCCGGCTCGCGCAACGCCGCCCGGGCGAGGAGCACCACGTCGGCGTCGCCGTCGGCCAGGATCTTCTCGGCCTGCTGGGGCTCGAGGATCAGGCCGACAGCTCCCGTACGGATCCCGGCTGCATCCCGGATCTCCCGGGCGAACGGGACCTGGTAGCCGGGGCCGACGGGGATGTCGGCCAGCACGTTGCCGCCGGTGGAGGTGTCCACCAGGTCGACGCCGCGCTCGGCCAGCAGGCCGGACAGCCGGACGGACTGGGCGCCGTCCCAGCCGCCCTCGACCCAGTCGGTGGCCGAGATCCGGACGAACAGAGGCTTCGTCACCGGCCACGCGGCACGCACCGCGTCCACCACCTCGAGCAGCAACCGGGTGCGACCGGCGAAGTCGCCGCCGTAGCCGTCGGTGCGGTGGTTCGACAGCGGGCTGAGGAACTGGTGCAGCAGGTAGCCGTGCGCGGCGTGGATCTCGACGACGTCGAAGCCGGCCTCGTCGGCGCGCCGGGTGGCCGTCACGAAGGCCGTCACCAGCTCCGCGATCTCGTCCACCGTGAGCTCGGCCGGCGGCGCATAGCTGGGAAAGGACTCCGGTGAGGGTCCGACCGTGCTCCAGCCACCTGCGGCCGGGGGCACGCTCCCCTGCGGCTCACCGTCGAAGCCCCGGTAGGTGGACGCCTTGCGACCGGCGTGGGCCAGCTGGACACCGATCGCGGCGTCCTGGCTGTGCACGAAGTCGACGATCCTCCCCCAGGCGTCGCGCTGGGTGTCGTTCCACAGACCCGTGTCCTGCGGGCTGATCCGACCCTCGGGGGCGACGGCGGTGGCCTCGGTGAGAAGCAGGCCGAAGCCGCCCTGGGCCCGGGCGCCGAGGTGCACGAGGTGCCAGTCGGTCGGCACGCCGTCCTCCCGATCCACCGCGTACTGACACATCGGAGCCAGCCAGATGCGGTTCGGGACGGTCAGGTCGCGCAGGGTCAGCGGCTCGAAGAGTGTGGTCACGCAGGCCACAACCGGGCCGCGCCGGAGAGGATTCCGGACCGCGGCGTCTGCTGCGTCACACGAGCCGGGGGAACAAGACCTGT
This sequence comes from Microlunatus aurantiacus, assembly GCF_039536605.1. Lineage (NCBI taxonomy): Bacteria > Bacillati > Actinomycetota > Actinomycetes > Propionibacteriales > Propionibacteriaceae > Microlunatus > Microlunatus aurantiacus. Next base: position 186,170 of record NZ_BAAAYX010000003.1, read on the forward strand.
GGACAGGGTCGAGGCCGCGGGAAACGTGCGGCTCGCCGGTGTTTCGTGCCCGACATCTCGGGAACCCCCTGGCAGGCTAGGCAACTGATGGGGCTCGTGTTATCAGTGTGACGCCTGTTTCGCCCCAAGGATCTACGAGTGGAGCGAAAGAGACGATGCGGAAACGGCTGATCGGCCTGTTAGTGAGCCTCACCCTCGCCCTGACCGCCGGTGTCGCCGCGGCCGGCCCGGCCTGGGCGGCCCCCGATCCCCCCACCAAGACCGACACCGCCAAGGGCGACGCCACCAAGATCCAGGCCGCGAAGACGAAGGCCGCGCGGGAGAAGGCCGCCCGAGCGGCCGCTCAGCGCAAGGCGACCGCCGCCGCCAGAGCCAGGGCAGCGGCGGCGGCGAAGGCCAAGGCAGCGGCAGCGGCCCGGACCCGGGCCATCCTGGAGTCCGGTCCGAAGGCCGCCGCCGCAGCTCGGGCGGCTACAGCTGCTCAGCGCGCCGTGGCCCCGGCCCGGGCGCGCGCCGCAGCCGCCGCCCGCAACGCCGCGGTGGTCAAGGCCCGCGCGGTCGCGGCGGCCAAGGCCGCGGCCGCCGCCAAGGCACGGTCGGCCGCCGTCGCCAAGAGCAAGGCGCCCAAGAAGCAGAACACCGCCGCCAAGGCGGCCGCCAAGACAGCGGCCAAGGCCGCCGCGGCCGCCGGCAAGGCGAACGCGGCAGCCGCGAAGGCCAGCGCCGTCGCCGGCCGCGCCGCCGCGCTGGCGCAGGCCAACGCCGTGGCCAAGGCGAACGCGGCCACAGCGGCCCGGCTCGCCTACATCGGCTACGCCAAGCAGCGCGCCGACCTGGCGGCCAAGGCGGCCAGGACCGCCAGCGGCGCGTCCGCCAGGGCCAGCAAGTCCGCCAAGGCGGCCGGCGCGCGCTACAAGTCCTCCGCCAAGACGACCAGCAAGGCGAAGACGAAGGCGACCGCGGCGAACAAGAAGGCGGCGCCCTACCGGAAGAAGATCGCCGCCACCGGTGCGATCGCGACGCAGGCGCGAACGCAGTCCACCGCAGCCACGGCCGCGGCGAAGGCAGCCGCCAAGGAGCTGAAGGACGCGCAGAAGGCGGTCAAGAAGGCCAGGAAGAAGTCAGCGAAGGTGCGGGCCGCGGCGGCTGCCCGCGCGGCCGCTGCGACCGCCCGGGCCACCGCCACCGCTGCGGCGGCCAGGACCGCCGCCACCCGGGCGGCGGCCACCGGTACCGCGTACGCCGCCGCCGTGGCGTCCGGCCGTGCGCCCATCGCCGCGGCCACCGCGGCGACCAGCCGCTACCAGGTCTCGGCGCGCACCACCGCCGCGGCCCGGAGCACCGCGGCCCGCACGTCGGCTGCGGCCAAGTCGGCCAAGACCGCCGCCGCCCGGGCCACGAAGTCGGCCGCCTCGTTGAAGAAGGCCGCCGGTCCGAACGCCACGTGGGCCCCCAGCGACTACATGACCTTCAACAACCTGAAGGGGTCCAAGGCCGACCGCTACCGGATCATCAGCGACTTCAACAAGGCCATCAAGTCGGTGCCCGCCGGCGGTCAGATCCGGATGGCGATGTACCTGTTCGACGTACGTAGCGTCGCCGACAACCTGATCGCCGCCGACAAGCGGGGGGTCAGCGTGCAGATCGTCATCGACGGTGAGGAGACCAACAAGCAGATCCGCAAGGTGAAGCGGGCGCTCGGCAAGAACAAGAGGTCACGCTCGTTCGTCGCCACCTGCGACCACAGCTGCATGTCCAAGGCCGCCTCGGTCATCCACGCCAAGTACTACCTGTTCTCGGTGGCCGGCCAGCGCAAGTACGTCTCGATGATCAGCTCGGCGAACCCCTACACCGGGAACACGTCGCTGAGCTGGAACAACAACCACGTCATCGTCGCCGACAGGGTGATCTACGACTCGCTGAACCGCTACTTCCTCGACATGATCAAGGACAAGTCGAACCGGAAGTACTTCCGCACCACCACCAGCGGGAAGTACAAGATCTTCCTCTACCCGCAGACGCCGAAGAAGACGAACGACGTCGTCTGGATGAACGCCCTGAACCAGGTGACCTGCAAGACCGGCAAGGGCTACGGCACCGCTGACGGCCGGACGCTCATCCGGGTGGCCAACTGGGGCTGGTCGAGCCCCCGGATCGACGTGGCCAAGCGGCTGGTCCAGCTGCAGGCCCAGGGCTGCAACGTCCAGGTGATGGTGAACCGGGGCCGGATCACCAAGCCGGTGCTCAAGACCCTGCTGACCAGGACCAAGCGGGGCCAGATCCCGGTCTACGACGCCTGGCGGGACAGCAACAACGACGGCTTCGCCAGCCGCTACGTGCACCACAAGATGATGACGATCAACGGCCGGATGGCCGGCAGGGACGTCAAGATCACCTGGACCGGCTCGCAGAACTTCACCGGGCCGGGCACCTTGACCAACACCGACCTGGTCCTGCGGATCGTCGATCCCAAGGTGACGGCGGCGTACGAGAAGAACTTCGCCTACATCCGCGGCAAGGCCACCAAGCGGATGAAGAAGGTGCCGTGGGCGGTGGGTCGCACGGGCCTCGCGCTCCTCTGACCCGCTGGGCAGCACCTCCGGCACGAGAGAAGCCGGCCGGACCCGATCGGGTCCGGCCGGCTTCGTCGTGTTCAGGCGATCAGCGGGGACCCTGGGGCGCCGGCTCCCCGGGACCGCCGCCGCGGCCGGGCAGCCCGTTGCGGAAGTCGGTGTAACCGCGGCTGCTGACCAGGTCGGGGGGCGGGGCGTCGAAGCTCTGCATCGCCTTGCCCTCCAGGTACGCCTGCATGGCCGGCTTCCAGATGTCCTGACCGGCGTCACCGCTGCCGGAGCCCTCGAGCAGCAGGCCGGTCGACGGGACCGTGTAGCCCTTGAGACCGTTCGCCCGGTAGCCGGACCGGCCCTGGAGGAACGGCGCCCGGGTGTTGTCGATGCTGATCATCGCGGCGCCCGACACCTGCGGGGTGTAGCCGGCGAACCAGACGGCCGCGTTGCTGTCGATGGTGCCCGTCTTGCCGGCCTGCGGGCGACCGTCACCGGTCAGCACCCGCCGGCCGGTGCCGTCGGTCATCACCGAGGAGAGCAGGGAGTTCATCGCGTTCGCGACGTCCTCGCTGATCACCCGCTCGCAGTTCGCGCTCGGCACCTCGCGGGCCGCCCCGGAGCTGTCGGTGACCGACTCCAGGATGATCGGATCGCAGTGGATGCCCCCGGAGGCGAAGGTCGCGTAGGCCTCGGCGACCGACAGCGGGCTGACCTCGAGCGTGCCCAGGGTGAACGACGGCTTGTCGTCGTAGGAGCTGACCGGGGCGTCCTTGGTGCTGGACTCGATCCCGAGCTTCTCGGCCATCTTCACCACGTCGCACATGCCGACGTCGAGGGCGAGCTGGACGAAGTAGGTGTTGACCGAGAACTCGGCCGCTCGATACATGTCCATCGTGCCGTTGACCCCGGTGGAGTTGCTGACCCGCCAGCTGCCGGCGACCTGGCCGGGACCGTCGCAGGTCTCGAAGGTCCGCCCCGAGAAGTCCATCGACCGCGCCGCGTCGTACCGCTGGGACAGGGGGATGCCCTTCTCCAACGCCGCTGCGGCGGTGAAGGCCTTGAACGTCGAACCGGCCTGGAACCCCTGCGCGCCGCCCATCTCGGGGCCGACCGAGTAGTTCCAGTACGTCTCGCCCTTCTTGGTGCTGTCCCCCATCACCGGCCGGCTCTGCGCCATGGCCACGATCAGCCCGGTGCCCGGCTCGATCATGTCCATCGCCGAGATCACCGGGTCGGTCGGTCCGACGACCCTGCTGACGGCCTTCTGGGTCTGGTCCTGGGTGTCGGGGTCGATCTTGGTCTTGATCACCAAGCCACCGCGCTTGATCGTCTGCTGGCGGGTCTCCACCGTGTCGCCGAGACTCGGCGTCTGCTCCAGGGAGCGGTAGACGTAGTCGCACAGGAACGGGTAGTCGGTGCCCTGGCAGCCGTTGATCGTGGTCGTGACCTTGTTCTTGCGGAACTTGGTCTTGACCGCCTTGGCCGCCTCGGCGTCGGTGATCACGTCCAGCGACGCCATCCGGTTGATCACGACGTTGCGCCGCTGCAGAGACGCGGTGGGGTTCTGGACCGGGTTGTTCGCCGTCGGGTTCTGGACCAGGCCGGCAAGCATGGCCGCCTGCGGCAGCGTGAGCTTCGCCGCGGTCGTGCCGAAGTAGTGCTCGGCCGCCACTTCGACGCCGTACACGCCGTCGCCGAAGTAGGCGATGTTCAGGTAGCGCTCGAGGATCTCGTCCTTGCTCAGCGTCTTCTCGACGGAGATGGCGTAGCGCAGCTCGCGGATCTTGCGCCCGTAGCTGTCGTCCTGCGCCGCCTTGACGCCCGCCTCGTCACCGGCCTTCTTGGCTTCCTCGATCTGCACCATCTTCACGTACTGCTGGGTGAGGGTGGACCCGCCCTGGGTCACCCCGCCCGCGACCACGTTGGTCACCAGGGCCCGCATCGTGCCGACCACGTCGAGTGGACCGTGCTCGTAGAAGCGGTGGTCCTCGATGGAGATGATCGCCTGCTTCATCGCCGGGGCGATCTCGGTGAGCGGGACGTAGACGCGGTTCTCGTCGTAGAAGTAGGCCAGCACGTCGCCGTTCACGTCCAGCACCTCGGAGCGCTGGCTCTGGGCGGGCTGGTCGAAGGCGGCCGGCAGGTCGTCCAGCGTCCCCTCAGCAGCCTTCCCGGTGAAGATCGCGGCACCCACCGCGGGGAGCGCGACGACGGCGATCAGCAGGCCGCACAGGGCGCTGACGGCCAGGAACAACCCACCGGCGCGAAGGCGCCGGAGGGCCGAGGACGTGGTGGCGGGACGGTCGGGGCTGAAGGAGGGCATCGAACGTTGAACTCCCTGCGCCCCCGGACCGTTCCCGCCACCCCTGCGTGAGTCTCCTCACACGTCTGGCTGCCGACCCCTGGGTGGGGGTGTCAGTCCAGCGAACCCAGGGCGATCGAGGCCTTGACCGGACCACCGCTGTGCACCAGGGACTCCTGGCCGGTGACGTCGTCGAACGCGAACCCGTACGCCCTGCCGTCCACCATGTTCGCGTGCACGATCGCCGAGTAGTGGTTGGTCAGGTCACGCTGGTAGAACCGGCTCGCGTCGTCGACGGGCTCCTGGGTCGACTCCCCCAGGGTGCCGCGGTGCAGACCCGCGCACAGGGTCCTCGAGATCGGACCGACGACGTGGTCGTTCGGAGCCGCCAGGGCTCCGTCGCAGTCCCACACGTTGGCCGTGGTCGGCTTGGCGAAGCGGGCCACCTGCTCGCCGGCGGTGTTGGTGAAGACCAGCTCGTTGCCGGTCGTGGTGCCGAAGAACGTCGTCTCCGGCTCGTGCGCGAAGGGCACCACGGTCAGCTTCTTGTCGGTGTACGCCGCCCACGCCTCGTCGATGTAGTCATCCAGGTAGGTCGCGCTCATCGCGTCCACACCGCTCGCCTTGCCCGGCGAGAGGACCCGCAGGACCTGGCCGTCGGCACCACGCACCACCGTCTTCTCGAAGCCCCTGGTCTGCTCGACGGTGTCGATGATCTTCTGCCGGCCGCCGTCCTTCAGCGCGCCGGCGGTGGAGCTGCTGCCGTCGTCGCCGGTGACGCTCACGGTGTGCGGCACGGCGAACTGGTCGACCTGGGTCGAGTTGAGCCACAGCCCGTAGTCGTTGAAGGTGAACTCCGACCAGTCGAAGAGGATGGCGGCATTGTCGTCCGTGGGGTTCCACGGGGCGGGCTGGACCAGGCCCGCGTCGACCAGACCGAAGTCCAGCTTGGACGCGAACGAGAAGTAGACCCGACCGGAGATGTTGCGCGGCACGTCCACGGTCATCGAGGCGCCGTCGGCCGGACCCGGGATCGACGCATCCGGCGCGTCCACCCTCACCGGTCCGCCCGGGAGCGACCACGGCGTGAAGACGCCCTCGGCGTTCACCCAGCCGAGCTCGTCGGTCCTCAGGTCGACGCCGAGCACGTAGAGGTACAAACCGGAGCGTCCGGTGTCGTTGGTGATCGTGAGGGGCAGCTTGTCCGGGACCGCCGCACGAGCCGGGGTCGCGGTGGACAGGGCGGCGGCGATGATCATGACCAGCGCGGCCAGCAGGGCCGGCACGGCGGCGCCGAGCCGGCGGACCCCGCGGGGCGGGTGGGTCGACCACGGTGACCGTGTCGTCAGTGGATCCAGCGCGTGCGAGGGCGTGCGGGGATGCAACATGGCTCTACGCCTTCCGTCGGGTTACGAGGTGCAGCAACCACCCCGGCGCAGCACACGTCGTCGTGGCCGGACAGGTCGTCCCCGGTGACGGAGACACTGAGTGATCACACGCGGCCGTCCCCCCGCGGGGCTACGGTGCGACCTGGAGCCTGTCGGAACGGGCCGACGGCTGCACAGAGATGGAGATGGCGGCAAGCTGGCCGCTCGATGTACCGCGCGAGAACCGCCGCGGATTGTCAACCTTCGAGCCTCGGGACCGTCGCTCCGCCGATCTGTGGGAGCGCTCCCAACGCGTCGTTACCTCACAGTAACCTGCGTCACACCGACGGTCAAGATCCCGCCGCGGGCCCACCGGGCGGTCCATCTGGCGTCCCTGCCCGACCGACCTCCCGACCGACTGGTCGGCGCCCTCGCTCCCTAGGATGGAGCAGACGTCGACGGGAGAGGTGCAGGCGTGCCGTACTCGCTGGGTGTCGACCTGGGTACGACCTTCACGGCCGCGGCGGTCGACGACGGCTCCGGGCCGACGATGGTGGGGCTGGGCAATCGAGCGCTGCAGATCCCGTCGGTCCTCTTCCTCGATGACGGGGAGCTCGTGGTGGGCGAGCCGGCGGAGAGACGCGGCTCCGTCGAGCCCGATCACGTGGTCCGCGAGTTCAAGCGGCGCCTCGGTGATCACGTCCCCCTGCTGGTGGGCGGTTCGCCGTTCTCCGCCGAGATCCTGACCGCCCGCCTGCTGGAGTGGGTGGTCGAGCGCGCCACCGAGCGCATGGGCGAGGCGCCGGCCGAGGTCGTGGTCACGCACCCGGCCAACTGGGGACCGTTCAAGATGGAGGTCTTCGCCCAGGTGATGACCCTGGCCGACGTCCGGGCCCGGCTGGTACCCGAACCCGTCGCGGCCGCCGCCCAGTACGCCTCTCGCGCCCGGGTCGAGGTGGGCGACAAGCTGGCCGTCTACGACCTCGGCGGTGGGACGTTCGACGTCTGCGTCGTGGAGAAGACCGAGGACGGCTTCGCTGTCCTCGGTCAGCCGGAAGGTGCTGAGCGCCTCGGTGGCACCGACCTGGACCACGCGCTCTTCGGTGAGGTGATGGCCGCTCTGGCCGATCGCACCGGCGATCTGAACCCGGACGACCCCGCTGTGACCATCGGTCTGACCCGGCTGCGACGGGAGTGCGTCGAGGCCAAGGAGGCACTGTCCACCGACATGGCGGCGATCGTGCCGGTGTCCCTCCCCGGGCTGACCACGACAGTTCGGGTGACGCGCAGTGAGTTCGAGACGCTGATCCGACCGCCGCTGGAGGTGACGGTCGCCGCGATGCGACGTGCGCTGCGCTCGGCCTCTCTGGGCCCGGCCGATCTGACCGCCATCGTGCTCATCGGTGGTAGCTCCCGCATCCCCCTTGTCGGCGAGATGCTGCAGCGTGCGTTCGGTCTCCAGCCCGCCCTCGACACGCACCCGAAGCACGACGTCGCGCTCGGAGCCGTGCGTCTCGCCGCGCCGCGCGCCGAGCTCCACGAGTCGGTCGTCGCACCGTCCACCCCGGCTGCGGCATCCGTGCGTGCACCCGGCTCGAGAGCGCGCTGGCCCCTCGCCGCCGGGGTGGCGTCCGCCCTCGCCGCCGTGGTGATCGCGACCCTCGTCATCCAGGCACGCGGGACGCTCGACGACTCCGTCGGCGCGTCACCGACTCGGGACGGGAGCGCCGTCTCGGCGAACCCGAACCGACCGACCCCGACAGCCACGCCGAAGCCCACCCCCACGCCGACGGTGACGTCCACCCGACCCGAGTCGCGGGCCGCGGACCTGCCGCGGGCGGCGGTGGCCCTGCCGGCCGACGAGCTGCTGCTGACCCGCAAGGGAAAGGTGGACTGGGACATCTGGCGGATGACCATCGGGGGCGTGGACACCAAGCGCCTCACTCTCGGCGCAGGATCGGACACGAGGTCTGTGCTCTCCACCGACCGCCGCACGTTCATCTACCTGCACGAGGCTGCCGCCGAGAGTGAGAGCGAGATCCCCGGAGCCGGACCGACGCCCGACGTGGACGGACTCCGGGTCATGGCGGTCGACGGAACCGGCGACCGGCGGTTGTTCACCGAGGGCACGGCGGCCAAGCTCGACCTCGGGCGGCCGGGCTGGAGCCGCGACGGCACGAAGCTCGCCAGCCGCTCGCGCACCCAGGGGAAACCCGACCAGCTGGTCGTGCTGTCGATCGACGGGACCAGCCACCGGACGATCGCGGAGGCGCCGATCCTGAGTGACCCCGGCTTCACGCCCGATGGCAGGCGCGTCACCTACTGGGCCAGCGAGCGCACGGGCGTGGACGGCGGGACCCTGATGTCGGTGCCGGTCGACGGCGGAGCCCCGCCGGTGGAGATCCTCCCCGGAGAGCCCGGGCAGGACGCTGATCCGGCCTGGTCCCCCGACGGGACGACGTTGGCCTTCCGTCGCCAGGACCGAGACGGGTTCAACGTCTGGGTGGTGCGCTCGGACGGCACGGGGCTCCGTCGGTTGACCAGCGCGAGAGGCCCGGACCAGGATCCGAGCTGGTCACCCGACGGACGCCGCATCGTCTTCCGCAGTGCCCGCCTCGGCGAACCGGACATGTTCGTGATGAACGCCGACGGCACCGACCAGAAGCTCGTCGTGCATCACCCCGAAGTGGACGGCGGACCGGCCTGGACCCGTCGCTGATCGCTGGTCGGGCTGCCGACCCGGCTGTTGCGGTGGGGACGCCGAGGACGGCGAGGTGCCCCCTGCCGCCGTCCCGGCCGGCGCGACTTGGCCGCCGGCAGCGCCCCGATGACCGGCCCGTGCCCCGCGGCCCGGTCATACTGGCTTCCCGGCCGCCGTCGGTGTCCGACAGCCACGAGGGGTGGATCGCGTGACCAGACGCTGGCTCGTCGCGGTCGCCGTGGCCGCGGTCGTGGCCGTGAGCCTCGTCGTCGGCCTGGTGGTCGTCGACCGGTCCCCGGCGGTCCGGGGCGCCGAGGCTCCGAGGACCTCGCAGCCCGGCACGCCGCCCCCGACCCCGACCCCGACGGCTGCCCCGCCCACCACGGGACCGCGGTCGGGTCCGCCCGCCGGGACCGTCCACGTCGACGACCGCTACCGGGCGCGGTATGCCGGCCGCTACGTCGGCTGGGATGAGCTGCTGACCCGTGGCCGGCCGCTGCCTGCCGTGACGGCCAGATGTCGGGCCGACTGGAAGGCCACCAGCCGCGACCGGGCGCTCGACTGGGGGAAGTCCACCTTCTTCTGCCTGGACCAGCTCACGGGCAACGGTTTCCACCCGCAAGGGCTCGGGGGCACGTCCACGACCCAGGACTACCGGATCGGTGGGCGTCCCGCCGCCGACCGCAACATCATCGCGATCAGCTCGTACTCCCGGAAGCAGGAGAACGGTCTGCTCTACCCGCACCGGCCTGGCTTCACCGACGCCACCAGGCTGACCGTCATCGACCTCGACCGACGGGTCTACAACCAGGTGGAGCTGGTGCGGCTGGCCGGCACCGACGGGTTCTCGGCGCTCGACTCCCACGGCAGCGGTGTCGTCTGGGTCGGTCAGTACCTCTACTCCTCGAGCCTCCGGCACCTGTGGATGTACAACGCCGACGACCTGATGGAGATCGATGGTCACTTCGTGCTGCCGGCGGTCGCCCACTGGAGGGCCCGGGGAACCGGCGGGTTCTCCAGCATCAGCGTGGATCCGACCACCAGTCCGAGGACGCTCACCGCGATCAACTTCACCCAGACGCAGACCTCGTGGGCGCAGACCTTCCAGCTGGACCGCGCGGGTCGACTCCGGACCGGGGCCGCAGCCGCCGATCGGCCCCTGAGCCTCGTCGGCCGGTACGGGCCCAGCCCGGCCGGGATCCGCAGCAGCCGCTCCCGGATCGTGACGGGCAGCAACTTCCAGGGCATCGGCTCCTTCGGACCGTACGGTCTGGTCAACTCCTCGTCGCTGAAGATCGACGGCCGGCGCCACGGCGACAACCTGGTCGTCACCAAGCGGGGCCGATCCCTGGCTCGGTTCTCGATGCCGAAGGAGAACCTAGAGTCGGTGTACGTCGACCACCGGCGCCGCCGGTACGTCACCGTGACCGAGTACGGTCGCCAGTTCCTGTTCTGGCTGCCCCTGGACCACCTGATCGAGCGCGCCGAGCGCTGACGGCCGATCCGTCCGCCGGACCGCTAGCCCACGTACGCCGCCAGGTGCTGCCCGGTGAGGGTCGAGCCGTCCGCCACCAGGTCGGTGGGAGTGCCCTCGAAGACGATCCGGCCGCCGTCGTGTCCGGCGCCCGGCCCGAGGTCGATGATCCAGTCCGCGTGCGCCATCACCGCCTGGTGGTGCTCGATCACGATCACCGTCTTGCCGGAGTCCACCAGGCCGTCGAGCAGACCGAGCAGCTGCTGCACATCGGCCAGGTGCAGCCCCGTGGTCGGTTCGTCGAGCACGTAGACACCGCCCTTGTCGGCCATGTGGATGGCCAGCTTCAACCGCTGCCGCTCGCCGCCGGACAACGTGGTCAGCGGCTGGCCGATGCCCAGGTAGCCGAGTCCCACCTCCCGCATCCGGGTCAGGATGGCGTGGGCCGGGCCCTTGGTGAAGAACGCGTGCGCGTCGTCGACCGACATCGCGAACACGTCGGCGATGGTCCGTCCGTCCAGCGTGTACTGCAGCACCGCGTCGGTGAAGCGGCGACCGTTGCACTCCTCGCAGGTGGTGGCCACGCCGGCCATCATGGCCAGGTCGGTGTAGACCACGCCGAGACCGTTGCAGTGCGGGCAGGCACCCTCGGAGTTGGCGCTGAACAGTCCCGGCTTCACCTTGTTGGCCTTGGCGAACGAGGAGCGGACGCTGTCCAGCAGCCCCGTGTAGGTGGCGGGGTTGCTGCGCCGGGACCCCCTGATCGCGGACTGGTCGACCGAGACCACCCCGGCGTCCCGCGGCATCGAGGAGTGGATCAAGGAGCTCTTGCCCGAGCCGGCCACGCCGGTGACCACCGTCAACACCCCGAGGGGGACGTCGACGTCGACGTCTCGTAGGTTGTGCCGTCGTGCGCCGCGGATGGGCAGGCTGCCGGTCGGGGTGCGGACCGCGGACTTGAGCCGGGCCCGGTCGTCGAGGTGTCGACCGGTCAACGTCCCGCTGGCCCGTAGACCCTCGACGGTGCCGGTGTAGCAGATCTGCCCACCGTCGACCCCGGCCCGGGGGCCCAGGTCGACCACGTGGTCCGCGATCGCGATGGTCTCGGGCTTGTGCTCGACCACGAGCACCGTGTTCCCCTTGTCCCGCAGCCGCACCAGCAGCCCGTTCATCCGCTGGATGTCGTGCGGGTGCAGACCGATCGTGGGCTCGTCGAACACGTAGCTGACGTCGGTCAGGCTAGAGCCGAGGTGCCTGATCATCTTGGTCCGCTGGGCTTCGCCGCCGGACAGGGTGCCCGAGGGACGGTCCAGGCTCAGGTAGCCGAGACCGATCTCGACGAACGAGTCCAGCGTCTGCTGGAGGGTCTGGACCAGCGGGGCCACGGACGGCTGGTCGAGCGTGGTCCGGACCCAGCCGGCCAGGTCGCTGATCTGCATCCGGGCCGCGTCGGCGATGTTCAGTCCGGCGATCCGGGACGCCAACGCCGCCCGGTTCAGCCGGGCACCGTCGCAGTCGGGGCAGTCGGTGAAGGTCACGGCGCGGTCCACGAAGGCGCGGAGGTGGGGCTGCAGGCTCTCCTTGTCCTTGGCCAGGAAGGACTTCCGCACCCGCGGCACCAGACCCTCGTACGTCATGTTGATGGTGGCGATCTTGACCTTGATCGGCTCGGAGTAGAGGAAGCTCTCGCGTTCCTGCTCGCTGTAGTCGCGGATGAGCTTGTCACCGTCGAGCAGACCGGACTCGCTGAACACCCGGACCAGCCAGCCGTCCGGGGTGTAGCCGGGGACGGTGATGGCCCCGCCGTTCAGCGACTTGTCCGGGTCGACCAGCTCGTCCAGGTCGATGTCGGTGACCGAGCCGCGGCCCTCGCAGGTCGCGCAGGCTCCGGCCGCGGTGTTGAAGCTGTAGTGGAACGCGGGTCCCCCCGACGGCTCGCCCAACCGGCTGAACACGATCCGCAGCAGCGCGTGCGCGTCGGTGGCCGTGCCCACTGTCGAGCGGGAGTTGGCGCCCATCCGCTCCTGGTCGACGATGATCGCTGCGCTGACCCCCTCCAGCACGTCGACGTCGGGGCGGCCCAGGCTGGGCATGAAGCCCTGGACGAAGGCGCTGTAGGTCTCGTTGATCAACCGCTGCGACTCGGCGGCGATCGTGCCGAAGACCAGCGAGCTCTTGCCCGAGCCCGACACGCCGGTGAACACGGTCAGCCGGCGCTTGGGGATGTCGACGTCCACCGAGCGCAGGTTGTTCTCCCGGGCACCGCGGACCCGGATGGCGGCGTGGCTGTCGGCCGGATGGGGTGACGCGCTGATCGTCATCCGGTCACTTTAGGGACCGGGACCGACAACCGTCTGACCGATCGTCGAGCCCGGCGCGAGATCATGCGGGAGTGACCATGCGCGCCCTCGTCGTCCACGGACCCCGCGACGCCCGCGTCGACGACGTCCCGGTGCCCACCCCGGGAGCGGGGGAGCTGCTGGTGCGGGTCGACCGGGCCGGCATCTGCGGCACCGACGTCGAGCTGTTCACCGGTGAGATGGCCTACTACGCCCGGGGCCGGACCCACCACCCGCTGCGACCCGGGCACGAGTGGACCGGCACGGTGGTCGAGGTCGGCTCCGAGTCGGAGGGGCTCTGGGTCGGCCGCCGGGTGATCGGCGACACGATGCTGGGCTGCGGTCGGTGTGCCGCGTGCCGAGGCGGGCGTCACCACCTGTGCCCCGACCGCCGGGAGGTCGGCATCACCGACGGCTGGCCGGGGATGCTCGCCGAGTACGCACTGGTCCCGACCAGGTTCGCGCACTACGTGCCCGACGCGGTGAGCACCGACGCGGCGGCGTTGGTGGAACCGGGTGCCAACGCGCTGCGGGCGGTCCGGGCCGCCGGAGCCGACCACGGCTCCCGGCTGTTGATCATGGGCGACGGCACCATCGGTCTGCTGGCCGCGCTGTTCGCCGTCGACGCGGGGGCCGAGGTCACGGTGAGCGGACTGCGGCCCGAGCGCCTCGCCCTGGCCGCGCGCCTCGGTGCCGCCGCCACCGCGCGAGCCGACCGGCCGACCGACACCACCGCACCGGCGTCCTACGACGCCGTCCTGGACGCCACGTCCGACCCGACCGCCCCCGGGTCCGCGCTGACCCTGGTCCGCCCCGGCGGTCGGTTGGTCCTGATCGGGCTGGCCGGCACGCCGAGCCTGCTGGACACCCGCGACCTCGTGCTCGCCGACGTCACCGCCGTCGGCATCCTGTCGGCCTCCCCCGCCCTCGCCGACACGCTCCGCGCGTACGCCGGTGGGCTCGACCCGACCCCGATCGTGGCCGAGACCGTCGGGCTGGACGAGGTGCCGCACCGGCTGGCCGGTCTCGGCGGTACGGGTCCGGGACCGAAGGTCCTGGTCGACCCGCACGGCTGACCGCGCCGCCGCGCGCTGTCCGCCGTCCGCTGTCCGCTGTCCGCCGTCCACCGTCCGCTGTCCGTGGACACCGGCGGAGGGTGGTGAGACTCTCGGACGATGCGCACCGACCCGATCGACAAGTGGGTCCGCGGGCTCGTGGCGGACACCGTCGTCGCCGACACCCGCAGCCCGTTGCTGTTCTGGGAGTCCGACTTCCCGGTGCCCGGCTATGGCCTCCCCACCACCGACGTGCGGATGGACCTGCTGGTGCCGACCACCTCGCCGCCGCCCACCGGCTTCGACTTCCACGAGCCGCACGGGCCGGTCAGCGAGACCTACGACCTGGTGCTCGGCGACAGTCGTCTGCCGCGGGCCGCGTGGCGCCGCGACGACCGAGCGCTGCGCGACCGGATCGTGCTCACCTGGCGTCCCGGGACGATCGACTGGTGGGAGGAGGACGAACCGGTCGCGAGCCATCCGCGAGACCCCTACAAACGGGTCGAGACCCTGGCCAGCAGCCGGCACGTCGTCGTCTCCGCCGACGGCACCACCCTGGCCGACAGCCGCTCACCGGTGCTGTTGTTCGAGACGACGCTGCCCACCCGCTTCTACCTACCCGAGTCCGATCTCGATCTCGACCGGCTGGTGCCCAGCGCCGCCCGGAGCCACTGCCCGTACAAGGGCCGGGCCGACCGCTACTGGAGCGTGCGCGACCGGCCGGACCTACCCGACATCGCCTGGTCCTACACCGAGCCGTACCCCGCGGTGGCCGCGATCGCCGGCCGGGTCGCCTTCTACAACGAGCTGCTCGACATCACCGTCGACGGTCGCCGGCAGGTCCGCGCCGGCTCACCCTTCACCAGCCGGGACCACCGACCGGGAGCGGGCTGAGCAGCACGCCGGCCACGGTCGAGGGCTTCCCGCGGAATAGGTGGACCGACGAGGAGGTTGCCGTGTTCGACCGAACAGAGCCTTCGCCGTGGAAGGAGCTCCGCACCGCCCGCAAGGAAGCACCTCATGTCCTTCTTCTCGAAGCTCCGCTCGTCCCACTCCCCCCGCCACCGGACCCGGCGCGCTCTCGCCGCGGCCTCGGCGGCGACCAGGCGGGACGAGATCGTCCTCGCCGCCACCACCCGCGCCGGAGTCCCGCCGCGCCTGTGACGCGAGCTCAGGCGCGCCGCTGCCGATAGGCCGTGGGCGGCATCCCCGCGTACGCGCGGAAGCGGGACGAGAAGTAGAGCGGGTCTGCGAAACCGACTGTCCGAGCGATCTCGGCGACCGTACGGGGAGTCAGGTCGAGCAGCTGCTCGGCCAACCGCATCCGCTGCCGTTCCCGGTAGCGCATCGGGGAGAAGCCGACCTGCTCGGCGAACAGGTGCCCGAAGCGCGAGGGTGACAGCCCGGCACGGCGGGCCAGCCCAGCCACGGTGATCGGCTCGGCCAACGAGGCCGCCATCACCTCCATCGCGTCGAGCACCCGGGGGTCGAGCCCCCCGGCCCCGGGGTCGGACGTGGTGCACCACAGCAGAGCCGCCTCCACGGCGTTCACCGCGAACATCGTCGCCTGCCGCAGGTCGCTGCGCCCGTAGGAGTCGGCGGCCGACAGCGCCTCCCGGATCCGACGCCGGGCGTCACCGGCGGTGCGCACCCGCAGCAGCCCGGGCACCGGCTGCGGCCAGTCCAGCCAGGTCAACCACTCCGGTCGCGGGTGGACGTGGGCGAACTGGAGCGACCAGAGCCGGTCGGCACCCGCCACCGCCGGTCCGGTGCCGTAGTCGTGCGGCACACCGGGCCGGATGACCAGCACGTCGCCGGGGACGGTGACCAGGTCGGGGTGACCGGCCACGCCGATCCTCCCCGCCCCGGCCACGGTGTTCAGCAGCAGCCAGTCCTCGGTCCCGGCCGGACGCCAGACGTCGTAGCGGTCGTCGGCGGTGAACGCTCCGGCGAGCACCTGGTCGACCGCGGGGGGTGGTTGCTGCTCACGTGCCACAGCAGGATCTTCCATGTTCTCAACCGCCTGCGCCATGGCCCGGCGGTGACTGGCGGCGAAGAATCTCCTGCATGAGCCAACTCGTGACCGAACGCCCCGACATCGCCCAGCGCTATGCCGAGACCGGGGTCGTGCTGATGCGCCAGCTGCTGACCCCGGCGGAGGTGGCGCGGGTCCGCGACGTCTACACGCGACAGATCGAGACGGACCGCTCGCTGGGTTTCGACGACGGGCTGCCGGCCGACGACATCCTGTCCCGCTATCCTCGGATCGTGCACCCCCACCGTCGCCCCGACTCCGAGGTCGGCGAGATCGCCCTCGAGCTGATGCTCGACGACCGGATCCTGGGCGTGGTCACCGAGCTCATCGGCCCGGCGCTGGCCGCCCAGTCGATGTTCTACTTCAAGCCCCCGACCGCACGCGGGCAGGCCCTCCACCAGGACAACCTCTACCTGCAGTCGCACCCGGAGACCTGCATCGCCGCCTGGATCGCGGTGGACGACTGCGACGCCGACAACGGCGGCCTGGCCGTGGTGCCGGGGTCGCACACCATCCACGTGATGTGCCCGGAGGAGGCCGATCCGGAGGTCTCGTTCACCACCATCACCGTCCACGTGCCCGAGGGCGTCGAGGTGGTGCAGACCGAGATGAAGGCCGGTGACGTGCTCTTCTTCCACGGCAGCGTGGTGCACGGGTCCCGGCCGAACAGCACCACCGACCGGTTCCGTCGGTCGCTGATCTTCCACTACATCCCCGAGACCAGCGTCGAGGTGTCCACCTTCTTCCAACCGCTGATCGCTCCGGACGGCCGGGAGATCACCATCCAGGCGTCCCCGGAGGGTGGACCGTGCGGTGAGGGCTGGTCCGCCAGCGGGCACTGACCGGCAGTCAGGCGGCCGGCTGCAGCTTCCGCAGACTCCGGCGGATGTGGCTCTTGACCGTGCCGAGCGGCATCTGCAGTCGTTCGGCGATCTGGGTGTGGGTGAGGTCGTCGACGATCGCCAACTGGAGGACCTCCCGCGGCGCTTCCGGAAGCTGCCCGAGCCTCTGGTCGATGCTGAGCCGGCCGATGACCCTCTCGGGCTCCCCGTCCACCGAGAGCTCTCCCGCGCCGACCAGCTCCTGCCGGAGCTGGACGTCGACCAGGCGTCGACGCGTCCGACGCTCGAGCGCGTCGACGATCTTGTGGCGGGCGATCCCCATCAGCCAGGACGAGAGGGTGGCGCGATCGGGCTGGAAGCGACCGCGACCCTGCCAGGCGGCCGCGAAGACCTGCTGCAGCACGTCCTCGGCCTCGGTGGCGTCGCCGATCGTGCGGCGGGCCACCGAGTAGACCAGACCGGCGTACTCCCGGAAGATCGCCTCGAAGGCGGCTTCGTCGCCGGAGCGGAAGCCTTCGATGGTGCGGGGGTCGAGTGCCACGCTTCCTCCTCGGCCGGGCGACGACGGACACCGATGGGTACCCGGGTCGAGCGGTCCGAAACGAGACTCAGGCGGCGATGCCCGCTCGACGAGCGGCGTCCAGCAGGACGCCGGCCGCGACCTCGATGCCCTCGATCCGGCCCAGCGAGACGTCCTCGTGCTCGATGTTGACCCACATGTCCGCATCGACGGCGTGCAGCGCCGACAGCCACGTCGACCAGTAGACCGCGTCGTGACCGCGACCGAGGGCCACGAAGTCCCAGGCGGCGTCCTTCGGCCACTCGTTGGCCCACTCGTCGCCGCCGAGGTTGGTGCGCGGCTCGTCGGGTGACAGCTTCCGGAAGCGGTTGTCCAGCACGCCGTACACGGCCGCGGCCGGGTTGATCTTCACGTCCTTGGCGGCGGCGTGGAACGTCAGCGGCCCGAGGTCCTGGACGACGGCCACCGGATCCATCCACTGCCAGAACAGGTGCGAGGCGTCCAGCTCGACGCCGACGTGGGTGGCACCGGTCCGCTCCACCAGCTCGCGGATCCCGGCCGGGTTGAACACCAGGTTCTGGGGGTGCAGCTCGAGGGCCACCTTCACCCCCAGATCGGCGGCCTCCCGGTCGACTTCGCGCCAGAAGTCCTCGGCGACCTGCCACTGGTGCTCGAGCACGTCCAGGGCGGCGGAGTTCCAGGCGTTGACGATCCAGTTGGGCCGGGTCGCGCCGGGCTCGCCGCCGGGCAGCCCCGACATGGTCACCACCCGGGTCTGGCCGAGCCGGTTCGCCAGCCGGATGCTGCGCCGGATGTCGACGGCGTGCTTCTCACCGATGACCCGGTCGGGGTGCAGCGGGTTGCCGTTGCAGTTGAGCCCGGCGATCTCCACCCCGGTCCCCTCGAACAGCCCCAGGAAGTCGTCCCGGGCGGTGTCGGAGGTGAGGATGTCGTCGAAGGTGGGGATGTGGACGGCCGGAAGGAAGCCGCCGGAGTTGAGCTCGATGCCGCTCAGACCGACGCCGGCGATGACCTCCAGGGCCTCGGGCAGCGAACGGTCGTGCAGGATCGCGTTGTAGAGACCGAACTTCATGCGGGGATCTCCTCGAGCTGGGTGGCGGGCTGCGTCGTCGGAGACGCGTGGCGCGAGGTGGGGACGGTGACGGCGGCGCCGCGGTGGGCCGCGGACTCGGCCACGGCGGCCAGGACCTCCATGTTGTGGACGCCCTCGGAGAACGAGGCGCAACGGGGCAGGGAGTCCGCCTCGTCGAGACCGGCGACCTCCTCAAGGAACGCGCGGGCCTGGTACACGAAACCGTCGTTCTGACCGAGACCGACACCGGGGGCGTCCATCGGCAGACCGCCGGCCACGTACGGGTGATCGGGTCCGATGATCACGCGGCGGTAGCCGTTGGTGCCGGCGGCACTGCCCTCGTTGAGCATCAGCTGGAACTCGGCCGGCCGCTCCTGCGCCCAGGTGGCGGCACCCTTGTCGCCGAACACCTCCAGCTCCAGCCCGTTGGGGTGGCCGGCGGCCACCCGGGACACCTGGACCACCCCCGCGCTGCCGCCGGCGAAGGAGGCACCGAACGCCGCGTAGTCGTCGTTCTCCACCGGCTCGTAGCGGTCGGAGACCTCGGCCCTGCCGTGGCCGACGACGGCCCCCACGGCCACCGGACGCTCCGTGATCGCGGTGACGAACCGACCGCCGCTCACCTCGGTGATGTCCCCGGCCAGGAACTCCGCCAGGTACGCGGTGTGGCTGCCGATGTCGGCCAGCGCGCCCGAACCCGGAGCACCCTTGTAGCGCCAGGCCATCGGACCCTGAGGGTCGGCGGCGTAGTCGCACCAGTAGCGGGCGTCGAGGTGCAGGATCGTGCCGAGGGTCCCGTTCTGCACCAGCTCGCGGAGGGCGGCGACCCCGGGCGCCCGGCGGTAGGTGAAGCCGATCCGCGCCACGGTGCTGGCCGCATCGGCCGCCGCGACCATCGCGCGCGCGTCGTCCAGGGTGTCGCTGAGCGGCTTCTCGCAGAGCACGTGCTTGCCGGCCGCCAGCAGCCCCTCGACCATCTCCCGGTGCAGTCGGTTGGCCACCACGACACTGACCACGTCGATGCTCGGGTCCTCCGCCAGCGCCTGCCAGGACGTGTCGTTCCGCTCGTACCCGAAGCGTCGGGCCGCCAGATCCCCCAGCTCGGGGTTCGCGTCGACGATCGACACGTAGCGCAGCTCCGGCAGGGTGGAGGCGTACAACGTCGGGGCGGTCCGGTAGGCGGCGGCGTGAGCCCGACCCGCCATGCCGGCCCCGATGACAGCGACACCGAGAGTCATCGACGGCCTTTCTTCCCGGTCTGTGACCTCAGTCACTAGACCGCTCTAGTAGTTGCCACGACGCTAGGGCCATCTCCTCTTCTTTGTCAAGACAATGGAGGTCCCTCGTCCGGCCGCGGAAGTGGAGTCCGCTCACGACGAGGGCCGCGGACGGGTAGTGCTCTGGCGGAGGTGCAGCTGCGGCTGGAGGACGATCTCCCGCTGCAGCACCCGACGACCGTTGATCCGGTCCACGATCCGCTGAACGGCCAGGCGGGCCAGCTCGGCCGGCTGCTGGACCAGACTGGTCAGGCCCACCAGCGACAGTGCGGCCGCCTCGCTGTCGTCCCAGCCGATCATCGAGACGTCGGCGGGGACGGCGATCCCCTGTTGAGCGAGCACCCCCATCACCGCCGTCGCCGTGTCGTCGTTGTACGCGATCACGGCCGTCGGCAGATCACCCTGCTCGACCAGCTGGCGAGCCGCGCGCTGCCCGTCCACCTGAGCCTGCCCACCGGGCACCACCCGCATCGACTCCCCCAGGCCGTGGCGACGCATGGCGGCGAGGAACGCCTCACGCCGGGATGCCCCGATCAGCGTCTCGCCGCCGTCGAGGTGGGTGATCCACCGATGTCCCAAGCTCACCAGGTGATCCACCGCGGCCGCCATGCCGGTCTCGTCGGAGGTGCGGACCACGTCGACCCGCGGGTGATCGACGTGCCAGCCGACGACGACCACCGGAAGGCGGCCGGCCAGCAGCGGTTCTGCTGTCGGTGGGCCGAGCATGATCAACCCGTCGAAGCGGAAGTCCTGCAGGGACTCCGCCGCCTTCGCCTCGTCCCGACCCCGGGTGACCGGGCTCAGGATCAGGTTGTAGCCGCGCTCCTCGGCCGCCGCGTAGAGACCCTCCAGCAGGTCGAAGTGGAAGGCACCCACGCCGACCCCGAACATGACGCCGATCAGGTGGGAGGCCCGGCCGGCAAGCGACCGAGCGCGCGCATCGGGACGGTAGCCCAGCTCCTGGGCGGCCGCCAGCACCCGCGCTCGGGTGGCGTCACTCGCTCCGGGCGCCTCGCGCATCACGATCGAGACCAGGGCGCGGGACACCCCGGCCCGTTCCGCCACGTCGTTCAGCGTGACCCGACCTCCGCTGCCCGTCACCGGGCGTACAGCTGCAGCTCGCTGCCGAACCGGTCCGCGATCGTCACCAGCCGGTCGAGATCGGGGTCCCGCAGGATGATCATGCCGTCGGAGATCAGGGTGGCCCGCCAGTCCCGCCGGTGGGCGCCCACCGGCAGCAGGTCCAGCACGCAGACGCTGTCGCCGTGCTCGGCCAGCAGCCGGTCCAGGCCCTCCACCCGGTCGATGTGCCCCGATCCCCTGGCCCGCTTGAAGATGCTCGCCGCGTTGTACGGCCGCGCAACCGGCTCGGCGCGGCCGGTGAGCACCGCGGCGGCCCAGGTCCGGAACAGGTCGGCGTCGCAGGCGTAGTTCATCACGTCGACCGTGCGTGCCCCGGGCGGTCGGGCGCCGATCTCGCCGAAGACGACCTCACCGTCGGCCTTGCGGTACCACTCCATGTGGGTGAAGCCGGCGGTGAAGCCGAGCGCGGTGATCACCTGGTGACCCATCTCGATACCAGCGACCAGCTCGGCTCGGTCGAGATCGCGCAGCGCGACGGTCTGGGGGCTGATCCACTCGTGGGACCGGGCCTGCAGCGGGCGGGGCCGATACCAGGACACGTTGTCGTAGAGGATGTCCCCGGCCCCGCAGATCGTGTCGTAGGTGAACTCCTCGGCCTCGATGAACTCCTCCACGCTGACCGTCTCCACGTGGCCGATCATCGGCAGCACCGTCTCCAGCTCGGCCAGGGAGTCCACCCGGTACGTGTCCGCCGAGCCGGCACCGGCGATCGGCTTGATGATCAGCGGGTAGCCGATCTGCTCGGCCGCAGCGTAGATCCCGGCGTTGGTGCCGGTGCTCGCGTGCCGGGGGGTGCGGATCCCGGCGGCGTCCAGGACCTGCTTCATCAGCTCCTTGTCCCGGAACGGCCACGTCTGCGCCACCGTCATCCCGGGCAGTCCCAGCTCCTCCCGGATCCGGGCCGCGAGCACCATGTAGGGCTCCCACAGGCACTCCACCTGGTCGATCCGGGCGTGCCGGGACAGTCCCCGCAGGGCAGCGATCACCGCGTCCTCGTCGGCCAGCGAGACGTGCTCGTAGTGCGCCAGCGCGGCCCGCGCCTCGGGCGGCAGCACGCCGACCGGCTGGTCACCGACACCGATCACGGTGGCGCCCACCTCGGCCAGGGCCCGGGTGAAGTAGGCCATCTCCAGCGGGAAGCCCGGCGACAGCATCACGACGTTGGGCACGGTCAACCCACCTCTCCGGTCACTGGCCCTCGACCAGCTCGACCCGCGCCGTGGCGACGATCCGGGCCAGGGCGTCCTCGACGACGGCGGTGTCGGGGTGTCGTACGGTGATGAAGCCCTCGCCCTCGTACGAGCTGTTCGCCGGTGTCCCGGGCGGAGGCAGCCGCGAGTCGACCACCAGGTGCCCGATCTCGGTCTGCAGCCGGTCGATGCCGTGCACCGTGCGGACCTGGCCGTGGCCCATCCCGCGCAGGTAAGCGGTGCCCGAGGCGTAGCGGCGCTCCGGCGCGGCGAAGGTGCCGTGGAGGACCAGCTCGGCCGAGGCGGCGTAGAAGTCGATCTCGTGGCTGAAGCCGATCATGGAGGCCAGCTGGGCCCCGGGTGGCCGGGCCCCCACCTCCGAGATGGCCACCGAGCCGTCGGGACGCTCGAACCACTCCAGGTGGGAGAACGCGTCGCGCACCCCGAGGGCGCGCAGCGCAGCCGGCCCGATGGTGCGGATCGCGGCGTACTCAGGTCCGGAGACATCGCGGGGCAGCAGCACCGTCCACTGCACCCAGGGGGTCCGCAGCACCTCCAGCGGCGGCGGACGGTAGTCCGAGATCGACGCCCAGATCGTCTCCCCGCCCAGGGTGACCGAGTCGAACGTGTGCTCGCGCCCGGTCAGGAACTCCTCCAGCAGCCACACCTCGCCGGCATCCTGCTGGGCGGCGGTCAGCCAGGAGTCGAAGTCCCCGTCCGCGTCGAGCCGGAAGGTCGCCTTGGCCCCGGCACCGTCCGGTGGTTTCGCCACCATCGGGTAACCGACCAGGTCCCGGAAGGCCCACGCCTCCTCGGTCCGGCGGACCAGCTGATGGCGGGCGCACGGCACACCGGCGCCGGCCAGCACCGTCTTCATCTGCGACTTGTCCCGGACGTTGGTCGCGACGTCGGCGGACATCCCCTCGATGCCCAGCGCGTCCCGGGCCTGGGCGAGCGGCACCTGGAGCTGCTCGAGGGCGCCGATCAGCCGCTCGACGTGGCCGATCTGCCCGGAGAGTCCGCGCACCGCGTCGACGATCTGCTGCGGGTCCAGGGCATCGGCCACCTGCCAGTGACCGGCGAGCGCCTCCCTCAGCTCCGGGGACAGGTCCTCGGCGGCGGAGGTGGTGATCACGGCCAGCCGCACGCCCGGCACCCGGGCCGCCGACAGGACGAACCTGGAGGTGGCTTCGAGCAGGTACGGTGCGACGAAAGCGGCGACGACCATGGTCGAGAAACTACCGGCACGGCTCCTGGAATCGCCAGGGCGGGGATGCAAGAGTCTCCCCATGGCCAAGGCGACGACAGCAGCACCACTGAACTCCCCCGGTCGGGTCATCACCGCGAGCATGATCGGCACCACGATCGAGTTCTACGACTTCTACGTGTACGCCACCGCGGCGGTGCTCGTCTTCCCGCAGCTCTTCTTCAAGACCGGCAACCCGACGACGGCGCTGCTGGCCTCCTTCGCCGTCTTCGGGGCGGCCATGGTGGCCCGCCCGATCGGGGCCGTCTTCTTCGGCCACCTGGGCGACCGGCGGGGGCGGAAGACGACGTTGGTGATCAGCCTGCTGGTGATGGGCATCGCGACGTTCCTGATCGGCTGCCTGCCGACGTACTCCTCGGTCGGTGTCCTGGCCCCGTTCCTGCTGCTGGTGCTGCGTCTCACCCAGGGGTTCGCGCTCGGCGGCGAGTGGTCGGGGGCGGCGCTGGTGGCCACCGAGAACGCCCCCGCCGGCAAACGGGCCTGGTACGGCACGTTCCCCCAGCTCGGAGCTCCCCTCGGCTTCATCATCGCCAACGGCATCTTCTTGATCATCAACTTCGCGCTGCCCCACCCCGACGGCCCCACCCAGCGGTCGGAGGCCTTCTTGACCTGGGGGTGGCGGGTGCCGTTCCTGTTCTCCGCCGTGATGGTCATCATCGGACTCTGGGTCCGGTTGAAGCTCGTGGAGTCCGAGACGTTCCGCGCGGCCGAGCAGCGCGGCGCCATCCGCAAGGTGCCGCTCTCGACCACCTTCCGCTACCACTGGCGCGAGGTGATCCTGGGCACCTTCATCATGCTGGCCACCTACGTGCTGTTCTACCTGATGTCGAGCTTCACGCTGACCTACGGGACCGCGAAGATCGACGCCACCCCGGGGGGCCTCGGGTTCAGCTACACCGACTTCGTGCTGATGCAGATCATCGGCGTGGTCTTCTTCGGCCTGTTCACCCTGATCTCCGGTCCGGTGGCCGACCAGATCGGTCGCCGCCGGCTGCTGATCTGGACGACCGTGGTGATCATCGCGTTCGGCCTGAGCTTCCAGGTGTTCCTGCAGCCGCGGGAGGATCTGGCCTTCACCGGTGCGCTGACCCAGGCGTTCCTGATCTTCGGCTTCCTGCTGATGGGCACCACCTTCGGACCGATGGGTGCGCTGCTGCCCGAGCTGTTCCCGACCAACGTGCGCTACACCGGGTCCGCCATCGCCTACAACGTGGCCAGCATCCTCGGTGCCGCCGTGGCGCCGATCATCGCGGTGGCGCTGTGGGCGCGGGCCGGTGGCGACGTCTGGCCGGTGGGGGTCTACCTGGCCGGAGCCGGTGTGCTGACCCTGATCGCGTTGCTGCTGAGCAAGGAAACCAAGGACGTCGACTACGCCGTCACCTCCGCTGACGACCCGGCCCAGGAGCGCGTGCACGCGGGCTGAAGGTGGTCCCACGGACCCCGCTCACCCGAGGCGCAGCACCCGCGCGGTCGGCCCGGTCACCTTCGGTGTGACCCGCAGGACCCGATCGGCCGCCTCCCACTCCTGCTCGTACGCCGGCAGCGACCGCGGATACACCGTCTCCACCGCGCCGCCCTCGACCCCGACCGGGAGCGGCAGGCTGACCGCGGCGTGCTCGCCCGGCTGCGGGAACCAGACGTAGAGGTAGGTCGCGGCGGGCGACCGCAGACCCAGCACCACCACGGCGTCGAGACTGGTCGGCAGCCCCAGCGGCCAGAAGGGCACGGCCTGGGCCAGGTCGGCCCGCAGTCCCTCGTACGCCGCCACCCCCTCGCGCACGAGTGCCAGCTCCTCGACACTCATCCGGTTGAGGTGCCCGGACAGGTAGAGCCGCCCGGCCAGCCCGGTGACCAGGCAGAACGCGATCTGCTCCGGTGGCATGCCCGGCTGCGGGTACGCCCAGTTGCCGGCCTGCTCGGGGGTGAGCGACGCCGGGGCGGCGGCGGCGATCGGCGCGTACAGCGCGGGATCCATCTGGTCCGAGGTCGACTGCAGCTCCAGCAGCGACATCAGCGCGTAGTCCATCCGCATCGCCCCGGAGGAGCAGTTCTCGATCAGCAGCTCCGGATGGCGATCCCGGACACCGGTCAGCCAGTCCAGCTGGGCCCGGTTCTGCTGCAGCAGGCCGTCCCCGACGCTGAACGCGTCCCGGTCCGTGCCGGGGCCCGGGGTGACGTTGTAGTCGAACTTGAAGAAGCGGACGCCGTAGCCGTCGACGAGGCGGTCGACGACCTCATCGAGGTGGGCCCGCGCGGCCGGGTGCCGCAGATCGAGGAAGGAGCGCTCCTGCTCGACGATCCGCCGTCCGTAGCGCTGCAGGAACGCGGCATCCGGCAGTCGCTGGGCCGCCGGGGACTTGACCCCGATCACCTCGGGCTCGACCCAGAGTCCCGGCAGCAGACCGCGATCCCGGATGTGGTCCAGGACCCGCTGCAGCCCCCCGTCGGGGAACCGGGTCGTCGAGGGCTGCCAGTCCCCCACGCTCGGCCACCAGTGCCCGCCGTCGTCGTACCAGCCGGCGTCGATGCAGAAGTACTCGGCACCGGTCTCGGCCGCCGCGTCGATCAGCGGCAGCAGCTTCTCGGTGGTCGGGTCACCCATCAGGGCGTTCATGTAGTCGTTCACGATCACCGGCAGATCGGGCCGGACGAGCGGCCGCCGAAGAGCCCGCCGGTGCGCCGTGAGGGCGGCGACGGCACCCTGCCAGCCGTCCCGGGACACGGCGACCGAGGCCGGCACGGTCGTGAACTCCTCCCCCGGGCCGAGCCGGACGGTCCAGTGGTGATCGACGTCGTTCGGACCGCCGACGACCACCGCTACCTCGTCCGGACCCATCCAGCGACCGTCGACCTCCCAGCGCCAGGCGCCGTTGTGCTCGATCTGCCAGGCCAGGGCACGCCCGGTGGCGGGGTTGTCGATCATGGCCGTCGGCAGGACCGTGCCGGTCGACCAGGTGGACGTGCTGACCGCGGCACGATAGGACCGCGACTCGATGTCCCAGTCCGGCGGCGCGATCCGGCCGAGGCCCTCGTCGGTCCGCAGGCGGACGGAGCTCCAGCGGCTCTCGGCACACCAGCTGTTCTGCGCCGAGTGCAGCACCAGGTCGTCCAGGCTCTCGTCGTCGTCGAGCACGCAGCCCAGCGCCAACGAGCTGACCATCTGCAGGATCTGCTCGTCACCGGAGGTGTTGCGGACCGTGCTGTGGGCCTGCAGCGCAGCGACCTCGGCGTACGCCGTGAGAGTCGTCGTCGTGGCCAGACCGGTGACGTCGTCGTGCTGCTCGATGATCAACCGGCTGATCCCGTCGTCGGAGACGGTGCGGTGGTCGACGTAGCGGAGCCGGTCACCGACCCCCGTGCTGGTGAAGCGGGTGTTGTTGAGCATGCGTCCCTCGCCCAGCACGAGGAGCTCGACCAGGGGCTGCCGGGACGGCGACGTCCGCTCGTGCCCGGCGACATCGAGGCTGTCCATCGTCACCGGTCGGTCGTTGCCGATCCCGATCACGACGCCGATCTGCGTGTTCCCCCAGCGGATGCTCGTCATGATCGAAGAACCTATCGGGACCCCGAAGGCGGGGCCGCCACTAGGTTGTTCCGATGACTCCGCAGGCTGCCGGTTCGACCAGGGCCCTGTTCCTCAACGGCACGGTGGGCGCGGGCAAGACCACGACGGCGGACGGGATCGGCGCGATCCTCCGCCGACACGACCGGTCCCACGCGATCATCGATCTCGACTGGCTGCGCAACGCCTGGCCGTCACCCGCGGACGACCCGTTCCACACCGAGCTCGAGCTGGCAAACCTGGCGGCCGTGACACGCAACTTCGTCCGCGCGGGGGCGGAGCGACTCATCCTGGCCGGGGTGATCGAGTCCGCGGCGGATCGCCGCCGTTACGAGGAAGCGCTGGCGATGCCCCTCACGGTCTGCCGGCTCATCCTCCCGCTCTCCACCCTCCGCTCCCGGATCATCGCGCGGCACCCGCCCGGAGCCGAGCGGGACTGGCACCTCGCCCGCACCGGTGAGCTGCACGCGATCCTCGACGCCGCCCAGGTCGACGACGTCACCGTGACCATCGATGGTGAGCCGCCCGACGCTGTCGCCGCCTTGGTGCTGTCAGCATCCGGATGGCGCTGAGAGGTCCTGACGTGGCCTTCGACGACTGAACGGGGGGGATCGTCGCCCGCGATGCGCGGATCTGACGCTCACCCCAAGCCACTGGTTCTCTGCACCAACCAGGGGGCCCAGTCCCTCGGCCCGTCAGCGGTGGCGCCGCGGACGGCGGCGGCCGGCCGGGCCGGTCAGGACCTTCAAGCCGGCTGGAGCCGGTCCCCCGTCGGTGCGGTCAGCGTGTGCCTCGGGCTGTCCGGTCCGTAGTACCCGTACTCGGTCTCGACCACCTCGACCCGGTCCGCGTACGCCGACATGATCAGCACGTCTACCCGCTCGCCGTCGCCGCGGCTGAGCACCCAACGGTCACCCAGGCAGGCAAGACCGCGCTCGTCGAGCAGCCGCGTCGCGTCGCCAGCCAGTCCGGCGGGTGCCAGCGGGTAGCCGAAGAGGGTGCGCGGGATGACGATCGGGTCTGTGCCGTCCAGGTAGCCGACCAGCTCACCGTCACGCTCCCGGAAGTACGGGCGCCAGGTGCTCGGGATCATCGCACCAGTAGACCCTCGGAACGAGAGATCCCGCCACCGGATTGTGCCGTGGTGGCGGGACCTCTGCGTGGGATCAGACGGCGGGCTGCGGCTGGGTGGCGTCCGGGTCGACCGGGGTCTGGGACCGCAGTCGCTTCTTCTCGCTGCGCCGCTCGACCAGGGAGTAGAGCACCGGCACCAGCAGCAGGGTCAGGACCGTCGAGGACACCAGACCACCGATGACCACGATGGCGAGCGGCTGCGAGATGAAGGCCCCGCCGCCGGTCAGCCCCAGACCCATCGGGATCAGCGCGAAGATCGTCGCCGTCGCGGTCATGATGATCGGTCGCAGCCGCAGCCGGGCACCATCGACGATGGCGGTCTTCAGGTCCTCGCCCTTGGCCCGGTACTGGTTGATCAGGTCGATCAGCACGATCGCGTTCGTCACCACGATGCCGATCAGCATCAGCAGCCCGACCATGGACGGCACCCCGAGCGGGGTGTCGGTGATCAGCAGACCGGCGATCGCACCGGTGGCTGCGAACGGGATGGCCACCATCAAGATCAGCGGCTGGATCAGGCTGCGGAACGTGCCGACCATGATCAGGAACACCAGCGCGATGGCCACCAGCATGGCCAGGCCGAGCTGGGCGAAGGCCTCCTGCTGATCGGTCGCCGCGCCACCGAGCTCGGCACTCACGCCGGCCGGCAGGTCGGGGATCCCGGCCAGCGTCGTCGTCACCGTGGCGCTCAGCGCACCCAGGTCGCTGGTGTCCGGTGTCGCGGTGATGGTGACCGACGGGTCTCCGTCGATCTGGGTCACCGTGGTCGGCGCCAGCACCAACGTCACGTCGGCGATGCTCTTCACCCGGATCGCCCCGGCGCGCAGGTCAGCCAGATCCTGCTGGTCCTCCGCGAGCTCCTTCTGACCGTCGGCGATCGCCTTCTGCTCGTCGGTCAGCTCCTGCTGGGTCTGCCGCGACTCGGCGGTGTCGGCCTGCTGGTCCCGGATCCCGTCGATCTGCTCATCGAGCTGGTCGATGCCCTTGTCGGACTGCTCGATCCCGGACTCGAGCTGCTTGATACCTGCCTCGGCTTGACCGACCCCGGCCGCTGCTCCGGACAACCTGCTCTGCCAGGTCTGCAACTCCTGTGTGTACTGGAACTGGAGCTGCGTCACGGGGATCTGCGATCCAGGCGTCGGAGTCGGAGGCTTCGGCTGACTGTCCTGAACCTTGTCCAGGGCCTTCTTCGCCTTCGTCAGAGACTTGCGCGCCTTGCTGAGGTCGCCGCGCAGGTCACTGCGCGACTTCACGGCATCCGCCCGCGACTCCTTGAGCTTGTCCAGCGAGTCGGCCGTCGCGTCGTCCTGCTTGGCCTGCTGCTCGTCGCCGATCTCCTCCTGGCGGTCGCCGAGGGCGTCCTGGCGATCGGACAGCTTGTCGCCGCGCTTCTCCAGCTTGTCCGACGCCTTCTCCTGCGCCTTGGCCTGCTGGATCTGGCTGACCGGCAGCAGCAGGTTGCCGATGTCGGCGGGACTGGGGTCGCTGGCATCCTGCGTACGGACCCAGACCTCCCGCTGCTCGCCGGACAGGGTCACGTCGCCGACCTTGGTGCCCCGCAGGGCGTTCGCCACCGCCTGCCCGACCTCGGCCTGGGTGAAGCCCAGGTCGGCGGCCTTCTTGTGGTCGACCTGGACCTCGAGCACCTTGCGCTGCTCGGCCAGGTTGCTGGTCACGTTGGTGAGTCCCGGGATGCCCTCGAGCGCGGCCTGCACCTGCTCGGAGCCCTTCCGCAGCGACTCGCTGTTCTCACCCTTGACCGTCACGCTGATGTCGGTGCTGGTGGAGCCGTTGGCGGCCTGGGTGATCGTGATCTCGCCGGCCGTGTCCCCGAGCTCGGCGAACTGCGACTCCAGCTTCGGCTTCACGGCGTCGGCGGTGGCCCCCTCGGCCAGGTTGACGGTGATCTCGGCGGTGTTGGCGCCGGTGCCGGCGACGGCGTAGATGCTGCCCCCGATGGTGGTCAGGTAGTCCTTGACGTCCGGATCGGCGGCGAGCACGGTCTCCACCTTCTCGGCGGCCGCGCTCATCGTGTCCAGCCGGGTCCCGGCCGGCAGCTCCTGCTTGATGGTCAGCGAGCTGTCGTCGCTGACCGAGCCGAGGAAGTCGGTCTTCAGCAGCGTCGCGCCACCCAGCGTGCCGACGAAGATCACCATGGCCAGCGCGAGGGTGATCACGGGGTGCGCCAGGCCGAAGTTCAACACCGGCAGGTAGCCCTTCTGCAGCCGGGTGACCTTGGTCTCGTCCTCGGCGGCCGTGTCCGGCGTCGCTGCGACCGCGGGCGCGGCACCCGCGGCGGTGGCGCCGGCCACGGTGGCCCCGGTCACCGCGGCGACGGCAGCCTTCTTGCGCTTGCCGCCACGCAGGAACCAGAACGCCAGCACCGGCACGACCGTCATCGAGACGATCAACGAGGCGACCAGGGCGATGGCCACCGTCACCGCGAACGGACGGAACAGCTCACCGGTCACTCCGGAGACCACGGCCACCGGGAGGAACACGGCCACGGTCGTGGCGGTGGAGGCGGTGACCGCCCCGGCCACCTCTTTCACCGAGGCGACGATGTCGCCGGCCGTCAGCGGTGCGAGTCCGGTGTCGCGGCGCTTGATGTTCTCCAGCACCACGATCGAGTCGTCCACGACGCGACCCACGGCCACGGTGAGCGCAGCCAGCGTGAAGATGTTGAGCGAGAACCCGCCGACCTGCAGCCCGATCATGGCGACCAGCAGCGACAGCGGGATGGAGATCGCGGTGATCAGGGTCGAACGCACCGAGAGCAGGAAGAGCAGGATCACCAGGACGGCGAACCCGAGTCCGAGGGCGCCTTCGACGGTGAGGTCGTGGATGGACTGCTCGATCAGCGGAGCCTGATCGAAGACGATGGTGAAGGCGGCGTTGTTTCCCATCGTCTTCTGGAGACCCGGAAGCGCGTCGGCCACGGCGTGCGAGATGGCCACCGAGTCGCCGTCCGCTTCCTTGAGCACCGACACGCTGAGGGCCGGTCGGCCGTTGGCCCGGGCCAGCGAGGACGACGAGATCGACTCGACCTTCACGTCGGCGATCTTGGACAGGGCGACCGGCCCGTCACTGGTCGGGATGGAGAGGGCATTCACCTGCTTGACCGAGTTGGTGGAGTCACCCACCTGCACGGCCAGCTCGAGGGTCTTGTCGTACGCCGTGCCGGCCGGGACCACCGTCAGCTGGGACTGGATGGTCTGGGTGACGGCCGCAGCGGTGAGGTCGCGGTCGGTCAGCTCGGCGGGGCGCAGCGTGACGGTCAGCTGGGTGGTGTCCTCGCCGGTGACCTGCACCTGGCGCACGCCCTCGATGGCGGTCAGCGCCGGGACGGCGACGTTCTGCACCAGCTCGCCGGAGGCGGCCAGCGGGAGGTCGGTCGAGGCGGAGAGCAGCAGCACCGGGATGTCGTCGGTGCTGCCGGTGATGACGTCGGTCTCCACGTCGGCCGGCAGCGCCTGGGACGCCGAGTCGACCGCGTTGCGGATGTTGCTGACGACCTTGTCGCTGTCCAGCCCGTACTCCCAGTTGACGCTGATCGTCGCCTGGCCGTTCGAGGACGTCGAGGTGACGTCGGTGACACCCGAGACGCCGCTCACGGCGCGCTCGATCGGGGTGGACACGTTGTCGGCCACGATCTGCGGGGTCGCCCCCGGGTAGATCGCGGTGACCACGGCGGTGGGCACCTGGGTCGAGGGCAGCAGCTCCTGCTTGAGCGAGCGTGCTGCCAGGACCCCGAACACGACGATCGCGATCGAGACCAGGGCGACGATGAGGCGGTTGGCCAGACTCAGCCGGGTCAGAGACGTCACAGGATCACGATACGTCGGATACAGCAAATCGTTAGCATCAGCCATATAGTCAGGGGAACCAAGGGTCATCCCCGACCCGACGGACCGAAGGAACAGATGACGATCAGCCAGGATCTCGACCGCGCGGCTCTGCTCCGCCGGCTCGACGACCTCCACGCCTCCTTCGACCGGCGGGCGCTGACCACCTGGGCCGAGCCGCTGCTGTCGACGTCACTGACCATGCAGCAGCTGAAGGTGCTGACGCTGGTCGCCGCCGATGGTGACCGGGCCACCGGTCACGACCTGGCCGAGACGCTGCACGTCTCGGTGGCCACCATGTCCGGCCTGGTCGACCGCCTGGTCGAGCAGGAGATGGTGCAGCGTCGCGACGACCCCAGCGACCGCCGGATCCGCCGGCTCAGCGTCACCCCCCTGGGCACCGCCACCCTGCGGGCCCTGATCAGCAGCGGCAACACCATGCCGCCCCAGGTGCTGCAGCGGCTGGCCGACGTCGACCTCGGTGCTCTGGTGCAGGGTCTGGACGCGCTCGACCGGGTCATGGAGGACCTCAGCCGCGAGTGAGGCACCGGCCCCTGGTGTCGGTGGTCGCTGCTTGACTCGGTCCATGCCCTGCTCGAACGACGACTTCTGGGATCTCGTGGACCAGCTGCCGGAGGTGACACCCGTGGAGGGCTCGACCTACACGGCGCTGAAGGTCCGCGGCAAGGGCTTCGGCTACCACTGGCCGGCCACGGCCACCGCAGGGCTGAAGCAGGAGCGCGGGGAGCAGATCGCGTTGGTCAGCGAACGCCCCGACGTGTTCGAGACCCAGTTCGTCGCCGGACAGTTCGGCTGGGTCGTCGTCCGCCTCGAGCGGATCGAGCCGGCCGAGCTCGGCGAGCTCGTCTTCGAGGCCTGGCGGCTCACGGCGCCGGTCCGGGTCATCGACGCGTACGGGAGCCGGCCACCCTCGCTCCCCCCGCCGAAACGGGCCGGATCGACGTGACATCCGGCGCTTTCGGGTTCACCCTGAGTCGGTGGCTCCCACCTTCCCGCGCCGTGTCACTGCCTGGTTCGCCGTCGGTCTGCTGACGACCGGTCTGCTCGCCGGGGGCGCGACGCCCGCAGACGCCGCCACCACGCGGCCGACCTCGGTCACCCTGACCCCCACAGCCGATCCGGCCCACTCGCAGAGCTTCACCTGGCGGATGACCAGGAACCGGCCGGGTCAGGTGGTCCAGCTCAAGGCCCCGAACGGTCGGATCAGCACGGCTGCCGCGCGCTCCAAGATGCGGGTGCAGAAGACGTACTCGGGCATCAACGCGTACGCCTTCACCGCGACGGCCACCCGGCTCTCCCCCGGCACCGGGTACGCGTACCGGATCGTCACGTCCGGCGGCTCGACGGGCTGGACGACCTTCACCACCGCCCGGGCCGGGCTGGACCGGCCCTGGACGTTCCTGGCCTTCGGCGACACCCAGATCGCCAACACCGGGGTGCCGGAGAGCCTGATCGACACCGCGGTGGCGCGGAACCCGACCGCGCCCCTGCTGCTGCACGCCGGCGACGTGGTCAACTCCCCCAGCAGCATCACCGAGTGGCGCCAGTTCATGACGGCCACCTACCCCACCCGGACCACCCGCAACTGGCTGATCTCGGTGGGCAACCACGAGCAGTGCGTGCTGCTGACGAGCTGCCGGTCAGGGGACGCCCAGGCCTTCCGGTCCTACTACTCCTGGCCGCGCAACGGCTACCCGAGCCAGGGCCAGACCTGGTACTACACCGACTACCAAGGCGTCCGCTTCATCGTGCTGGACACCTTCGGGGGAGACCTGGCACGGCAGTCGGCCTTCCTGGACACGGCGCTGAAGACGAACCGGCAACCTGGACCGTGGTCCTCCAGCACGCCGGCCCGTTCGCGTCGCGGTCCGACCGCAACAACACCGCCATCCGCACGGCCTTCCAGCCCCTGTACGACACGTACAAGGTCGACCTGGTGCTGTCCGGGCACGACCACTCCTACAACCGCGGCTACGACGGCAACAAGAACTCCACCGTCTACGCGGTCTCGGACTCCGGGCCGAAGTTCTACGAGGCCTCGTCGAAGGACTGGCAGCGCGCCGGGGCGACCCGGGTGGTCACCGCGGCCCACACCTCCACCTACCAGCGGGTCACCGTCAGCCAGAACACGCTGACGTACCAGGCCGTGGTGGGTTACAAGGGCCCGGGCTCGACGACAGCGAAGAAGGTCGGCCAGGTGCTCGACCAGGTGATCATCACCAAGAGCGGGACGACCAAGACCGTCCGCTGAGTCGGCCGTTTACGCTGTCAGGCATGGCGATCAGCAAGGGTGACAAGGTGTCCTGGAACACCCCTCAGGGCACGACGCACGGCACGGCGGTGGAGAAGCGGGTGAAGGAGTTCACCTTCGCGGACCAGAAGTTCAAGGCCTCCGACGACGAGCCGTACTGGCTCGTGGAGTCCGACAAGACCGGCGCCCGGGCGGCACACAAGGAGTCCTCGCTCGACCAGGTCTGAGCGGTCACTCGAAGCGGCCGGGGTCCCCGGCACCGACGCGAACGATCTCGGCTGTGCCGGAGGAGAAGTCGACCACCGTCGTCGGCACCTCGCCGCAGTCACCGGAGTCCAGCACAGCGTCCAGCGCGTGGTCCAGTCGCTCCTTGATCTCCCAGCCCTGGGTCAGCGGCTCCTCGTCCCCCGGCAGCAGCAGCGTGCTGGACAGCAGCGGCTCTCCCATCGCCTCGACCAGCGCGCGGGTCGTCCGGTGATCGGGGATCCGCACGCCGACGGTCCGCTTCTTCGGGTGCAGCATCCGGCGCGGCACTTCCTTCGTGGCCGGCAGGATGAAGGTGTAGGCCCCCGGCGTCGCGGCCCGGACGGCCCGGAAGATCGCCGTGTCCAGGTGGACGAACTGTCCGAGCTGGGCGAAGTCGCCGCACACCAGGGTGAAGTGGTGGTGCTTGTCGAGGTCGCGCACACCCCGGATCCGCTCGATCCCGTCCGCATTGCCCAGCTGGGTGCCCAGCGCGAAGCAGGAGTCGGTCGGGTACGCGATCAGCGCGTCGTCGCGCAGCAGGTCGACGACCTTGCCGATCGTGCGGGGCTGGGGGTTGTCGGGGTGAACGTCGAAGTAGCGCGCCACCCCGCTAGGTTACGGGCATGGTTTCCAAGGTCGCACTGCTCACCGCCGGAGGCTTCGCCCCGTGCCTCTCCTCCGCCGTCGGCGGGCTGATCGAGCGCTACACCGCGCTCGCCCCCGAGGTCGAGATCATCGCCTACAAGTACGGCTACCAGGGCCTGCTGTCGGGTGACTACCTCACCGTCACCCCGGAGGTCCGGGCCAACGCCGCGATCCTGCACCGGTTCGGCGGCTCCCCGATCGGCAACTCCCGGGTGAAGCTCACCAACGCCGCCGACCTGGTCAAGCGGGGCCTGGTCGCCGAGGGCGTCGACCCGCTCAAGGCGGCCGCCGACCGACTGACCGCCGACGGGGTCGACGTCCTCCACACCATCGGCGGCGACGACACCAACACCACCGCCGCGGATCTGGCGGCCTACCTGCACGACAACGGCTACGAGCTCACCGTGGTGGGCCTGCCCAAGACCATCGACAACGACGTGATCCCGATCAAGCAGTCGCTGGGGGCCTGGACCGCGGCAGAGCAGGGTGCCCGGTTCGCCCAGAACGTCCTCGGCGAGCACAACTCGGGCTCGCGGATGCTGATCGTGCACGAGGTGATGGGTCGGCACTGCGGGTGGCTGACCGCGGCCACCGCGCAGGCGTACCGGGACTGGCTGGACACCCAGGAGTGGGTGCCCGAGATCGGTCTGGGGCGGGCCGGCTGGGACGTGCACGGCGTGTACGTGCCCGAGGCCCACTTCGATCTGGCCGCCGAGGCCGACCGGCTGAAGAAGGTCATGGACGAGGTCGGCTCGGTCAACCTGTTCGTCTCCGAGGGCGCCGGTCTGGACACGATCGTGGCCGAGATCGAGGCGTCCGGTGAGGAGGTGGCCCGCGACCCGTTCGGTCACGTCAAGATCGACAAGATCAACCCGGGCGCCTGGTTCGCCAGCAAGTTCGCCGAGCAGCTCGGCGCGGAGAAGGTGATGGTGCAGAAGTCCGGGTACTACTCCCGGGCCGCCGCCGCCAACCAGCGCGACCTGGACCTGATCAAGTCGATGACCGATCTCGCCGTCGACTCCGCCCTGCGCGGCGAGCCCGGGGTCATCGGCCACGACGAAGAGGCCGGCGACGAGCTCCGCGCGATCGAGTTCTCCCGGATCAAGGGCGGCAAGCCCTTCGACATCGACCAGCAGTGGTTCACCGAGCTGCTCGCCGGCATCGGTCAGCCGGTCACCGAGAGGGTCGCCGCCCACTGACCGCCTGGGCGATCCACGCGAGGACCGCCCCGACTCCGAGCCCGGTCGCGGCGCCGGTCAGCCAACCGGCGCCGAGACCGAGGCGGACCGACCGTACGGCCACGTCCTCGGTCACCATCGCCCGGTCCACCGGCGCCGGTCCGGCGGGGCGGATCGCAAAGCGCACGACGCCCTCGTCGAGGTCGCGGAAGGCTGGCTCGTCCCAGGTCGAGATCCAGGCGGCCAGGAGCAGGATGAGCTGCGCGAACAGGTTGAAGAAGAGCATCACCACGATCACCGGTCCGAAGATGGCGGCGGCCCGGTTGCCGGCGAAGGCACTGATGAGCAGTGAGCCGCCGTACTGCAGCACCGCCAGTCCCAGGGACCCGATCAGCGAGGCGATCATGATGATCCGACCGCTCTCCCGCTGCCGGGGCACGACCACGTAGATGTAGCAGAACGTGAGCCACCCGCCGACCAGCGACAGCACGGGAGCCAGCACCCGGAGCAGGGCCGAGGTCATCCACGTCTCGCCGAAGCCCAGCCACGTCGCCACGCTCTGGGCGAAGGTGGTGGACAGCGTGGCCAGCCCGGAGGTCACCGCGATGGCCATCAGCAGCCCACCCATCCGCAGCAGGTTGACGGCCACCTTGACCGGGTAGAACTGGGTGACCCGCTCGGCATCGAAGTCGGTCCGCCACTGCGCGTCGATGGAGTTGCGCAGGTGCCCCATCCAGGAAGCACCGCTGTAGAGACCGGCGACCAGACCGACGACACCGATCGAGGTGTAGTTCTGCAGGGTGGAGACGATGAAGTTCTGGATGCCGGCGAGGGTCTCGGGGTCCACGTTCCTGAACTGACCCACGATCAGCTTCGACACCGTCGTGATCAGATCGGGTCGGAGCTCGACGAGGAAGAACCCGAGGATCGAGAACGCCACCATGATCACGGGCACGACCGCCAGCACCGAGAAGTAGGCGACCCCCGCCCCGAACTGGAAGCCGAACCGGCCGTTGTAGCGCTGGACGGCGCGTCGGATGTGCGCGATCCAGCCGATCCGCAGGAGTCTGTCGACCCGGGTCTGGGCGTGCTCGGCTCGATCGCGGACCGCCCCTGCCCGCACCCGGACCCGCTGGCCCACCTCGTCCCGCAGCGTCATCGGGCTCGAGGCTACCGAACGACCATCGACTCGGGCTCGGCCACGACGGCCGCCGACGGCCCGGACCGCAGCGCCAGCAGCACGACGGCCGCCACCACCCCCGCAGTGCCGAGCCACTGGACGGGCCCGAACGGGTCGGCGAACAACGACGCCCCCAGGGTGACGGCGGTGATCGGCTCCAGGCAGGACACCACTGACGCGCGCGAGGCTCCGGCGCCCCGGATCCCGGTCAGCAGCAGCATCATCGCCAGCACGGTGCTGACCCCGGCCATCGCCACCACCCAGATCATCAGGTCACCTGGTGGGCGCCAGTCGAACACCCCGCGCAGGTTGCCGACGACGATGTGCGCGGCCGCCGCGCCGGTGCAGATCAACGCCGTCGCGCTGACCCGGTCCGTACGGTCCGGCAGGGTGTCCATGCCGAAGAAGTAGACCGTGTAGACCACCGCGGAGCCGAGACCGAACAGCACGCCGAGCCCGGAGACCGCCCCCACCCCGGGACCGAGCAGGGTGAGCCCCACCCCACCGACAGCGAGCGTCAGAGCGGCCAGCACCCGGACGTTGGCGCGTTCCCGTCCGGTGGCCAGGCTGACCAGCACCACCATGACCGGCATCGTGTAGAGCAGCAACGAGGTGAGACCGACCGTGAGCCGCTGCAGGGCGAGGAAGTAGAGCCCGCTCTGGGTGGCGTAGAGCACCGCGCCCATCAGAAGGGGTTGCCACAGGGCCCGACCACGACCGAGGGGACGCCGGGACACGGCGACGACCACCCAGACGACGGCGGCGGCCAGCAGGAACCGCCACCCGATGACGGTGTTGACACTCGCCCCGGTCGCGAACGCCGGGATGCCGAACGGACCGAGCAGGGCGAACGCGATCGCCGAGAGCCCGCAGAGCAGCACGCCGAGGCGACGGCTGGGGACGGCGGAGCTCACGGAGCGAGGCTAACGGCCGCGGCGGGACCCCCGGTGGGATTGACACCGTACGGACAGCACCGTTGTCTGGAGGCATGACCGTACTGAGCGATGACGAGATCACCAGCAGGATCCAGCACCTGGCCGGTTGGAGCCTCAGCGCCGACAAGACCTCGATCCTCACCTCGATCGAGCTGGTGGACTTCGTCGCCGCCCTCGACCTGGTGAACGTGGTCGGGCGCGAGGCGGAGCAGCGTCAGCACCATCCCGACATCGACATCCGCTGGAACACGGTGACGCTGACGCTGTCCACCCACTCCGAGGGCGGGCTGACCGCCGCCGACTTCGACCTGGCCCGACGGATCAACGACATCGCCGGGCTCGACGGCAGCTAGCCAGGCTCAGTCCTCGAACGCCTCCGGCTCAGTCCTCGAACGCCTCCAGCTCAGTCCTCGAACGCCTCCGGCGGGGGGCAGGTGCAGACCAGGTTGCGGTCTCCGAACGCCCCGTCGATCCGGCCCACCGGCGGCCAGTACTTGTCGGAACCCCGAGCGGAGATGGGGCCGGCGTGCAGCCCGGCCGGGTACGCGGCCAGCCGGCGCGAGTAGGCGTGGGTCCACTCATCAGCGACCAGGCGGCTCTGGGTGTGCGGTGAGTTGACCAGCGGGTTGTCGTCGGCGGGCCAGTGACCCTCCTTCACCCGGGCGATCTCCCCCCGGATGCCGATCATGGCCTCGCAGAACCGGTCCAGCTCCTCCAGGTTCTCCGACTCGGTGGGCTCCACCATCAGCGTGCCGGCCACCGGGAAGCTCATCGTCGGG
The DNA here is from genome assembly GCF_039536605.1 of Microlunatus aurantiacus. Lineage (NCBI taxonomy): Bacteria > Bacillati > Actinomycetota > Actinomycetes > Propionibacteriales > Propionibacteriaceae > Microlunatus > Microlunatus aurantiacus. The sequence goes on from NZ_BAAAYX010000003.1 coordinate 225,118, forward strand.
GCGTGGAAGCCGTAGTCGATCAACCGCTTGGCCACGTCGTCCACGGTGATGCCGCTGGACCGGGTCAGCGGTCGCAGATCGAGGATGCACTCGTGGGCGACCCGACCGTTGCGACCGGTGTAGAGGACCGGGTAGTGCTCGGCGAGGCGGGTGGCCACGTAGTTGGCCGCCAGCAGCGCGTGCTGGGTGGCGCTGCGCAGACCCTCACCCCCCATCATCGCGATGTAGGCCCAGCTGATGGGCAGGATGCCGGCCGACCCGTACGGCGCCGCCGACACCGGACCGGAGCCCTGACCCTGCGCACCCTGGACCTCGACCAGAGGGTGACCCGGCAGGTACGGCGCCAGGTGCGCGCCGACCGCCACCGGGCCGACGCCCGGACCGCCACCGCCGTGCGGGATGCAGAAGGTCTTGTGGAGGTTGAGGTGGCTGACGTCGGCGCCGAAGCGACCGGGCCGGGCCAGGCCGACGAGGGCGTTGAGGTTGGCTCCGTCCACGTACACCTGACCACCGGCGTCGTGCACCAACGCGCAGAGATCGGTGATCCCCTCCTCGAACACGCCGTGGGTGGAGGGGTAGGTGACCATGATCCCGGCCAGCCGGTCGTGATGGGTCTCGACCTTGACCTTCAGGTCGTCGAGATCGACCGACCCGTCGTGGGTGGCCTTGACCACGACCACCGACATGCCGGCCATCACCGCCGACGCGGCGTTGGTGCCGTGGGCCGAGGACGGGATCAGGCACACTGTCCGCTGCTCGTCGCCGCGGTCCCGGTGGTAGCCGCGGATGGCCAGCAGCCCGGCCAGCTCGCCCTGGCTGCCGGCGTTCGGCTGGATGGACACGCGCGCGTAGCCGGTGAGCTCGGCCAGCCAGGACTCGAGCTCGGCGATCAGGGTGGCGTAACCGGTGGCGGCCTCAGCCGGCACGAACGGGTGCAGGTCGGCGAACCCCGGGTACGAGATCGGCTCCATCTCCGCGGTGGCGTTCAGCTTCATGGTGCACGAGCCCAGCGGGATCATGCCGCGGTCGAGCGCGAAGTCACGGTCGGAGAGCGCCCGCAGGTAGCGCAGCATCGAGGTCTCGCTGTGGTGGGTGTTGAACACCGGGTGCGTGAGGTACGCCGACGTCCGGACCTCCCCCAGCCGTGACCTCCCGGAGGAGGTCGGGTCACCACCGACGGGGAACGCGGCGCGGACCGCGGTGAGGTCCGCCACGGTCGCGTCCTGACCGACCGAGATGCCGACGTGGTCGGCGTCGACCAGCCGCAGGTGCACCCCGGACTCCCGGGCCGCCCGGACGACCTCGGCGGCCCGACCCGGCACCGAGGCCAGCACGGTGTCGAAGAACGCCTCGTGCACCACCTCGATGCCACCGGCGCTCAGGTCGTCGGCCAGCGCCGACGCCGCCCCGTGCACGGCGGTCGCGATCGCCGCGAGCCCACGAGGGCCGTGGTAGACGGCGTACATGCTGGCGGTGACCGCCAGCAGCACCTGGGCGGTGCAGATGTTGGAGGTCGCCTTCTCCCGCCGGATGTGCTGCTCGCGGGTCTGCAGGGCCAACCGGTACGCCTGCGTCCCGTCCACGTCGCGGGAGACACCGACCAACCGGCCGGGCAGGGACCGCTCGAGCTTGGTCCGGACGGAGATGAAGCCCGCGTGCGGACCGCCGTAGAACAGCGGCACCCCGAGGCGCTGGCTGGACCCCACGGCGATGTCGGCGCCCCACTCCCCCGGCGGCGTCACCGCGGTCAGGGCGAGCAGGTCACAGGCCGCGATCACCTCGGCGCCCTTGGCGTGAGCGGCCTCGGCGACCGCCCGCAGCTCGTCGGTGCCGGCCAACCGGCCGCTGGCCCCGGGCGTCTGGACCACGACGGCGAACGGGTCGCTCGCCCGTACGGCGGACAGCAGGTCTCCCTCGGCCACCTCGACCGCCAGACCCAGGGCCTCGGCCCGGGTCGAGACGACCGCGATCGTCTGGGGCAACGTGTCGGCGTCCAGCAGCAGGACCGAGCCCGTCTTCGTGGTCCGGCGGGCCAGGGTCATCGCCTCGGCCACCGCCGTCGCCTCGTCCAGCAGGCTGGCCCCGGCGATCGGCAGCCCGGTCAGGTCCGCGACCAGGGTCTGGAAGTTGAGCAGCGCCTCCAACCGGCCCTGGCTGATCTCCGGCTGGTACGGCGTGTACGCCGTGTACCAGGCGGGATCCTCGAGCACGTTGCGCCGGATCACGGCCGGCGTGACCGTGCCGTGGTAGCCGAGCCCGATCATCGCCCGACCTGGTCGGTTCTGGGCCGCGAGGTCGCGGAGCCGGCTCATCGCCTCCGACTCCGACAGCGGTGGCGGCAGCTCCAGCGGGGCGGTCTCGGTGATGGCCGCCGGCAGGGACTGGGCGACCAGGTCGTCGAGATCGGTGGCCCCGATCGCGGCGAGCATCGCGTCGCGCTGGTGGCTCTGGGGTCCGATGTGGCGGGAGGCGAAGGTCTCCAGGTCGTTGGCGGACGGTTCCGTGTCCATGGCAAGCTCCTGTCAGGGACCCCCTCTGTCACCGGACGGTTCCAGAGTTGCCATCGCAGCGAGGTCCGGGTGCCTGAGAGGTTCCGGGGAGTTGCCCCTTCGGCGCCACCTGCGCGTCGTCGAGCCGGATGGTCTCTCCCACGCTGCTTCACCAGCAGCGTTCACCTTACCCAACGGAGCCGGGGGCCCCGACCGGTGCGGGTCAGCCGGCGACGCGGGCCCGGCGACGCCGGGTGAGGTCGTCCTCGGCCACGGAGCCGGCGGCGGGCGCCTCGGCGTCGGGCGCCTCGGCCCGCTCGGCCGGCAGGTCCAGCAGGGTGCCCTCGATGTCGCGCCAGACGCCGCCGAGAGCGATCCCGAACACGCCCTGACCGCCACGGAGGAGATCGATGACCTCGTCGTCGGAGGTGCACTCGAAGACCGACACCCCGTCGCTCATCAAGGTGACCTCGGTGAGGTCCTGGACCCCGCGGGCCCGCAGGTGCTCGATCGCGGTGCGGATCTGGTTCAGCGAGATGCCCGCATCCAGCAGCCGCTTGATGACCTTGAGCAGCAGCACGTCGCGGAAGCTGTAAAGCCGCTGCGAGCCGGAGCCGGAGGCACCGCGCACCTCGGGCACGACCAACCCGGTCCGAGCCCAGTAGTCGAGCTGGCGGTAGGTGATGCCGGCCGCGTTGCACGCCACCGGACCGCGGAAGCCGATGTTGGCCGGCATCGGGGAGAAGTCGCCGTCGAACAGCAGACCCTGGGCATCAGCCATCGCATCGGAGCCGTCGACCTCGGCAGCCTCGCCCGATCGAGTCTTCGGCATGTCGCTGGTGCCCACAAACGCCTCCATTCGCCCCGAACCCGATCGATGAAATGTCGTCCGGGAGATCTCGCACCTGGAACGCTACGACCGCCTCCGACGGACGGTCAACGACACGCCGCACCACACGGACCCCGCCGACCAACTCTCAAGTGAGAGTCCAGGGGCCCTCCTGGTCAGGTCTTGGGCCCGTCCCCGGTGACGAAGTCGTCGGGGTTGACCTGGTCCAGGAACTCGCGGAACTTCTCGACCTCGTCCTCTTCCTGCTCGGGCATCTCGATGCCGGCCTCGTCCAGGACGTCCTCGGCGCAGTAGATGTCCGACCCGATCCGCAGCGCCAGGGCTATCGCGTCGGACGGCCGGGCGCTGATCTCCACCCCGTCGACCAGCAGCACGGCGTAGAACGTGCCGCCGGTGAGCTCGGTGATGTGCACCTCCGTCAACCGGTGGCCCAAGGTGCTCAGGGCGTCGACCATCAGGTCGTGGGTCAACGGACGCGGCGGCACCACGCCCTCCTGGGCGTTGGCGATGGCCGAGGCCTCACCGGCGCCGATCCAGATCGGCAGATAGCGCACGCCACCCACCTCGCGCAGCAGCACCATCGGGTTGTTGGACGGCATCTCCACACGGACGCCGACCACGTCGAGTTCCCGCATGCGCCCACACTACTTGCCGGGTGCGCGGTCACAAGAGCGGGCCGAACCGTCACTTCTCCAGCCCGCTGCGCACCAGCGCAGCGTGGAAGTTGATCACCAGCGAGAGCACCTCGGCGACCACGTCGCCGCGTCCCTCGGAGCGTCGCAGATAGGGCGCGATGGCCTGCTCGACCATCCCGATCTCGCGGTCGGCGGCCATCTTGAACGCGCGCAGGTGCCGGCCGTCCATGCCGTAGTCCGACAGCCGCTTGGCCGCCGTGGCCAGGGTCAGGGCGTCGCGACCGTAGTAGGCGGTCCCCCGCCGGGGGGTGACGATGTTGTTGCGCTCCAGCTCCATCAGCGCGGACTCCGACAGCCCACTGGCCTCGAGCAGGTCCTTGCGGGACAGGCGCAGCGGCTGACGGGAGGGCGGGGTCGGCGAGCTGGGTGCCGGCGTCGTCGCCCCGGCGTCGCCGGTGGAGGTCTCCGTGGACGCGGACGCCGTCGAGGCGCCGGGATCGACGGGGGTCGCACCGGCGGGGAGCAGACCGGCCCGACCGGGAGGCGCCTCGCCGCGGTCGATCAGCGACAGGTGCTCGCGGATCACCTTCAGCGGCAGGTAGTGGTCGCGCTGCACGGTCAGCACGTACCGCAGCCGCTCGATGTCGGACTCCACGTACCGGCGGTAGCCCGACGGCGCCCGCTCCGGGGTGACCAGCCCCTCCGTCTCCAGGAACCGGATCTTGGAGATGGACACGTCGGGGAAGTCGCCCTTCAACGCCGCCAGCACCTGGCCGATGCTGCGCACCTGGTTCCGCGGCACCTGCGCCCTCGGCGCCGGGCGGCCGTCGAGCTCGCCCACCGGGCGGCCGTGGTCGTCGGGGCTGACGGTCATCGAGTCCCCTATCCGCCGCCCTGGGGACTGGCGAAGTAGATGAGTCGGAACTTGCCGACCTGCACCTCGTCGCCGTGCCGCAGCAAGGTGGAGTCCACCAGGTCCTTGTTGACGTACGTCCCGTTCAGACTGCCCCGGTCGGTCAGCACCGTCCCGTCCGGGGTGCGGGTGAAGGTCGCGTGCCGACGCGACACCGAGATGTCGTCCAGGAAGATGTCGGAGTCCTGGTGCCGCCCCGCCGAGACCTGGTCGGTGTTCAGCAGGAAGCGGCTGCCGGCGTTGGGCCCGCGCTGCACGATCAGCAGCGCCGACCCCCGCGGCAGGGCGTTGACCGCTGCCTCGTCCTCGGCGGACAGACCCTCGACGTCGGCGTCCGGCACCACCGCCGAGACGGTCACCGGCGGGATGGTCCGGGTGGTGTCGCCGGTCGAGGAGCGTGGGGCCGAGCTCGGGCTCGCGGGGGAGGTCTGGCTGAGGGGTGACGCGGCGGAGTCCGGCCGCAGCGCGGACCCGCACTGGCCGCAGAAGTTGCTGCCCTCCGGGTTGTCGTGACCGCAGTTCCTGCAGAACGGCATGACCCTCGTCCTCCTCACCGGTGCCGACGCGGCGCACCTCGCGCCGCGGTTGATCTCAACGTGTGGTGGAGAGTCTAGGGTGAAACTCTCTCACTCACGGTCAGGCTTCGACTTCCTCGGCGTACGCATCGGCGTCGAGCAGGTCGTCGAGATCCGCCTCGGAGGCGATCTCCAGCTCGAACAGCCACCCGTCGCCGTACGGGTCAGCGTTGATCGTCTCGGGATTGGCCTCCAGCAGCGGGTTGACCGCTGACACCACGCCGGTCACCGGGCAGAAGATGTCGGACACGCTCTTGGTGGACTCCAGCTCGCCGCAGGCGTCGCCGGCGGCCACGTCCTCACCGACCGACGGGGGCGTCACGAACACGATGTCGCCGAGCTGCTCGGCGGCGTACTCGGTGATCCCGACCCGCACCGTCGCGCCGTTGCCGCTGCGCACCCACTCGTGCTCGCTGGTGTACTTCAGGTCTTCGGGGTAGTCAGGCACAACGCGCTCCTGGAGATCGGGGTGGTGGCGTCCAGCCGCTCGCCGGTCACCGTGGGGTGGGTGCGGCAGACGCTGGCCGAGCGTACTGATTCTCCTCCGGGCTGTGCAAGGACGTGATCTCGACCTCGTCGCGACGCTCGATGGTCACCGAGCCGCCGATCCGCGGGCCGGTGATCTCGCTGACCAGGCCGCCACGGAACCGGGCCCCCTCCTCGAGGCTGTGGGAGTCCCCGATCGCCTCCAGGGTGATCGGCCGCTGCAGCCGCTGGCCGTCCAAGATCAAGGTTGTGCCGTCGGAGGCGAACCAGGTCGAGGCGACCACGCGGACCTGGTCGTTGAACTCGATCACCTCGGCACCGGCGTCCCGCATCTCCTGCACCGCGTCGAGCAGCACCTGGGCGGTCACCTTCTGCCCGGGGTCGGAGATCCGCATCACGATCCCCTGCCCCTTCGCCGGCCCCGTGCCGGCCAGGATCGACAGCTCGGCCAGTCGCTGCTCCGACTCCTCCTGGGCCACCCGCCGCGAGTCGGCCCCGCTCTGCAGGGTGGTGCGGGTCTGCTGCAGCTCGGCGATCTCGTTCTCCAGCCGCCGGGACTCCGAGCCCAACCCGTCGAGGATCTGGATCAGGTCCTCGCGGCGGGCGTTGGTGTAGGCGTCGTCGGCGGAGCTCAACCGGATCTGGGTCGCCCCGCCCACACCGACCACGAACAAGATGACGGCCGCGATCACCTGACCCCGACCGGGGTGGGCCAGCGCCTGCCAGAGTCGGCCGGGCCCGGTGGCCGGCTTCGGGCCGGCGTCGGCCGTGGTGGCGTCGGCCGCGGCGGCGCGGCGGGGCCTCGGCGACGGTTCAGGCATGGAACAGGGCCCGTCGGATCGCGGCGGCGTTGGTGAAGATGCGGATGCCGAGGACCACGACGACGGCGGTGGAGAGCTGCGAACCGACCCCGATCTGGTCGCCGATCCAGACGATCAGGGCGGCGATCAGCACGTTGGAGATGAACGAGGTGACGAACACGCGGTCGGAGAAGATCCCCTCCAGGTACGCGCGGAAGGCGCCGAACAGGGCGTCCATGGCCGCCACGATCGCGATCGGCAGGTACGGCTGCAGGACCAGCGGCAGCGACGGCTCGAGCAGCAGCCCGACAGCGATCCCGATCAGCAGACCGATCAACGGCAGCATCGGTCCTCCATCCTGGTCCGGTCGAGCCCGGTCATCGGGCCGGCCGGGCGTATCGGAGCACGATGCCGGGATCGGCGTCGAGGGTCAACTCATCCACGCCGGTGAGGGTGAAGGACATGCCGCGGTTGCGGGACAGGTCGTTCCACCACGCGCCGGCACTGGTCTGGGTGAAGGAGGCGGGCAGCGTACGGGCGTCGCCGACGGCCTCGATCCGGTAGGGCCGGGTCAGCGAGCGGTAGTCCACGGTGATCGCCTGACCCGCCCCGCGGATCGCGGTCAACGGGGACAGCCGGTGCCCGTTCACCGCGACGGCCTCGGCGCCGGACTCCCAGAGCCCGTTGACCAGGATCTGCAGGTCCAGGTCGAGGACCCGGTCGCTGGGGTCGGCGTCGGAGCCAGGGGCGTCGTCGACGGTGATCACGATGCCGGGACCGGCCACGGCCACCGTGCCGACACCCACGCCCAGCCGGTCGATCTCGGCCAGCCGGGCCTCGGCCGCGGTGTCGCCGGCGGCCGCGGTCGTCCGCAGCCGGCCGATCTCGGCGTCCAGTGCCGCCACCTGCTCCCGTTGCGCATCCAGGGTGGTCTCGGCCGCCCCGATGCGGGCGATGAGCTCCTGCCGCTCGGTCGCGAGCACCGGTGCCCGTTGGGTGTTCTGCACCGCGCCGATGGCGAAGAGCGCGCCGGCCAGCACCGTGGCCAGGGTCAGGGCCCACCGCAGCGGGCGCCGCCGGCGTCCTGGGTCGGCCGGCTCCCCCCGGGCCGCCACCACGGCGTAGTCGGGGTCGATCGGCTGCTCGGTGATCTGCCGGAGCAGGTCCATGCTGGCGTCGAGCCGCCGGCCCTGCGTCGGCGCGCTCAAGCCCACCCCGCCGTCATGCGGCAACCCGTTCGGTGCGGAGCAGGTCGACGGTCTGCCGGACGTAGAGGATCCCGGCCCACCAGTAGAGTCCGGTGCCCCACAGCGCGAAAGCCCAACCGACGACCCGGGCCATCAGCGAGGCCGTGCCGTCGGCGGCCCCGAGCAGCACCAGCGGGAAGGCGTAGAGGAGACAGAACGTGGCGGCCTTGCCCAGGAAGTGCACCGGCAGCGCGGCGTAGCCGCGGGTGCGCAGCAGCGGCACGAGCAGCGTGATCATCACGTCACGGGCGGCGAGCACGATCACCAGCCACCAGGGGATGATGCCGCGCACCGCCAGGCTGCCGATGATGGCCAGGATGTAGAGCCGGTCGGCGACCGGGTCGAGCAGCTGCCCGACCCGCGAACGCTGGTTCCAGGCCCGGGCCAGATAGCCGTCCAGCCAGTCGGTGAACCCGGCGACCACCAGCACGGCGACGGCCCAGCCGTCAGCTCGCGGACCGAGGATCAGCCACACGACCAGGGGCACCCCGAGCAGCCGCAGGAAGCTCAACGCGTTCGGGATCGTCCAGACCCGGTCCACGTCGTAGCTCACCACCTCGGACGTCCCCACCGGGTCAGGGTAGTTCTCGCCGCCCGCAGCGGTCGTCAGGACTCGGCCATCTCGAAAGCGCGCATCCCGGCGACCCCCGGGCGTCGGGTCCGCACCGAGGCCGCCACCGCGTCGTTGTGCAGTCGTCGGGCCAGCGCGGCCCGGTCCCGGTCGACCCTGAGCTCGGCCAGGTCGGCCCGCGCCAACCGCCGGCTCAGATCGCTCTCGGCCCACTCCCGGTGGGGTTGGGGTACGTCGTCGGCGGCCGCGGCCAGAGCCGCCCGGGCCGCCCGGTGCACCCCGTCGGCGGACGGATCGCGTGGATCCGGGCCGGACACCTCGATCGCCCGCCGGGCGCGACGGATCAGGGCGTCGTCCAGCGCGGTCCAGGTGCGCCGGACCCGGTCGGGCCGGTCGCGGGCGGGCCGGTCGCGGTCAGGCCGGTCGCGGGCGGGCCGGTCGCGGGCGGGCCGGTCGCGGGCGGGGCCCCCGTCGCCGGGTCGTCCGGCGACTGCCAGGTAGACCTGCTCGATCTCCGGTGCCACCCGGGACCAGTCGTAGCGCAGCGACCGGCGTCCGGCCCCGGGCTGTCGGCGTTCGCCGTCGCGCAGCACGGCGACGACCGCGTGGGCGAGCGCGCCGGGATCGCCGCGCCGGAAGATCCCCCCGAGCGGCGCACCGTCGGCGACGCCGAGCAGGTCGACGAAGGCGGGCAGGTCGGAGGCGACCACCTCGGCGCCGGCCGCCAGCGCCTCCAGCACCACGATGCCGAAGCTCTCGCGGGCCACCTGCGGGGCCACGAACACGTCGGTGCCGGCCAGCAGCGCTCGTTTGGTGGTCTCGTCGACGCCGCCGAGCACCCGGCAGTCCGACCCCAGGGCCGACCGCGCGGGAGGTGCCCCGTGCCCGGCCAGGCACACCTCCAGGTCGCCGACGGCGGCCCGGATCGCGGGCAGCGCGGCCAACAGCACCGACAGCCCTTTGCGCGGCTCGTCCAGCCGACCGAGGAAGGTGATCCGCGGCCGGTCACCGCCCCGCCACGGGCCGGGTCGAACCACCGAGGGCAGCGTCGACCGGAAGGACACGTGGTCGAAGCCGTTGGGGATGACCAGCGGGTCGCGGCCGAGGTGCCGGACGACCACGTCCCGGGCCGGTTCGGAGACGGCGATCCCTGCGTCGATCTTCTCGATCAGCCGGCGGAGAGCGTCGCCGGCGACCTGCATGGTGCGGGAGCGGGGCGTGGCGGTGTGGTGGGTGGCGACCACCGGGACCTCGGTCAGGCGCAGCGCCTGCAACGAGATCGACGGGGTGATCGGCTCGTGCAGGTGGACCAGGTCGAAGTCACCGTCCCGCAGCCACCGCCGGACCCGGCCTGCCGTCACCGGTCCGAAGCTGACCCGGGCCACCGAGCCGTTGTAGGGCACCGGCAGCGCCGGACCGGCGGAGGTGAAGTCCAGCTCGGGATCCAGGGCGGGCAGGTCGCCCGGGGCCAGCACCGCGGGGCGGTGGCCGAGACCCTGGAGAGCCTCGGCCAGACCGAGCACGTGGTTCTGGACCCCGCCCGGACGGTCGAAGGAGTAGGGACAGACCAGCCCGATCCGCAGCCCGCTCACCGGGCGATCTCCGGACGGGCGAAGAACCGCTGCAGCATCGGCCAGTCCTGGGGCTGTCGGGCGATCGCGGCGGCGAAGTGGTCGGCGGTCTGCTGAACCATCGACTGCAGCCCGTCGGAGCCGTCGGCGGGTCGGATCTCCGGCCCGAGGTCGATGATCATCCGGGTGCTGTCCACGAACTGGCAGACCCCAGGGATCAGGGCCGCGCCGGTCCGGCGGGCCAGCAGCGCCGGACCGGCGGGCATCCGGACCGGGTGCCCGAGCCAGTCGACCGTCACGCCACTGCGGGTGAGGTCGCGGTCGCCGATCAGGCAGACCGTCCGGCCCCGGTGCAGCGCATCGGCCAGTCGGCGCATCACGTCCGGCTCGGTGTGGCCGATCGGTTCCATCCCCAGCCCCCGGCGGAAGGCGAGGAAGTCGGCGTACGCGTCCGGATCGAGCACCTCGACCACCGTCGTCACGGGGAACCCGCTCAGGCAGGCCCAGGCCCCGGCGAGATCCCAGTTCCCGCTGTGGGGCAGCACCACGATCGCCCCGGACTCCGCCTGCCGCCGGCGCAGCCGGGGCGCCTCGGCGACGTGCACCCGGGAGACGATCGCGTCCGGCCGCCAGCGCGGCAGGGCCAGGACCTCGGTCAGCGTCCGCAGGTAGGAGCGGAGTGCCGCGGCCACCAGCCGGTCGTCAGCGGGGCGTCCGGAGGCGAGACTCAGGTTGTGCCGCAACGTGGTCAGGTGCGGACCGTGGGTGCGGGCGACCGCCGCCGCGCCGACCGCGATCGGCCCGCGCAGCAGCCCCGGGGGCACCGCACCCAGCGTGGTCCAGCCGGCCCGGTAGATCCCACGGACGGCCCGGTCCCGCCAGGTCACGCCGGCGCCTTGGCCTGCCGGTAGACCGAGCGACTGCGTTGTCCGACGGTGACCAGACCGGCGGCGGCGAGGAAGACCACGGCGATCTCCAGCACGTAGGGCACCCCGAACCCGGCCAGCAGCGCCCCGGCCAGGATGATCAGCAACCGGTCGGCCCGGGCGGCGATCCCCCCGTCGGCCCGGAACCCCAGGCTCTCGGCCCGGGCGCGGACGTAGGAGGTCAGCTGACCGAGGATCAGCGCAGCCAGGGTGAAGCCCGCCCACACCGGTTCCTGCTGCTGGTAGGCGAAGTAGAGCAGCAGGCCGCCGAAGACGGCGCCGTCACCGAGCCGGTCGAGGCTGGAGTCGAGGAACGCGCCCCAGGACGACGCCGATCCGCTCAGCTTGGCCATCAGACCGTCGAGCATGTCGGCGAGCACGAAGAAGGTGACCACCACCGTGCCCTGCCACAACCAGCCGTTCGGGTAGCACACCAGTGCGCCCAGCATCACGCCGAGAGTGCCGATCGCGGTGACCGCGTCCGGGGACAGACCGCGGCGGTTGAGGAAGACGGCGAGGGGGGTGATCAGCCGCGACGCCGCGGCCCGGAAGCGCTCCAGCATCAGGCGGTCCGGGAGTCGGGCCAGGCGGCGTGCAGCAGCTCCCAGGCCTGCTCGAGCAGCTGCGGCACCGCCTTGGTCTGGGCCACCACGGGCAGGAAGTTGGCGTCACCGCTCCAGCGCGGCACCACGTGCTGGTGCAGGTGGGCGGCGATCCCGGCGCCGGCCACCGCGCCCTGGTTGACGCCGAGGTTGAAGCCGTCCGGGCCGCTGACCGACCGGGTCACCCGCATCGCCTGCTGGGTGAGCGCACCGATCTCGGCCAGCTCGTCGGTGGTCAGGTCGGTCAGGTCGGCCACGTGCCGGTACGGGCAGACCAGCAGGTGCCCCGGTGAGTACGGGTAGAGGTTCAAGACCGCGTACGCCAGGGTGCCTCGGTGGACGATCAACGCGTCCCGGTCGCTGCGGGCCGGGATGGTGCAGAAAGGGCAGTCCCGGGCCCCCGACGTGGCCGGCTTGTCCTGGCCGCCGATGTAGACCATCCGGTGCGGGGTCCACAGCCGCTGGAACGGATCCGGCACCCCGGGGCGGTCCCCCGGGTCCTCGATCTCCACCATCTGCCGCGTGCTCTCAGACCTGGACGCGGTCGCGGATGGCGTCGGTGATGATCGCGACGGCCTCGTCGACGGGGACCTTGTTCTGCTGTCGCCCGTCCCGGAAGCGGAAGGAGACCGCGCCGGCCTCGGCGTCCTCGCCGCCGGCGATCAGCATGAACGGCACCTTCGACTGCTGGGCCGTGCGGATCTTCTTCTGCATCCGGTCGTCGGAGGTGTCCACCTCGACCCGGACGCCGGCCGCGCGCAGCTTCGCCGCCACCTCGCCGAGGTAGTCGTTGTAGTCAGCGGCCACCGGGATGCCGATCACCTGGACCGGCGACAGCCAGGGCGGAAAGACACCGGCGTAGTGCTCGGTGAGCACGCCGACGAACCGCTCGATCGAGCCGAACAGGGCACGGTGGATCATCACCGGGCGCTGCCGGGCGCCGTCGGAGCCGGTGAACTCCAGCCCGAAGCGCTCCGGCAGCATCAGATCGACCTGGATGGTCGACAGCTGCCAGGTGCGGCCGATGGCATCGCGGGCCTGGACGGAGATCTTGGGCGCGTAGAACGCCGCCCCGCCGGGGTCGAGGACCAGGTCGAGCCCGGACGCCGCGGCCGCCTGCTCCAGGGCGGCCGTCGCCCGCTCCCACTCCTCGTCGGTGCCGATCGACTTCTCCGGGTCCCGGGTCGACAGCTCCAGGTAGAAGTCGTCCAGGCCGTAGTCCTTCAACAGGTCCAGGACGAACTGCAGCAGCGACGTCAGCTCGTCGGCCATCTGGTCGACGGTGCAGAAGATGTGCGCGTCGTCCTGCGTCATCCCGCGCACCCGGGTCAGCCCGTGCACCACGCCGGACATCTCGTAGCGGTAGACCGACCCGAACTCGAACAGGCGCAGCGGCAGCTCGCGGTAGGAGCGGCCGCGGGACCGGAAGATCAGGCAGTGCATCGGGCAGTTCATCGGCTTCAGGTAGTAGTCCTGGCCGGGCTTGCGGACGGTGCCGTCCTCGTCACGCTCCTCGTCGAGGTGCATGGGCGGGAACATGCCGTCCTTGTAGAAGCCGAGGTGACCCGAGATCTCGAACAGCTCGCCCTTGGTGATGTGCGGGGAGTAGACGAACTCGTAGTCGGCGTCGACGTGGCGCTGGCGGGAGTAGTCCTCCATCGCCTTGCGCAGGACACCCCCCTTGGGGTGGAAGACGGCCAGTCCCGAGCCGATCTCGTCGGGGAAGGAGAACAGGTCCAGCTCGCGCCCGAGTCGGCGGTGGTCCCGCTTAGCCGCCTCCTCCAGCCGGGTCTGGTACGCCTTGAGCTCGTCCCGGCTCGGCCAGGCCGTGCCGTAGAGCCGCTGCAGCTGCGGGTTGGCCTGGTCGCCACGCCAGTAGGCGGCCGAGCTGCGCATCAGCGCGTACGCCGGCAGGTAGCCGGTGTGCGGCACGTGCGGGCCGCGGCACAGGTCCTTCCAGGCCACCGAGTCGTCGCGGCGCAGGTTGTCGTAGATCGTCAGCTGACCGGCCCCGACCTCGGCGCTGGCCCCGTCGTCGGCCGTCGCGCCGCCCTTGTCGGCGATCAGCTCCAGCTTGTACGGCTCCTGGGCCAGCTCGGCGCGGGCCTCGTCGTCGGACACCTCGCGGCGGACGAACCGCTGCCGCTCCTTGACGATCCGCGTCATCCGCTTCTCGAGGTCCTTGAGGTCCTCGGGGGTGAACGGGGTCGCCAGGTCGAAGTCGTAGTAGAAGCCGTCGGTGATGGGCGGGCCGATGCCGAGCTTCGCGTCGGGATGGGCCGCCTGCACCGCCTGGGCGGCGACGTGCGCAGCGGAGTGCCGGAGGATGGCCAGGCCGTCGGGCGACGCGTTGCCCACCGGCTCGATCTGGATCTCGGCGCCCTCGACCCCGTCGAGCAGGGGTCGGCTCAGGTCGCGGAGCTCGCCGTTGACGCGGACGGCCACGATCGTCTTGTCGTCGCCGTACAGGTCCAGCCCGGTGGTGGTGCCGGTCACCTGCTGGCCCTCGGACTTCTCGCCGGCGACGGTGATCGACATGCTGGACACGCTTCTGCGCTCCCCTCCCGGTGTGGGCCCCGGCCGACCAGAGCGGCCGGCGGGCCGGTCGACGACACGTCGACCGGCGCTCAGCCTAGTGCCTTGGGCTCAGCCCAGCCCGTCGATTCGGCGCACCTCGTCGTCGGTCAGGGTGATCCTCGCCCCGGCGGCGTTGCTCTCGATCCGCTCCCGGCGGACCGACTTGGGGATGACCACGTAGGAGTGGGCGACGTGCCAGGCCACGATCACCTGCGCCGCCGTCGCGTCGTGCGCCTCCGCGATCTCGGTCAGCACCGGATCGGCGAGGTTGCTGGCCTTGAACGGGCTGTAGCCCTCCAGCACCACCTGCCGCTCGGCCAGTCCCTGCGCGACGGTCGCGTCGAAGATCGCCGGGCTCCAGCGGATCTGGTTGACCGCGGGCGTCACCCCGGTCGCGCTGGTCAGCTCGTCAATCTGGTCCAGGGAGTAGTTGCTGACCCCGACGGCGGTGGCCAGACCGTCCTCGCGCGCCCGCACGACCTCGGCCCACACCTGCGGCGAGGCCTCCTTGTTCGGCGGCCAGTGGATCAGCCACAGGTCGACGTGATCCAGGCCGAGCTGCTCCAGGCTGGTCTCGATGGTCTCCCGCTCCCGGCCGGCGTGGTCGGGCGGCAGCTTGGTGGTCACGAAGAGCGCGTCCCGGTCCAGACCGGAGGCGGCGATGGCCCGTCCCACGCCGGTCTCGTTGCGGTAGCCCGTGGCGGTGTCGATGTGGCGGTAGCCGAGCTCCAGTGCTGTCGAGACGGCCCCGGTGGCGTCGGCTTCGCTGATCTCCCAGGTGCCGAAGCCGAGCAGCGGCATCCGGCCGCCCCCGGTCAGGTCGACGGCGGGTGAGGAGTAGTCGTGGGATGTCATGGCCCCAGTCAACCTTCTTCTGGCAAACGGTTTCGCCGTGGGTCGGCCGGCGGATCCGCGGCGATCGGCTCAGCCGGGCTCGTTGAACGGGGTGATCACCTGGATCTGCGACGTCCGCGACCACGGCCGCCCCGGCAGGGCGCCGCGGGCGCGCAGGATCAGCCGGGCGGCCTCCTCCAGGCCACCGGGCAGGTCGTGGTGCAGCACCGCGGTCAGCTGCCGCCGCCGCAGCAGCGTCACGTTGTCACCGTCCAGGTCGTGGGCGACGAAGCTGGTCGGCGTGCGTCCCCTGGCCCGGAAGGCTTCCAGGATGGCGGCGTTGCCGCCACCGATCGAGTAGACGGCGTCCAGGCTGGGATCCCGCGCCAGGGCCTCGCCGACGGCGACCAGGGTGCTGCGGTGCAGTCCGTCGGTCTCGGTGACCTCGACCAGCCGGCGGTCGGGGGCGAGCTCGGCCATCGCGACCCGGAAACCCGCCTCCCGCTCCCCCTCACCGTGGAACGTGCTGCTGGACAACGACATCAGCACCCCACCCGGCTCCGGACGGGACGTCCGGGTGATCAGGTACGCCGCGGTGGCACCGGCCGCGCGGTTGTCGATGCCCACGTACGCGACGCGGCGGCTGGCGGGCACGTCGGTGACCAGGGTGACGGTGGGGATCCCGGCCCCGGCCAGCTCGTCGACCGCCGCGGCGACGAGCTGGTGGTCGGGGGCCTTGAGCAGGATCCCCTGGCTGCCGCGCCGCCGGATCCGCTGCAGCGTGGCCGCCACGTCAGCCGCGTCACCCTCCTCCTTGAGGTGGAACCGGGCCCGCAGCACGGCCGGCCGGAGCTGCGGCAGCGCGGCCTCCGCCGCCGCCCGGACGGCGTCGCTGAAGCGCCGTGGCGCCAGCATCACCAGGTCGACCAGGAACGTCTGCCCGGCCAGCCGTACCTGGTCGGCCTGCCGGTCCAGGTCGGCGACCGCCTGCCGGACCTCGCTGCGGGTGCTCTCCCGGACGCCGGCCCGGTCGTGCAGCACCCGGTCCACGGTCGCCTCGCTCAACCCGGACTGCTGGGCGATCTCCCGGACCCGGTACGGGTGCCGCTGGTTCCTTCGCGTCACGCCGCGCGCCTTCCTCGGAGGCCCTAGCCTGCGATCCGCAGGAGCCGCACCGGACCGAGCAGCCCGTGGTCACGCACCGGGGTGGTCTGCATCGCCTCACCCCGACCGGCCAGGTCGGCCAGGATGTCGGGCACCGTGTCGTAGTAGCCACGGGCCAGCAGGCGGTTGTTCAGCGAGCTGGAGACCCGGACGGTGACCAGGTTGTCCCCGACCCGGAGGTCGTCGGTGACGTCGACCACCGGCCGGGAGGTGTCGAAGCCCGTGGGCGCGCCGTCGTTGACCTGCACGGAGCCGAGACCACCGGCGGTCGAGCCGAGGTCGAGCAGGTAACGATGCCCGGGCTCGCCGCCGTGCTCGCGGTTCAGGACCGAGCGGTACTCACCCACCCCGGAGACCGCGGCGCCGACCCCCGCCAGGTCCCGCCAGGGGCCGAGCTCGGTGGTGCCGACGTCGATCCGGGTGATCGCCGTCAGCGGCCGGACCTCGCGGGTCCGGTAGCCCAGACCACGGTCCTCGGTGATCACCTGCAGCTCGCCGGCGTCCCAGCTCTCGACGGCGATGTCCCACTCGGTCAGAGCGGCGACGGGTTCCGGCGCGCTCACGCTGCTGCCGGCGGCCGCCGCGCCGGATCGGTCGAGGGTGAGCAGCGCCGTCTCACCCGGGGCCAGAGGCACGGTCACGACGGTGCGGTCCCCGTCCTGACGCACGCCGGTGTGCGGGCGGACCGCGCCCGTCCAGGCGTCGATCCGGTGCACGGCTCCGGCGCCGGGCAGCGCGACCTCGACCTCGGTCGGCTCCCCGGTCTCGTACAGGAAGTTGTACAGGTAGAGGTGCAGCAGGTCGCCGTCCTCCCGCAGGTGGCTGAGCACCGTGCGGTTGTCGGCGACGAACTCCGCCCGCCCCACCACGCCGAGCCCGCGAAGGGCCTCGACGGTGCCGGAGGGGTCGTCGACCACGCCGACGGTCGGCAGGGCGAGCAGCTGCGCCATCGTGTCGGCGAGCTCGGCGTCGCGGCCGTCGAGCCCCGGGGTGCGCACGGCTGCCCGCGGGTGGTCGGTGTACAGGCCCCGAGCGAGCAGCTTCAGCTCGCGGGCGCCGTGCACGACGAGGACCGTCAGGCCTCGGCGAGCCCAGTCGAGCAGACGGGCGGCGGTGTCGGCGTCGAGCTCGCTCTGGTAGACGATCAGGGCCTGGTAGCCCGGCCCGTCGGGTTGCACGACGCCTTCGGAGAACGCCACGTCCTGGTGCAGCAGCAGCGAACCGTCGAAGAACTCGTAGGTCCAGCCCGCGTCCTGCATCCCGAGGTCCTGCCACCAGTGGTTCTGGCGGTCACGCATCCAGAGCCGGCCGTACGCCTCCTCGTCGGGGATGCGTCGCCCGTCCTCGCCGACGAACGCGAGTCCGGACATGTTGTCGGTGAAGTGGTCGGTGCGCAGGATGCCGACGTCGATGCGCGGACGGCCCCGGCGGAGCACGAGCTGGTGGCGGGCCACCGCCGCCGTCCACAGCGGGTAGAACTCCGCGCCCGGCTGCCGGGTGTCGAAGCGCTCGGAGAACATCGGCCACATGCCCTCGTGGCCCGGCCAGTCGGTGACCCCCTCGGCACCGGCGGTGCTGGCCCAGCCGTGCAGCACGGTCTTGGTGATCCCGGCGGCCAGCTGGGTCGCGATGATCTGGTCGTAGAAGCGGTGGTCGAGCATGTGGTTGCGGGTGGTCGCCCCGGTCTCCGAGGAGTACTGCTTGCCGAACAGGTGGGCCGGCCCGGCGAGCAGCCGGTAGGCGTCGATCTGGGCGGCGAACTCCAGGGACTCGGTCTCGATCCCGTCGACCTCCGGCCCGGGGCGGGTCAGCTCGAACGGCAGCCCGTAGCTGATCTCGGCCCGCAGGGTCAGGCCGTTCGCGTGCAGGAAGGCGGCGAACGGGCGCAGCATGTTCTCGATGTAGAGGTCGGTGAGGGTGCGCACGTAGTCGAACCGGACCTTGTCCACCGTGATCCGGTGCTCCTCCGGCGGCTCGTTGTGGTGGACGGTGTCGACGGCCATGAACGGCACGTCCCGGGTCAGGAACGGCAGCCAGGGCACGATGTCGTACCCGCGACGGGCGGCGAACTCCGCCGCCACTGTGTGCCCCCAGAAGAGTCCGCCGGCCCCGAACGTCGACAGCTCGAGGGAGTCCATGTACATCTGCGCCCGCGGGTTGGCCGCGATCTGCTCCCGCAGCTCCGGCGTGAGCACGACGGTGTCCCAGTAGTCGATGACCGCTCGGGCCCCGTCGGGGTCGACGTAGCTGACGGTGTAGTTGGTGGAGGCCGACGGCGAGGCCGTCTGGCCCGTGCCGTGCACCCAGTAGACGTACAGCCGCCAGGTGCCCCCGTCCGGCGCCGTCCAGTCCAGGGCCTCGTCCCGCACCCGGTCGGTCAGCACCGTCACGGAGTCGGCGTCGAGGACGGCGCCGGTCTCGGTCTCGGTCAGGACACGGGCGGCGACGACGGCGACCAGGGTCTGGTCCCGGATCACACCCCGCTGACCCGGCAGGTGCCGAGCCGCCGGTTCGGCCGTCAGGTCGATGCGCGGCAGCGCGCCGCTGCGCGACGTCCCGGGCGGCAGGTCCTCGCTGACCAGGTCGAGCTCCTTGGCCGCCGCCGGATGGTCGGGGTCGATGGTCGGCAGGTTCGCGTTCGACCAGTTGGTGCCCGAGGTGAAGCTGACCGACATGTTCCGTCGCGTCGTCTCCTCCACCACGATCTGGGAGTCGTGGACCCACTCCTCCGCCCCCCAGCCGTAGCGGGCGTGGTCGACGGCGCGCTCGTCCATGGCCAGGAACTCCATGCCGCCGAAGCCGAGCCGGTGGGCGGTGTCGATCTCGAAGCGCAGCGTCTCGTCGGTGTGCAACCCCTCGGCCAGCCACCAGCGCAGCTCGGGCCGGTACTCGATCGGCGGGTTCGCGAGTAGTCGGACGACGTCGTCCATGGTCATCGTGCTTCCTCCGTACGGTGGGCGCCTGCCGGACTTGAATCGATTCAGTGATCGTAGTGGCGAGGTCACCCGGGGGGAACCGGTCTGCCGCGGTGCGGCTCCGGTCCGCGGGTGTCGCTCAGCCCTGGACGTGGAGACGGTCGGCACCGATGGTGAGCACCACCCGTTGCTGGTCACGCCCGCCGAACCAGGGGTACGGGCCACCGGTGTACCGCTGGGCCAGCTCCTCGATGTGGTCAGCCGCTCCGTCGGTGGTCGCCTCGAGCACCCGGCCGCGCACCGCGAAGTAGCGCGACGGATGGCGGGAGTCGAACAGGGTCACGGCCACTCGTGGGTCGCGGGTCACGTTGCGCATCTTCTGGTGCGTCTCGACGGTGTTGATGAGGATGTGGCTCCCGTCGGTGTCGGCCCACGTCTGGGTGAGCTGCGGTGAGCCGTCGGGCATCACGGTGGCGAGGTAGCAGGTCGCCGTGGCCCGCAGGAGCGCGAGGAGCTCGTCGGGGAGGTGCATGGGTCTCCGTCTCTGACATCAGGGGCGCCGCGAGCAGCCGGGTGACCGGTGGCGCCGGGACCATCCTCGTCCCTCGCTCCCACCCCGTCCCGCCCTGAGGGCTTATTGAGGGTTTTTCGCACGGTTCGAGCCGGCCGCTGGCGGCTAGCGTCAGCTTCGCCCCTCCCCACGAACCGCAGCTCCAGGAGACCTCGATGACCGTGACCGCCCGCCCCAGCACCGGTACGCCGGGTCGCTTCACCGAGGCCGACTGCTCGCTGGCCGACTTCGCCACGCTGGTCGACAGGACGACCGAGCTGGCCCACTTCCCGCACGCCACCGCGGTGGAGCAGAACGTGCTGGTCTACGACGCGGCCGACCTGCGCCGGGTGGTCGCCTCCGACGCCGGCCGGCTGGAGGTCGAGGCCGAGCTGGTCCGGGCGCTGACCGCCGGTCCGGGCGTGGTGGCCTTCACCGGCGCGTACGCCGACCACGCCGTGGTCGACCGGGCCACCGCGGCCTTCGACGGGATCATCGCCGCGGAGCGGGCGGCCGGCGGCGGTCACAACGACCACTTCGCCAAGGCCGGCGCCAACGACCGGATCTGGAACGCGCTGGAGAAGCTCGCGGTCCGCGACCCGGGCACGTTCGTGGACTACTACGGCAACGACATCCTCGCCCTGATCAGCACTGCCTGGCTCGGACCGAGCTACCAGATGACGTCGCAGGTCAACGTGGTCCGCCCCGGCGGCCAGGCGCAGGACCCGCACCGCGACTACCACCTGGGCTTCCTGTCCAACGCGACAGCGGCCCGCTATCCCGCCCACGTGCACCTGCTGTCCCCGGTGCTGACCCTGCAGGGCGCGGTGGCGCACTCGGACATGCCGGTCGCGTCGGGGCCGACCATGTACCTCCCGTACTCGCACGGGTACGAGCCCGGCTACCTGGCCTGGCGGCTGCCGGAGTTCCGGGAGTTCTTCGCCGACCGGCACGTCCAGCTGCCGCTGACCAAGGGCGACGCCGTGTTCTTCAACCCCGCCCTGTTCCACGGCGCCGGCACCAACGTCTCCGCCGACCTGCAGCGGATGGCCAACCTGCTGCAGGTGTCCTCGGCTTTCGGCCGGGCGATGGAGACGGTGGACCGGGCCAAGGTGTCCCGGGCGATCTACCCGGTGCTGCAGGACCGTCGGGACGCCGGCGTCGACCCGGCGGTGCTGGCGAACGCCCTGGCCTGCGCGGCGGAGGGCTACCCGTTCCCCAGCAACCTGGACCTCGACGCCAACGTCGACGGGCTCACGCCGTTGTCCCAGGCCCAGGTCGTCCAGCAGGGCCTGGACGAGGACTGGACCGGCGAGCGCCTCGCCCAGGAGCTGACCGCGTACGACGTCCGGCACCGCACGGACGAGATCTGATGGGCCTTCTCAGCGACAGATCATCCTGATCAGCGGCGGCACCCAGGGGGTCGGCGCGGGCATCGCCCGGGCGGCCGCCCGCGAGGGGGCCACCGTGGTGGTCACCGGCCGGCGGCCGGACGTCGGTGCCGACTTCGTGGCCGGCCTGACCGACTCCGGTGCCGAGGCGTCCTTCGTACGGGCCGACGTGGCCGACGTGGAGTCCGCCCGGGCCAGTGTGGCCGCGGTGATCGAGCGGCACGGCCGGATCGACGGACTGGTCAACGCCGCCGGTCTGACCACCCGCGGCACCCTGGTGGACACCACCCCCGAGCTGTTCGACCAGCACGTCGCGATCAACCTCAAGGCTCCGTTCTTCCTCATGCAGGCGGCGGTGTCCGACATGATCACGCGTGCTGCGACCGGCTCGATCGTCAACGTGATCACCATGTCCGCCCACGGCGGACAGCCCTACTTGGCTCCGTACGTGGCCTCCAAGGCCGGACTGGTCGGGTTGACCAGGAACGCCGCCCACGCCCACCGCTGGGACAGGATCAGGATCAACGGGATCAACATCGGCTGGACCGAGACCGCCGGCGAGGACGAGATCCAGCGCCGGTTCCACGGCGCCGGGGACGACTGGCTGGAGCAGGCCGGGGCGTCGCTGCCGATGGGCAGGCTCGGTCAGGTGGACGACGTGGCTCGGCTCGCGGTGCTGCTGCTGTCCGACGCCAGCGGCGTGGTCACCGGCTCGATCATCGACTGGGACCAGAATGTGCCCGGCGCCCACGACTGAGGATCACCGAAGGAGATCGATGAAGATCGGACTGATCGGCCTCGGCCGGATCGGCACCTACCACGCCGCCAACCTGGTAACTCTGGACGAGGTCGAGCAGCTGGTGGTCACCGACGCGGTGCCGGCCGCCGTCACCTCAGCCGTCGAGCGGTTCGGGGCCACCCCGGCCGACTCGGTGGAGGCCCTGCTCGGCGCGGTCGACGCGGTCATGATCACGGCCCCGACCTCGTTGCACCTGTGTCTGATCCAGCAGGCGGTGGCCACGGGGTTGCCGACGTTCTGCGAGAAGCCGGTGGCCGAGGACCCGTACGCGGCCAGGGACCTGGTCTCCTGGGTGGAGGACTCCGGCGTGCCGGTCCAGATCGGCTTCCCCCGCCGGTTCGACCCGGCCTTCGTCGCCGCCAAGGCGGCCCTGGCGTCCGGTGACCTCGGGTTCCTCACCACCGTCCGGTCCACCACGATGGACCCCGCGCCGCCACCGATGGCCTACGTCGGCGGTTCCGGCGGGATCTTCCGCGACTGCGCGATCCACGACCTCGACGCGGTCCGCTGGGTGACCGGTAGGGAGGTCGTCGAGGTGTACGCGACCGGCGCCAACAGGGGCGACCCGGAGTTCGCCGCCCTGGGTGACGTCGACACCGCCTCGGCCCTGCTCACCTTCGACGACGGCACCATCGGCGTGATCAGCAACACCCGCTACAACGGGGCGGGGTACGACGTCCGGCTCGAGCTGCACGGCTCGGCCGGGTCGATCGCCGCCGGTCTCGACGAAGGTCTGCCGATGGTCTCGGCCGACCCGTCGGTGACCTTCCCGGCCGGGCCGGCGCACACGTTCTTCATGGACCGCCTCGCCGCTGCCTTCCGGATCGAGGTCGCCACCTTCCTGGAGACGGCCGCCGGTCGGGTGCCGTCGCCGTGCACCCTGGCCGACGGGCTGGAGTCCAGCTGGATCGCCGAAGCCTGTGCGCGCTCGCTGGGCGAGCACCGACCGGTCCGGGTGGACGAGGTCCGCCGGACCTAGCCGGAGCCCCGCGAGCCGTCCAGGATCAACCCGGCCAGGTGGTGGAACCGCACCGACCGCACGCCGCCGAACCACACGTAGCTGAGCAGCTGGTGCTCGCACGCCCGGCAGAGCACGACCAGACCGTGGGCGTCGAGCTCGACCACCGTCTCGGCCAGCGGTCCGGACTGCTGGCAGGCACCGCACTCGACCACCGCGTCGGTGAGGTCGGCGCCGAAGATCTCGCTCAGCGGGCCGCCGGCGGCGTTGCCGTCCAGACGGGTGAACTGCGGACCGTCGCTCGGCGGGTGGGTCGGCGTCATGGTCACAGACCTCCGAAGCGCTCGGTGCGGATGCGGTCGGCCCGGTGCCCGCGGCGCACCAGGATGCTGGCGACCGACTCCACGAAGCCGGTCGGGCCGCAGACGTAGATCAGGGGTTCACGGTCCGGGGGCAGCGTCAGGTCGGCGATCGTGCCGGCGTCGACGCGACCCGGCGCCCGGGTCGCCCCCGCCGGCGCCGTCCGGGTGTAGACCCAGTCAAGAGCGAAGTCGTCCGCGACCGAGCCGGCGAGCTCATCGGCGTACAGGGCGTCGGCGTGGGTCCGCACCGAGTAGAGCAGTCGGAACGGCTCGCCGCGGCCGGCCGCACGGTGGGCCCGCACGATCGACATCAACGGCACGATGCCGGAGCCGCCCGCGATGAGCTGGACCGCGTCGCTCTGGCCGGGGTGCACCTGGGCGGGCGGCCAGACGAAGTAGCGGCCGATCGGTCCGCGCACTTCGACCTGGTCGCCGGGCAGGGTCTCGCGGACCAGGTACGGCGAGACCTCGCCCTCGGCGTACTCGTCGACGCCCAGCTCCACCTGCTCGCCGGGACCGTAGGACGCGATGGAGTAGGACCGGACCG
This sequence comes from Microlunatus aurantiacus, assembly GCF_039536605.1. Classification (NCBI taxonomy): domain Bacteria; kingdom Bacillati; phylum Actinomycetota; class Actinomycetes; order Propionibacteriales; family Propionibacteriaceae; genus Microlunatus; species Microlunatus aurantiacus. The sequence goes on from NZ_BAAAYX010000003.1 coordinate 248,880, forward strand.
CCTGGTAGCCGTCCTCGGCGGTCAGCCGCAGATCGAGATGCTGACCGGCCCGGTTGCCCGGCCAGCCGGGGACCTGGAGGCCGATCACGCGAGCATGATCGTTGGCGGCCACGACCGACGCCACCGTCGCGACCAACCAGCCGGAGACCGGGGCGCGCGCGCCGGGTGCCATCAGGAGTACCGGTCCTCGGTCCACGGGTCGCCGTACATGCTGTAGCCGTTGCGCTCCCAGAAACCGGGCTCGTCGCGCACCTGCAGGTGCAGTCCCCGCACCCACTTGGCGGACTTCCAGAAGTAGAGGTGCGGGACCAGCAGCCGGGCGGGTCCCCCGTGCTCGGCGCGCAGCGGTCGGTCGTTGAACTCGTACGCGATCCAGGCCTTGCCCCCACGCAGGTCGGCCAGCGGCAGGTTGGTCGTGTAACCGCCGTAGCAGTCCACCGTCGCGTAGAGCGCGCTCGTCTCGACGCCCGCCAGCAGGTGATCCAGGGACACGCCACGCCAGCGGGTGGCCAGCTTGGACCAGCGGGTCACGCAGTGGATGTCGGTCTCGATCTTGTCGATCGGCAGGGCGAGCAGCTCCGACCAGGTCCAGGTGGCCCGCTCCCCGTGCTCGGAGACGAGCTCGAAGGACCAGCGGTCGGTGTCGATCCGGGGCGTCGGGCCGGCCGACAGGACCGGGAAGTCCTCGGTCACGTACTGACCGGGGGGCACGCGCTCATCGGGATCGCGGCGCCGAGACGGGAACCCACGGGTGACGACAGCCATCCGACCCTCCTTGCGTTGCTCAGCCGCCCACCGAGGGGAGGCTGTCCGGGTCAGCCTAGCGACCCGTGGTCACGCCGTCGCGTCGACCTTGCAACCGCAGAGGCCGCGCTCGTCGTGCACGTTGGGGAAGCGGCAGGACAGCGGGACGCCCGGGCGCCATCTGGTCGAGCGGGCCCGCGGGTGCTTGTAGTTGCCCTTGTCGTCGCGAGGCACGACCTTGACGATGCAGGTCGGGCACCACGCTGTGGTGGGGCCCAGCGGCCAGTCGGTGGCCAACGCGTCGGTGGTGGTGTCGTCCTCGATCGCCTGGATCCAGGCGGCCTCGACCTCGTCGTCGGTCAGCGGCGTCAGCGCGTCGGTGTCGGCGTACTTCTTGATCCGGCGACAGGTCGACAGGTGCAGCTCACGCTGCGCGCCGGAGGCGGTCTCGGTGTTCGCGACGACCTGCTCGCCGGTCACCCGGTAGATGTGGCCACGGAACAGGGCGTCGGGATCGCTGGTCACGGTTGATCACTTCTTTCCGCTGGACACCCGACCCGCAAGCGGGTGGCGAGGTGTCGAAGCAACGTCGCCTACCGGGGTTCCGGCGGGTCGGCTCACTGGGCTGTCTGCTCCCATGGGCGGGTCCTGAGGGGTGGGCGATACTGGGTTCGAACCAGTGACCTCTTCGGTGTGAACGAAGCGCGCTACCACTGCGCCAATCGCCCCAGCCCCGGAGGGCGACGCCCACCTTATCCCATGGCGGGCGCCCGTTTCACATCCTGAGGTCGGGTCGGCGACCAGGCGGCGCCGGACGATCCCGGTCACGGATCGACGAGCTCGGTGCTTCTGGCCCGGAACCGGGCGGCGATCTCGGCGGTCCGCGGACCTACCCCCGGATACTCCACGGCGTCCCACCGCGTCACGCCCTGGACGTCGCGCAGCGAGGAGGTGATGAAGACCTCGTCGGCCTCGGCGGCCGTGGCCAGCGTGAAGTCCTCCTCGACGATGTCGCACCACTCCAGCAGCACCTCGCGGGTGATGCCGGCCAGCGGACCGGACAGCAGCGGCGGCGTGACGATGCGGTCGCCGAACACGCAGAAGATGTTGGTCCCGGTGCCCTCGCACACGTCGCCGGCGGTGTTCAGGAAGATCGTCTCCGAGGCCTCCTTCGCGTGCGCGAACGAGAGCCCGCGGACGTTCTCCCCGTACGACGTCGACTTCACCCCGGTCAGCGCACCGTGCTCGTTGCGCCGCCACGGGGCGGTGACGACCGTGACGGTCGGCGGTGGCGGGTCGGTCGGCTCGGCGATGACGACCAGGGTCGGTGGCCCGAAGGCTGCCGCCGAACCCAGCGGGCCGACCCCACCGGTGTAGGTGATCCGGATCTTGCCGAAGTCCCACGCCTGGTCGGCGCAGACGGCCTCGATGGCGGCCCGGACGACGGCGTGGTCGGGCGCCGGCAGCTCCAGGGAGGCCGCCGACCGACTCATCCGGTCCAGATGCCGCTGGACGGCGAACGGCCCGGCGGCGGTGATCTTCAGCGCCTCGAACACGCCGTCCCCCACCACGAAGCCGTGGTCGGTGACGGGGACCGACGGGGTCTCCTCCGACCCGTAGAGGCGGCCGTCGAACCAGATCGTCCGGGACGGGGCGGCCGGCGTCGACGCGGGGGCGGAGGGAGCGGCAGTGGTCATGTCGGCGAGCCTAGACCCGAGCACCGACAGGCGGATCGAGACGGTTTGGACTCCACCGCCGACCTCGGCTAAGGTTCCTACCCGTGCCTGACTCCGGTCGGATCAAGCACGATGCGGACGTGGCTCAGTTGGTAGAGCATCACCTTGCCAAGGTGAGGGTCGCGGGTTCGAATCCCGTCGTCCGCTCGGAGCGAGTCTCGCCCATCCCTGTGGGGAGCAGTGTTCTCCAGTCCATTCGGAGGGGCCGAGGCTTCTCAGGGTGGAGTGGCCGAGAGGCGAGGCAACGGACTGCAAATCCGTGTACACGGGTTCAAATCCCGTCTCCACCTCGGGCGATTGGCGCAGCGGTAGCGCGCTTCCCTGACACGGAAGAGGTCACTGGTTCGAACCCAGTATCGCCCACCAGCAAAAACCCTAGCCCGACCCACTTTCATCAGTGTGACTCTTCCTCTGCGCGGCCCGAAATCCTGACCAGCCAGCCACACTGACAGCCACGATTCAGCCCTCCCCGGCATCATCGAAGAGCGCATCCATGGCTCGCGCACCCTTGGTCAGCACCGGCCGCAGCTCTTTGCGGTAGACCTTTTCCGTCACGTTCGTGCTCGCGTGACCGACCAGGTGCGAGATGTCCTCAATCGCCATTCCCGAACTCGACAGCAGCGACACGAAGCTGTGCCGCAGTTCGCGCGGCGTCCAGCCCGGACCTTCCAGACCAGCCTGCTTCACCACCATCCGGAACGACCGTCGCACATTCGCAGCATCAAGTTCAGTGCCGAGGCCGGTGCAGAACACCAGATCCTGGTCCACCCACGACGAGCCGGCCTTCACCCGCGTTTCGACCTGCTCCCTGCGATGCTGCCGCAACGCGTTCACGCACCGGTCCGGCAGCTCCAACGTCCGCCGAGACCTGGCCGTCTTCGTGTCACCACCCCGACGCACCGACCGCCACACCTGCATCGACGGCGGATCACCGTCCAAGTCCAGGTGCTTCCAGGTCAGCGCCCGCAGTTCCTCCGTCCGTGCCCCGGTGAAAAGCGACACCACCACATAGGCGTTCATCGACGTGCCATTGGCCGCTTCCAACACCGTCCGGGCTTGATCGAGCGTCAATGCCTTCGACGGCCGGCCCTCCTTCCCGCGCGGCGCATCACACAGCAGCGCGACATTCCGCCGGACCAGATCCCGCGCCTGCGCCCGACGGATTGACTGCCGCAGGATCGACAGGAGCCGGGACACACTGTCGGTCGCCAACACCCGCGCCTTCGCCGCCAACCAGGCGTCGACCTCTTCCGCCGTCAACTCCATCAGCCGCCGCGACCCCAACGCCGGAATGATGTGCTTCTCAGCCATGATGCGCCGGTTCGTCACCGTCGACGGATCACGACCCACCAGCCCGTACCGCAGCCATGACTCCACCGCCTCCCCCACCGTGTAGCCGCGCTGCTCAGGAGGCAGACCGTCCATCTGATCGCGACGCAACGCCAGCAGCTTCGCCTTCGCCTCCGTCTTCGTCCGAGCGCTCACCTGCACCCGACGCCGCTTGCCCATCGGCGAGAACCCGACGTCGACCACAGCCATCCACCGCTGCCGACGCTCATTCCAGAACAGCGTCCCTTCGCCGCTCCTACGCCGCATGATCTTGACCATCACTCCGAGCCTCCACCAGCAGCAGCGCCACATAGTCAGCAATCGCCGATGCCGGCACCAGCCGACGCCGACCCTGCGTCACCGTCACCAACCGATCCGACCGGATCAGCTCATAGATCACCGTCCGACTCATGCCCAACATCTCCATCGCCTCCGGCACGCTGTGCAGCATCGGCGTCACCACTCGCACCTTGCCCATCGCCACCACTTCCTTCCGACCAGCCGAGTCCCTGCCCAACAGGGCCGGCCCTCCCTCACCTCAGGATCATCAGACGGTCGACCAGACCGCCTCAAGGGCGCCTACGGCGTCACTACGTGATCGGGCACGCCGACCCTTGACCCGCCCTGCCCGACCGCCAGAGTCGGCGCCCATCGGGAGGGCCGGCACAGAATGGTGCCCCTCAAATCGCCTCCACCTCCTCAGTCATCCCGAGCCCGGGCAGCCGACGCAGCCGCCAACGCCGCATCACCGGCGCTCAGCCAGCCGATCCCAGCGAACCGCCACGACCCGACCACCAACGTGGACTCCGCTTCCAGCTCGGCCTGGTCAGCGTCGTCACCAACACGCACCGACTCCCGGGCGTGGAGGTTGTTGAGCCGTGCTCGGACGTGGTCACGGCGGGCCTGCCGCAGCCGGCCGAGAGTGGTCGAGTAGCGACGTGACTTGGAGGCGAAGTGTCCGCGGAAGCCGAGCATGTCGGCCCACCGTGACCAGCCCTTGTACGGTCCATCCGGCCCGGTCAGCCCGGCACACCCAGCCCGCAACGCCGTCCGTCTCACCAGCTGCTTGAGCCGCGCCAGATGCGGGTTCGGACCGGCCTGGGCGTCGGCCAGGTCAGCAGCGGCCTTGGTCGCGTACTTCGCCACATACGCCGCGACCGTTTCGGGGTGCAGCTCGACCCCGGTGGCGGCTTCCCGGTCAGCGCCACCATGGACGACCCGGGCGTCGACCTGGCGGCCAAAGCTCAGCACCCGCCCCACATCGTGGCTGTCCACAGGCGACGCCTCGCACGACACTTCACCGGCTGCCTGCAACACCAGGTCCACCAGGACGGATGCCGTCACCGACCGACCGGGCGCAGGAAACGGGTCCGCCTCGGTGGGGTGGCCGTCGAGCCGGATCAGGGCGTGGAAGTGCACGACCCCGCGACGTTGGAACTCGGCCACCTTCGCAAACTGGACCCGGACCAGCCGCCGACACGCTGCCTCCGACAGGCTGAGTTGGCGGGCGAGCGTCCGGCCTAGAGCAATCGTGAACCGCCGCCACAGCTCCGGTGCGTACCACTGCCACACCAGATGCCCGAGGTAGTCGTAACAGTCCCGGCACAGCGGCTGACCGACGAGAACCTGGTCGTGATCGTGGACGGCCATGCACCAGGTCGGTCGTCCGTGCGGGCACAGTTTGCGTCCATCGCCGCTGCGGGGTCGGCACCGCTGGGTCCCACGCTGACCGGGCTTCTTCGCCGCATGCACCGTCCCGAACGACGGAGCCGTGAGCGTGGCGAACACCAGCGGATGCTCCCCAACCTCGGCGGGAATGTTCTTCATGCCGCCAGCCGCGCCGGCCATGATCACGTGGTAGACGTCGCCCTGGTACTGATGCGAGCACGACTCACACACCGCGCGACGCCGATTCCCACACCGGAGATAGGTGATGCCGTCCGGCTCCGACGCCGACGAGTAGCTGCGCAGCACCACGCCGGTGGTCGGGTCGATGGTTTCGCTGGACCCCGCAACCCGGATCGGATGCGCGCACCGGCCGACCTGCTCCACCTGCGCCAACCAGCGGCCGAGGTCCGGCGACGTCAGCCGTTCGGTCGCCTGCACCCTCGCCGTAGGTGACAGGTCCTGCAAGGTCAACATGACTGTCGCTTACTCGCCAGACCTACCGTGGTCGGCAACGTCGCCCGCCTCGGCGAGCTGCAGACGCAGCAGCAGCGCGTGCCAGGACAGCTGGTCAATGACCCAGTACGAGGTCACCGCTGCTGGCTGGCTAGTGCAGTAGTCGTCCAGCTCCACCGTGACTCCCTGATGGGTGTCAAGGAAGGCGTGGCAGTGGTCCAGCAGCTCGACCAGCCCGGCCACGGCACGACCCGACAGAGTGACGAGGTCAGGGGTCTCCGCAGCAGTTGTCGCGGTGTGATTGGTGGTGATCATGATCGGCTCCTGGCGGTACGGGTCCGCGACATTGGCGCGGCATCGGGTGCGGGTTCGGGCAGACAGATCGGGATCTGGACGGGTGCACGGAAGTGCACAGCGAGAGCCCGGATCATGTCGTCGGCCACGAAAGCGCACCGGACCCTGGTGACGTCGCCGTCCTCGGTCAGCGCGTACCCGACACCCGGTGTCGTGCGGGGGATCTTGTGACAGGCCGCGCCGGCCGCGACGGCACCATCACTGAGGACCATCGCGACTTCCTCGCGTTCGCGGAGGCGGAGGGCAATGGTCTGGGTGAACATGTGCCGTTGCGGCACCGTGTCCTTGCGGGGGTCCTGCAGGAACCCCCAGACCACGAACCCGGGCGCCCGCCCCAGCCCGAGCAGGGCACGCAGCGCTTTGTCGGCGCGTTGGAAGAGGTCCCGCTGGTTCGACAGGTACGAGGTCAGCATCGCCAGTTCGTCGATCAAGATCACGACGAGCGGTGCCGCCGTTGACGGGGTGTGGCTTCTCGCGTGGCCGGCGAGGGTCGCGGCTCTCGCGGTCATGGCCTGGACGGCGTCCTCGAGCAGGATCACCGCTTGGTCGGGGGTGGTGGCGTAGCGGGTGCACAGGCGGGTGCCGAGCCCGAGCTCCATGCCGCCTTTCAGATCGACCCCGTGGACCTGCACCAAGCCTGACCGGATGGCGGGGGCGAGGTTCAGCAGCAGCATCCACATCGCTGACGCCTTGCCCGACCCGGTGCACCCGGCCGTCAACGTCGACACGGGGATCGGGATGCGCCACGGCTGCCCGTCCTCGGTGACACCCATCTCGGCCGAATGGATGGTGGGTGCCAGGTTCGGGGAGGGGAACCTGGCGTCCACCACCGCCGCCAGCGGGTCAGCGAACAGGAACCTGACCGTGCAGCCGGTGTGCGTCGGGTTGGGGATGATCCGGACCTGTCGGGAGCCGACCGCCACCCGGAGCCGTTCGGAGGCTGTGACGACGTCTTCGACGGTCTGCCCGACCATCAGCTGCGGGACAACGACGAGGACGTCGGGGTCCTGCCAGCCGATCCGGTGCAGGCCCGGCACCCGGAGTTCGGTGCCGGTGGGGGCGATCACCCGCCGTCCGAGGCCGCAGGCCTCCATCAGCCCAGCCCAGGACTTCCGGACGGAGCGACGGATCCGACGCCGCCAGGCCGGGTGCACCACGCGCTGTTGGTAGGAGTAAGGCCAGCCCCTAGCCCACACCGCAGGCACCAACGCGACGATGGTGAGCCCGACCAGCAGTAGCCAGGTCTGCGACAGGTAGCTGTAGACGGTGCCGGCCGTCCAGATCACCGCACGACCGGGTGCGCGGATCAAGAACCGGAAAGCCCCGGCGATCCACCACCACATCTCAGCGAAGCCATGACGGATGCCCCGTCCGGTCCAGCGGAGTCCGGAAAGCACGCCTCGACCAACCGTCTGTGGGCTGGTCATGCTGCGCCGCGTCGCTGATGCCGGAACGCGAGCACGTCGTCACGGCGGAACTGCACCCGACGCTGATCGTCGCGGTGGGCGGCCGGTGCCCCGTAGTCGCGTCGCCACTTCGAGTTGTTCATCGTGTTGAAGGCGACCCCCGCCAGCTCGGCGGCCTCCTGCACCGTCAGCCACTCCCGGTCCGCGAACCACTCGTCTACGGGCTCCTCAGGAGACGCAGCGGCTGGACGCAGACCCACACTGGCGCAAGGTTCGTTGCGATGTGCGGACAGGCGGACCTCGACGGCGCACGCTTCCCGCACCAGCTGACGCTTGGCGTGTCCGGCCAATTCACCCCACTGCTCCGCTCGCCGCGAGGCTGCCGTCAGTGACTTGACCGCCGCGCCGACCGACAGATGCGACACGGCGACCTCCGACCAGTCGGCGTCCTCACCAGCAGCCCAGTACAGGCCCTGCTCGGTCGACCGGCCCAGACAGGCGGCGAGTTGCTGCAGGCCCTGGGCCAGCCCGTAGCCGGCCGTGGACAGATGCCCTAGCACCACCATCAGCTCCGACGCGGGGATCGCTGGCTCCGAAGCTGTGGCCCGGACCAGCGCCCGCACCGCCTCGCCGAGTTCGATGCTGTACCGGTTCGCCTGCGACCCCGCCCGCGTCACCAACAAGTCCACGGCCTGCGTGGACACGGCCGGTTCAACCGATGCGACGGCGTTCACGGCTCATGCCGCCTTGCCGTCGCCGGCCTTCGCCGGACCACCCTGCGCCACCCACGCCTGAAACACCCCGACCGGAGTCACCCGCTCACCCGTGATCGACGTACGGATCGCCGCGAAGTCCCCACCAGCCAACCGGGCCGTCGTGTTGCCCTCGACCCGGACTACCGAGCCCACCTGCAGACCGGCCGCCTGCATGTCCGGCAACAGCACCGTCGCATCACCCAACATGCCCAGCGGTTCCGCGACCACCACAGCCGACACCGCCGACAACGGCCGACCATCCGCATCGGTGAACCGGCCCACCACCCGCCGAGCATCACCCTGCCCCTGGTAGACCTGCCGCTCCCGCGGCTCACCCGTCACCAACGCCGTCACCGACGTCACTCGCAACTCAATCGCCATGATCGCTACTCCTTGAACACTTGCCGGCCCTTCTGGCACGGCAGGTGTGATCAGGATTGACAGTCGAGAACGCCCACGGACAGATGACTCCTGTTATCACCGGTTAACGACCAGGCAACACGCACTGCCATTTGTCAGCGACCTGGTGCATGCTTATTTCAGTCGTCGTAGGAGGTTGGCCATGAACGACTTGAAGAGAGCACGCGCCGAGCGCGGCTGGTCTCAGTCACGGCTGATCGCTGCGATGGAGGCCGAGGCCCGTCGTATGCAGCGCTCAATAGCCGAGCCATCCTCGCTCAAGACTCAGTTGTCGCGGTGGGAAAACGGGCACCACACGCCTGACGCGTTCTATCAGGAGCTACTTGAACGCGTGTACGGCAAGCCCGCCCACCAACTCGGATTTGGCGGCGACGACACTCTCGGTCTAGAGGTCGGCAGCACGTGGGAACAGTGCGCCGACTCTGCGGTCGAGCTATGGAGTGGAGATATGGAACGCCGGACCTTCCTGCAGTCTGTGGCTGTCGCATCGACGGCATTCTCGACACCCGTACTCACCGCGCTCATTGCCGATCCGGCGTCGAGCGTGACCAGATCAAGCGGTAGTCGCACCGTCGGCGAAGACGACATCGCGTTCATTCGGGACGTCACCGGTCAACTCAGCAAGCTCGACAACAAGCACGGCGGAGGCCACGTTCGGCGAGCCGCTCTATCACTACTGGACGACGAGGTTGCGCCACTCCTGCGTTCTGGCAAGTTCACCGACGCAACCGGACGCGAGCTGCTCAGCGCCGCAGCCGAACTCACCCAACTCGTCGGCTGGATGAGCCACGACATGGGCGGCCACGGCGTGGCCCAGCGCTACCTGATCCAAGCGCTCGGGCTAGCTCGATCTGCAGGCGACACGGCGCTTGTGGCAGAACTGCTCTGCGCGATGAGTCAACAGTCCACGTACGTCTCCGATCCGCAAGCAGCCGACCTCGCGAGAGCCGCACGCTCCGTTGCCGAACGCCGCGGCCACATCTCTCTCGTTGCCGAATCCAGAATCATGGAAGCGCACGCTCACGCTCGCGCAGGAGCATCTGCCGATTGCGCGGTGTCCTTGCACGAAGCCGATATTGCACTCGACAAGGCAGACCGTAGTGATGAGCCGCACTGGATCAAGTACTTCGATCACGCCTACGTCGCAGCCAAGTTCGGACACTGCTTCCGAGAACTTGGCGATCACAGGAACGCCATCAAGTTCGCCGAACAGTCGCTCGACATGGACGGCACCTACGTCCGGGGCCAGGCGTTCAACCTGACACTGCTGGCCCACTCGCAAGCCAACGCTGGCGACGTCGCCTCCGCCTGCGTAACCGGGCGGGAGGCTGTTGCTATCGCCGCCAAACTGCGATCTACCCGCGCGGTCGCCTACCTCCGCGACCTCCGAGCCAGCCTCGACTACGCGGACGCAACAGCTGACGTCAAAGAGTTCGACCAGCTGCTCGAACCTGTGCTTGCTGCCTAGCCAACTGCCCTGCGAGCGATGATGCGGTCAATTGCGACCACGGATGCCGCCCCGACGATCTCGCCGCTCTTGATGAGTTCGGCAGCTTCATCGAGCGGAATCCAGCGAACCTCTGTTGCCTCATTGATGTCCAGGTCGTCGGTGATCTTCTCGAAGTCCGTAGCCATGTAGACATGGTTCGCCGCGTCAGCACTGCCGACCATGGGCTGGAACGTCACCAGGTGCTCGACGCGGCCGGCACGCCACCCGGTCTCCTCTTCCAGCTCTCGACTGGCTGCCGCGTTCAGGTCCTCGCCGTCCTCGACATAGCCGCCGGGAAGCTCCCACACCCAGCTATCGAGGATGAACCGATGCCTGCGAGCCATGAGCACTTCGTCCTGGTCGTTGACGGCCGCCACGATCACCGCCTCCGGCAGGAGGATCACGTACTGATCGAAACTCACGCCGTCAGGCAGGTCGACTGAGACCTTCTTGAGGCTGCCTCGTCCGAACGACCCGAGGTCCTGCTCGTCGTGGATCGTCCAGGAACCTGCCTGCCGACTAGTCATGCTGCCGAGCCTACGGTGACGCTCCGACGCCGCAGGAACCACGTCGGGCCAGCGTGGGCCATCGATGCCGTGAGTAGTTTCTGTACTCCCTCAAGCGGCTCGCTTCGCTCGCCGGGCTGCGGTCCGTGTCCTCGCTCGCTAGCGCTCGCTGCGGGCCGGTCCTCGCCCCGCCTTCCGATGCAACCGCGTGGAACCGCCACAGAAACGTTGGAAAGGGCTCGATTCCGGCATCCCCGGGTTTCGCCGATCGACAAGGAGGGCTTCGCTACGCTGCGCGCCCGCCGTCACGTGCCCCAACACCTCGACAAACCAGGCGACCCTGCCCGCCCGCAGACACGTCTCGAATTGTTACGGAGGCAGATCTAGTCAAATAGCTCAGCCCACGGGATGATGCCGGTGTGCGCGACAACGCTGGAGTCAAACTTCCTGGAGGTTCATGTGCCTGACGATCTTCTGCGAGTCCGCAAACCCGCGATACTGATCATTGTCATTTCGATTATTGGTGCAGGGGCCATAATCTGGGCACTGGGCTGGGAAACCGAGAAATCCGGTAGGGCGCTTCAATATCTTGTGATAATAGCAGGAATCTCTGGTGCAACCACTGCTGTGGCCGCCGGGGGCTTGCGCCTCAATTCCACGATGACGAACGCTTCCGCGACGTCACTGTTCTGGATAATACTATTGAGCCTACCCCTCGGATCCATTGCTGGTGCAGGCGCGTTGCTTGTCACCGTTACGATCCTGTCATTCCGGGCAGAAGGAGTGACACAATCCGGATCCGCCATCCTCGGCGGCATTTACGGACTTCTACTTGGCGGCTACTGGGCTACGGCCGCTGAATCATCCGCACTTCGCCGAGCACTATTGACCCCTGCCGGCACAAGCCCGGAGGTACCAACCGCGCCGAAGCGCACGAATTGGAAAGGTATAGTCACAGCCGAGTTGCGTCCGAAAAGCGGGGATAGGGTTTCCGCGGAACTTATCGTCCAATTCGAAGCGGAGGTTGCCGAATCGCGCAAGAGACTTGGCCTCAGGAAAAAAAGAGACGCTTTAGAGCCACCGACGACGCCCGCCTCATCCAAGGCTATTGCCACCGCACGTGGTGACCTCATCGTAGAGGGAGGAGAGGAGTCAGATTACGCAGAGTTCGTCGTCACAGTGTCGGGCGGCGAGGGGTACGAGACGTTCCCTCGACGACAGCTTGCTCGAGCGCCGATTTCTGGGACCTCTGAGCGATATCCATTCACTCTTGTTGCCGAGAGGGATCCGGAGAGGGAGAAGGCTGAGGAAGTCTCCCCAACCAAAGTCAGCACCACTGTCCGAAATGACATTACTCAAACAAACATTGGAGCTGTTCTAATTGATATCGCGATGGCTGGCCGCACCATCCAAGTCCTTGAGGTCTCGCCGTAATAATGCCATCGAAGACAATCACGTTTGAGTTCGTCGAAGATGGTCGACGTCCTCGATACATTTTAGGAGGCGATGGAGTCAGCGGCCTCTTCTCAGAATCTGAAAGAGAACTACGCCCTGTCTCAGAGAGTAAGCTCGCAGATTTTCATAGCGCAGTTGTCAATTTCATTCGAAGAATCGACGACAATGAGAACAAGGTCCTCAGCAAAATAGGTCGTGAGCAACGTATCTGGTCAGCATTGACTGAGCTACTTACCGCCGGGAACATCATCTGGGAGTATGCGCTTGGAGACGAGCCTTCGGAGTGGTTGGGAAGGCTCAATCATCTACTCACTGCAGAGTTGCCGCCCGAATGGTGGAAGGATCCCGCGACGAATTCTCAGTACATGTACGAAACGCGCACCCTGGGCGTACCAGACCGCATGCTCCCTCTAGATCTCTTACCATTGGGAGAGCGGTCGAGATTCATCTATGGAGGACCCGAGGATGTTGTGCAGCTGGCCGCGGTATTTGGCGGCTTTGTTTCCCGAGTCCGCTATGCTGCCTCGCACAGAGGAGTATTCACGCACCCAGAACTTCGGGGACCAAGAGCAGTGCTCAGCATCCAGAGCGACAAGGCACCGGCGGTCAGTGAGATGTCAATACAACTTAGTTCTATAGAAGATCCGATCGCCGGCCTCTGGGGACCGCATCCCTACCCGAACTCGGGACACTTCGCCACGCCGGATGAGATCGCACGTAGTTTCACCGTGCTGGATCGTGCTCCTGACACCGGTGCGCTGATAGACGTCGTTCACTTCTATTCACACGGATATACCTGGTCTGACCCTGCGGCCACACTGCTGCTTAACGTCGATTGGAAGGGAGATCCAAGCCCGCTAGTTGTTAGAGGCGTGCACTTCGAGAAGGCGCGTAAGAAGGCGAAGGACGCGCAGGCGACAGGACCCATCGTCCTTCTCAACGCCTGCCATTCATTAGGACATATTGGTTCCGAGTGGAGGAGTACTGCGCTCGCGCTTATAACTACAGGCACCCGAGCAATCCTTGGGGTGCGTGACGAGATTCCTGGCGCTGTTGCAGTTCAGATGTCATCTAAGGTATTGCAGCTAATGAACTCCGGAATGTCCGTGGGATCGGCGGCTGTCGGCGCAAGGTGGCATCTGCTCAACAATTATATGAATCCGCTAGGCCTACTTTTTGCAACATTCGGTGATATTGACTCGGTTCGCAGTTCAGTGAGATGAAAGGCTACCCCAAATGTCAGTTATGTCCATTGGCGCCGTCTGCTTCGGCATAGCGATAGGTTTCATCGCTTACCGCACGCTGGTCAGAAAGGATTCAGCAGCCATCACCGATATCAGTGCCGTTGTTGGTGCTGTTGGCGGTGGTGCTGTAACTGTGTGGTTCGATCCGTCCACGGGTGACACATTCGGTTGGTACTCTATAGGTCTATTGATCGGTATGGCGATCTATTATGTCCAGTTTCTCGTACTAAACGGGAAGCGTGAGGCAGCTACCCGTCTCGGAGGGGCGGGAGATGTAGACGCGGGCATTTGAACGCCAGTCGTGATGCACTTGCGCCACCTCCCTTCCGTCACTGACACGAAACTCTATCAACAGATCCAGAAGCCACACGATGATGAGAGACATATCTGCTCTCGTAATCAGCTGCTGGATCCACCTCTAGGCGAGATCATGAGCCGTCTCCGGCCGCACGCACTCGGACGCATATGAAGGATCGATACTTCGCCACTTGACCAAAAGTGATGTTTCGCACCGACACTGATCCAACGGTCGAGCGCTGACGACTTGGCAGCCGATACCAACTGCGGACGCGATCTGAAGGAATAGTTGAGGGTTCTTCTGCAACGGAAAAGGCCGCCGCTCTAGGTACAATTCGCCTCGTACCAATCATTCATGAGGGTATTTACGACTGTTCCTTGATAGTAATCATTTCCATACTGCCGGGTGAACCACTGCCTATAATCTGGCTCGAGATTATCGTAGAAGGTTTCGTCGACAATCATTGGTGGCGCCCAATTTTTCGAACCTTGGGCTGCGAGCTTGGCAGCCCTGTTGACAACGTCACCCATGTAGATTACGTCGTTTATACCACTGCCACTATAGCCAGCTTTGATCATAAGAGCCCTGCCATACGACATCCCTATTCCGAACTTAAGTGGCGTCGTGAAGCCCTGCTTCTTGAGCTTGTAGTTCAAAACCATGGTGAGCGAATTGGCGCAGGCCGCGATGCCAAGCACATCCTCGATGTCCGTCTTGTAAGGCGAGTTGTACACGCCCCATACACAGTCGCCAACAATGTTGACTTCGCGGACCTTGATACCACTGTTGAATACCGCCACCATTTCCGAAATGAATGACCGGTAAATCTTGGCTAGGGCTGGCCTTTTATAAGAGGATGGCAAGGTCGATGAGTCGCGAATATCAATGAAGAGCGCAGAGCAGTTCGCGTAAAACCCGTTCGTGAAGGTCAACTTGTCCCGGTCCGGCAGGGAGTCGACCTCCTCGTAGTTTCCGGACGGTGCGGTCAGAATCGCGTCGAGCCGAGCAAAAGAGGTCAGATAGTCGTACGACTTATAGCTGCTATCCACGAGCCTCGACCCCCAGACAGATTGCGACGATCGCCAGCGAGCCGAGGGCAGCTATCAACGCGACGGTGGCCCAACCCGCCCACAGGTACTTCTTTCGCGACACGTGGGCGTTCGCCCAGACCTGACTCGCGAGCTCCTGGATAATCTGCTCGTTGTTGGCGGCGAAGAGCTTCAGCGTCTCCCGGTATGTCGTAGCGTCGGGGTGCTGCCTGGCGATGTGATCGAAGTACAGCGGGCTGGTAGGGGGATCGTCCGCATTGATCCGAGGCCACAGCGACAGGCCGGCGCACACGCCCGTCGCCACAACAGCGACCGCGCAGACAATCGACATGACCGCGGTGAACCAGCCCATGTCATTCTGGTCCCCAACCAACGCAAATAGGACGCCGCCGACCACTCCTGCGGCAGCCAGCGCGCCAGCCGCCTTGCTCTCCGCGTGCTTCAACCAGTCGTTGACTAGGCCGAGAACCCGCCAGGCTTGGTCCGGGTCAGCCGCGGGGGGCGTACCCGCTCCCTGCTTTTCTGCCACGACCGTGCCTCCGTGCTCGCGACCGACAGAACGCTCCAAGATACCGGAAGGTGGGGACACCAGCCGTTCGACACACCCTTCCCTAGCGGCCATGCGAGTCGTTTCGCGTCTCGGACTCCGCTTTGCTGCTAGTTGCCTTGCGCTCTGCTACGCGGCGCACGACCCGCGCACGCCAAGATGGCCCGCGTACAACCTGGCGCCGTACTTCGGGCAATCGGAGGCCAGCTATTACGAGGCCGTCACGGCGGTAGCTCTGACCTACTTCCTCGTGTTCCCAGTGAACGTCGGGCGCGGCTCGGACACCAAGTATCTCAAGGGCGTACTCGCCAGCCACGGGATCGAGGTCACGCAGTGAGCGAACCGCAGTCCGTCGCCACCACCGGCGCGTTCCTATCGATTCGACTGGTGCTCGCCGGGACACGCTGGGGGACGAGTACTACCAAGCACCAGGCTTCTGCCCATGACTGCGGACAGCCTCCTGAGTCGGAAGCACGTCGCAGCGATTCCCTGACCTGCTTTCTGAGAGGTCTCCGCGGGTTGTGGCTCGTGGTCCGCATCTAGTCCGCATCGATCCGCCCGTCACACTGTAGGCATGCCAGAAAGGTCGAAAGAGCCCGTCGTCGCCGTTGATGAACACGGGCGCCGTACTGTGCACTGGTCGATAGTCGACTCTCATGGCCAGGAGTTCGTCTTTGAGCATGCCCTGCCGGACGCACTTCGGCATCACTATCGTCCGGCCGCCATTGGCGAAGACGTTCTCCTTTACGACGGCCCGTTCCGACTCGGGCAAGACCCCGACCCGTTGAACGGTTCTGTCCGTTGGCGCTGGGCCGACAGGCCGCGTATCGAGGCACGTGGCTTCCGACCGACATCCGCTGCTGCGGTACAGCGGTTCCTGGACTCGACCGAGATCGTAGCTATGTGGGTGGCCCCGGACGAGCTTGACGTGGACCTACCAGATGGAAGGGTGCCACCGCAACCACCGGCGGAGGCCCAGCGTGAAGGGCTCGGGCAGACGATCGTCACCCGCCTTGAGCAGCAGCTCGGCGACGGTACCCGACTGGACCGCGTGACCTTCCTGATTCCGAACGGCTGGCAGTCGCACGACGGCTTGAGAGTTTGCGATTCCGAAGATCTACTACGGCATTGGCCGGGTCGATTGTCGGCGACCGCGGGCGGCTGGTCGGTCACGATCGACCCGGCCGGCGATACAGAATGGCCGGAGTTGAAGGACACCGGGTCATACCGCTTCACGCACGTCGGCGAGTTGGCTCGCGCCGATCGGTCGAGCTTTAGGTCAAGTCCTGTGGGGTGGTGTACGAAGTTGATCCTTCGGTTGGGCGTGTTGTTCAGGCGGTGAGGGCTTGGAGTTCGGTGTCGGCCACCCCCTCGGTGTCGGTGATGTGGATGGCTCGGGACTTGGCTAGAACGTCGAGTCCGAGGTAACGGCGGCCCTCGATCCACTCATCGTGTTGTTCAGCCAGCACGGCGCCGACGAGCCGGATGATGCTGGCCCGGTTGGGGAAGATCCCGACCACATCGGTGCGGCGACGGATCTCACGGTTCAGCCGTTCCTGGGGGTTATTGGACCAGATCTGACGCCAGATCTCCTTCGGGAAAGCGGTGAACGCGAGAATGTCGGCGCGGGCGTCCTCGAGGTGGTCAGCGACCGCGGGAAGCTTGTGGACCAACGCGTCGATGACCCGGTCGAACTGGGCGTGGACGGCGTCGGTGTCGGGCTGGTCATAGATCGAGTGCAGCAGCGCTTTCACCCAGCCCCAGCTGTTCTTCGGCGTTTGGCTCATCAGGTTCGCTGCGTAGTGGGTGCGGCACCGTTGCCAGCTGGCGCCGGGAACTGTGGCCGCGATCGCTGCGGTCAGGCCGGCGTGGGCGTCGCTGGTGACGAGTTGGACCCCGGACAGGCCTCGTGCGGTCAGGTCGCGGAAGAAACCCAGCCAGCCGGCACCGTCCTCGCTGGAGGTGACCTGCACGCCGAGGACCTCACGGTGGCCGTCAGCGTTGACCCCGGTCGCGACCAGCACATGCACCGGCACCACTCGGCCACCTTCACGGACCTTGAGCACCAAGGCGTCGGCGGCCACGAACGTGAACGGGCCAGCCGCGTCGAGTCGGCGGGTGCGGAACTGTTCGACGTGCTCGTCGAGCTCTCGAGCCATCACCGACACCTGCGATTTGGACAGGCCGGTGATGCCGAGGGTCTGCACGAGCTTGTCCATCCGCCGGGTCGACACCCCGAGCAGGTAGCAGGTCGCCACCACCGACGTCAGGGCCTGCTCGGCCCGCTTGCGGCGTTCCAGCAGCCAGTCCGGATACAGCGACCCGGTCCGCAGCTTCGGCACGGCAACATCCAAGGTGCCGATACGGGTGTCGAGGTCGCGGTGTCGGTAGCCGTTGCGGGAGTTGACCCGCTCGTCGCTGCGCTCGCCGTAGCCGGCGCCGCAGACCGCGTCGGCTTGGGCGGACAGGAGTGCGTTGACGAACGTGGTCAACAAGTCACGCAGCAGGTCCGGGCTGGCCTGGGACAGCTGCTCATTCAGAAAGCGGGCAGGGTCGATACTGGGAACAGCGGTCATCGTTGGTGTCCTTCTTCGAGTTGGTTGTGAGAGATCACTCGAAGGATCCACCCGGTGGCCGCGCCTACGTTGCAGGCACGCGCTCACTCAGGTCCGTCGTACACCACTCTGCTGGACTCCACTGAGCTTTAGCGGAGAAGACGCCTTTCACGCGCTTGACCGGGTTCGTGTCGCACTTAACCTCGCCCTCGGCCGTCGCACAACCTGTGCCCTACCGGTGGGGCTGCGTGACGATGCGCCAGTTTGGGCGCGGTGGCGCAGCACTCCCGTAGATCCGTACCGAATAGTCCGTCACTGGCTGGACGAAACCGTCGCTGCTAGGCAGGTCACCCAGGTCATCGAACGTGTCCTTGAGTTCAGCACTGATCCAGCTCGCTGGGAGGTCCTGCGTCCAGCCGCGGCCTACTACGTGGCAGCCAACATGGACGTCGATGTTGAACTGTCAGTATCTGTGCCAATCTCTGCGCTGCAGCTCCTCGCCTATTTCCGGTTTGTAAGCGATCGCGGTCTCTACTCAAACAAGAAATGGAACGACGACCTGACGACTGAAGACCAGCTTCGCATGTTGCTCGACGATATTCACGCCGACCTCGCTGTACACCCACACTTCACGCACCTGGATGCCGTCCAGCGCCGACTCGCGCAGAACGCGCCGCCTCGTGATGCACTCGGGGTCGTCATCAAGATGCGAAACACCGTTACGCATCCCTCTAAGGACAAGCCGGCCACGTTCTCGCCGTACGAGTGGTTCGAGGCCGGGATGCATGCGCGGTACTGGCTGTGCTTGTCACTGTTGAACCTAATTGGGTATGACGACGACATTGCCGCGGCCATGGAGTCCCAGCCGCCATGGACGGGGCAGCTGCGTCGTCCACCATGGGCTCCCAACGCCTGATGCGGACCGGACCGTGATGCTCTAAGGTCGCGTGCATGTCGCGGCTGTCAGAGAGGGACCGGCACCTCCTAAATGCAATTGAAGAGACGTATCCAGATATCGACAATTGGAGCGCTCGGGGCGCTGAGCTCGAGACCCCGACTGTCGGTAGCTCGCTTGCTGCCGACGATCGGATCTGGCCGCACCACCCACCGAGTGAGCTTGCGCGGCAGTCGATGATCTCGGCGACCGATCACCTCAAGATGGCCAGGGCCGCGATCGAGGCCCGAAAGGTGTTCCCCTCGGCGCACGCCACGGTCCTTCGAGGTGCCCTTGTTGGCAGCGCGCAGGCATACTGGCTACTGGCCGAGTCGAAGCGCGGCGAACGCCAGCAGCGATCGCTCTTGGTGCTCGAAGAGTTCTACAAGCGCCGCCTTCAGTATGACAAGCACCTGCCATTCATCGGGGCCCCTGCCGATGCACTTGCTGAGCTTGATGAGCAGTCGGAGCATATGCAATCGAGGTTAAAAGGCGTGCGACTCCTAAAGGCTGACCCGAAGCGCAGTTTGATACAGACTGAATACATCGAGTGGTCCCTCGATAAGATCTTCTTTAACAGGTCCGACGCCCGAAATGACGGCAGACTCCTCTGGCGCCTTATGAGTGGAGATGCGCATGCTCTCGGTTGGACAATTGCCATCCGAGCCAAGGAATGGACTCCGTCCGAAGATAGCGATTTTGCCATAGGTGCCACGCCCGGAGACCTAGACGACATCGCGCAGCCTTTTGTCTGCTCACACACAATACTCAAGGCCGCGTGGCGTAGTTACGATCTGCGCCGCGAACCACCGAGAACTCTGGCGGACCCGCCAACGCCTGTTCAGTGGGCCGGCCCCTGCAGCTGACTAGAGCAGAAGGTTTGATGGAGAGTCGAGACCGAGCAGTCATCCAGGCACGGCCTGCCAGCCAAGCTGACAGCCAGCAGCCACGGACGAGGCATGCCGTCGACGCACATCTACGAACATCCTCAGGCGTGCCAGCACCTAGTCCGCGCCCGCTTGACTGCACTGACACGGAAGAGGTCACTGGTTCGAACCCAGTATCGCCCACCAGCAACACCCCTAACCAGAGCCCAGTTCAATGCCCTGCAGGCCACCCTCAGACCGGCCGCGAGCGGCACCGCTCACCAAACTGCTCACCCCGCAGCGCCGTCTGCGCTCGGGAACAACGAGTCCATCGCAGCCGCCCCACGGGTCAACACCGGGCGCAGCGCCCGTTGCGCGCGACCCGCTGCACGGCCGCGAGCAGGGCCCGGAAGGTCAAGCGCGTCGCCGGGGCCGATGGTTGTCAGCGGGGAAGGTGTCGTTTTGGGGACGACCACGATGTGGGTTGACCAGAAGGAGCGGGTGGGATGGAAGGCCAGGACGTGCTCGTCCTGGAAGACGACATCGAGTTCAGCGGCACGGGGAACGGCGAGATCGCAGTAAATTGTTCACCGGCATAGCTCCAGTCGCTCACGCGGCCGATGGTAGGGCGGCTCGAAGGCACGAGCCCGGCCAGTACGGCGGCGGTAGCGCGGAAACGCGCGCAGAAGGCGACCGTCAGCCGCAGCGCCGAACTCGCGGTCCGTGACTGGGGCTGGTGCAGCGGTCACGTCCCGTGCCGCCGTCCACCCGGTCGGAACCGGACCCGCCGCGCAGCCGGTCACGACCAGACCCGCCGTACAGGCGGTCATTCCCGGATGCCCCATTGATGCTGTCGCGGCCAGAGTTGCCGTAGATGCGGTCGCGTCCGGATCCCCCGTTGATGAGGTCGTTGCCCGGGCCGCCGTGGACCTTGTCCCGACCGGCTCCGGCGTTGATCCTGTCGTTGCCTGCGCCCCCATAGAGCCTGTCGCCGGAGGTGTTGACCTCTTTGCCGCCCCCGTCACCCGAGATGCGGTCCGCACCTCCACGGCCGTGGATCACGTCAGAACCCTCAAATCCATAGAGGGTGTTCGGACCACTGTCGCCTCGGAGGTCGTCTTGGTCGCCCGTGCCTTCGGCTCCTTCGATCGACACGAGACGGGCGCGGCCCTCATCCATCGACATCTTCGCGGCCCGCTTGGCCAGGTCGACGTCGATGCCGCAGCAGCCGAAGTAGCTGGGGCCGATGGTGTCCAGGCCGCCGCGGCCGTCGATCAGGTCGATTCTGGTCGGTGGTGGTCCGGTGTCCTCTGAGTCGTCGATCAGATAGTCGTTCGCGTCATCGCTGAGGTAGAACCTGTCCGGTCCGTCACCACCGAGGATGACGTCGGCGTTGGTTCCGCCGATGGCGCCCTCCATCGCTGTAAGGACGTCGGTGCCAAGACCGGTGGCCCGACCGAGCTGGAGGTCGATCCGGATCGGGGGATAGCCGACAGTCTTCACTTCTCCGCTGGCCTGCCCGTTCTCGGAGTAGTCGACCACGTCCAGCCCGGCTCCGCCACGGATGTCGTCATCCCCGGCCGCGGGATAGAGCAGGTCGTCGCCAGGTCCGCCGTCGAGCAGGTCGTTGGATCGTCCGCCGCCGAGCTGGTCATTGCCTGCTTCGCCGTACAGCAGCTGCCGGGCCGGGATCGGGTAGGAGACGCTCTCACCGTAGGTGGTGTCGAGACCAGGGCCGCCGTAGAAGCGGTCGGTCTCCCCGGCAAGTGTGCTGCCGGGGTCCCACACGTCTTCTCCAGCACCTCCGTAGGCGACGTCGTCGCCAGGCCCGCCGATCAGCTCGTCCCAGTCGGCATCTCCGCGCAGCAGGTCGGCGCCCGGTCCGCCCTCGATGGAGTCGATGCCGTCTCCGCCGCTGATGATGTCGTCTCCAGGGCCACCGGTGGCCTCGTCCTTGATCCAGTAGATGCCGCCCTCGCTGTTGTACTCCTCCCTATACGGGTTGGGCCCAAGCCTGAGGTCGTCGGCGCCGGCGCCACCGTCCACCGTGTCGGTGCCTGCCGCACCGTCGATGGTGTCGTCACCTGCTCCGCCGGCGAGTCGGTCATCACCTTCACCCCCGCAGACCAGATCGTCGCCACCGGCCCCGTTGATCTTGTCTTTGCCCGCCAGACCAACGATCACATCGACGCCCGGGGTGCCGGTCAGTGTGTCGGCCCCGCTCGTGCCGAGGATCGTCGCTGACTGGCCGAGGCACTGAGGTGGGGCTGCGTCCGCTGTTGCTCGGGACAAGCTAGTGGCCAGAGCGACAATGAGGACGAGTGTGCAGCCGACACGACGGCGGTTGTTTGAAGGCATCAACCCCTCCGGTGCCGGCAACGGTGCGGCTAAGTGTCCTCTGTCTGAATGCAGCCCTCAATACGTAGGAACGCGTATTCGGCGGTTGTCTCGCGTGTGCGGGGCGCCGAGTGCTGGGCCTGTTGCGGGTTCATCGAAGATGCCGGGTGCAGACGTCCGGGTTGACTTCCAGACGATGCTGGACGAGTACACCGACGAGGGCTACAGCCAGGTCACGTGGGACGGTGACGACTGGCCCGAGCTGCCGGACGAGATCTTCGATCCGACCTCGTGACACCAACCCGGCACTGACTCAACGCTGGACGTCAGGCACGGGAACATCCGACACCGGAACGTCGGCCGCAGGAACATCCGACACCGGAACATCCGCCACAGGAACATCCGCCACCGGAACATCCGCCACCGGAACATCCGCCACCGGAACATCCGCCACCGGAACATCCGCCACCGGAACATCGGCCACAGGAGCGTCGGCCGCCACGATCACCGGCAGCTCCTCGTCGAACAGCGCTGCCAGCTGCGCGGCCGGCAGGACCTGACCGCGTGGCTTCGTGCTGGACGCCAGGGTAGCGGCCCAGGCCGAAGCCCGCCGACCCTGCTCCGGGGTGCCGTGGTGACCGGGATCGTCGAAGGAGCAGTCCCCCAGCTCGAAGAACGTCTGCTGCACCTGGGTGACCCGCCGGGCGTTCAGGGACAGACCCTTGGGGTGCACGGCGAAGTAGCCGGCGAACGCGTCGGCCATCAGCTCCACCCGACGGTTCGCCTCGGGACCGGTGGCGGTGCCGAAGAGATCGTCCTGGACCTGGAGCTGGTGGGCGTACTCGTGCGCCAGCACCACCGAGCCTCCGACGTCGTCGACGTCCAGCTCGTCCAAGGCATCCAGGAAGCCTTCACCGACGACGATCTTGGGCGGCAGCGCCGCGATGGAGGGATCGGGGTCGCCGACACCGCTGAAGGCGAACGCGTTCAGGGAGAACAGCGGGCTCTCGCCGTCGTCGAAGACGCGGACGTCGCGGATGACGCGGGCCACGGCGGCGGCGTAGCCGTCGGCGTCGGCGGGCGTGAAGGCGTACAGGCGGACGAGCAGGCGGCTGATCCGCTCGGGATCCCGCAGCATCTCCCCGTCCATCGAGACCAGCTGCAGATCGCGCGAGGTCGTCGGCCAGAACTTCTGCAGGTCCTTCAGCGTCTTGGTGAGCTCGTGCCCGTCGTGACCTCGCGGCACCGCGTCGCGGTTCGCGGTGCCGTAGACGACCGCCTCCATGGCCGGGAACTCCAGCACCCCGCTGTCCAGCAGGAAGCTGAGCTCGTCCGAGGTCAACCCGGCGAGCAGCCCGTCCACGTAGGCGTCGAAACCGGTCGGTCCGCACTGGTACGCGGCGCCATCCAGCGCGCGCTGCACCACCTCACCGGACGGCGAGCTCTCCAGCCCGAAGCTGCTCGGCGTCTGTTCCCCGAGCGTGCCGAAGTTGGAGCGGGCGAAGTTCGACCGGGCGAAGTTGGAGCGGGCGAAGTTGGAGCGTGCCTGCCAGAAGCCCTGGATCGAGGCCCGGACCGGAGCGGGTGACGCCGGGTCCTCCGCCTGGGCGGCGCCCGCCCCGACACCACCGACGAGGGTCAGGCCGACGAGCAGGGACAACAGCCAGCGAAGGCCACGGTGCATGTTGAGAACTTCCCCGAGTGATGGTGCCGGCCCCCGCCCGACCGCTGATAGCGGTCACTGTAACGATTCGGCGACCTCGTGCCTAGGGTTGTGACCGCTCAAGTTCGCGCTACGAACAATCTCGTCGACCCGATCACGTCACCTCGGCGCGATCAGGTCCGGAACGGCGGCGACTCGGCGGCCGGGTGTCCGGTGAAGCGCTCGATGATCAGGGCGGCCACGTCCCGCAGCTTCACGTTGCGGCTCTGCGACGCCCGGCGGAGGATGCCGAACGCCTCGTCCGCCGAGCACGAGTTCTGCGCCATCAATACGCCGAGCGCCTGGTCGATGGTGGTCCGACTGGCCAGTGCCTGCTCGAGCTGGGACGCGCGCTCATCGGCCGCGAAGAGGCGGACGGCCCCGGGAACGGTCCGCGCCACCTCCTCGGCGAACACCGTGGCCCGGCGCAGCGTCTCGTCGTCGAAGACCCCGGGCACGGGCGCGTACAGGTTGAGCGCGAGACGATGACCCCCGGCGATCTCGGCGGGCACGCCCGCGGCCGTGACGAAGCCCAGCAAACCGGCCACCGCCGTCCAGGCCGGCCAACGACGTTCCGACCCCAGGTCGATGGCACCGTGGACGGCCCCGTCCCGGAGCGCCTCCACACACGGGCCGGCTTTGGTGTCGAACTCGACCTGGTCGGCCTCCCAGGCCGCTCGATCACTGGAGGCCACGGTGGTCAGGTTCCCGTACAGGCTGGCGCTCAGACTGTACGAGCCGGACACCTCGATCAGGCCGCCCGCCAGGTCGGTGGCCGCCTGCAGGTACTCGTCGATCGCCGTGCTGGCCCGCAGGACCGGTTCGAGCTGCACCCAGACCCGGTGACGAAACGCTTCCTCAGGCATGTTGATCCTTCCCCGCGCCAGGACAGTCGCCACTCGCCGGCCCTGGCGTTCACAGGCCCGCACCTGTGAGCGAGCGGCCTACCTTACGTCCACGGACCACCGCCGTGTCCTGCTTTCGACCGCGTCAGTGCCCCGGACGGATCTCTGCCACCAGCTCCAGCAGCCGGCGCCGGATCACGTGCTCGATCCGGGGCATCACCCGTGCCTGCTCGGCCGGGTCGAGGTCGAGCTGCTCCCCCACCTCGCGGGCCAGGTCCGCCGCGTTCTCCTCCGACGTCAAGGTGGCCAGCAGGTCGTCGGCGGCGGGGACGTGGTGGCCGTTGGTCTCGGGTGTCGGCCCGGCGCCCAGCACCGGGAGCACCTGGTGGGCGGGGGTCCCGGCCACGCGCAGCGTCCGCGCATCCGAGGAGCGGCCCAGCGTGCGATCCAGCTCCATGATCAACCTGGCCGTGTCCACGTCCTCGTCGGTGATCACGTGCCCGCTGTCCAGGACCTCAGTCATCCGATCCCTCCTCGCCCGCGGTCTGCTCGGCTGCCTCCAGCGTACGCCCGGACTCTTCGGCAGCGTCCCAGTTCACCGCGGCCCAGTGCTTCAGCGCGGTGCTGGCGGCCTCCAGCTGCTGCTCGCTCAGGCTCCCGCTCGACATCAGCCCACGGATGATGTCCCGCGCCGCCTGCCGCTGGCGCGGGTGGGACGCGTACAGGGCGGCGAGCTGGGCGTAGAGCAGGCTGCCGATCTCGGCGGTCCGGCTCGACCGCCGCGCCCACCAGGCTCCCACCAGCCCGCCGAGGATCCCGCCCACCGGGAGCGCGACAGCGGTCAGCCATTCCACTCGCGGTACGGTACCGGGCCCGAAGCCCCCCAGCGCCCGGCCGAGGTCATCGGCGGGGATCGGCATCAGCATCCTGATCGAGCACCTGACGGCCCGACCGGCCGTCTCCACCTACGCTGAGCCCGTGGCCGGCGCGAACGACATCCAACAGGTGCTCGCGCGCCTCTGGCAGGCTCTGCCGGCCCCGCTGCGGTCGGCGCTGTCCCAGGTGTGGGAGCTGATCAGCCGCACTGTCGGCGTCTGCATCCGCTACCGGGTCACCGGGCTGGCCGCGGAGGGGGCGTTCTTCGCGATCCTGTCCCTGCCGCCGCTGATCTTCGGTCTGGTCGGCGCGGTGGGCTTCGTGGCCCAGCGCTACGACGTGGCCACGCTGGCCGGCTTCCGCGAGCAGGCCCTCGGGCTGGCCAGCCGCGCGCTGACCCCGGACGCGGTGGCCACCGTGATCGAGCCGACGCTGGACGACGTGCTGTCCGGCGGCCGGTTCGAGGTGATCTCCATCGGCTTCCTGCTGGCCCTGTGGTCGGGGTCGCGATCACTCAACGTGTTCGTCGACACGATCACGATCATGTACGGCCTCAGCGGGCAGCGGGGTCTGCTGCGGACCCGGGCGCTCTCCTTCGTGCTCTACCTGGTCTTCCTGGTCGTCGGCATCATCGTGCTGCCGCTGGTGCTGGCCGGCCCGGGTCTGGTCGATGCGCTGCTGCCGGACCGCCTGTCCGGCATCGCCCTCCTCTACTGGCCGGTGGTACTGATCGGCACCGCCTGCTTCCTGGCTGGTCTGTACCACCTGTCTGTGCCGGTACGGACCCGCTGGATGTCGGAGATCCCGGGCGCGGCCCTCACGCTGCTGATCTGGCTCGGCGGCAGCTGGCTGCTCCGGGTCATCCTCGTCGCCTCGGCCGGCTCCACCACGATCTACGGGCCGCTGGCCGCTCCCATCGCCATCCTCATCTGGCTGTTCGTCACCTCCCTCGCCGTCCTCATCGGGGCCGCCTTCAACGCGGCCATCGACTACGTGTGGCCCAAGATGTCCGGCATCGACCACAGCCAGACCGAGTACGCCGACAGCAGCGTGCCGCCCAGCTCCCCCCGGCTGTCGGAGGTGCTGACCGACGAGATCCCGACCACCCCGGTCGAGTCCCCGCGGGCGTCTCATTAATTGGACGCACTTCTCACTATCTGGAATTTCGGTTTGTTTTCCCGGGCCTGGTGACAAAGGCTGGGCCCATGCTCCGCGTCCCCCTGCCCTCCCGCCGGCTGCTCGTCGGTGGTGTCGGTGACGGCGGATGGGCCGCTGAGCTCACCGAGCGTCGGTTCGTCGACCTCGGGCGGACCCAGTCGATGATGTGTCGCCCGGCCTCGCGCTGAGCGACGACCGACACCCTGCCGCCACCCCCGGCGGCACACCCCGCGACCGAGGATCCCGATGACCCAGACCCCCACCGCCCGCCCCGCACGTACGGCCACCCCGCGCGCCCGCAAGCCGCGGGGTGAGGGCCAGTGGGCACTCGGCTACCGCGAACCCCTGAACGCCAACGAGCAGTCCAAGAAGGACGACAACCCGCTCAACGTCCGGGCCCGGATCGAGAACATCTACGCCAAGGGCGGGTTCGCGAGCATCGACCCGGGCGACCTGCGCGGGCGCTTCCGGTGGTACGGGCTGTACACGCAGCGCAAGCCCGGCATCGACGGCGGCAAGACCGCCACCCTGGAGCCGCACGAGCTGGACGATGAGTACTTCATGCTCCGGGTCCGCATCGACGGCGGCGCCCTGACCAGCGAGCAGCTGCGGGTGATCGGCCAGATCAGCGTGGACTTCGGCCGCGACACCGCCGACATCACCGACCGGCAGAACGTCCAGCTGCACTGGATCCGGGTCGAGGACGTGCCCGAGATCTGGCGCCGCCTGGAAGCCGTCGGCCTGTCCACCACCGAGGCCTGCGGTGACTGCCCGCGCGTCATCCTCGGCTCCCCGGTGGCCGGCATCGCCGCCGACGAGATCATCGACCCGACCGCCGCGATCGCCGACATCGTCGAGCGCTACATCGGCGACCCGCAGTACTCGAACCTGCCGCGCAAGTTCAAGACCGCCATCACCGGTCACCCGTTGCAGGACGTCGTGCCCGAGATCAACGACGTGGCCTTCGTCGGCGTCGAGCACCCCGAGCACGGCCCCGGCTTCGACCTGTGGGTCGGCGGAGGGCTGTCCACCAACCCGATGCTGGCCCAGCGCCTCGGTGCCTGGGTGCCGAGCGAGGAGGTCGCCGAGGCGTGGGCGGGTGTCTGCGGTGTCTTCCGCGACTACGGCTACCGCCGGCTCCGCACCCGGGCCCGGATCAAGTTCCTGGTCGCAGACTGGGGGCCGGAGAAGTTCCGCGAGGTGCTGGAGACCGAGTACCTGAAGCGCAAGCTGATCGACGGCCCGGCCCCGGCCACCCCGGAGCGGCCCGGCGACCACGTCGGCGTCAACGAGCAGAAGGACGGCAGGTTCTTCGTCGGGCTCTCGCCCATCGCCGGGCGCACCGGCGGGCAGAAGCTGATCGACCTGGCCGACCTCGCCGAGGCGCACGGCTCGTACCGGCTGCGCACCACCCCGATGCAGAAGATCCTCGTCCTCGACGTGGCCCCCGACCGGGTCGACTCCCTGGTCGCCGGCGCCGAGCAGATCGGGCTGTCGGCCCGGCCGAACGCCTGGCGGCGCTCGGTGATGGCCTGCACCGGCATCGAGTTCTGCAAGCTCGCCATCGTCGAGACCAAGGCCCAGGCGGCCCGGGTGGTCGACGAGCTGGAGAGCCGGCTGGGCGAGATCGACACCCCCATCACCGTCCACCTCAACGGCTGCCCCAACTCGTGCGCCCGGATCCAGGTCGCCGACATCGGGCTGAAGGGCCAGCTCGTGCCCGGTCCGGACGGCGAGCAGGTGGAGGGCTACCAGGTCCACCTGGGCGGCGGACTCGCCCTGGACGCCGGCTTCGGCCGGAAGCTCCGGGGACACAAGGTCACCGCCGACGAGCTGCCCGACTACGTCGAGCGGGTGGCCAAGAACTTCCTGGCCGGGCGCACCGACGGAGAGCGGTTCGCGCAGTGGGTGTCGAGGGCCGATGAGACCGCACTCGTATGAGCCAGCCGGCAGAGTCGGGCGCGTCGTCGGGGCACGCCAACCGGCAGGCGGTGCTCTACTGCCCGTACTGCGCGGAGGAGACGCTGTTCCCGCTGGAGGAAGGCGGCTGGGAATGCCGCAGCTGCCTGCGCGCGTTCACCGTGAGATTCCTCGGGCTGCGACCGGCGCGGGGTCACGGAGGACAGGTGCAGTCATGAGAACTCTCGACCAGCAGCTCCAGCACCCCCAGCCCGGCGACGATCTCAGCCAGCTCGCTCGGCGAGCCAACTCCGAGCTCGAGGGGGCCACGGCCACCGAGATCCTCAGCTGGGCGCACGAGACCTTCGGATCCGGTCTGATGCTGACGTCCTCGCTCGCGGACACGGTGATGATCCACCTGGCCGAACAGGTCGCCCCGGGCATCGACGTGCTGTTCCTCGACACCGGCTACCACTTCGTCGAGACCATCGGGACCCGCGACGCCGTGGCGGCCGTGCACGACGTCAACCTGATCACCCTGACCCCGGTCCAGAGCGTCGCCGAGCAGGACGCGACCTGGGGCAAGGACCTGTTCTCGGTCAACCCGGACCAGTGCTGCGCGCTGCGCAAGACCGAGCCGCTCAACCGGGCCCTGGCCGGTTACACCGCCTGGGCGAGCGGGGTCCGCCGAGCCGACTCGGTGGCCCGCGCCAAGACACCCGTCGTGTCCTGGGACCTGCGGCGCAAGATCGTCAAGCTCGCCCCGATCGCCGCCTGGACCGACGACGACGTCGCCGCCTACATCGAAGCGAACAGCCTGATGGTGAACCCGCTGCTGGAGGACGGCTACCCGTCCATCGGCTGCGAGCCGTGCACCTCGCGCGCCTCGGCCGACGACCCCCGCGGCGGCCGCTGGGTCGGGCTGGCCAAGACCGAGTGCGGTATCCACCTGTGAGCGCCGACGCCCCCACCCTGGCCACCGGGCTCCACCCCGACACCCGTACGGCGAGCGGCACCGCCGTCGGCGGCGCGACGCTGTGGTTCACCGGACTGCCCTCGGCGGGCAAGTCGACCATCGCCCACGCCCTGGCCGACCGGCTGATCGCTGCGGGCGTCCGGGTCCAGGTCCTCGACGGTGACGCGGTCCGGCCGCACCTGTCGGCCGGACTGGGTTTCAGCCGCTCCGACCGCGACCTCAACGTCACGCGGATCGGCTGGGTCGCCCGGCTGCTCGCCGGCCACGGCGTCGTCGTGCTGGTGCCGGTGATCGCCCCGTACGCGAGTGCCCGCCAGCAGGTCCGGGACGACCATGCAGCCGCCGGCGTGCCGTTCGCCGAGGTCTTCGTGTCCACGTCGTTGGCCGTCGCCGAGCAGCGCGACGTCAAGGGCCTCTACGCCCGGGCCCGCTCCGGCGAGATCACCGGGCTGACCGGGGTCGACGACCCGTACGAGCACCCCACCACCGCTGAGCTGACCATCGACACCGCCGTCGTGCCGCTGGAGCAGTCCGTCGCGCAGGCGTCCGCGCTGCTGGACGGCTTGCTGAACCCGACCGAGGGAGGGACCGCATGAGTGAGGCGATCCGACCGCTGACCGAGCTCCAGGCGCTCGAGTCCGAGTCCATCCACATCTTCCGCGAGGTGGCCGCCACCTTCCGCACACCCGTGATGCTGTTCTCCGGGGGCAAGGACAGCGTGGTCATGCTGCACCTGGCCGCGAAGGCGTTCTGGCCGGCGCCGATCCCGTTCACCCTGCTGCACGTCGACACCGGGCACAACTTCCCGGAGGTGCTGACCTACCGCGACTGGGCGACGGAGTTCTACGGTGCCCGCCTGAAGGCGGCCAAGGTCCAGGACTACATCGACGACGGCCGGCTGCGGGAGCGTCCCGACGGCCAGCGCAACCCGCTGCAGACCGTGCCGCTGCTGGACGCCATCACCGAGGGCAAGCACGACGCCGTCTTCGGCGGTGGGCGTCGCGACGAGGAGCGGGCCCGGGCCAAGGAGCGTGTGTTCAGCCTGCGCGACGAGTTCGGCCAGTGGGACCCGCGCAACCAGCGGCCCGAGCTCTGGTCGCTCTACAACGGCCGGCACCTGCCCGGCGAGCACGTCCGGGTCTTCCCCCTGTCGAACTGGACCGAGCTGGACATCTGGGACTACATCGAGGCCGAGAAGATCGAGCTGCCGTCGATCTACTACGCCCACGAGCGCGAGGTGGTGGAGCGCGACGGCATGTGGATCGCGGTCACCGAGGTCACCCCGGCCCGCGAGGGAGACACGGTCGAGAACCGGCTCGTGCGCTACCGCACGGTCGGCGACATGTCCTGCACGGCCGCAGTGCTCTCCGCCGCCACCACGGTCGCCGACGTGATCACCGAGGTCGGGCTGAGCACCCTCACCGAGCGGGGCGCCACCCGCGCCGACGACCGGCTGAGCGAAGCCGCCATGGAAGATCGCAAGCGAGAAGGGTACTTCTGATGGCTCCCACGCTGACCTCCCCCACCAAGACGGGCGGCCGCACGCTGCTGCGCCTGGCCACGGCCGGCTCGGTCGACGACGGCAAGTCCACCCTGGTCGGGCGGTTGCTCTACGACACCAACTCCGTGCTCACCGACACCCTCGACCACGTCCAGCAGGTCAGCAAGCGGAAGGGTCTGGCCACCGCCGACCTGGCCCTGCTGACCGATGGGCTGCGGGCCGAGCGCGAGCAGGGCATCACGATCGACGTGGCCTACCGCTACTTCGCCACCCCGGCGCGGAAGTTCATCCTGGCCGACTGCCCCGGGCACGTGCAGTACACCCGGAACACGGTCACCGGCTCCTCCACCGCCGACGTGATCCTGCTGCTGGTCGACGCCCGCAACGGCGTCGTCGAGCAGACCCGTCGCCACCTCGCCGTGGCCTCGCTGCTCCGGGTGCCGCACGTCGTGCTGGCGGTGAACAAGATCGATCTGGTCGACTACTCCGAGGAGAGGTTCACCGAGATCGCCACCGACTTCGCCCTGCTGGCGCGGAGCCTGAACGTGCCCGACACCCACTGCATCCCGGTGTCGGCCACCGAGGGCGACAACGTCGCCGTCCGGTCGACGCGGATGCCCTGGTACGACGGGCCGACAGTGCTCGGCTACCTGGAGAACGTGGACGTCACCCCGCTGACCACCTTCGCCGAGCTGCGGTTCCCGGTGCAGCAGGTCGTCCGGCCGCAGACCGCCGAGCGGGCCCCCTGGGCGTCCGGCACGCCCGGTCTGACCGCCGACTACCGCGGCTACGCCGGGCAGCTCGCCTCCGGACGGGTCCGGGTCGGTGACGAGGTCGTCGTGCTGCCCCGCGGCTCCCACACCACAGTGGTCGGCATCGACACCCCCGACGGTCCCCTCGACCTCGCCGTGGCCGGCCAGTCGGTGATCCTCCGGCTGGCGACCGACATCGACGTGTCCCGCGGCGACCTGATCGCCTCCATCGAGGCCCCACCCGCCCCCGTGCGCGAGATCTCCGCCACCGTCTCCTGGCTCGCCGACCGCGAGCTCGAGGCCGGTGCCCGGGTCCTCGTCCAGCACGGCACGTCGCTGACCAAGGGCCTGATTCGTTCCGTCGAGGCCAAGCTGGACCTCGGCGGCACCGGTGAGCACCCGGTCTGGGTGGACAGCGACCGGCTGGCCCTCAACGACCTGGCCCGGATCAGGATCGCCTTCGCCGGTCCCCTGCCGCTGGACGCCTACAACGAGTACCGCGGCACCGGCGCCTTCATCCTGGTCGACGCCGCCGACGGCTGGACGCTGGGCGCCGGCATGGCCGGCCCGCCGGCCTTCACCGTCGAGCACCGCCGCACCCCCGACGAGCTCGACGACTTCGACACCCCCGACACCGCAGGACAGACACCATGACCGCACCCTCGCTCATCCTGGTCGGCTACGGCAGCCGCGACCCTCGGGTCGCGCAGGTCAGCCACGACATCCGCCGCGGCGTGCTGGCCATCCGGCCGGAGCTCGACGTGCACATCGCGTTCGTCGGTGAGGGTCAGCCCACCGGTCTCCAGGTGGCGGCCAAGCTGGCCAAGCGTGGCGTCGAGGAGGCGGTGGTGGTGCCGCTGCTGCTGTCCGACGCGTTCCACGCGCACGCGGAGTTCCCGGCGCTCGTCGCCCAGATCACCGCCTCGACCGGCGGTCTGAAGGTGACGGCCTCCCGCCCCATCGGTCCGGAGGCCCAGCTGCTCTCGGTGGTCGACCGTCGGCTCCGCGACGCGCTGCGGGCCCGCCGGGTCGGCGAGCTGGACGGACTGGTCTTCGCCGCCGTCGGCAGCACCGACGTCCGCAGCAACGCCATCGTGACCCGCCGCGCCCGGCAGTGGGCCACCCACCACCGGCTGCCGTGCGTCACCGCCTTCGGGGCCGTGTCCGGCCCGACCGCGGCCGAGGCCGTCCGCACGCTCCGCAGCCAGGGACGGCGGCACGTCGCGGTCGGCAGCTGGTTCCTGGCTCCCACCCCGCTGTTCGTCCGCGAGGAGTCGGCCGCGCTGGCCGCCGGCGCGGTGGCGGTGTCGGAGCCCCTCGGTGCGGGACCCGAGCTCGCCGAGGTCGTCCTGAGCCGCTACGTCGTGGCCGCCATGGAGCTGGTGGACCTCGAGGGCGAGGCGATGGCCGAGACCGAGGACGCACCGGTGCGTCACCTCAGCGTGGTCAGCGCCTGATCGACCTGCGCCTGATCGAC
>NZ_BAAAYX010000003.1:282237-320017 GCF_039536605.1 Microlunatus aurantiacus
CGCAGGCGGTGACCGGGGTCGTGGGTTCTGGCGGCTCAGTGACTGGCGGGGCCGACCGTCACGTTCGCGCCCCGGTTGGTCTTGAGGTCGAACAACGCGTACGCCGCGACGACCGCGAGACCGAAGGCCACGATCAGGAAGCCCAGAGCCTGGCTGCCGGTCGCGTCCACGAACGCACCCTGCAGCGGCGGGATCAGCGCGCCACCGAGGATGGCCATGACCAGACCGGCCGCGCCGAACTTGGTGTCGTCGCCCAGACCGTGCAGGGCCACTCCGTAGATGGTCGGGAACATCAACGACAGCGAGGCCGAGATGCAGACGATGGCGATCAGACCGATGATGTTCTGGCTCACGACACCGATCAGGGCCAGCACCACACCGCTGGTCGCCATCACCAGCAGCAGCCGGGTCGGCCGGAACTTGCCCAGCAGGTAGAACATGACGAAGCGGGAGATCAGGAACAGGATCAGGCTGGCCTGCAGGAAGTAGCCGGCCGTGGTGGCGTCGTAGCCCATCACCTGCTCGGCGTACAGGATCGTGAACGACCAGGTGGCCACCTGCGCGGCGATGTTGAAGAACTGCGCCACGACGCCGAAGCTGTAGTGACGGTTCTTCAACAGACGTCCGAAGACGCCCTTGCCGGCGTGCGGGTGGGCGCCCCCGACCTCGTGCTCGTGCACCTCCAGCGGCGTCTCCATCTTGCGGAAGAAGATCAGCACCCAGATGATCACCAGGACGGTGGCGATCCCCAGGTAGGGCCGCAGCACCAGCCCGAGGTCGTACTCCTGGGTGGCCCGCAGGGCTTCACCGGTGAGACCGGCGCGATCGGCGTCCTTGGTCAGATTCGGCAGGATGAGCACCAGACCCATCAGCACGCCGAGGTTGGCGCCGACGGGGTTGAACGACTGGGCCAGGTTGAGCCGCCGGGTGCCGGTCTCCTCCGGACCCATGGCCAGCACGAACGGGTTGGCCGAGGTCTCCAGGATGGACAGACCGGCCGCCAGCACGAAGAGGGCGGCCAGGAAGGCCCCGTAGGTCAGCGTCCAGCTGGCCGGCAGGAACAGGAAGCCACCGATCGCCGCGAGGCCGAGGCCGGTGAGGACGCCAGTCTTGTAGCCGTACCGCTTGTTGATGAACGCCGCGGGGATGGCCAGCAGGAAGTAGGCGCCGTAGTAGGCGAAGGTGACCAGCGCCGACTGGAAGTAGTTCATGTCGAAGACCTTGCGGAACACTCCGACCATCACCTCGGAGAGGTTCGCGGCCGACCCCCAGGCGGCGAAGCAGGTCACCAGCAGGATGAAGGGGATCTTCAGGCTCGGGAAGACGAGGGAGTTGTTCTCGCTCCCGAACTCGGTCTTGGTCTGATTCACATCGGAGGTCATGTCGGCTCCTTCGAGCAACAGGTAGGAAGGTCGAAACGGTTCGGACGAGTTGCGAGCCGGTCTCGGAACCGAACCTAGCCCCCAACAGGGGGTGGCGCCACACTTGGCGCGCTGGGCGGAGGAATCAGCCGGGGAGCTTCTCGTGGAACAGGTTCAGGTCGGACGGCTGGCGCAGCAGCGGCTCGAGCTCACGATTGCCACGCTGGTTGTGCTCGGACGCCATGTGCACGTCCCAGGCGGCGCGCGAGGCGAACTTCTCGATCATGACCCAGGTGTCGTCGTCGGAGCCCTCCACCAGGTGCATGAAGTCGCAGCCCTCCTCCTGCTGGGAGGCCGCCCGCATCCGGTGCAGCTGCGCCTCCGCCTCGGCCAGCTTGTCGATCTTGGGGTAGATCGTCACCACCAGGAACAGCGGCGTCGTCTTGTCGGGCATGTCGAACCTCCTCAGAGCGCCGCGAGGCGCTTCTTCTCGGCTTCTACGTCGAACTCAGCCTGCGGCCAGGTCAGCCCCAGGGCCCCGAGGTGCTCGTTGACCAGCGCGGCCACGGCCCAGTTCCGGTACCACTTGCGGCCGGCCGGGATCACGAACCACGGGGCTGCGTCAGTGTTGCACCGCTCCAGCGCGGCGGCGTACGCGGCCTGGTAATCCGGCCACTTGGCGCGCACGTCGAGGTCACCCGGGTTGTACTTCCAGTGCTTGGTCGGATCGTCCAGCCGCTCCCGCAACCGATCCCGCTGATCGTCCGGGGTGATGTGCAGGTAGCACTTGATCACCACCGTGCCGGCCGCCACCTGCTTGGCCTCCCAGGCGTTGATCTGGCTGTAGCGCCGCGACCAGGTCTGCCGGCCGACCAGCTCGTCGACGCGGGCGATGAGCACGTCCTCGTAGTGGGAGCGGTCGAAGATCCCGATCATGCCCGGACCCGGCAGGGCGTTGGTGATCCGCCACAGGAAGGGGTGGCCGCGCTCCTCGGCGGTCGGAGCCTTGAAGGAGGTGATCCTGACGCCCTGGGGGTCGACCAGGCCGATCGCCTTGCGGATGATCCCGCCCTTGCCGGAGGTGTCCATGCCCTGCAAGATCAGCAGCACGTTGCGGCGGGTGCCGTCGGCCCGGCCGTTGGCGAACAAGCACTCCTGCCGGTCCGCGAGGTCCACCCCGATCTGGTCCATCAGGGCCGGGGCGGCGTCCTTGTCCGCGCCCGGGAAGCCGGGGGTGGCGCGACTGTCGAGAGCCCCGACGTCCACCGGCCCGGGTGGCAGGCGCAGGG
This sequence comes from Microlunatus aurantiacus, assembly GCF_039536605.1. Classification (NCBI taxonomy): domain Bacteria; kingdom Bacillati; phylum Actinomycetota; class Actinomycetes; order Propionibacteriales; family Propionibacteriaceae; genus Microlunatus; species Microlunatus aurantiacus. The sequence continues at coordinate 284,888 of NZ_BAAAYX010000003.1, forward strand.
TCTCGGTCAGCGTCGGCTGCCGGACCGGCAGCTCGGCGTCGGCGCTGCTCTTTTTCGACTTCTTCTTGGAGCCCATCCGGGCATTGTCGCACCGACCCGGGCGCGTCGGGAGCGGTCGACTGACACCATAAGGCGATGCGCCTGCTGCAGCACGTCGACGGACGACCCGCGGGACCCCTCAGCCGGGACGACCTCGTCGCCCTCTACCGCTGGCCCGGTGGGAACGGGACCGCCCACGTGCGCAGCAACTTCGTCGCCACGCTGGACGGGTCCGTGCAGGGTCTGGACGGTCGCTCGGGCTCGATCAACACCGAGAGTGATCACGAGGTCTTCGCGCTGCACCGCGCCCTCACCGACGTGGTGCTGGTGGGGGCCGGCACGGTGCGGGACGAGGGTTACCGGGCCGTCGATCTGCAGCCCTGGCAGCGGTCCCTCCGATCGGCGGAGGGACTGCCCCCCTTCCCCAGCCTGGTGGTGATCACCGGCTCGCTGCGGCTCGACCCGGCCTTCGCCGCACCGGACGTCGAGCACGGTCCGGTGATCGTGGTGACCACCTCCGCGCACGACGACGGCGCCATCAGGCCCTTCCACGACCACGGTGCCGAGGTGCTGCGCTCCCCCGGACCGGAGATCGCGCTGAGCTGGATGCTCGATCGGCTGGCTGCCGCAGGACTGACCCGGGTGCTGTGCGAGGGCGGACCGAGCCTGCATCGTGACCTGATCGCCCACGGGCTGCTGGACCAGCTGTCGCTGACCCTGGCGCCCAGCGCCGTCGGCGGTGTCGGACGCCGGTCGACGTCGGGCGCGGCGCTGGACGCACGGGCCGACTTCGATCTGTCTTTCGTGCTGCTGGGTGACGACCAGACGCTGTTCACGAGCCACCGGCGTCGGGGGTAGGGCCGCTAAGGCTCGATCCGGTTGCCGTCCGCGTCCCAGTGCTCGGCGACCTTCTTGCTCGGCTGCACCCGCGGCGGCTCCCCCGGCATCTTGGGGTAGTCGGGCGGGAAGTTCAGCTCACCTCCCGGGAGCGTCTCCCACAGCTGCAGCAACGGGGCCAGGGCGTAGGCCCGGTCGTCCATGTCCGCCCACGGGTCGCCGTCGGCCAGGTGGTCGGCGACGGTGGTCAGGTTGAGCTCGGCCGGGTCGGTCACGTCGGCCAGCCCGGCCCAGCTGAGTGGCGTGCTCACCGGTGCCCCGGGACGCGCGCGCAGGCTCCAGGCGCTGGCGATGGTCCGATCACGGTTGTTCTGGTTGTAGTCGATGAAGATGCGCTGGCCGCGCTCCTCCTTCCACCAGGCGGTGGTCACGCCAGCGTCCCGGCGTTCGAGCTCGCGACCGAAACCGATCGCCGCGTGCCGGACGTCCTCGAAGGTGTGCGTGGGCTCGATCCGGACGTAGATGTGGACGCCGCGGTTCCCGCTGGTCTTCGGGTAGCCGCGCAGGCCGAGCTCTTCGAGCAGCTCGCGGGCCACGTCGGCCACCCGCCGGGCGTCGGCGAACGAGGTGCCGGGCTGCGGGTCCAGGTCCAGCCGCAGCTCGTCGGGATGGTCGACGTCGGGCCGGCGCACGGGCCACGGGTGGAACGTCAGAGCTCCCATCTGCGCCGCCCAGACCAGCGCCGCCGGTTCGGTCGGACACAGCTCGGCGGCTCGCCGACCGCTGGGGAAGGTGATCTCGACGGTCTCGACGAAGTCGGGTGCCCCCTTGGGCAGCCTCTTCTGGTAGAAACCGTCGCCCTCCCGGTCCTGCGGTCCGGTGGCCAGCCGCATCCCCTCGCGCCAGCCGTCGGGCCAGCGCTCCATGGCGGTGGGTCGCTCGCCCAGCGCCCGCATCAGCGGCTCGCCGACCGAGGCGACGTAGCGACAGACGTCCAGCTTGGTGATGTCGGGCGTCCGGTCCGTGGCCTCGTAGATCACCCGGTCCGGGCTGCTGACCCGCACCTCGCGGTCGCCGACCGCCACCGTCGCTGCCGGAGTCTTCGCCATGGGCCCCAGCGTGCCGCACCCGGGAACAGGGCTTGGTCGAGGGGTGTTGAGTGGACGCCATCCAAGGAGGAACCATGACAGACACGAATCACGCGACCCCCAACCCGGCCGCCACCGTCGGCAAGGTCGTCAAGTCCGAGGCCGAGTGGCGGGCGCAGCTGTCCCCGTTCGAATACAAGGTGCTCCGCGAGGCCGGCACCGAGCGCGCCTTCACCGGTGAGTACACCGACACCACGACCGAGGGCGTGTACCGCTGTCGGGCCTGCAACGCCGAGCTGTTCCGCAGCGACCAGAAGTTCTCCTCGCACTGCGGCTGGCCCTCGTTCTTCGCCCCGCTGGCCGAGGACCGGGTGCGCTACATCGAGGACGGCAGCCTCTTCATGAAGCGGGTCGAGGTCCGCTGCGGCACCTGCGACAGCCACCTGGGGCACGTCTTCTCGGGTGAGGGGTACGACACCCCGACCGACCAGCGCTACTGCATCAACTCGGTGTCGTTGACGCTGGAGGAGAAGGCCTGACCCACCGGTCGAGTCGGCGCTACGACGGGGCCACGTGCTGGAACAGCAGGTGGTCCTGCCAGCGGCCGGCGATCTGCAGATAGCGCGGTGCCGGCCCGATCAGGGTGAAGCCGTTGCGCTGCAGCACACGCTGCGAGCCGAGGTTGTGCACGAGCGTGGCGGCCTGCAACCGGTGCAGGCCGTACGTGTGGAACGCCAGGTCGACGGTGACCGCCACGGCCGCGGTGGCGACTCCCCGGCCGTTGTGGTCCTCACTCACCCAGTAGCCCAGGTGAGCGGACTGGAACGGACCGCGCACGATGTTGTTGACGGTGATGCGACCGACGATCCGGCCGTCCTCGGTGATCACCAGGGGCACGATGAGATCAGCCACATGGCGCTCGAGCGACTCCACGACGAGACGGTGCTGAGCGGCCTCGGTGGCGTAGTCCCGCGCCCGGAGCGGGTCCCAGGGGGCCAGGAACTCCAGGTTCTGCGCGACCAGCGCCGTCAGCTCGGGCACGTCGTCGACCGACACCACCCGGACCCCGACGGACGGCGCGGTCACGCTCGCGCCTGGAGGCGCCGCCGCAGCCACGCCGTGGTCGAGTCGGCCTGGGCCTGTTGGAAGGCCCGCAGGGTCGGCAGGCCCGGCGCACTCGGCAACCGGCCCGCGTCGGTGAAGAACGCACACATCCCGGCCAGGCAGTTCGTGACCAGCGTCGGGTCCACCTCGGGCAGGTAGCGAGCGACCAGGTCGTCGGGATCGTGCCCGCCGTAGAGGTCGATGTTGATCATCAGCAGGAGGCGGTCGAGCCAGTCCGGCCCGACCACGGCCCACGGCCAGTCGACGACGACCACGGAGCCGTCGGCACGGACCAGGAGGTTGTCGGCCCGGAGGTCGAGGTGCACGACGGTGGTGCCGTCGAGGCTGTCCCGCGCGTCCTCTGACCGGACGATCAGCTCGTCCAGGTGAGACGCAACCCAGGGATCGAGTCCCGGGTGCGGCTGGTCGCGAAGCCGTGACCAACCCGCGAACAGCGACTCGAGAGCCTCGCCGGCGGGGGCGAGGCCGGGGACGGGGCTCGGGGTGAGATCGTCGGCCAGCGCGTCGAGAGTGGTCATGGCCGCGTCGACGTGCTCGCCGGACCACGGCACGGGCGGACAGCGTCCGTCGACCTCCTCCATGGCAAGGGCGATCCAGTGCCCGTCGTCGTACCGTCCGAGGGGCCGCGGCACCCGCGGACTCGCCGCCGAGAGAGTAGCGAGGTGGTCGGCCTCGCGCCGGAGCAGATCGGGTGAGTCCGGGTTCTGCTCGGGGCTGACGGCCTTGACGAAGGCGGTCCGGCCCGACTCGGTGCGGATCCGGTCGGCGGTGCCCGGCGAGAAGCCGCCCGCCTGGCTCTCGGCGACGACCACCCGGTCACCGAGAACGGCCTCGATCCCGCGCTGGACGTGGGCGGGCAGGTCGGTCCAGCCGATCCGCTGTCCGGTGGCGGGTGGTGCGGGCACACCTCATCGTGACACGACCGACGCTAGGGAGACCGGCTGTTTTCTGGGGAGGGACGCCAGGTCTGGGTGACGACCATCGGTGGTTCGATCTCTGGACGGAGAGACTCTCGGCTGCTAAATAGAACACATGTTCGACAGTCGGCTGGAGGGGGCGCTCGGGAATGCGCGCGCCCTCGCCGATCTGGCGAGCGACACCGAGTCTGAGGTGCGGCTGCTCGGCTGCCGCAAGCTCCAGGTGGCCGCCGCCTGGGCCGACGCGCACTCCGAGGTCGAGCACCCTGACGGCGGCATGCTGGTGGAACGTCTGCTGCCGTTCGGACCAGTCGGTTGCCCGCCCGTCGCCGAGACCTGTAGCGCCGGGTTGGCTCTGGCGTTCCGCACCTCGGTGCAGTCCGCGAAGGGGTGGATCGGCGACGCCCTGAACGTGCGGCACCGGCTGCCCCGGCTGTGGGAGCGGGTGCTGGCCGGTGAGGTGTACGCGTGGAAGGTGCGGGAGATCGCCCGGGCCACGGCCCACCTGAACGTGCTCACCGCCCGCATCGTCGACAAGCTCCTGCACGACCAGATCGAGCTGGTCGCCTGGACCCGGTTCGTGAAGATCCTCGACGCCACGCTGCTCCAGGTCGACCCGACCACCTACGGCGAACGGGAAGCGAAAGCCGCCGCCCAAAGGGACGTCCGGGCCACCCAGTCCAGCGACGGGCTCCGCACTCTCGTCGCCCGCGGCACCTCCGGTGACGTCACCCTGTTCCTGGCCCTCGTCGACGCCATCGCCGAAGCCCTGGCCGACGAGGGGGATGAAGACCCCTACCCGGTGCGCAAGAGCAAGGCGATCGGGATCGCCGCCTATCCCGACCGGGCCCAGGACCTCCTTTCCCGCGGCCGTCACCGTGAGGATCCGACGAAGGATCCGTGGGAGCAGGTCGACGCACACCACGACGACCCGACCGATCCGTGGGCGGATGATCTCCCCACCGCCGGCTGGGAGACCGCTCGGCACGGCAACTTCCACCAGCCCGGACTCGACGACGAGTGGCACGCACCGCTGGCGGAGGCCGCCGAGGGCGAGCCCGATGAGGACACGGTCGACGCCGCCGATCTCGACTGGTACCTCCAGAACACCGACGTGAGCACGGCGCGCCGTACGGCGACCTCCGCTGCCGCGGATCCGCCGCCCCCGGCAGATCCCCCCACGCCGCCCGCCCGGTCCGGTCTCGACCTCCGACCCCGGAACATCGACCTGGCCAGGTCCCGTCCGACCGTTCACCTCCACGTCCACGTCAGCGACCAGACCGTCCGCGACGGGCGCGGGGTGGTTCGCACATCGCACGGGCCGATAACCGTCGGACAGTTCCGTCACTTCCTCGGAGACGCCTGCCCGAAGGTCGTGGTGCGTCCCGTCTACGATCCGGCCGCCACCGCCGCGGTCGACAACTACGAGATCCCCATCGCCCTGCGACGCAGCCAGTCGATCACCAACCCGGCGTCGGTGTTCCCGTTCAGCCCGACCACCAGCCGGGTCGACCTCGACCACACAGTTCCCTACGACCCCGGCGGGCCACCAGATCAGACCAGCATGGCCAACCTCGGGCCCCTCACCAGATCCGAGCATCGCGCCAAGACCGTCGGCGGGTGGCGTACGAAACAACCGGACCCAGGACTGTACGTCTGGCGGTCGCCCGAAGGGCAGGTCGCCGTCACCACGAACCAAGGCAGTCTCGTGCTGGGCAGCAGCCCGTTCACGCACCGCCTGTGGCGCTCGGCAGCCCGGACGACCGAGGTTGCGCTGGCGTAGCATCGGCGGCCTGATGCCCCCTGGAGACGCCCGCCGGCTGATCGCCTGGCACCGAGAGCTGATGGCAGCCCACGGGCGCCTCCGGGCCGCGCTCGCCGTCGCCCAGGACGCGGTGACCGCCCCGACCTCGAGCGACCCGACCACGGCGACGCGTGACCTGCTGCTCTACTGTCTGGGCTTCTGCACCGCACTCGGCGGTCACCACCGCGGCGAGGACGCCCGACTGTTCCCCGAGATCGCCGACCGTCATCCCGAGCTGGCCGAGACGATCGCCTACCTGCAGCAGGACCACTCGATGATCGCCCACCTGCTCTCGGGTCTCCGGCGGGCCATCGACTCGGAGGCACCGCCGGACGACCTCGGCCGTCACCTGGAAGGCATCGCGGCGATCATGGAGTCGCACTTCCGGTACGAGGAGCGGCAGCTGTCCGGCATCCTCGCCGAGCTCGACCTCGACGCGGCTGTGCCGGACGTGCTCGGACCGCTCTGAGCTAGGCTCGCCGACCATGGCGCAGGTCGTGGTGTGGGGTCGGCGAGAGCACCTGGACGCCCACCGGCAGGCGCTGTCCGACGCGATCCACGCAGCTGTCATGACCGCCCTCGACTATCCGGCGGAGAAGCGTTTCCATCGGTTCATCGGGCTGCCGGCCGACGACTTCGTGTACCCGGCCGACCGGGGCGAGGACTACACGATCATCGAGATCAGCCTCTTCGCCGGCCGCAGCGAGGAAGCACGCCGCCGGCTGATCGCCGAGCTCTTCGACCACCTGCACCGCGACGTCGGTATCGCCCCCCACAGCGTGGAGATCACCCTCACCGAGACCCCGCAGGTCAACTGGGGCATCCGCGGGCAGAACGCCGCCGACCTCAGCCTGGGATACCGGGTCGACGTCTGAGCGCCCGTCCGGCAGGGTGAGCGGATGCCTTCCGCCCAGCAGCTCCTGGCCGCCTACGACAGCCAGCTCCGCACCGACGCCGAGACGCCGAGCGCCCTCCACGTCGAACGCCTCGGGCCACTGCGGCTGGTCACGTTCGCGGGCGGACGCGGCTTCATCACGTACGCCGACCTGGCCGGTGCCGACGCCGCGACCCTCCGCGGTTGGGTCGGCGCGGCGCTCGCGCACTTCCGCGACCAGCCCGAGATCACCCGGGTGGAGTGGAAGACCCGTGGTCACGACGTCGCCCCCGGGCTGCACGAGTCCCTGCTGGAGCAGGGTTTCGTGCCGGACGAGCCGGAGTCGATCATGATCGGCGAGGCGGCGCCGCTGGCCGCCGACCGGCCGCTGCCCGCCGGGGTCGCACTGCGCCGGGTCACCAGCGAGCCCGACGTGCGGGCGATGTGCGAGATGGACAGCCTGGTCTTCGGTGACAACGACGCCGAGGCGACGGCTCAGGCGCTGCTGCGTCGGCTCGACCTGGACGACGGGATGGAGCTGTGGGTCGCCGAGACCGACGGCGTGATCGTCAGCGCGGGACGCCTGGAGCCGGTCGCCGACACGGAGTTCGCCGGTCTGTGGGGCGGCGCGACCCTTCCGCAGTGGCGCCGGCGAGGCGTCTACCGCGCGCTGACCGCGGCTCGTGCCCGCTCGGCTCTCACCCGGGGGAAGACGCTGCTGCACAGCGACTCGACGGAGTTCTCCCGGCCGATCTTGGAGCGGTCCGGGCTGATCAAGGTCTCCACCACCACCCCGTACGAGTGGCGGCGCTGAGTCACCAGGAGCCGAGGATCTCCGTCAGCTCGCGGCGACGGCCGGTGTAGAACGGCAGCTCCTCCCGGGTGTGGCGCCGGGCGGCCGCGGCCCGCAGCGCGCGCATCAGGTCCACGATCCGGTGCAGCTCGTCGGCCTCGAAGGCCAGCAGCCACTCGTAGTCCCCCAGCGCGAACGACGACACCGTGTTGGCCCGCACATCCGGATAGGGCCGGGCCATCATGCCGTGCTCGGCGAGCATGGCGCGCCGCTCCTCGTCCGGCAGCAGGTACCACTCGTATGAGCGCACGAACGGGTAGACGCACAGGTGCCCCTGCGCCTCCTCCCCGGCCATGAAGGCGGGCACGTGGCCCTTGTTGAACTCGGCGGGCCGGTGCAGACCGAGCTGCGACCAGACCGGGGTCAGCGACTGACCCAGCACCGACCGGCGCAGGGCCAGGTAGGCGTCCTGCAGGATCTCCGAGGTCGGCGCGTGCCACCACACCATCAGGTCGGCGTCAGCACGCAGACCCGCGACGTCGTACCAGCCGCGGATCTCCAGGTCCTCGCCGGCCGTGGCGGCGGCGATCTCGGCCAGGGCGCCCCGGGCGATCTCCTCCGGCGCCTCCTGCCCGGCGAGCGGACCGGTCCGCTGGAACACCGACCACATCGTGTAGCGGATCGTGTCGTTGATCTCCCGCGCTCTCATGCCTTCACTCCTACCACCGCCCGCTCACCGGCGGACCCCAGGTCGCTGGTGATCTTGTTCACGGCCACCTCCGCCGACCCCAGGCAGGCGGCGATCCCCACCCCGTCGTACGCCGCGCCGCACACCGCCAGGCCGGGTCGACCGGCCAGCTCGGCGCGCAGCCGGGCCACCAGATCGAGGTGGCCCACCTCGTACTGGGGCAGCCCGCCGCCCCACCGCTGCACCGCGCTCGCCACCAGCTCGACACCCGACCAGCCCGGCAGCCCCCGCAGCTCGGCCACGGTGCGGTCGACCAGTCCCGGGTCGTCGATCTGCAGCAGGCGTTCCTCCCCCAGGCGACCCACGCTGGCCCGCAGGGCGTGCACGTCACCACCCCAGGTCGCGGAAGTCCGTTGGCGCAGCCAGCCCCACTTGGTCGAGGAGTGCGTCACCGCCTTCACCGTCGGCAGCTGACCGGGCGGCACCAGCAGTCCCGAGCCCACCGGCTCCACCCCGCGGACCGCCAGAGCGACCACGGCCATCGACGCGTACGGGATCGCGGCGAGCCGGGCTGCCGAGGCGGTCGGTCCGTCGAGGCCGCCGAGCAGCCGGCCGGTGGCGGTGGCCGGTGTGGCCAGCACCACGGCGCGCGTGTCGAGCCGCTGGGGGTCCCGGGCCGAGCCCACGGTCAACCGGTACCCCCCGGCCACGGCCGCCAGCTCCCGGACGACCGTGCCGGTGCGGACCTCGACACCGTGGGCGGCCAGCGCCGCGGCCAGGGCGTCGACCAGACCGGCGATGCCGCCGTCCAGGCCGCCGAACACCGGGCCGTCGCCGGGCCGCCGGGTCTGCGCGGCGTGGAGGCTGAGAGCCCCGCCCGCCCGGACTCGCGCGAACAGGGCCGCACTGACGGCGGCGAACGACAGCCGACGCGCCTGGCCCGCGTAGACCCCACCCAGCAGCGGCTCCAGCAGCCGGTCGGTCACCTCGGGTCCGAACCGCTCGTCCAGCAGGACCCCGATCGGCACGTCGTCGGGCAGCGGTGGGGCGGGCAGGGACGGTTCCTGTCGGGCCCGGGCCAGCCCGGCCGGGGTGAGCAGACCGGCCAGCGCATCGAGATCGGCCGGCACCCCGAGCACCGAGGGCGGCAGCTCCACGGCGGCTCCGTCGACGTACACCTGGGCCTTGGCGTCGGTGGGGTGCACCAACCGCTGGTCGAGGCCCAGGGCGGCGATCAGGGTGGTGGCCTCGGGCCGGCGGACCAGCACCGACTCCGCCCCACCGTCGACGGTCAGGTCACCGAGCCGGACGGCGGCGATCTTGCCGCCGACCCGGGACGAGCCCTCCAGCACCAGCACCGACAACCCGTGCCGGGACAGCCGACGGGCTGCGGCGAGACCCGAGATCCCGCCGCCGACCACGACGACGTCGATCACACCCGGGCCGCCCGCCGGATGTCGCTGCCCTCCTCGTGGACCAGGTCCACGACCCGCTGCAGCACGGCCGGGTCGGTGTCCGGGGGCACCCCGTGACCGAGGTTGAACACGTGACCGGGGGCGGCCGCGCCGGCGGCGATCACCGCCCGTGTGCGTTCGGCCACCACCGGCCAGGGCGCGCCGAGCAGGGCCGGGTCGAGATTGCCCTGGAGCGCGTACCGGTGACCGAGCCGCCGGTCCGCTTCGTCCAGCGGGATGCGCCAGTCGACGCCGACCACATCGGCCCCGGCCGCGGCCATCGGACGCAGCAGCTCGCCGGTGCCCACCCCGAAGTGGATCCGTGGCACCCCGAGCCGTCCCACCGCCTCCAGCACGCTGGCCGAGTGCGGCTGGACGAAGGTCGCGTAGTCGGCTGCGCTCAGGCTGCCGACCCAGGAGTCGAAGAGCTGCACCGCGCCCGCGCCGGCCTCGACCTGGGCGACCAGGAAGGTGGCCGAGATCTGGGCCAGCCGCCCGCAGAGGTCGTGCCAGACGTCCGGCCTCGACACCATCAGCGCCTTGGTCCGCGCGTAGTCCTTGCTGGGACCGCCCTCGACCAGGTAGCTGGCCAAGGTGAAGGGGGCGCCGGCGAAGCCGATCAGCGGGGTCTCACCCAGCTCGGCCACCAACCGGCGAACCGCCTCGGTCACGTACGGGATCTGGTCCGCGCTCAGCGGCCGGACCCGGTCCAGGTCCGACGCCGTCCGGATCGGCTCCGCGATCACCGGACCGGTCCCGGGCACGATGTCCAGGTCGACCCCGGCGGCCTTCAGCGGCACCATGATGTCGGAGTAGAAGATGGCGGCGTCCACGCCGTACCGGCGCACCGGCTGCAGGGTGATCTCGGTGACCAGATCGGGCCGCGCGCAGCTGTCCAGCATCGAGATCCCGACCCGGACCCGCTTGTACTCCGGCAGCGACCGGCCCGCCTGCCGCATGAACCAGACCGGCACCCGGTCGTCGAGCTGGCGTCGGGCGCAGGCCGCCAGGAACGGACTGAGGTCGGGACTCGGCACGGGGACTGACACCCCACGATCCTTCCACGCGCGAGCCGACGGGCCTCCCGGCGCGTCGCAGCCGGGCGATGTCGGTGCCGCCGCTTACGCTCGACGGGTGCCAGCCAACTCCGACGTGGCCCCGGCCCCGACCCCCTTCCAGCGGGCCGCCCACGACCTGCTCCACGCGGCGTGGCGACCCGAGCTGTTGGTCGAGGAGATACCGGCTCCCCAGAAGATCGCCCCGTTCGCGGCCGCGGTCAGCGCGGACGTGCTGGTGGGGGGCGAGGACGTCGGCGCGGGCCGGCTCGTCCTGCTGCACGACCCGGCCGGCAACGCCGCCTGGCAGGGCACCTTCCGCTGCGTGACCTTCGCCCGAGCCGAGGTCGATCCCGAGATGGTCAGCGATCCCCTGCTGGCCCAGGTGGGCTGGTCGTGGTTGCTGGACGCGCTCGCCGCCCACGGGGCGGACTACGTGGCCCCCAGCGGCACCGTCACCTCGGTGTCCAGCGAGTCCTTCGGCGGCATGGCCGACGAGGAGCCGAGTGCCGAGGTGGAGGTGCGGGCGTCCTGGACCCCGGTGCTTACCGACGGCGTCGGGCTGGCCGCCCACGTGCAGGCCTGGGGTGAACTACTGTGTACGACGGCGGGTCTGCCCCCGCTGCCGGCCGGGGTGGTCGCCATCCCCGCCCGACGACACGCGCACAAGAGCCCTCATCGAAGCCCACGGAGACGGTGACCGACAACTCAGCAGCCACGGAGGTCGTGACCGACCTCGCCGCGGAGGCCGCACCTGAGGCTCCCCTGCTGGTGGCCCCCGCCGACGGCACTCCGGAGGTGATCTGCACCTCCGAGCGGCTCGACGAGGCCATCGCCGCTCTGGCGGCCGGCTCCGGGTCCCTGGCGGTCGACGCCGAACGGGCCCACGGCTTCCGCTACACCCAGCGCGCCTACCTGCTGCAGCTCCGTCGCGCCGGTGCGGGCACGCACCTGATCGACCCGACCGCCTTCGACGGCACTCCCGCGCTGGCTCGACTGGGCGAGACGCTGGCCGACACGGAGTGGATCATCCACGCGGCCAGCCAGGACCTTCCGTGTCTGCACGAGGTCGGCATGACCCCGACCCGGCTGTTCGACACCGAGCTGGCCGCCCGGCTCCTCGACTACCCGCGGGTCGCGCTCGGCACCATGCTCGAGGAGCTCCTCGGGGTGCGGCTGCTCAAGGAGCACTCGGCCGCTGACTGGTCGACCCGACCGCTGCCCGCCGAGTGGCTGACCTACGCGGCCCTGGACGTGGAGCTGCTGATCGAGCTGCGCGACATCCTGGCCGACCAGCTCGTCGCCGCGGGCAAGGACGAGTGGGCCGCCGAGGAGTTCGCCGCCCTCGCCGCGGGCGCGAGCACCGTCGCCGAGCCCCGGACCGACCCGTGGCGGCGCACCTCCGGCATCCACCGGGTGCGGACCCGCCGCGGGCTGGCGTACGTGGCCGAGCTCTGGCACGTCCGCGACGAGATCGCCCGGGACAGCGACCGGGCACCGTCGAAGATCCTGCCCGACGTCGCCATCGCCGAGCTGGCCGCGATCGACCGACCGGATCGTACGGCGATCTACCGGATCGCCGGCTTCCAGCGGCGCCAGGCCCGCCGCTACCTGCCCGACTGGCTGGCCGGTTTGGAACGGGTGGCCACCCTCGGCGACGCGGCGCTGCCACCCATGCACATCCCCAGCCCCGGACCACCTCAGCCGCGCCTGTGGGCGGCCAAGGACCCGCTCGCGGCCAAGCGGCTGACCCGGGTCCGGGAGGTGCTGACCGACCTCGCCACCGAGCACCGGCTTCCGGCCGAGAACCTGCTGACCCCGGACTACGTCCGCCGGCTGGCCTGGTCCCCGCCCGACCCGCTGACCGCCGACGCCGTGGACGCGGCTCTGGCCGAGCTGGGCGCCCGCCCGTGGCAGCGGCGGCTCACGGTGCCCGGGCTCACCGCGGCCCTGATCGACGACTGAGCCGACGCGGCGGCCGACCCCGGGGGTCAGATCCCGACGGGGTTGCTGCGCAGCGACCTCGGCTGGTCGGCGTGGCGGGCGAGGACCCGACCGCCCTGGAGGCGCACCTCGTAGGCGGTCTGCGGCCGGGTCGCCGGGCCCCTCACCACAGCACCGTCGAGGGCGAAGACGCTGTCGTGCCAGGGGCAGACGACGCAGCCGTCGGCCAGCGTGCCCTCGTGCAGCGGCGCGCCGCGGTGGGTGCAGCGGTCAGCCAGGACGACGACGGAACCCTCGCGGCGGGTGACCAGGACCGGCACGCCGTCGAGCTCGGCCCCCGTCAGCTCCCCGGCGGCGACGTCCTGCTCGGCGCACACATCGGTCCAGTCGGTGGCGATGTGCTGGAAGGCGGTGGTGTCCACGCCGACACCGAGGGCGTACGAGAGGTGGCCACCGAGCCACCCGCCGACGCCGACGGCGGTGGCCCCGGCCAGTGACAGCACGACGCCGGTCGTCCGGTGACCGGTGCGGCGCGCCACCCAGCTCGCCGTGTACGCGGTCAGCGCCACCCCGTTGGCGAGCGCGTGGACCAGACCCACCCGACGCTCGGCACCGGTGGTGTGACGCCAGTCGCTGAGGCCGGCAGCCGCGGTCGGCACCGCACTCACCACGCCGAGGGCGATCAGGATGTCGGCGGCGTCGTCGCGACCCAGCACGTCCAGCAGCAACGACGACGTCCACGCGCCGATGGGCACGGTGACGAGCAGCGGGTGGAGCGGGTGCCCGATGGGCGTACCGCTGAGGAGATCGGTCAGCCCGCTCGGACTGAGGGCCGTGTCGGCGATCCCGGCCACCGCCTCCGCCACCCCGTCGAGCGCGTCGGCTCGCTCGATCCGGTCGGCGGTGGTGTCCAGGAAGCGGTGCAGCGCGTTCGTCATCACCGCAGCTGACTACCCCGCAGCACCCGACTCACACGTCGAAACGACTCCTCCCGTGCCCGGCGCCCTCACCGCCGGAGTCGGTCAGGCCCCCATCCCTGAGGACGCTGCCGACGCCGGTGCCCGGTGGCCCGGAAGATCACCACCATCCAGATCAGTCCCCAGAGCAGGAACGGCGCGTGCAGCAGGACCGAGGCCACGAGCAGGCCGACCAGCATCACCGGCAGCAGCCACATCGCGTACGCCCACGGCGGCGGGCCACCGGGGCGTGCTCCGACGGGCGGGGCCGGGGCGGGTCTCGGTGCGGCGGGCAGGTCGGCGAACAACGGTGCCAGGTCGGTGGTGAACCGGGCCAGCATCGCCTGGTCGGCGCGTTCGTCGAACTCCTCCCGGTTCAGCCGGCCGGCCGCGAAGTGGTCACCGAGATCGGACACCGCTCGGTCCCGTTCGGCGTCGCCGATCCGGACCGGGGTCTCGGCCTGCGCCGGGACGGTCGGCGCGGTCGGGCCCAGGGGTCGCGGGGGTAGCGGCCCCCACCACACCTGCAACGGACCTGTCATCGCCGGTCCCCGTCGGTGTCGGTCGACTCCGTCCCTTCGGCGAGGAGCCCGTAGAGCGTCTTGCGCAGCTCGACGACCGCGTCCTTGGCCGCGGCCTGCTGCTCCGGGCTGCCGACCGCCATCACCTGCCACATGGCGGCCGCGACCTGGCCGAGCATCGGCCGCAGATCGCCGTCGGTGTCGGTGTCGGTCATCGCCGCCCACGGCGCAGCCATCTCGTCGGGATGGCCGGTGACGTAGCTGCGGCCCTCGTCGGTCAGCGCGTACGCCTTGCGGCCGCCGTCCTCGGTCTGGACGACCAGCCCCTCGTCCTCCAGCTGCTGCAGGGTCGGGTAGATCGAACCGGGACTGGGCTTCCACGCGCCGCCGGTGCGCTCGGCGATCTCCTGGATCACCTGGTAGCCGTTGCGGGGGGCGTCGGACAGCACCGACAGGATCGCCGCCCGGACGTCACCGCGCCGGGCCTTCGGACCACGCATGCCGCGGGCCCACGGCGGACCGCCGTGACCGAAGCCCGGCCCCCCGAAACCGGGACTGCCGAAGCCGGGACCGAAGCCGCCCCAGGCGGGACCTGGACCCCGCCTGGTCTGGGTCTTGCCGGTCATCTCCGCCCACCTGTCACGAAGACGGCGCTCGAACTCGCTCCACTCCTGGGTCCGACCAGCTCGGTCCCCGCAGTCGACTCCGAATCGGAGCCACGGGGCTCCCATCGCGTATGCACCCATCACCGACCATCCTTCCTTCGCGTGTTGCCGATAGTCAACGATATATCGGGATAGGTCACTTCCCAAGGGTGCGCCATCTTGTTACTCGTGAGTAATATGTGGCCCATGTCCCGTGAGTCTCGCGACGTCGTCTTCGTCGACGGTGTCCGCACCCCGTTCGGAAAGGCCGGCTCGCTCTACCGCGAGACCAGGGCCGACGACCTCGTGGTCAGCTGCATCCGTGCGCTGCTGCGCCGCCACCCCGGCCTGCCGCCCGAGCGGGTCGACGAGGTGGCGATCGCCGCCACGACGCAGATCGGCGACCAGGGACTCACGATCGGCCGGACCGCCGCCCTGCTGGCCGGTCTGCCCCGCTCCGTCCCCGGCTACGCGATCGACCGGATGTGCGCCGGCGCGATGACCGCGGTCACCACCACGGCCTCCGGGATCGCCTTCGGCGCCTACGACGTCGCCATCGCCGGAGGGGTCGAGCACATGGGCCACCACCCGATGGGTGAGGGCATCGACCCCAACCCACGGATCGTGGCCGAGAAGATCGTCGACCCGTCCGCGCTGATGATGGGGTCGACCGCGGAGAACCTGCACGACCGCTTCCCCGGCATCACCCGCGAGCGGGCCGACGCCTTCGCGCTGCAGAGCCAGCAGCGGGTCGCGGGTGCGTACGCGGGCGGAGTGATCCAGGAGTCGCTGGTGCCCGTCGCGACCCGCAGCACCGAGCTGGGCTGGGGTCTGGCCACGGCCGACGAGCCGCCCCGTCCGGGCACCACGCTGGACGGCCTGACGCAGCTGCGGACCCCCTTCCGTTCCCACGGCCGGGTCACCGCGGGCAACGCCGCCGGGCTGAACGACGGAGCCACGGCCTGTCTGCTGGCCGCCGAGGACGTGGCCCACGAGCTCGACCTGCCGGTGGCGATGCGGCTGGTGTCGTACGGCTTCGCGGGTGTCGATCCCGAGGTGATGGGCGTCGGACCGGTGCCGGCCACCGAGCGCGCGCTGCGCAACGCGGGACTCGCCATCGACGACATCGGCGCCTTCGAGATCAACGAGGCGTTCGCCGTCCAGGTCCTCGCCTTCCTGGACCACTTCGGTCTCGATCCGGTCAGCGAGCGGATCAACCCGTACGGCGGCGCCATCGCCCTGGGTCACCCGCTGGCCAGCTCCGGCGTGCGGCTGATGATCCACCTGGCCCGCCAGTTCCGGGAGCACCCCGAGATCCGCTACGGCCTGACCACCATGTGCATCGGGCTGGGCATGGGCGGCACCGTGATCTGGGAGAACCCGCACCACACCGACGTCCGCACCGCCGAGGGAGACCACCAGTGACCACCCAGCTGATGCCCGAGGCCGAGCTGCAGGCGCTGCTGGACGAGGCGTCCGCCCTGACGCCCGACGAGCGGGTCACCCGCTTCCTCAGCCGCGACGTCGCGCTGCCCCACGCCGGCGGTACGGCGGTGTTGATCACCCTGGACAACGGCGAGGACCACACCAAGCCGAACACGCTGGGACCCCGCAGCCTCAGCCTCTACAACGACGCGCTGAACGCCGCCCTGGCCCGCGACGACGTCGCTGCCATCGCGATCACCGGGAAGCCGTTCATCCTGGCCGCCGGGGCGGACCTCAAGGCGCTGGGCGGGCTGACCGGTCGCGACCAGGCGGTCACCATCGCCCGGATCGGCCACGCGGTGTTCGACAAGCTGCACACCTCGCCGGTGCCGACCTTCGCCTTCATCAACGGCCTGGCCCTCGGTGGTGGGCTCGAGATCAGCCTGCACGCGCAGTACCGGACGGTGTCCAAGGCGGCCGCCGGGATCGCCCTGCCCGAGTGCTTCCTCGGTCTGCTGCCCGGGTGGGGCGGCACGTACCTGCTGCCCAACCTGATCGGACCGGACCACGCGGTCACGGTGATCATCGAGAACGCCCTGAGCCAGAACAAGATGCTGGTCGGGCCGCAGGTCGCCGCACTCGGCATCGCCGACGCGATCTTCGACGGGGCCGACTTCCTGGCCGACTCCCTGGACTGGGCCGGGCGCGTGGTGGCCGGCGAGATCACCGTCACCCGGCCGGAGATCGACCGGGGCGAGGGCTGGGACGCGGCGGTCGAACGGGGCCGCCGGTTCGCCGACCAGAAGACGTCCGGGGCGGCCCCCGCGCCGTACCGGGCCCTGGACCTCATCGCCGCCGCGAAGACCGCCGACCGCGTCAGTGCGTACGCGGGCGAGGACCAGGGGCTGGCCGACCTGATCATGAGCGAGGAGCTGCGCTCCAGCCTGTACGCGTTCGACCTGGTGCAGCGCCGGGCCAAGAAGCCGGCCGGCGCGCCGGAGCCCTGGCTGGCCCGTCCGGTGACCAAGGTGGGAGTGGTCGGGGCCGGACTGATGGCCGGCCAGCTGGCCCTGCTCTTCCTGCGGCGGCTCGAGGTCCCGGTGATCATCTCCGACCTCGACGCCGAGCGGGTGACCAGGGGCATCGGCTACGTCCACAGCGAGATCGACAAGCTGCTGGGCAAGCGACGGATCAGCTCCGACCACGCCAACCGCTTCAAGGCGTTGCTCAGCGGCACCACCGAGCACGCCGACTACGCCGACTGCGACTTCGTGATCGAGGCCGTCTTCGAGGAGCTGGCGGTCAAGAAGGAGGTGTTCGCCTCGCTGGAGAAGCACGTCTCCGACGCCTGCGTGCTGGCCACCAACACCTCCTCGCTGTCGGTGTCGGCGATGGCCGCCGACCTCGCGCGCCCCGAGCGGGTGGTGGGCTTCCACTTCTTCAACCCGGTCGCGGTGCTGCCCCTGCTCGAGGTGATCAGGGGGACGGCGACGGACGACGAGACGACCGCCACCGCCCTGAGTGTGGCGAAGTCGCTGAAGAAGAACGCCGTGCTGGTGAAGGATGCTCCGGCGTTCGTGGTCAACCGGCTGCTCATCCGCACCACCGCGGTGATCACCAAGGCGGTCGACGACGGCACCCCGGTCGAGGTCGCCGATGCCGCTTTGCGGCCGCTCGGTCTGCCGATGCCGCCGTTCGTGCTGCTCCAGCTGGTCGGTCCGGCCGTCGCGCTGCACGTCACCGAGACCCTGCACGCGGCGTTCGGTGAGCGCTATCCGGTGTCGACGAACCTCCAGGCGCTGGTCGCCGCGCGCAAGCCCGGCATCTACGACGTCACGGCCGAGGGAAAGCCGTACGTGTCGGAGGAGACGCGGGCGCTGATGACCGTGGGCGACTCCCCCAGCACCGCCGCGGAGCTGCGCACCCGGGTCGAGAACGCCCTCGCCGAGGAGATCGGGCTGATGCTCGCCGAGGGCGTCGTGGCGGCGCCGATGGACATCGACCTGTGCCTGATCCTCGGGGCGGGCTGGCCGTTCCACCTGGGCGGGATCACGCCGTACCTGGACCGGTCCGGCGTCTCCGAGCGGGTGCTCGGTCAGCGGTTCCTGCCGAAGGGCGTCGCCACGCTGCCGTGAGCGGGTGCTGGGCAGTCAGCTCTCGCCCGGGTAGGTGCCGAACGACCACTGGTTGCCCTCGGGGTCGACGACCGCGAACTCGCTCGACCCGTAGTCCTTCTCGGTGAGGTCGCTGACCCGGCGCGCTCCGCCGTGGTCGACGATCCGCCGGTGCACGGCGGCCGGGTCGCTGGTCACCACGTACGCCGCCGCGGTCCCGGGCTGGGTGCTCCACTCCCCGTCCGGCTTGTGCGAGCCGAGCATCACACCGCCGCTCCCCTCCGGCCAGATCAGCTCGGCGTGGGCCACCCGGTCGGTGCCCTCCTCGTCGTAGCGGGCGCGGACGGTGAAGCCGAAGGCCTCGGTGTAGAAGGTGATCAGGGCGGGGGCGTCGTGGGCCTGCAGGGTGAGCCAGACGGTCGGGTTCTCGTGGGTGGTCATGGACCGATCATGCCGCCGGCGGAGCTCCGTGGTCTTGGAGGTTTCGGAACTCCTCGGTGATCCACCGGGTGGGCGGGACGCCGAGTCGCTCGACGAAGTCGTGGGTCAGGTGGGACTGGTCCGCGTAGCCGCACCGGGCGGCCACCTCGGCCAGGTCGGTCCGACCGGCGTGGGCGACGTGGTTCTTGATCAGGTCGACCGCGTGCTGGAAGCGGATCAGCTGAGCGACGGCTTTGGGCGACCGGCCGACCTCGCGGGTGAACAGCGTGCTCAGGTGCCGGGCGGTGAGGCCGACCCGGGCCGCGACCTCCGCGACCGGCAGCCGGCCGGCGCTGGCTTCCAGCAGACTCCAGGCGTGCCGGACCTCGCTGCGCGGGTCGACGTGCCGGCGCCCGTCCAGCGAGCGGGTCAGGTGGCCGCCGAGGACGGTGAACGCGTCACCCCAGTCGCGGCAGCCGGTGAGCCGGTCCTGGATGCTGGCGGACGTGCGGTCCAAGATCTGGCGCCCGTCGTAGTCGGTGCTGCTCAGCTCGGCCGCCGGCAACCCGAACAGCGCCCGGGCGGCCAGCGGGTGCACCGCCAGCTGCACGCCGGCCTGCCCGGCCCGGGGTCGCACGAAGCTCGCCCGGGTGTGCAGTCCGGCCGCGATGATCGGCAGCGGTGGCGCGGAGCTCAGCGCGGCGCGATCGCTGGCCGACTCGACGCCGTCGTCCAGGCTGAAGATCACCGTCAGCCAGGGCGACGGCAGCCCGTAGTGGACGGGCTGGTCCGGCGGTGGCGTCCGGTAGCCGACCGCCGAGACCACCCCCGGCCAGGGGTGGTCCCGGTGGCTCAGCTCCCAGTGATCAACGGTCGTGGCTACTTCTCCAGGTCGTAGTTCTGCGACATCTGCTTCAGGGTCTCGCCCGTGGCGAGCCGCGACCGCTTGTAGCCGTACAGGAAGTAGACGGCGAAGCCGATGGCCATCCAGATCACGAACCGGAACCAGGTCTCGATGGACAGGTTGAGGGTGAGCCAGAAGCAGATGGCCGCGGACAGGATCGGCAGCACCGGCACGAACGGCACCTTGAACGCCCGCGGCAGGTCGGGCCGGGACTTGCGCAGCACGATGACGCCGATGGAGACGAGGATGAACGCGGTCAGCGTCCCGATGTTCACCATCTCCTCGAGCTTGCCGATCGGCGTCAGTCCGGCGACCAGCATCACGATCACCCCGATGATGATCGTGATCACGTACGGCGTCTGGAACCTGGGGTGCACCTTGCTCAGCGGCGCGGGCAGCAGGTGATCACGGGACATCGCGAACACCACCCGGCTGGCGCCGATCATCAGGGTCAGCACGACGGTGGTCAGACCGGCCACCGCACCGGCCGAGATCAGGGTCGCGTAGCCCGGGTGGCCGAGCTTGGTGAAGGCGGTGGCCAGCGCGGCCGAGGAGTCGATCTGGTCGTACTTGACCATGCCGGTGATCACCAACGACACCGCGGCGTAGAGGACGGTGCAGATCACCAGCGAGGCGATGATGCCGATCGGCAGGTCGCGCTGCGGGTTCTTGGCCTCCTCGGCCGTGGTGGCCACGACGTCGAAGCCGATGTAGGCGAAGAAGACCAGCGCCGCACCCGCGAAGATGCCGCCGATGCCGTACGCGCTCGGCTCCCACCCCAGCACCGCCTGCACCAGGGGCTGCAGGTACCAGGCGGCATCGGAGGAGGTCGGTGCGCTCGGCGGGATGAAGGGGGTGTAGTTGGCCGGGTTGATGAAGCCGATCCCGGCGAAGACCACGAACAGGACCACGAACAGCTTGACCCCGACGAGCACCATGTTCACCCGCATCGACTCCTTGATGCCGATGGTGACCAGGGTGGCGAGGACGGCGACCAGCAGCATGGCCAGCACGTCGACGGTGCCGCCCGGTCCGAGGTTCTCCGGCCAGGGGATGCCGATGTTGCCGAGGAAGACGACCGCGTACGTGCTCCAGCCCTGCGCGACGACACTGGCACCGAGCATCAGCTCCAGCAGCAGGTCCCAGCCGATGATCCAGGCGATGATCTCGCCCAGGCTCGCGTACGAGAACGTGTACGCCGACCCCGACACCGGCACCGTGGAAGCGAACTCCGCATAGCACAGGGCCGCGAGGCCGCAGGCGACCGCCGAGATCACGAAGCTCAGCACGATCGCGGGTCCGGCCAGGGTGCTGGCCGCCCGGCCGGTCAGGGTGAAGATGCCGGCGCCGATGATCACACCGACCCCGAAGACCGTGAGGTCCAGAGCGGTCAGGGTCTTGTTGAGCTTGTACTCCGGTTCATCGGTGTCCGCGATGGACTGCTCGATGCTCTTGGTGCGCATGACGCTCACGGTGCCGCTCCGATCACAGGGGAAACTCGGAGCACACACTAGTGGTTACGACCGGAGGTTCGGCAAGGGTGTGCGGCGTTCAGGTGCGTGCATCGCAAGGCCGACGAGGAAGGGATACCGGGTCGTATCGCGACCGAGGAGAACGCAGCGAGGTGCGTGCCTGGGCGTCGCGCGGCCTGACGATCCTTCGGTCGTGACCACTCAACCTCACAAGCGCGCGGAGTCAGCACCCTGTCCGTGTGTGGCGCCCATGCCGACGACCGCCTCCACCGCGAAGCGGGCGATCTCCTGCGGCGTCAGTCCCAGCTGCTCCAGCAGCTCGGCCCGGGTGCCGTGCTCGAGGAACTCCGGGGCGATGCCGAACTCCCGGAAGGGCACCTCGATCCCGGCGAACCGCAGCTCCTGGGACAGCCGGGAACCGCAGCCACCCACCACGCCGTTGTCCTCGATGCTGATCACCAGCTGGTGCTGGGCGGCCAGCTCGAGCAGCGCGGGGTTCACCGGCAGCGCCCAGACCGGGTCGACCACCGTCACCCCGATCCCCTGGTCGGCCAGACGGCGGCCGACGGCGACCCCCGTCCCGCACATCTGGCCGTAGGCGACCACGAGCACCCGGGGCTGCTGGTCGCTCTGCAGCAGGATGTCGACGCCCCGGTCCTCCGCGATCGCCTCCAGGTCCGCGGGCACCTGCTGGTTGGAGTAGCGGATGACCGACGGGGCGTCGTCGATGGTCAGCGCGGTGGCCAGGGCCTGCCGCAGCCGGGTGCCGTCCCGGGGGGCGGTGAGATGCAGACCCGGCACCACCTGGGTGATGGACATGTCCCACATGCCGTGGTGGCTCGCCCCGTCCGGACCGGTCACGCCGGCCCGGTCCAGCACGAAGGTCACGCCGCAGCGGTGCAGCGCCACGTCCATCAGGAGCTGGTCGAACGCCCGGTTCAAGAAGGTGGCGTAGACGGCCACCACCGGGTGCAGACCGGCCATCGCCAGACCGGCCGCCGAGGTGGTGCCGTGCTGCTCGGCGATGCCCACGTCCATCACCCGCTCGGGGAACGCTGCCGCGAAGCGGTTGAGACCGGTCGGGTGGATCATGGCGGCGCTGATGGCCACCACGCGCTCGTCGACCGCACCGAGCTTGAGGATCTCCTCGGCGAACACGTCGGTCCACTTGACCGCGCCCGGGCCACCGATGGCCACGCCCGTCTTGGCGTCGATCTTGCCGACCGCGTGGAAGCGGTCCTCCTCGTGGTTCTCCGCCGCCGAGTAGCCGTTGCCCTTGCGGGTCAGGCAGTGCACCAGCACCGGTCCCCCGAACTGCTTGGCGTGGCGCAGCGCGCGCTCGACGGCCGCCTCGTCGTGCCCGTCGACCGGACCCACGTACTTCAGTCCGAGGTCGGAGAACATGCCCTGCGGAGCGATCACGTCCTTGAGTCCGCTCTTGATGCCGTGCAGCAGGTCGTAGGCGGCGCGCCCGAACAGCGGGGCCCGGTTGACCTGCTTGCGGACCAGCTCGAGCACCTGCTCGTAGCGGGGGTTGGTGCGCAGCCCTGAGAGATGACGGGCGAGGCCGCCCACCGTCGGGGTGTAGGAGCGCCCGTTGTCGTTGACCAGGATGACCAGCGGCAGGTCGTCGTCGGCCGCGATGTTGTTGAGCGCCTCCCAGGCCATGCCGCCGGTCAAGGCGCCGTCGCCCACCAGCGCCACGACCGTGCCGGACTTGCCGGTCAGCTGCAGACCGCGGGCGATCCCGGCCGCGTACGACAGGGACGCCGACGCGTGCGAGCTCTCCACCCAGTCGTGCTCGGACTCGGCGCGGCTGGGATAGCCCGACAGCCCGCCCTTCTGCCGCAGCGTGGGGAACGCGTCCAACCGGCCCGTCAGCATCTTGTGCACGTAGCTCTGGTGACCGGTGTCGAAGATGATCGGGTCCTCCGGGGACTCGAACACCCGGTGCAGGGCGATGGTCAGCTCGACGACGCCGAGGTTGGGGCCGAGGTGCCCACCGGTCTGGCTGACCTGGTCGATCAGGAAGGCGCGGATCTCACCGGCCAGGTCGGGCAGCTCGTCGGGGCTCAGTCGACGGAGGTCGGCGGGACCGGCGACGGAGCGCAGGAGTCCGTACGGCTCGTCCTGCGAGACGCGGGTCTGCGGCGCGGGGGGCATGAACGCGAGTTTACGTGCCGGGGTGCCCCCGGACACGAACCCCGGTGAGCGGTGTCACAGGGGCATGACGAACTCCTTGCCGCGCAACGCGTCCTCGACCAGACCGACGGCGCGTCTGACCCGCAGCAGGTGGGCCGCCTGCTCGAGCCAGGCCTCCACCGCCTCGGTCACCACCTGGGGTGGCACGCTGCGGGGCAGCCCGATCCGGATCTCGGCCACCCCGTCCTGGGCGGTGGTGCACTGGCCGGCCACGAAGCGCGCGGCGAACCGGGCCAGCACCACCGGGTGCCGGCGCAGGACCGGGTAGGCGCGGAACTCGGGCGGACAGCAGTCGAGCAGGAAGGCGGTCGCCGTCCGCTCCCACCCCGGGGCCCCGGGCGGTCGCACCTGGGACGGCCAACCGGCGGGCACGTACGCCGAATCGCTCATGTGTTCGATACTAGACCAGGCGGCCTACAGTCGTCCACGTGAGTGAGGACATCGTCTGTCAGATCGTTCGTGGCGAGCTGGACGCGGCGGTGGTGCTGCGGACCGAGGAGGTGATCGGCTTCCTCGACCACCGGCCGGTGTTCAAGGGCCACGTGCTGCTCGCCCCCGTCCGCCACGTCGACACCCTGCTCGACCTCCCAACCGAGCTGATGACCCCGCTGCTGACCGCTGCCCAGCGGGTCGCCGCTGCGCTCGGCACGGAGCTGGGGTGCCAGGGGACCTTCGTGGCCATGAACAACGTGGTCAGCCAGTCCGTGCCCCATCTGCACGTGCACGTGGTGCCGCGGACCAAGGGCGACGGACTGAAGGGCTTCTTCTGGCCCCGGACCCGCTACGCCGACGGCGAGATGGACGCGTACGCGGAACGGATCCGCACGGCCCTGGCGGGCTGATCGCGGAGTGGCAGGCTGACGTGGTGCACATCGACCACGTCACCGGGCGCGAGGCGTTCGTCGACGAGCTGGCCCTGCTGCTCGAGATCGCGGGCGGGCTGGGCGAGCGCGACCTGCTCGCGGCCAGCCGCTGTCGGGGCTGGACCGTCGCGGACACGCTCACCCACGTCCACCTCGGACTCCAGGAGATGCTGCTCGGCCTCGTGTCCGCGACGGACGCCGCACCGACCGTCGACGCCGCCTCCTACTGGTCGCAGGCGCCCGCCAGCAACGACGACGAGACCAGCGACACCGATCACGTCCGGTTCGTGCGGCTGATCACCTCCGCCTACGGGCGACCCTCGGGTGGCATCCGGCACCTGGCCGTGACCGGAAGGACGGTCATGCGCGCAGCGACGAGGCTTCCAGCCACGAACCTCGACTTCCAGGGACACGTGATCGCCACCGGCGACTTCTTCGCCACCTGGGCGGTCGAGCTCGCCGTCCACCACCTCGATCTCGGTCCGGAGCTGACCCTGGCCTCCCCCACCCCCGGGTCGCGCGCTCTCACCCGGCAGACCGTCGAGGAGCTGGCCGGTGGCGCCTTCCCGCGGGACGTCCCTGAGACCGACGTGATCTTGATCGGTACGGGCCGGCTGCCCGTCCCGCCCGATGACCGGCTCGCCGGCCTGACCCTCCCGGCGTTCGGCTGATGCCGGAGCTGCCGGAGGTCGAGCGCGCCCGGTCCGCCATCGAGCACGCCGCGCTCGGACGACTCATCGCCGAGGTGGACGACACCGACACCTGGGTCTGCCGCCCGCACGCGCCCGGGGAGATCGCCGAGGCTCTGCGCGGACGCGAACTCACCGCCGCCCATCGGCAGGGCAAGTCCATGTGGTGTGAGACCTCGGGTCTGGGGCGGTCCCGTACTCCCGGACCGACGCTGGGGATCCACCTCGGGATGAGCGGCCGGATGGTGATCACCCGACCCGGCGGGACGCCGACCGAGGGCGGCGACCGACTCGCCGGACCGTACGCGAACGCCCTCGACGACCCCCGCCGCAACCCGGTCTGGGACCGGTTCACCCTCACCTTCGCCGACGGTGGGTCCCTGGCCCTGTTCGACAAGCGACGTCTGGGGCGGGTCCGGCTCGACCCCGACCTGAGTCACCTCGGGCCGGACGCACAGCTCGTCGACCGCCCCGAGTTCGTCCGCCGCGTCAGCCGCAGCACCGCACCCCTCAAGGCCCGTCTGCTCGACCAGTCGGTGATCGCCGGGGTGGGCAACCTGCTGGCCGACGAGACCCTGTGGCAGGCCAAGCTGTCTCCCCGACGACCGGCCGACGAGCTCAGCCGGACCGAGCTCAACCGGCTGCACCGCAGCCTCCGCGACGCGACCGAGGCGGCGATCGAGCACGGCGGCGTGCACACCGGTCGGATCATCGAGTTCCGCAAGGCAGGGCGGCACTGCCCGCGCTGCGGGACCGAGCTCACCGTCGCCACCGTCGGCGGCCGGACCACGTGGTGGTGCCCGAAGGAGCAGCGCTGACCTCAGCCCGCCACCCGGCCGCGACTGGCCAACCAGTCCAGGGCCGCCAGCACCCGCTGGTTGTCCTCGGGGTCGGACTCGATCCCCAGCTTGGTGAAGATCGACCGCAGGTGGGCGTCGACCGTGCGGCGGGAGATGACGAGCTCGGCGGCGATCCCGGTGTTGCTGCGCCCCGAGGCCACCAGGCCGAGCACCTCGACCTCACGCCCGGTCAGGCCGTGAAGTCGGTCCCGACTGTGCTGGACGTAGTTCTCGACCACCACGGGATCGATCGCCGTCCCACCGTCGACGACGGTGGCCAGCTGGTCGAGGAACACCCGGGTGTCGAGCACCCTGTCCTTGAGCAGGTAGCCGAAGGCCCGCACCCGGCCGCCGGTGAGGGCGGCCACCAGCGACGGCTCCACCACCTGCGACAAGATCACCACGGCGAGCTCGGGATACCGCTCACGGAGGAAGAGCACCGCCGCGGCTCCCTCGTCGGTGTAGGTCGGCGGCATCCGTACGTCGGCGATCACCAGGTCCGGGCGTCGGTCGCTGACCTCCGCCACCAGCCGTCGTCCGTCCCCCACCTGGGCGACCACCGCGTGCCCGGCCCCGGTCAGCAACCGGACCAGCCCGTCCCGCAGCAGGACCTGGTCCTCGGCGATCACGACCCGCACGGCAGGCTCGCTTCCACCACGGTGCCGGTCGGTGCTGCATCGCGCACCACCAGCAGCCCTCCGGAGGCGGCGACGCGCTCGGCCAGACCGCGCAGACCCGAGCCCAGTCGGGGATCCGCGCCGCCCGCGCCGTCGTCGCTGACCATGATCAGCAGGCGGTCCGACCCGTCCTCCTGCACCAGGACCCGGACCTGCCGAGCCTGCCCGTGCTTGATCGCGTTGCTCACCGCCTCGCTCACCACGAAGTAGCTGGTGGCCTCGATCTCCGGGGCGAACCGCCGGTCGGGCACCCGGAGGTCGACCGCTGCGGCCAGGGGGCGGACGAGATCGGTCAGGGCGCGCCGCAGCCCACCCGCCACCAACGTGCTGGGCAACCGGCCACCCGCCAGTGACCGGACGTCGTCCACGGCATCGCGCAGGGACTCCACCGTCTGCTCCACCAGCAGCCGGGCGGCCGGGTCGTCGACGTCGTGGCCGGACAGCTGCAGGTTCAGCGCGATCCCGAGCAACCGTCCCTGCAGCCCGTCGTGCAGATCCTGGCTCAGACGGATCCGTTCGGTGCGGGCGGCGTCGGCGGCCCGAGCGTGCGCGCGCTGCACGGTGGCCTCCAGCACCGCGGCGTCCAGCAGTCGGCTGCAGTCCCCCAGTCGGCGCAGTCGGCCGGCCGCCTCCGGCTGCGAGCCCACGGCCACCGCTCGCGCCGCCTCCGGCGGACCGGCCAGTCGGACGCCGGAGGCCGGCGGATCGACCGCCATCCCGGACGAGTCCACCCAGACCCCGTCGTCGGCCCGCACCAGCAGCGTCAGTCCCGGGTCGGTCACCAACCGGCGCAGGACCTGCTGGACGCTGTGCCGCTGCTCCCCGTCGGCGATGTCCCCGAGCGCTCGCAGCTCCTCGACCACCTCTGCCCCGGGATCGACCGCCCGCGCGGCCCAGCCGTGCAACGACGCCGACGCCAGACCGACCACCACGGTGAGGGCGATGCCGATCACCAGGGCGGGCTGGGAGCCCAGGCCGGCCTCGGTGGCCGCCAACGCGACACCGGTGGCGAGCAGGGTCGTGGCCGCCACCAGCAGCACCGCCAGCAGGCGCACGATCACCGGCGTACGCAGCAGCCACGATCCCTCCGACCCGGTCGCCGCCAGGGCCAGCGCGGCGGTGACCGTGGTGCCGAGCGAGAACCCGACCATCAGGGCCGTGACCGAGGCGTCAGTGCTCAGACCCTGCGCCTGAGCGGCCGCGCCGAGGGTCATGCACCAGGCGATGATCACCACCGGCACCACCGAGGACAGCGCGGCGACGATCGCTCGACGGCGGACGTCCCCGCTCGTCCCCCGGACGCTCGACCAGGTGGCGAAGGGCGCGAGCAGGAACGATCCCAGCCAGAGCACGGTGCCGCCGACCGCGAGCACGCTCGACCCCGAAGCGTCGTTCAGCGCCAGGGCGGTGGCGATGGTTCCCAGCACGGCGACGCCGATGATCATGGTCAGCCACCCCCGCCGGGAACGCCCGGTGACCTGCTGACCGGCCAGCACCGGGAGGAGCTGGATCGACACCAGCGGGATGACGTGGCCGGCGGCGGCCAGCACGCTGATGACCGGTCCACCGATCTCGGCGGCGGACAGACTCAGCGTCGTGGGATAGACCAGAACCGTCACTCCGAGCAGCCCCGTGGTCGCTCGTACAGCCGTCCGGCGGGGTCCGCCCGGCAGGGCGGCGGCGATCAGGATGCCCGCCCCGGCCAGCGCCATGATCACCCGAATGACCCGGCCGAGCACGAAGTCGGTCAGCCTCCAGGGCAGACCAACGGCGAGGCCGACGACCACCAGTCCGAGACCGGCCACCGCCGTGGCCGCGGCCAGCCACACCCGCGTCGAGGTCCGCACCTGATCATGGTCGCCGATGGCTGCGCCACATGGAATAGGCGATCGTGCCGATGTGGGCGGCCGGCCGGCTCTCCTACCGTCGAGCCATGACCATGACCGTCGGCGGCGCCAGCGCCGCGTCCACCACCGCCCCCGCCCCGCTCGGACGTCGGCTCGCGCTCCTCGGTGCGGTCTTCGTCGTCTGCGTGGGTCTCCCGTTCCTGTTCCTCAGCGAGGACGGTCCGCGCTGGTACCACCTCGTCTTCCACCTGCTCGGCATCGCGCTGTGCGCCGGTGGGGTGGTGGCGCTCCGCGGGGTGCGCCGGGCCGCCGTCAGCCGGGCGCTGCGGGTGATGACCTGGGTGAGCACCGTGGCCATGACCGGGTGGGTGATCGGTCACCTCGGCGAGCTCGCCACGGTCCTCACCCACGGGGGCGCCCACGCCGACCACGATCTCTTCCAGCACCCCGTCCACCTGTTCTTCGCCACCATCGCGGTGCCGTCCTGGGCGGCGACGGTGCTCTCCCTGCTCGTGCTGCTGATCACCGCGGGGGTCCAGGCGATCATCCGGCGGGTCAGGCGCTGACCTGCTCCCGGTTGCCCTCGGCGGTGCGACGGCAGATCTCGTCCCACGGGCTCGGCGCCAGTCCGAGGACGTCCTGCGTCCGGGAGGAGTCGAGCACGTACGGCCGCTTCCACATGTAGGAGAGCTCGGCGACCTCACGCATCTGCCCGTTGATCAGGGCGAGTCCGCTCAGCACCGGCCGGGGAAGCGACCGGACGGCCACGGGAGCGTTCCCACCGGCGGCCAGCACCTCGGTCAGCGCCTCGCACTGGGTGCGGGGCGCATTGGTCGGGGCGTGCCAGACCTGACCCCAGACCTCCGGATCGTCAGCGACGGCGACCAGCGTCCGCGCCATGTCCAGCACGTCGGTCCAGCTGTGCGGCAGATCGGGCCTGCCGATCACCCAGGCGGTCTTGCCCTTGGTCGCCGTGGGCAGGTGCCGGGTGATGTGTCCGTTGGCGCCGACGCCGGCCCCCACGTAGTCGGCGCCCCGCACCTCGACCGCGTGCAGCCGACCGGCGTCGTGCCGGGACTTCGCCTCGGCCCACATGCCCGCCCGCAGGCGCCCCTTGTGGTCGGTGGCCGCGTCCGGCTGGCCCTCGACCATCGGTGCGTCGGTCGGACCGTACGGGTAGAGGCAGGACGCGGTGACCAGGGTCGCGCCGGTGCCCTCTGCAGCGGTCAGCAGGCTCTCGGCCAGCGGCGGCCAGATCTCCTCCCAGACGGTGTAGTCGGTGGGGTTGGCGCAGTTGAACAGGGCTGCGGCACCCTCGGTCAGCCGGGTCAGGGCCGCGGCATCCGAGGCGTCGGCGGCCACGGACTCGACGCCGTCGAGCTGTACGCGACCCGAGCGGGTCACCAGCCGGACCTGATCGCC
Source organism: Microlunatus aurantiacus (assembly GCF_039536605.1). Classification (NCBI taxonomy): domain Bacteria; kingdom Bacillati; phylum Actinomycetota; class Actinomycetes; order Propionibacteriales; family Propionibacteriaceae; genus Microlunatus; species Microlunatus aurantiacus. Next base: position 314,501 of record NZ_BAAAYX010000003.1, read on the forward strand.
GCGGTCCCGCAGCAGCTCGGCGGTGTGCCGTCCGATCGGTCCGGCTCCGACGATCACGTAGGTCTTGGTCATCTCGACTCCTTGAAAGTGTGAGCAGTGCTCTCGTTTCCACCAGCATGCGCCCGCTCGGTCCCGAAGTCAAGAGCAGTGCTCTTGTTTTGTTGCACCGTTCTCGTTCGACTGGCAGACTGGATCCGTGCCCACCTCTGCCCCCCTCACCGCCCGCGCAGTCGCCCGACGAGAGCTGACCGCCGCGATCGTGGCCAGCGCCCGCCGCCAGCTCGCCGAGATCGGTCCGGCCCAGCTGTCGGTGCGTGCGGTCGCCCGCGATCTCGGCATGGCGTCGTCAGCGGTCTACCGCTACTTCCCGTCTCGCGACGAGCTGCTGACCGAGCTGCTGGTCATCCTCTACGGCGAGCTCGGCGACCTGGTCGACGCGGCCGACGCGGCCTGCGAGCCCACGGACCTGACGGGTCGCTGGCGTGCGCTGGGCTCGGCCCTGCGCGCCTGGGCGGTCGCCGCCCCCCACGAGTACGCGTTCCTCTACGGCTCACCCGTCCCCGGGTACGCCGCTCCCGAGGCCACCATCACGCCGTCGGCCCGGGTGACGGGGGTGCTGATCGGCCTGGCCCTCGATCTCGACGCCCCCGGTCCGCGGACGAGCACGTTCGACGACTTCCGTGCGCTCGCCGGCGACCTCTCCGACGAGGCGGCCCTGCGGGCGATCACGGCCTGGGGCGGTCTGCTGGGAGCGATCAGCCTGGAGCTCTTCGGCCACCTGACCAACGCGGTGACCGACTACGACGCCCACTTCGCGCTGGTGCTGGACCGGCTCGACCCGACCAGCTGACCCCCAACGCGGATCTGCTCGGGTTCGTCGGTCTTGCTCGGTCTGTAGATCGAGCAGAACCGACAATCCCGAGCAGATCCGTGGGTGTCGCTGGTATCGCTGGTACGGAGGCTTACTTCTTCAGCAGCGACCGGAGCACGTACTGCATGATCCCGCCGTTGCGGTAGTAGTCGGCCTCACCGGGGGTGTCGATCCGGACCACCGCGTCGAAGCTGATGTCACCGGCGGTGACCTTGACCGTCTTCGGGGTGGTCCCGTTGTTGAGCTCGGTGACCCCGGTGAACTGGAAGGTCTCCTCCCCCGTCAGCCCCAGCGACTCGGCGTTCTGGCCCTCCGGGTACTGCAGCGGGAGGACGCCCATGCCGATCAGGTTGGACCGGTGGATCCGCTCGTAGGACTCCGCGATCACGGCCTTGACGCCGAGCAGCGCGGTGCCCTTGGCGGCCCAGTCGCGCGAGGACCCCGACCCGTATTCCTTGCCGGCCAGCACGACCAGCGGGATACCGGCGGCGATGTAGTTCTCCGACGCCTCGTAGACGCTGGTCACCGGGCCGCCGTCGACGGTGAAGTCCCGGCTGAAGCCGCCCTCGGTGCCGGGAGCCAGCTGGTTGCGCAGCCGGATGTTGGCGAAGGTGCCGCGGATCATCACCTCGTGGTTGCCTCGGCGCGAGCCGTACGAGTTGAAGTCCCGCCGCTCCACGCCGTGCTCGGACAGGTACGTGCCCGCCGGACCGTCGGCCTTGATCGCCCCGGCCGGGGAGATGTGGTCGGTGGTGATCGAGTCGCCGAGCTTGAGCAGGACCCGCGCGTCGGCGATGTCGACGACCGGCTGCGGATCGGCCGGCATTCCCTCGAAGTACGGGGGCTTGCGCACGTAGGTGGACTCGGCGTCCCACTCGAAGGTGTCGCCCTCGGGCGTCGGCAGCGACTGCCACTGCTGGTCGCCGGCGAACACGTCGGCGTAGGAGTCGGTGAACATCTCGGCCCCGATGGAGGACGCCACGATCTCGTCGATCTCGGCCTCGGTCGGCCAGACGTCCTTCAGGTACACGGGATTCCCGGACTCGTCGTGACCCAGCGGCTCGGTGGTGATGTCGATGTCCATCGAGCCGGCGAGCGCGTACGCCACGACCAGCGGCGGGGAGGCCAGGTAGTTCATCTTGATGTCGGGGTTGATGCGTCCCTCGAAGTTCCGGTTGCCCGAGAGCACCGAGACGACGGCCAGATCGTTCTCCTGGACCGCCTGGCTGACCTCGGGGATCAGCGGGCCGGAGTTGCCGATGCAGGTGGTGCAGCCGTAGCCGACCAGGTTGAAGCCGAGCTTGTCCAGGTAGGGCGTCAGACCCGAGCGGTCGTAGTAGTCGCTGACCACCTTCGACCCGGGCGCCAGCGTCGTCTTGACCCAGGGCTTGCGGGTCAGACCCCGCTCCACCGCCTTCTTCGCCACCAGGGCGGCGCCGATCATCACGCTCGGGTTGGACGTGTTGGTGCACGAGGTGATGGCGGCGATGGTGACCGCACCGTGGTCGATCTCGACCTCCGCACCGTCCAGGGTGAGCTTCGTCTTCTTCGACGGGCGGCCGATGTCAGTGGGCACGTCCTCGCCGTACTCGTGCGGCTCGCTGTTGCCGTTGCCCCCCGAGCCGGTCGGCGAGTCCGAGGCGGGGAAGGACTCCGCCACCGACTCGTCGTAGCCCTTGAGGTCGTCGGCGCCGACGTAGTCGCGCAGTGCCTCGCGGAAGCCCTGCTTGGCGTGGGCCAGGATGACGCGGTCCTGCGGACGCTTCGGACCGGCGATGCTCGGCACGATGCTCGACAGGTCGAGCTCGAGGTACTCGGAGTAGCGCGGCTCACGATCGTCGTCGTGCCACAGCCCCTGCTCCTTCGCGTACGACTCGACGAGGGCGATCTGGTCCTCGGAGCGGCCGGTCAGGCGCAGGTAGTCGGTGGTCTTGGAGTCGATCGGGAAGACGGCGATGGTGGAGCCGTACTCCGGGCTCATGTTGCCGATGGTGGCGCGGTTGGCCAGCGGCACCTGCGAGACACCCGGCCCGTAGAACTCGACGAACTTGCCGACCACCTTGTGCTGACGCAGCATCTCGGTGATCGTCAGCACCAGGTCGGTGGCCGTGGCACCCTCGGGCAGCGCGCCGGACAGCTTGAAGCCGACCACGCGGGGGATGAGCATCGAGACGGGCTGGCCCAGCATGGCCGCCTCGGCCTCGATGCCGCCGACGCCCCAGCCGACCACGCCCAGGCCGTTGACCATGGTGGTGTGGGAGTCCGTGCCCACGCACGTGTCGGGGTAGGCGTACGTGACACCGTCCACGGTGCGCGGGAAGATCACCCGGGCCAGGTGCTCGATGTTGACCTGGTGCACGATGCCGGTGCCGGGCGGGACGACCTTGAAGTCGTCGAAGGCGGTCTGGCCCCAGCGGAGGAACTGGTAGCGCTCGCGGTTGCGGCCGTACTCGATCTCGACGTTCTTCACGAAGGCGTCGGCGGTGCCGAACACATCGGCGATGACGGAGTGGTCGATGACCATCTCGGCCGGAGCCAGCGGGTTGATCTTGCTCGGGTCGCCGCCCATGTCGGCCATCGCCTCGCGCATGGTGGCCAGGTCGACGACGCAGGGAACGCCGGTGAAGTCCTGCATGATCACCCGGGCGGGGGTGAACTGGATCTCCTTGTTCGGCTGCGAGGAGGGATCCCAGGCGGCGAGCGCACGGATGTCGTCGGCGGTGATGTTCGCGCCGTCCTCGGTGCGGAGCAGGTTCTCCAACAGGATCTTGAGGCTGTACGGCAGCGTCTCCTGCCCCTCGACGGCGTCGAGCCGGAAGATCTCGTACGCCGCGTCGCCGACCTGGAGGGTGGCTCGCGAACCGAAGCTGTTGACACTCATTGCGTCTCCATGGGGGTCGATGGAAAAGTATCTTGACGTCAAGATATCACGCTGGTTCTTCAGGTCGCACTCTAGCCAGGACGGCAGGCGGCGAGCACCACGGGATCGGCGCAACCGTCCACGAAGCCATCGATCCGCCGGTCGATCTCGCGCTGCAGGAGCACCGCGCCGATCCGCTCGGCCACCGGCGCCAGCCGCGCCGGCCGACAGGTGAAGTTGTAGCGCCAGCGCGCCAGGGTGTGCCCGGGTCGGTCCGGCGCGGGCGCGAACCGCCAGCCACCCCCCATCGAGGCGAAGAACCACGGCCCGGACTCCATCGTGAAGCCGACGGAGGTGGGAGGGCGGAAGGACACGTACCGGCTGACCATCCGTAGCCCGAACCGCTGCTCGGTCAGCGTGCGGACGCCCTTGGCCGGAGCGGTGGCGCCGTCGAGGTGGCGCTGGGCGGTGATGAACCGGTCCCAGCGGAGCCGGATCGCGCCGCTGGTCTGGGAGACCGCGAACGCGGTGGCGGGGTCGACCGGAACGATCCGCAGGGCCTCGACGACCGGCATCCGGCCTCAGCTCGCGCCGGTGGTGGGTTCGAGGATGACGACCGCCTCCACGTGGTGGGTCATCGGGAACAGGTCGAACGCGCGGATGGTGGTGGGCCGGTAGCCGCTCCGGGCGGCGCGGGCCACGTCCCGGGCCAGGGCGGCCGGATCGCAGGCCACGTACGCGATGGCGCGGGGCCGTCGGGAGACCACGGCGTCGACGACGTCCTTGCCGGCACCGGTCCGCGGCGGGTCGAGGACCACGAGATCGGTGCGCTTGGGCAGCGTACGGAGCGCCCGCTCCACCTTGCCGGCGGTGAACTTCGCGCCGGGCACGTTGCCCCGGGCGTACCCGATCGCCCGGCGGTCCCACTCCACGCCCCACGCTCGTACGCCGGCGTCGACCAACGCGCCGGTGAACAGCCCGACCCCGCAGTACAGGTCGAACGCCCGCTCCCCCGGCTCCGGGTGAAGACCCTCCAGCACCGCCCGGACGAGGGTGTCGGCTGCACCCGGGTGGACCTGCCAGAAGCCGTCGACCGCCAGCCGCCACTCCCGCCCCGCCGCGTGCTCCACGATCTCCGCGTCGTCGGACGCGGTCGTCGCCCCGACGACCACCGGAGCTGACACCTCGGTGAGGGCGAGGAGCTCGCCCCCCGGCGTCCAGGCCCGGTCGACCACGCTCGGGGTGGCCGGATGGGCGATCGGGCAGCCGCCGGCGGGCAGCGGCTGGATCTCGTGGCTGCGGTGCCGGCGCAGACCAGCCCGACCCTGCTCGTCCACGTGGTAGCGCATCCGGGTCCGCCACCCCAGACCGTCCTCGGTGCCGGGGCTGGCCACCGGCTCGACCTCGCCGTCCCAGGGGACGCCGGCCAGGCGGTCCAGCTGCTCGGCCAGCACCTGCGCCTTGAGCCGCCGCTGCCCGGGGAGGCTGACGTGCTGGAAGTCGCATCCCCCGCACTTCCCCGGCCCCGACACCGGGCAGCGCGAGGTCACCCGGTCCGGGCTGGGCTCGAGGATGTCGACCGCGTCGGCCCGCCAGAAGCTGTCGTGGGTGGTGTCGGTCACCGCGATGGTGACCCGCTCGCCGGGCAGCGCGTGCCGGACGAACACCACCCGCCCATCCAGCCGGGCGACGCAGTGCCCGCCGTGGGCGACCGGGCCGACCTCGACCGTGGCGCCGTCGGACTCCTGGAGGTGGGTGGTCATCCCGCCACCGTACGCAAGTCTCG
>NZ_BAAAYX010000003.1:320032-368485 GCF_039536605.1 Microlunatus aurantiacus
CGGGCTCGGACCTCCTTCTCGATGGTGCTGTGGATGACGCTCCAGCAGCGAGCGACTCGTGCGAGCCTGCGATGCATGAGCAGGTTCGAGGACGAGATGAGTCTGGCCCGAACTCCTCGGCTCGGCAGGATCTCCGCGATCGAGGGGTGAGCCGCCGGGCGATCGCCGGCGCGGCGTACGAGCGCAGCACGCGCGGCTACCACCGCCGCGCCGCCATCTCCTCGTCGGGCATCTCCTCGTCGGGCTCCCTTGGTCCGCCGACCTCGGCCCAGCGCATCCTCGACGCGACGGCCGTGCTGCCACCCGGCGCACTGCTGGGCGGTTGGGCCGCCGCCTACGTCCACGGCGTCGACGACCTCGACGGTCGCGATCATCTGACACTCGCCCCGCTGCCTGTGCCGATCCTCCTGCCACCCGGGTTGCGTCGTCGCAGCACCCCGGCGCTGTCGTACCGGCAGAGTGCACGACCGCCGAGAAGTGAGACGGTGCACGAGCTACCGGTGACGACGCTGTGGCGGACCGTCTTCGATCTCGCTCGGTGGGCTCCCGACGTGACCGAGGCAGTGGTGGCGGTGGATGCCGTTCTGGCCGCTCGTCTCCTCACGCGGGGAACCCTCGAACGCCACATCAGCAGCGCGCCGAGCCGGCGCGGCATCGCCCAGGTGCGGACAGCCGTCACGCTCGCTCGGGCCGGCGTCCGCAGCCCCTGGGAGTCACGACTCCGGATGTTCGCCACGCTCGAGGTCGGGATGGTGACGCTCCAGCCCAACCGCGCCGTCTTCGACCGAAGCGGACGGCTGCTCGGCATCCCCGATCTCCTCGATACCGATGCCGGGCTGGCCATCGAGTACGACGGCGCCAGCTGGCGCGCGGAGCGGTCGCACGGGCACCGGGACCGGCGACAGCACCGCGAGGACAACATCCGCGAAGAGCGCCTCGAGCGGGCCGGGCTCGTCGTGGTCCGCGTGGACAAGGCGGATCTGATCCAGCACCGCACCGAGCTGGCCGGTCGCCTGCGCGCGGCCCGCGCTGAGGGGATGGACAGGGACCGCGGGCGCGACGGCTGGACCGTGGACGAGCCGGAGGGCTGGTACGGGCTGCCCGCCTGATCGAGAAGGAGGTCCGGGCACGCCAGGATGCCGACCACCGTGTCCGAGCCTCCTTGTCGGCGCTCGAACCGGTCCACCTAGGACCCCAGGTACGACCGGCGGCGGCGCGAGCGGCGGTCGTCGCGCGCCAGACGCTCCTCGGCCTTGCCGGAGGACTGCAGCAGGTACGGCACCGAGGTCACCATCACCCCGGGGGTGAACAGCAGCCGGGCCTTCAGCCGCAGCGCGCTCTGGTTGTGCAGGATCTGCTCCCACCAGTGCCCGACCACGTACTCGGGGATGTAGACCGTGACGACGTCCCGCGGAGAGTCCTTCCGCAGGTTCTTGACGTAGTCCAGGATCGGGCCGGTGACGTCGCGGTACGGGGAGGCGATCACCTTGAGCGGGATGTCGATGCCGGTCTCGTTCCACAGGCCGACGAGCCGGTCGGTCTCCTCCGGGTCCACCGCGACGGTCAGCGCCTCCAGCACGCTCGGCCGGGACGCCTTGGCGAACGCGACCGCCCGGGCGGTGGGTTTGTGCAGCTTGGACACCAGCACCACGGCCCGGACCCGGCTCGGCAGCGTCCGGTCGTCGCCCTCGACCAGGGCGGTCTCGGCGGACACCCGGTCGTAGTGCCGGCGGATCGACTTCATCAGCACGAACAGAGCGGCCATGGCGATGATCGCGATGTAGGCACCCTGGGTGAACTTGGACAGCAGCACGATCACCAGCACCGTGCCGGTCATGGTGAGACCGGTCCCGTTGATCACCCGCGAGCGCTTCATCCGGGCTCGGACCGCCGGTTTGGTCTCGGTCTTCAGCAGCCGGGTCCAGTGCCGCAGCATCCCGAGCTGGCTGACGGTGAAGGAGACGAACACCCCCACCACGTAGAGCTGGATCAGGGCGGTCACGTCGGCGCGGAAGGCGATGATCAAGATGATGGCCAGCACGGCCAGGGTGATGATGCCGTTGCTGTAGGCCAGCCGGTCACCGCGGGTGTGCAGCTGACGCGGCAGGTAGCCGTCTCGGGCCAGGATCGAGCCGAGCACCGGGAAGCCGTTGAAGGCGGTGTTCGCGGCCAGGAACAAGATGAGCATGGTCGCGGCCACCACGAAGTAGAAGCCCGGGGTGAAGTCGGAGAAGATCGCCCGGGACAGCTGACCGATGGCGGTCTCCTCGACCACGTCGACCCGCTGACCGTTCAGCGTGTAGTGCGAGTACGGGGCGTCGATCAGCTTCAACCCGGTCAGGTTGGCCAGGGTGATGACGCCGATCAGCATGGTGACAGCGATGGTGCCGAGGAGCAGCAGGGTCGTCGCCGCGTTCTTGCTCTTCGGCTTCCGGAAGGCCGGGACGCCGTTGGAGATCGCCTCCACCCCGGTCAGCGCGGCGGAGCCCGAGGAGAAGGCACGGGCCAGCAGGGCGACCATCGCGAACCCGGTGAAGGCGGCGTACTTGGGGTCGGCCTCGATCCCGTACTGGGCGCTGTGGGCCTGGACCTCGTCACCGAGCACCAGGATCCGGAACAGCCCGTAGACCACCATGCCGATGATGCCGACCATGAAGCAGTAGACCGGGATGGCGAAGACCGCACCTGACTCCCGGACACCGCGCAGGTTCAGGGCCATCAGGATCAGCGCGGCCAGGGCTCCGATCCAGGCCTCGTGCCCGTCGATGAAGGGGAAGACCGACTTCGCGTTCTGCACGCCGGAGGAGATCGACACGGCCACGGTGAGGACGTAGTCCACCATCAGCGCGCTGGCCACGGTGAGACCCGCGTTGGAGCCGAGGTTGGTGGTCGCCACCTCGTAGTCGCCGCCGCCGGAGGGGTAGGCGTGCACGTTCTGGCGGTACGACGCGACGACCACGAGCATCACCACCGCGACCAGGATGGCGATCTTCCAGGAGTAGCCGTACGCCACCAGGCCCGCGAGCGAGAGGGTCAGCAGGATCTCGTCGGGGGCGTAGGCCACCGACGACAGCGCGTCCGAGGCGAAGACCGGCAGGGCGATCCGCTTGGGCAGCAGGGTCTCGCCCAGCTGCGTGCTCCGGAGTCGCCGGCCGATGAGGAGGCGCTTCGCGACCTCGGCGGGGTTCACGTGCGGCACTCTAACCTCTGGTGCAGCGGTCGCCCTACCGACGCGTCACCCTAGACTCGTGCCCGTGCACATCGTGATCATGGGCTGCGGCCGCGTGGGATCCACCCTGGCCCGGAGCCTGGAGAAGCGCGGTCACACAGTGGCGGTGATCGATCACAACATCGAGGCGTTCCGACGGCTGGGACCCGACTTCGAGGGTCAGACGGTGAAGGGGGTCGGCTTCGACCAGGAGGTGCTCGCCGAGGCGGGGATCGACCGGGCCGAGGCGTTCGCCGCCGTGTCGAACGGCGACAACTCCAACATCCTCGCCGCCCGGGTGGTGCGCGAGACCTTCGACGTGCACAACGTGGTGGCCCGCATCTACGACCCCGGGCGGGCCGAGGTGTACGAACGGCTGGGCATCCCCACCGTCGCGACCGTACGCTGGACCGCCGACCAGGTCCTGCGTCGGCTGCTGCCGGCCGGCTCGGAGCCGCAGTGGCGTGACCCGTCCGGTTCGGTCCGGTTGATGGAGGTGCACGTCGACCGGTCCTGGGTGGGTCGCACGATCGAGCAGATCGAGGACGCCACCGGCGCGCGGATCCCGTTCCTGTTCCGGCTCGGCTCGGGTCAGGTGCCCAGGCGGAGCACGGCCTTCCAGGACGGGGACCTGATCTACGCCGCGGTGACCGACGCCCGGCTCGCCGAAGTCGAAGCCATCCTGGCCGATCGCCCCAAGGAGCTGTGAGAGATGCGCGTCGCCATCGCCGGAGCCGGCAACGTCGGCCGGTCCATCGCCAGCGAGCTGATCGAGAACGGCCACCAGATCCTGCTGATCGACCGCGACCCGCACGCGATCAAGGCCGACTCGGTGCCGGAGGCCGACTGGTTGCTCGCGGACGCGTGCGAGCTGTCCTCGCTCGAGGAGGCCAACATCGACTCCTGTGACGTGGTCATCGCGGCCACCGGTGACGACAAGGCCAACCTGGTCACGTCGCTGCTGGCCAAGACGGAGTTCGGCGTGCCGCGGACGGTCGCGCGGGTGAACCACCCCAAGAACGAGTGGCTGTTCAACGACGTCTGGGGCGTCGACGTCGCCGTCTCCACCCCTCGGCTGATGTGCGCGCTGGTCGAGGAGGCGGTCACCGTCGGCGACCTGGTGCGGCTGCTCACCTTCCACGAGGGGGACGCCAACCTGGTCGAGATGACGCTGCCCGACGACAGCCCGCAGGTCGGCGTGCGGATCGGGGACATCAGCTTCCCCGGGGACGTCGTGCTGGTGGCCATCATCCGCGACGGTCACGCCCAGCCGCCCGACCCCGACGGGACGCTGGAGGCCGGCGACGAGCTGCTCTTCGTCACCGCGCAGTCGTACGAGAAGGAGCTGGCCGAGATGCTGGCCCCCCGGCGCGGCACCGTGGCGGTCGCCGTGACGGCGACCCCGCGGGTGACCCGCTAGGGCCCCGCGAGGACGGGCTCAGACTCCCCTGGGCCCGTCGAGCAGCTCGTAGCGCGGGTTGTACAGCAGGCGCTCCCCACGGCGACAGCTGACCCGTCCTTCGACGGACAGCGTGCGACCGGGCTCGATGCCCGCGATCTCACGCCGTCCGAGCCAGACCAACCGGGCCGCGCCGCTGCCGTCGCGCAGCTCGACCTCCAGTGCCGGGTGACCGCCACGGGGGTGGATGGTGACGTTGGACACGGTGCCGCGCAGGCGGACGAGCTGGCGGTCCTCGCAGGTGCGAATCGGGACGGCGGACTCGGCTTCGACGGCGCGTTGCATCTCCTCCGACTCCAGCTCGGCGTCCGAGGTGGCGAGGCGGTGGATGACCCGCTGCAGCAGAGAGTTCTTACCCATAGCACTTCCACTATGACACCGAATGTCAATTTCCGGTGCCTTCCGTGTGAGCCGCTACGCGTCCTCGGCCGACTCCGGGTCGGGCTCCACGTCGGCCGGGATCACCAGGGGCAGCAGGTCGCCCGGCGACTTGGCCTCGTCGCCGCGTCGGACGACCACCTCGCGGAACGCGGTCAGCAGATCCGCCACCGGCGGCTCCAGACCCTCCTCCAGCGCGGCCTGGCCGTAGAGGATGCCGCGGAGCAGCCAACGGGGTCCCTCGACCACCCACATCCGCGACGGCTGGTAGCCCTGCTCGCCGTCCGGTGTGGTGACCGGCAGCAGCCGGCGCAGCTCGACACCGAAGGGGCCCTCGACCAGAGCGGCCGATCCGCCGGCCTCCGTGGCCGCCTCCACGATCTCCTCGCGCAGCTCGGGCCACAGCCCCCCGCTGCGCGGGGCCGCGTACGCCCCCAGCTCCAGCGCGGAATCGCCCTTGATGAGCATCGCGGAGACGATCTGCTGGGTCTCCTCGGCGACCTGCAGCCGCAGCTCGGCGCCGCCGAACCCGGTGATGATCATGCTCCCCAGGTCGATCCGGGCGCGGCCGGGCAGCGGTTCGACGTCCAGGTCGACCTCGGTCAGGTCCCAGGGCCCGGCGCCCCGCCAGTCCCGTGAGTCCAGAGCCTCGACATCGAGCTCGGCCGCGGCCTCGTCGTCCCCGGCGGCCGACGCGGTCTCGTCGTCCTCGGGGAGGTCCTCGGCGGAGTCTGCGGACCCGGTGGTGTCCTCCGCCTCGTCGGCGGGGATCTCGTCGTCCTTGCGGCGGCGGCGGAAGATCATGACGCACTCACGCTGGTGGCTGCTCCTCGTTGCTGGGTCCGGCGGCCAGACCGCCGGTGGACCCGTGGCCGCCGGTGCCCCTCGATCGGCCGGCGGCTGCGGGCGAATCGGGCAATTGTGGCACGGGCACGAACCGGGCTCGCTCGACCCGCTGCACGACCAGCTGGGCGATCCGGTCGCCCCGGGAGATCGCCACCGGCGTCCGTGCGTCGGTGTTGACCAGGCAGACCAGGATCTCGCCGCGGTAGCCGGCGTCGACAGTGCCGGGGGCGTTGACGATGCTGATCCCGTGCCGGGCGGCCAGACCCGATCGAGGGTGCACGAAGCCGGCGTACCCGTCGGGCAGGGCGACGGCCACCCCCGTCCCCACCAGCCGGCGCTCTCCGGGCTCGAGCACGAACGACTCGGCCGAGACCAGATCGGCCCCGGCGTCGCCGGGGTGGGCGTACGACGGCGCGGCGAGCCCGTCGTCGAGGGCGACGTAGGCGATCGGCACGTCGGTCATCGGGCCGGCCGGGCGTGGTCTCGGCCCAGGACGGCGGTGATCGCCGCCGCCAGCTCGACCGGACGGCGGGTGGAGACCAGCCAGTAGGGCACCGGGTCGGCCGGGTCGTCCAGCCGCAGCTCGACCGCCGTCCGCGCGTACGGGCGGAGGACCAGGTGGGCCCGGGCGTCGGCCCCGGGGCCGGTCCGGTGAGCGGTGGCATCGACGTCCAGTGGGCGGGCGTCCGCCACGTAGGCCAGGTCCAGGACCGCTCGCCCGACCCGGAGCTCGGACCCGTCCAGCCGGAGCCGGATCGCACTGCCGCAGAACAGCGCGGTCAGCACGGCCTGGGCGCCGAGCAGAGCCAGGACACCCGCCAGCGGGCCGAGGTAGAAGCCGATCGCGGCCAGCCAGCTCAGGCTGAACAGCCCCGACAGCACCCACCAGCTCGGCGGCGGCCCGACCCACTCGCGGTACAGCACGCTCACAACCTAATCGCTCCCTCGCCGCATCCGGTCCGCTCGCCCGCTGTACGGTTCGAGCGTGACGGTGGCGACCTCGATGACTGTTTCGTCCAGGGTGCTCAGGGCGGTGTACCCGGTGGCCGGCGGGGCCGGCGCAGCCCTGGTCACCCGTGCGGTGCTCCAGGCCGCCCGGCAGCTCGTGGTCGGAGGAAACGTAACGCCGCCCGGCCGCAGCGGCGGCGGGACGGCGTTGGTGTGGACCGCTGTGAGCTGGGCGGTCTCCGGTGGGGTGGGCGTCTACGCGGGCAAGAAGCTCGTCCGGCCCACCCCGGTCACGTCCGTGGTCGCGACTCAGCCTGCGCAGTCGTAGCAGTAGGCGTTGCCGTTGGCCCGCTGCTCGGCGATCTGGCTGCGGTGCCGGACCAGGAAGCAGCCGGCGCAGGTGAACTCGTCGGACTGCTGCGGCAGCACCCGGACGGTCAGCTCCTCGTGGGAGAGGTCGGCTCCAGGGAGCTCGAACGACTCGGCGGCCTCGGCCTCGTCCTCGTCGACCTTCCCTGAGTTCTTGTCGTTGCGGCGAGTCTTGAGCTCCTCGATGGAGTCCTCGTTGAGCTCTTCCTCGGTCTTGCGGGGGGCGTCGTAATCGGTCGCCATCATTACCTTTCCGGGCGGTGGGCCCAGACATGTCGTCGTGGCCCGCGCGTATGAATACCACACGGGACAAGCGGGCGCGTGTCTTTCGGCTCGCGCCGCTACAACGCGCTCCGGCCTGGGGTATTCCAGCGGGTCGCGTCGGCGTACCTTACAGGGCTCCGGCGACCTGGCACAGGGCCGGTCGGTCCGGCTGGCGGAGGTTGGGGCAGCAGCCGGACAGGCAGGCGTAGCGCCCCACCGTGCCGCCCGCCACGACCGGCTGCTCGACCTGCTCGCCGCGCGCGACCGCCGCGCGCTCGACCAGCAGGTCCACCAGGGCGGTGACGAAGGCCGGATGGGTGCCGGCCGTCGCGGCCCGGGCGAACGGCAGCCCGAGCTGGCGAGCGGTCTCGGCCGCCTCGGTGTCGAGATCGAAGATGACCTCCATGTGATCGGACACGAAACCGATCGGGACCGCGACGACCGCCCGCTCACCGGCGGCGGAGAGGGCAGTCAGGTGGTCGTTCACGTCCGGCTCCAACCAGGGTTGCGTGGGCGGCCCGGACCGGGAGCAGTAGACGACGTCGTGGTCGTCGGCGATCGCCCGCACGTCGGCGACCCGGCGGGTGACCGCCGAGGCGACCAGACGGTGCCAGTCGACGTAGCCGCCGGCGGGCGACTTCGGCGGCGGTCCCGCCGTCTCCGCCATGGCGGTCGGGATCGAGTGGGTCACGAAGACCAACCGTGGGCGGACCCCGGCGCCCAGCTCGGCGACCAGGCCGTCGACCGCGGCCACGGTGGCGTCGACCGAGGCGGTGACGAAGCCGGGGTGGTCGGCGTAGTGACGGATCTTCTCGACCGTGATGGCGGTGTCGGCGAAGGCGTCGTAGAGGTTCTCCCGGTACTGCCGGCAGGAGGAGTAGGACGGGTAGGCGCTGGTGGTCAGCACGAGGACCCGACGGTGGCCCGCGGCCTCCATCTCCCGGGCCACCTCACCCACGTACGGGTCCCAGTTGCGGTTCCCCCAGAACACCGGCAGGTCGATCCCGCGACCGTCCAGCTCGGTGCGCAGGGCGGCGAGCAGCTCCCGGCACTGGTCGTTGATCGGGCTGCGGCCGCCGAACAGGAAGTAGTGCTCCCCGACCTCGGCCAGACGCTCCCGGGGAATGCCCCGACCCCTGGTGACGTTCTCCAGGAACGGCACCACGTCCTCCGGGCGCTCGGGGCCGCCGAACGACAGCAGCAGGACCGCGTCGTAGGGAGCGAGATCCGCCTGCTCGACCGTCGTGGCTGCACTGTCGGTGGCGGTGGGTACGGTCCCTGACACAGGGTTCGACGTGGGTTCGGGCACCTGATGATCTTGCCGCATGGCGGCAACTGGGACACGACAGGAGAGTGGCATGGCCGCGGGGTTCGGGGCGTATCGACGGGTGCTGAGCACCCCGGAGGTCCGGGCGTTCACCGCCGCCGGGTTCGCCGCCCGGCTGCCGATGGCCATGACAGGGCTGGGCATCGTCCTGCTCATCTCCATCACCTCGGGGTCCTACGGCCGCGCCGGCATCGTCACCGCGGTCGCCACCTTGACCACGGCGGTGGCCGCACCGGCCTGGGGCCGGCTGATCGATCGTTCCGGCCAGGCCAGGGTGCTCATCGCGGCGACGATCATCTACAACCTGAGCGTCGGGGCGCTGATCACCACGGTGCTCCTCGACGCCCCGATCGCCTGGACGCTGGCCTCAGCCGTCGGGGTGGGTCTCGGCTTCTCCTCGGCCGGCGCCGCCGTCCGCGCCCGCTGGAGTCATCGCCTCCGCGACACCCCCCTGCTCAACACCGCCTTCGCCTGGGAGGCCGTGCTGGACGAGGCGGTCTTCATCGTCGGTCCCGTGCTCGCCACCTTCCTCGCCACCTCGGTGCACCCCGCGCTGGGACTGGCCGCCGGCGGCGTGGTGGGACTCGTCGGGGCCGTGGCCCTGGCGGGCCAGCGGGAGACCGAGCCGCCGCGCACGCCGCGGACGCAACGGCACTCCTCCTCCCGCTTGTCGCCAGGGTTGCTGGTGCCGATCGTGTTCGCCTGCGCCGCTCTGGGGATGATGTTCGGTGGCATGGAGGTCGTCATCATCGCCTTCGCCGACGAGGCCGGGATCCTGCCGTTCGCCGGTGTGATCGTGATGACGTGGGCGGGCGGCTCGCTGATCGCGGGCGTCGTCACCGGCACCATCACCTGGACGGCCGGGCCGGCGAAGCGGTTCCGGGTCGGTGCGGTCCTGCTGGCCCTGTCGCTGATCCCGCTTCCCTTCGTGCTGCACCCGCTGCCGACGGCCGGTCTGCTGATCCTCAGCGGGTTGTTCATCGCCCCCACCCTGATCGCCTCCGTCGCGGTCACCCAGGCCGCGGTGCCGCCGGAGCGGCTGACCGAGGCGCTGGGCTGGACGTCGATGGGCATGGCCGGCGGCGTCGGTCTCGGGGCGGCCGCGCTGGGCCAGGTGATCGACGCGGGCGGCGCCCAGGCGGGGTTCTACGGGGTGATCGGGACCGGCTTGGTGCTGATCACCGCCGCGCTGTGCGTCCGGACCCGGCCCCCGGCCGTGCGGCCGGAGACTGCCCTCAGCGAGCCAGGTACTCCGCCAGACGATCTGCTGCCGGCCGAGACCGGAAACCGGTCGCGCTGAGCTTGGCCAGATCCAGCGCGCTGTGCCGTGGCCTGGGGGCCAGGTCCTTGCCTCGGCCGTACTCCTCGGCCGTGACCGCGGTGACCGTCGCCGGGTCCTGACCCCGCGCGGCGTAGACCTCGCGGGCGATGTCCGCCCAGCTCGTGACCGGGCCACCGTTGGACACGTTGTAGGTCCCGTACGGCGCCTCGACCGCCAGCAGGTGGTTGACGGCCCTGACGATCTCGTCGGTGAAGGTGAGCCGGCCGAACTGGTCGGCGACCACGCTCGGCGCCACGCCACGGTCGGCCAGCGAGGCCATGGTGGCGACGAAGTTCTTCCCGTCCCCGATCACCCAGCTGGTCCGCAGCAGGTAGTGCCGCGGCACGGTGGCGACGACCGCGTCACCGGCCGCCTTGGTCTGACCGTAGACACCGAGCGGGCTGAACGGCTCGTCCTCGCGATGGAGCTCCACGGTGCCGTCGAAGACGTAGTCCGACGAGAGGTGCACGAGGGTCGTCCGGTGCTCCTCGGCGGCGTGGGCCAGGGCCGCGACCGCTGCCACGTTCGTGGCCCAGGCGACCCGACGGCCCTGCTCGGTCTCGGCGGCGTCCACCGCCGTGTAGGCAGCGGCGTTCACCACCACGCCGTAACCGCTGAGGTCGATCCCGGCCAGGGCGGCCGGGTCGGTCAGGTCGAGGTCGGCCCGGGTCAGGCCCGTCGCGTCCGGCCACGCCGTGAGCAGGGCCCGCCCGAGCTGGCCACCGGCGCCGAGCACCAGCCGTCGGGGCGGCGGCATGGGGGTCACGTCGGCCAGCCGCGGATGGCGGCGGTCGGCCTCGGACAGCTCGGCCCGGTCCAGCGGGATCGGCCAGGCGATGGCCAGCGTCTCGTCGGCCAGGTTGCAGAACGTGTAGGACGCCTTGGCCGCCGGACTCCAGTGGTCGTTGACCAGGTAGGAGTACACGGTGTCGTCGGCCAGGGTCTGGAACGCGTTGCCGACCCCCCGGGGCACGAACACCGCAGTGTCGGGTCCGAGCTCCAGGGTGACCACCCGGCCGAAGCCGTCGCCCGGTCGCAGGTCCACCCAGGCACCGAAGATCCGGCCGTGGGCCACCGAGACGAGCTTGTCCCAGGGCTCGGCGTGGATGCCCCGGGTGGCCCCCGCGGTCGTGTTGAAGGACACGTTGTTCTGCACCGGGGAGAAGTCCGGCAGCCCGAGGGCGACCATCTTGGCCCGCTGCCAGTTCTCCTTGAACCAGCCCCGGTTGTCCGCGCGGACGTCCAGACGTATCACCTGCAGGCCGTCGATGGCGGTCGACGCGAGGGTGAGGTCACCCATGACTACTGCCCCTGGGAGGCGTACGCCGCCTCGGTGCCGGCCTTCTGCGGACGCCACCAGGCCTCGTTCTCGCGGTACCAGCTGATGGTGTCGGCGAGGCCGGCGGAGAAGTCGGAGAACCGGGGTGCCCAGCCGAGCTCGGTGCGCAACCGGGTGGCGTCGATCGCGTAGCGGAGATCGTGGCCCGGCCGGTCGGTGACCAGGTCGTACGCGTCACTCGGCCGGCCGAGCTCGGTGAGGATGGCCTCCACGACCTCCTTGTTGTTCTTCTCCCCGTCGGCGCCGATCAGGTAGGTGTCACCGATCCGGCCGCCGTCGATGATCGTCAGCACGGCGGCACTGTGGTCGTCGGCGTGGATCCAGTCACGCACGTTCTCGCCCCGGCCGTAGAGCTTCGGCCGCTGACCGTCCAGCACGTTGGTGATCTGCCGGGGGATGAACTTCTCCACGTGCTGGTAGGGACCGTAGTTGTTGGAGCAGTTGCTGATGGTGGCCTGCACCCCGAAGGACCGCACCCACGCCCGGACCAGCAGGTCGGAACCGGCCTTGGTCGAGGAGTACGGGCTGGACGGGTTGTAGGGGGTCTGCTCGGTGAACTTGGCCGGGTCGTCGAGCTCGAGGTCGCCGTACACCTCGTCGGTGGAGATGTGGTGGTAGCGGGTGCCGTGCTTCCGGACCGCCTCCAACAGCGTGTACGTGCCGATCAGGTTGGTCTGCAGGAACGGCGAGGGGTCTCGCAGCGAGTTGTCGTTGTGCGACTCGGCGGCGAAGTGCACCACTACGTCGGCCTCGGCCACCAGGGAGTCGACGACCGCGGCGTCGCAGATGTCGCCCTGCACGAAGCGGAAGCGCTCGGCGGGCAGACCCTCGAGAGAGGCGCGGTTCCCGGCGTACGTGAGCTTGTCGAGCACCGTCACGGAGTGGTCGGTGTGATCGAGCACGTGGCGGACGAAGTTGGAGCCGATGAAACCGGCGCCGCCGGTCACGAGATACGCAGGCATGGGCGCGATCCTAAGGTGTGACCCGACGTGGCATGGAAGACTCAACTGCCATGCGTGGCATCATCCTGGCTGGCGGCTCCGGCACCCGACTTCATCCGGTCACTCTGGGCATCAGCAAACAGCTGGTCCCGGTCTACGACAAGCCGATGATCTACTACCCGCTGTCGACGCTGATCTTCGCCGGCATCTCCGACGTGCTGATCATCACCACGCCACACGATGCCCCCGGCTTCGAGCGGCTGCTCGGTGACGGCTCGCAGTTCGGGATCTCGATCAGCTACGCACAGCAGCCCTCGCCGGACGGGCTGGCCCAGGCGTTCGTGATCGGCGCCGACTTCATCGGTGACGACAAGGTCGCCCTGGTGCTGGGTGACAACATCTTCTACGGAGCGGGGCTGGGCACCCAGCTGCAGAAGTTCAACGACGTCGACGGCGGGGCCGTCTTCGCCTACTGGGTGGCCGAGCCCAGCGCCTACGGCGTGGTCGAGTTCGACGCGGACGGTCGGGCGATCTCGCTGGAGGAGAAGCCCGCCGTGCCCAAGTCGAACTACGCGGTGCCGGGTCTCTACTTCTACGACAACGACGTGATCACCATCGCGCGCGAGCTGCAGCCCTCGCCGCGCGGGGAGTACGAGATCACCGACGTCAACAAGCACTACCTGGCCGCCGGGCGGCTGCAGGTGGGGGTGCTCCCCCGCGGCACCGCCTGGCTGGACACCGGCACCTTCGAGTCGCTGAATGACGCGAACAACTTCGTCCGGACCTTGGAGTCACGGCAGGGACTCAAGGTCGGGGCCCCGGAGGAGGCCGCGTGGCGGCAGGGGTTCCTCTCCGACGAGGACCTGCACACCCGCGCCACCGCGCTGGCCAAGTCCGGCTACGGGACCTATCTGCTGGACCTGCTCCGCCGCGGCCGGGGCTGATCCCCCGACCCGGGGGCGACGGAGCGTCGCCGCGACCACCCCGAGGGAGCACAGAACCAGGCCCGCGGCCGGTAGGTACCCGGTGCCCGGGGGCACGTCCCAGTTCGCCTCGCTCCAGGTCATCATGGTCAGGTAGTCGAGGGTGCCGCGCACGGCTCCGAAGGTGCTGACGCCGCCGAGGAGGAGCACCAACCGGAGGAGCGTCCGGAGTGACAGACGGGAACCGGTGCGGAGGACACCCACCAGGCAGGCGGTCGTGGTGATGTCGACCAGCCAGTACGCCGCGGCGCCGAGGGCGGCGGGGTCGTCCTGTCGACCCACGGGCTGCAGACCGACGAGGGCGAGCACGATCAGGGAGGCGACCAGGGCGAGGCCGGCCACCCGAGTGGAGCGGGCCATCGGCGCGACGATGACCGGGACCAAGGCGAGCGCGGCGATCACGCAGGCCGCCGCCCCGAGTCCGTACACCTCCGGCGGAGCACCGTCGACGGCCACCGGCAGCGGGTACGGCGTACCCGAGTCCATCCGAACGAGGCACTGCTCACTGAAGCCGACCGAGCCTGTCGGTTCCAGGATCGTGCCGACCAGCATGCTGGAGCGACAGGGATTCCACCACAGAGCCGTCGTCGACCAGGCTGCCACCCCGGAGAGCAGCATCAGCCCAGCGGAGACCCACCAGACCCAGGGTGGATCCGACCGCCCGCTGCTCACGCGGCGACCTCCGCCGGCACCCTTCGGGCAGCCATCGGCGGAGCGGGTCGACGCAGGAAAGTCAGCGCCAGGACCGCGATCCCGCAGACGAGCAGGAAGGCCGCCGTGAGGTAGCCGCTGCCGGGCGGTGCGTCCCAGTTCAAGTCACTCCAGTGCACCATCAGCAGGTAGTTCACGATCGGTCCGGCGAAGCCCATCGAGCTCAGGGCGAGCGCGGTCACCAGATGGCGCGGCCAGGTTCCGACCTGTCCCAGCAGCACGGCGAAGCCCGAGACGACCAGCAGATTCAGGAAGGTGGCCAACGGGTAGGCCACCTCTTCGGCGCCCGGGACGTCGTACGCGATGCCCACCGCGAGGACAGCGACCCCGAGGGCGGCGAACCCAGGCAGGGCCGCCACCAGCCGACTAGTCCCCGAGAGCGGCTCGGTGAGCACCGGGAGGAGCCAGGCGACGGCAACGGCGACGATGGTCACGACGATCAGTGCGAGGAGGCCGGGGGATGACGACGCCGCTGCCGTCGGGAGCGGAAAGGGCGTTCCCTCCCCCATCCGGTCGACGCATCCGTCCGCTACGTCAGCGGCGTCGCCAAACGAGGCAAGGGGTGTCCCGACCAGCATCGTGCCGCGGCAAGGCAACCACCACAGATGGACCGCGGCTGCTCCGGTGGTCGCGGCCAGCACGAGAGCGAACCCGGACGCCCACCACGCGCGGCGACGTTCTTCCATGGTCGGACACTACCGACGGACCGGCTGACTCACCGGAGATCCGAAGATCGCGTGATCCTGATCGCTCAGCCGGCGAGCAGCGCCTCGGCCAGGGCCCGTCCGGACAGGTACGCGGACTCGACCCGCGGCTTCTCCGACCAGCCGTCGCCGCACAGTCCGAGCCCGTCGACCAGGGCGTACGACTCCGACCGGGACCCGGACGGCTTGGCGAACGTCCAGCGGTGCACGAAGGTGCTCGACGGGAGCGGTGCAGCGAGGAGGTCGGCCAGCGCACCGGCCAGCTCCGGACCGGCCGCCTGCGGGTCGTCCAGGTGCCGCGACGCGAAGTCGGCGCCGGAGTGGGCGACCAGCACCGGGGCGTCGTCGCCGCGCCGCCGACCGTCGTCGGCCACCCAGTCCAGGACCTGGTGGTCGTTGACGAACAGCCCGTCGAAGTCCCAGACCCGCTCCGGCCACCGGGCCGCCAGGGCCAGCACCGGGGCGAAGGTCCCATCCGCCGGCAGTGCCTCGGCCACGTCCGGCGCGAGCAGCCGGCGAGCCTGCGGATCGGGCATGGCCAGCACCACCGCGTCGGTGGTGTCGTCGTCCACCAGCCACCCGTCGCCGGCGCGCCGGACCGTGCTGACCGGAGTCTCGAGCGCGACGTCCAGCCCGTCGGCCAGGTCCTCCACCAGCGAGCGCAGCCCGTGGGCCGCACCCCAGCGCAGCGGTCCGCTCTTCGGCTCGCCACCGGCCACGGCGAAGGTGTCGGTCCAGGGCCGGGCCAGGCCGCGGGCGGCCCAGTCGTCCACCACCGCGGCGAAGGCGTCATCGGACACGGTGAGGTAGGAAGCACCGAGATCGACCGGTCGGTCGTCGATCCGCCGGCTGGCCATCCGACCGCCGACCCGCCGCCCGCGCTCCAGCACCCTTACGTCGACGCCCGCCCGCTGCAGCGTCCGGGCGCAGGCGATCCCGGCCAGACCGGCGCCGACCACTGTCACGCGACCGCCGGTCATCGACGCCCCCGTCGAGCCGAGAGGTAGTCGGCCACCACGTACTCCCCCAGCCGTCCGATGTCAGGCGTGAACACCCGGCCGCCGGACCGTCGGGCGATGGCGTCGACGAAACGGGCCAGCCCGGGGTCCTCGCCCAGCATGAAGGTGTTGAGCGTCGCGCCGTAGCGGGACAGCTCGTCGACCTGGGCCACGGTGGCCCGCAGGGTGGCCGACGTGGTCGGCCACTGGAACTGCGCCTCCCCGTCCTCGGCCAGGTGCGCCGTGGGCTCGCCGTCGGTGACGACCAGCACCACCGGCTCGGCGTCCGGATGGCGGCGCAGGTGGCGGGCCGCCAGCATCAGCGCGTGCTGCAGGTTGGTGCCCTGGATCCAGTCCGGCTCGACCTCGGCCAGCTGCAGCGGGGTCAGTCGGCGGGCGTACCGGTTGAACCCGATCACCTGCAGCGAGTCCTGCCGGAAGCGGGTCTCGATCAGGTGGTTCAGGGCCAGCGCGGTCTGCTTCATCGGACCCCAGCGACCGTCCTGCACCATCGAGTACGACAGGTCGACGCAGAGCGCCACGGCCGCGGTGGTCCGGCGCTCGGTCTCGATCACCTCGAAGTCCTCGACGGCCAGCCGCACCCCGCCTCCACCGGCCGGCAACCCCGCGCGGCGCAGGGCGTTGGCCACGGTGCGCGGGGCGTCGAGCGGCAGCTCGTCGCCGAACTCCCACGGCCGGGTCAGTCCGGTCCGCTCGTCGGCCGACCCCGTCCGGCGGTCGTCGTGGTCTCCCCGGCCGGACGCCTCGAGCTGCGCGAAGACCCGCTTCAGGGCGGTCTGGCCCAGCCGGCGCAGCGAGCGCGGCGTCAGCCGGAGCCCGTCGTCGGTGCGGGTCAGGTACCCCTGCCGCTCCAGCTCCCGCTCCAGGTCACGCAGCCCCTGCAGGTCGGCCACGGCGTCGCGGCCGAGCCGCTTCTCCAGCAGGTCGACATCCACGTCGTCCAGGGTCGATCCCGGTCGGTCCTGGGACAGCTGCTGACCAAGGGCCTCCAGGTCGGCGAGCTCGGCGACGGCCTCGACCGCCTCCCCGTAGCCGAGCGGCTGTCCCCCCTGACCCATGCCGGTCGGCGACGAGCGGTCCAGGCCGGGCCGCAGCGCCCGCAGGTTGTCCGACAGCTGGGCCATCTCCGAGGCCAGATCGGCGTCGGACAGCGCCTGCTGCATCAGCTGCGCCAGCTGCTCCCGCTGCTCGGGACTGAGCGAGCTCATCATCCGCTGGGCGGCGGCCTGGCGGCGGGCCAGCGCGTCGATGAGCTCCTCGACGTCCTCCGGCTGCTCGGGGAAGAACTCGCCGTGCTTGTCCATGAAGTCGGCGAACGCGTCGGTGGTGTCCTCGTTGCGCGCGTGCTTGGCCAGCAGGGTGTTGAGGTCGGCCAGCATGTCCTTGACCTGCTGCATCGCCTCGGGATCCTGGCCCTCCAGCGCCTGCTTCATGCCGGCGAACTGCGCGTCCAGCACCTCCCGCTGCAGCATCTGGGTGATGGCCTCGTACGTCTGCCGCGCCTCGTCGGAACGCCACTGGTAGTCGCTCAGCGCGCGCACCGCCCCGGCGACGTCGTCGGGGATGGTGTCCAGCTCCATCTCCGCCAGCCGGTGCTCGTCGCCGTCCATCCCGGCGAGCTGCTCGCGCTCGGCGGCCAGCGCCTGGTCCAGCGCGGACCGGATCTGGTCGAGGGTGCCGCCCAGGTCACCGCGCTTGCGGGCCGCCGCCCGCAGCTTGCGCAACCGCTGGGCCAGCTTGTCCAGGCCACCCCGACCGTCCGGCCCGCGCTGCATCAGCTCCCGCAGCGCGTCCCGGACGGTGCCGGCCGACAGGACGTCGTCGCCGATCTTGTCCAGCGCCGCCCGCAGGTCGTACGGCGGCGCCAACGGGTCCCGGCCACCCCGCCACGGTCCGTAGCGGAACCGGCCGTGCGGGTCGGGGCTCTCGTAGCGGTCAGCGCTCACGACGGCTCACCGAGCGCCGTAGACGGTCCGGCCACCGACGGCGTCCTTGTCGATCCGGCGGGTCAGGTGCAGGCCCTCCAGCACGAACTCGACAGCCGCCGCTACCTCGCCGCGACCGGCGGAGTCCGCGTAGCCCAACCGGTCCAGCACCTTGGCCAGTCCGGTCACGGTGCCGAGCTGGGAGAGCAGGTCCGCCGCGGGGACCAGGTCCCCGGTCTCCACCACCGCGCCCTCGGCGAACACCGCGGTGAAGCCCGACAGGTCCAGTCCGCCGAGCCGCTCCCGGAAGGTGGTGGCCACGGCCAGCCGGAGCAGGTGCTCCAGCACATCGCGCTCCCGACCCTCCTCGCCCATCTCGAACTCGACCTTGCCGAGCAGGGTGGGCAGCACCGAGGGCAGGTCGCCGACCCGAGCCACCGCCTCGGGGTCGTCGGTGCGACCGGAGCGACGCAGGGCCGATCCGGCCACAGCCTCGGCGGCGGCGATGGTGAAGCGGGCCGACACCCCGGACCGCTGGTCCACCGACGCCGACTCCCGCAGGCTGGCGGTGAACCGGGCCAGCACCTCCAGCAGGTGGTCGCCGACCTCGGCGACGAGGACGGCCTCCTGCCGGAGCAGCTGCACCTCGTCGGCCAGCTCCGACAGGTAGTGGGTGCGGATCTCGGCGCCGAACCGGTCCTTGAGCGGGGTGATGATGCGGCCGCGGTTGGTGTAGTCCTCCGGGTTGGCGGTGGCGACCAGCACCACGTCCAACGGCAGCCGGAGCGAGTAGCCGCGGACCTGGATGTCGCGCTCCTCCAGCACGTTGAACAACGCGACCTGGATCCGCTCGGCCAGGTCGGGCAGCTCGTTCAGCCCGAACACCCCGCGGTTGGCCCGCGGCACCAGGCCGTAGTGGACGGTTTCCGGGTCGCCGAGGGTGCGGCCCTGCGCCACCTTCACCGGATCGACGTCGCCGATCAGGTCGCCCACGCTGGTGTCGGGAGTGGCCAGCTTCTCGGTGTAGCGGTCGTCGCGGTGGCGCCAGGTGATGGGCAGGTCGTCGCCCAGCTCGGCGGCCAGCGCCACGCACCGGACGCAGACGGGCTCGTACGGGTCGTCGTGGATCTCGCAGCCGGCGACCTCGGGGCTCCACTCGTCGAGCAGCTGGGTCAGGGTGCGCATCAGCCGGGTCTTGCCCTGGCCGCGCTCGCCCAGCAGGACGAGGTCGTGACCGGCCAGCAGCGCGGTCTCCAGCTCGGGCAGCACGGAGTCGTCGAAACCGACGATCCCGGGGAAGGCTGTCGCGCCGCTGCGCAGCCTGGTCATCAGGTTGGTCCGCAGCTCCTCGGCCACGGAACGGGTGTCGTGTCCGCTCGCCCGGAGCTGGCCCCTGGTCCGAGCAGATGGGGGGGTGGCCGGGGCGGCGTGGCCCGGCGTGATGGCGGTCATACCGCGACCCTAGAACTCGGTCACAAGACCCTGGGCCCGGCGGGTCTAGTCCCGGCGCAGATCCGACGCGCGGGGCGCGCTCCACCGGCGGTGCATGGCCAGGAACCGCAGCGCGATGCAGAGGGCCGCGGCCGGCACCAGCACCCACTCGCGGAACACACCCGCCTCCCAGGTGAGCACCACCACCGTCGCCCCGGCCAGCGCCGGGATGGCGTACACGTCCTGACGCAGCACCACCGGCATCCGGTTGGCCAGCAGGTCCCGCAGCACGCCGCCGCCGATGGCCGTAAGAACGCCCATCAGCGCGGCCGGGATGGGGTCCAGCCCGAAGAAGAGCGCCTTGACCGTGCCGAGCACGCAGAACAGACCCAGGCCCATCGCGTCGAACCAGTCGACGTACCGCTCGATCCGGGCCAGCTTCGGATGGAACCGGAAGGCGACCAGGGCGGCGACCACCGGCACGGCCAGGTAGCGCCAGTCGGTGAACGAGGCCGGTGGGGTGTCGCCGATCAGGACGTCGCGCATGATGCCGCCGCCGAGACCGGTGACGGCACCGAGGACGATCACCCCGACGATGTCGAACTGGATGCGGACGCCGAGCAGTGCCCCGGACAACGCGAACACGAAGATGCCGATCAGGTCGAGGGCGACCGGTACCAGGCCCATTCGCCGCACCCTAGGCCATCGGACCGCTCGTCGCGTACGGCGTAGGGGGCCGTGCAGGATAGGTTTGGTCGAACACTGCACCGACAACAGCGCGGTGAGGACACAGCTGGAGATCGAGATGGAGAGCGCACTCAGCCCGCGCGAGATCCAAACGCGGATCCGATCGGGTGAGTCGGTAGCAGACGTGGCCCGCGTCGCCGGCGTCGACCACGACCGGGTCGAGCGGTTCGCTGCGCCCGTGATCGCTGAACGGGAGCACGTCGCCGGACTGGCCATGACCTCGTCGGCGCGCCGCCGGGGCGAGACGTCGGCCAACCGGACGCTGCGTCAGGTGCTGAACGAGCGGCTGCTCACCCGTGGGGTCGACATCGACACCGTCGGCTGGGACTCCTACCGGCTGGACGACGGCCGCTGGGCGGTCACCGCGGACTACGTCACCGGCGACAGCGACCACCAGGCGGTCTTCTACTTCGATGTCGCCGGCCGCTACTCCGTGGCCGGCAACGACGAGGGGCGTTGGGCGCTCGGCGACATCCCGCCCGCGCGCACGCCGCAACCTGGTCAGCCCGACGACGACACCGAGCCCACCATCGACCTGAGCGACGAGCTGGCCCTGGTGCGCGCGATCCAGGACATCCCACCGGCCACCGGCCCCGGCCCGCGGGAGACCCAGGTCGAGGTGACGTACGCGGAGGTGGTGCAGCTCGCCCGGACCCCGCGCTCCGGACCTGTCGAGACCCCGGCCGAGACCGCGGCGGAGCTGCCCGAGGACGGGCCGACCGAGGACGAGGGTTCCGAGGACGGGGGTTCCGGTCTGGACGTCCTGTCCGAGATCTTCTCCTACCAGGACGTCGACGGCGCCGAGCCGGTCGAGCTCGTGGTGGAGACCATCTACGAGGAGACGGTGCTGGAGGTCGTGGCGCCGGGGTCCGAGCCCTCCGCCGGCGACCCGGTGCCGACCGACACCAGGCCGAGCGACGCGTCCGCCGTGCCGGAGCTCGGTCCGTCCCTGCGGTCGGAGGCGTGGGAGCCGGCGATCGTGGTCGACTACCCGGTCGAGCCGAGCGAGGACGACGGCGACGTCGAGGTCCCCGAAGGCAGCGACGACCCGGGCCGCCCGGAGCCCCCGGTCGCCGGTCAGGATCGCCGCGACGAGGCCGAGTCGCTGCTCGACGCGGTCCTGTTCGGTCAGGTCACCGCCGAGGCCGCCACCGTGACGCCCCCGGCCGCCACCGTGACGCCCCCGGCCGCCACCGAGCGGGTGATCACCGAGCCGGAGGAGCAGGAGCTCCCGCTCGACCTGCCCGAGCAGCCGACCCCTGCCGCCGCGCCCAAGCCGGTCCGGCGCAAGCGGGCCTCGGTGCCGAGCTGGGACGAGATCGTGTTCGGCGGCCCGAAGAGCTAGGGCGTCGACCCGGTGGCACGGGGGCGGGCCGGATCGGTGATCCAGTCGCTCCACGAGCCCGGGTAGAGGGCTCCGGTCCGCCCGGCGGACTCCAGCGCCAGCAGGGTGTGGGCCGCGGTGATCCCGGAGCCGCAGTAGAGCACCGGCTCGCCGACGACGTCGGCGAACCGCTCGGCGATCTCGGCCGCCGGCCGGAAGCCACCCGCCTCGGTCAGGTTCTGGGTGGAGGGTCGGCTCACAGCGCCGGGGATGTGACCGGCGACCGGATCGATCGTCTCGTTCTCCCCGGCGTAGCGGTCGGCGGCACGGACGTCCACCAGGGCCACCTCGCCGTCCAGCAGCGCCGCGACCCCGGCCGCGTCGACCACTCGACGGTGGCCGGGCGCGACCACGAAGTCCCCCGGTGCCGGCGCGGCACCGGGGCCGGTCTCCACCGGCTGCCCGGCGGCCCGCCAACCGGCGAACCCGCCGTCCAGCACCCGGACCGAGGGATGACCGGCGTCGGTCAGCAGCCACCACAGCCGGGACGCGGCCAGCGAGGTCGCCCCGTCGTACACCACCACCGGGGTGGCGGCCGAGACGCCGATCCGGCGCATCGCCAGCTGGAAGGTGCCGAGGTCGGGCAGCGGGTGGCGCCCGCCGGACGGGCCGTGGGTGGTCAGCTCGGCCTCCAGGTCCACGTAGACCGCACCCGGCAGGTGCCCCGCCTCGTAGTCGGCCCGGCCGGACGGGCCGTTCAGGGTCCAGCGCACGTCGGCCAGCACCAGGGGGCGACCCGTCGCCCGCTCCGCGGCCAGCTCCTCGACCGTCACCAGGGGGTTGTTCACAGGTCCTCGTCCTCTCGCTCGAAGGGCAGCGGGTCGGTCCGGCTGGACTGCGCCACCACCCGGGTGACCCCTCGTCGGTGGTGGTCGCGACACAGCACCTCGTACGCCGTGGCGCCGCCCGTCGCGTCCCCGTCCTCCACGTCGGGCACGGTGTCACCGACCACGACCTGCGCACCCTCGGTGACCATCCGGCCGGCCACCGTACGCGCGTTGTGGGTGGCGCGCTTGCCGCACCAGCACAGCGACCGGACCTGCAGCGTCTCGATCCGGTCCGCCAGCTCGACCAGCCGGCGGGAACCGGGGAACAGCAGGGTGCGGAAGTCGGTCAGGATCCCGACGGCGAACACGTCGACGTCCAGCTCGTCCACGATCCGCGCCAGCTGGTCGATCTGCCCCGGCAGGTAGAACTGGGTCTCGTCGCAGACCAGGTAGTCGATCCGCTCCCCCGTGGTCAGCTGGCCGACGAGGTAGCCCCAGAAGTCGAACTCCGCGGTCACCTCGACCGCCGGTCGCTCCAGCCCCAGCCGGGAGGAGATGGTGGCCTCCCCGGCCCGGTCCTGGCTGGTGAACAGGCGGCCACGACGTCCGGCGACGGACTGGGTGTAGTCGAACTGCAGCGCCAGGGTCGACTTGCCGCAGTCCATGGGTCCGGTGAAGAAGACGAACTCGGCCACCGGGGCATCGTGCCACGGGTGCCTTAACCTGCCCGCATGCCGCGCCCGCCCGACGCCCTCCCCGGCTGGCTGCTGGCCGAGCTCGAGCCGGTGCGCCGTCTGGCTGCCGCTCTGACCGACTCCCCCGCCGAAGCCGCCGACCTGGTCGCCGAGGCTCTGGCGCGGGACCCGTCCTGGACGCAGCTGCCCGTCGGTCACGACCCGGCGCCGCTGCTGCGAACGGGCCTGGTGCGGACCTACCTGCGCGGCGGCGGCGATCCGTCCCGCGCGGCGGTCGCGCTGCGCGACACCGAGCGGCTGACGATCGGCGAGATCGCCTCCCTCGTCGACCGGCCGACGCGTCGGGTGGCGACCGACCTGGCCGGCGCACCGCCGGGTGACCGCGAACACGGGGCGGGTCCCCCGGCCGTCACCGCGCCGTCGCTCGCGGTGGTCGTGGACCGGTACACCGCAGCGGCGCGCGAGGTCCGCCGGGAGCCGGCGCGGCGGCGGCGACTGGTCGCCGCCGGGCTGCTGGTCGGGGCGCTGGTGGTGATCGGCGTCGTGGTGCTACCCACGCTCGCGACCCGGCTGCTGCCGCCGGACGTCCGGGAGCCCGGGGAGTGGCGGTTCTCCCACCGGGTCGAGCTGGCCGACGGCTGGTCGGTGGAACAGCGGCTGCTGACGCCGGTCACGGAGCGGACGGTCATCCGGCTGCCGATCACCAACGGCGATCCCGGCAGCTGCACCATCACGCTCGCCGAGCGGGTGGAACCGGTCGCCCGGCGGGCCGAGACCCACCCCGTCCGGGTGCAGGACCACGACGCCACCTACGTCGACGACCCCGCGCTCGATCCGTACGTGGTCTGGTCCTACGCCACCGAGCGTCACGCCGTGGTCAGCTGCTCGCGCCTGGTGACCCCGGAGTCGTTGCAGCTGCAGGTGGCCGACGCGGTGGTCTTCGACGGCGAGCAGCTGCGGACGCCCTTCACGCTGACCGCGCGGCCCGCGGGCTACCGCGTCGACCTGGTCAGCTGGACCGGACCGGCCGCCCGTGAGGTGCTGGTGGAGCTCGCGCCCGACGACGTCTCGGCCGCGCCGACCATCGTGGTGAGCTCCGGCCGGCCGGAGCCCGCGGACCGGTGCTTCCCGGCCGACGGCACGGTGCGGACCGCCCGGACGGTGGTGCCGCGACCCGACGAGATCTGCCTGACGGCCTCCTGGTCGACGCGGGAACCCGCTGCCGGCCGAGCACTGGACGAGGTGTCCGGACTCCTGCAGCGGGCCGCGGACGTCACCGATCCGCGCACCTGGTTCGACGCCGACGACCTGCCGGGCTGACCACCCCGACGTACCCTTCGCTCATGCCCCGCCCACCCGCCGCGCTGCCGGAGTGGCTGCTGCGGGACCTGGGTCCCACCCTGGGTCTGGCCGCGGCGTTGACCGGTTCGCGGCCCGGAGCTGTCGACCTGGTGACGCAGGCCCTGGCCCGGGACCGGTCCTGGACCGCTCTGGCCGGCGAGCTGGACCCGAGCCCGCGGTTGCGGGCGTCAGTCGTCCGCACCTTCCTGGCCTCCCCGCTGGGCCGCTCCCTCCCACCGGTCCGGTCCGGGCTGGACGCCCTGACCGGACCCGCCCGGGCGGCTGTCGTGCTGCGCGACGGCGAGCGCCTCACCACCGGTGAGATCGCCTGTCTCCTGGACCGGCCCGCGAAGCGGGTGGCCTCCGACCTGGCCGAGATCCCGCCCGGCGCCCACGACCCGGAGATCGCCGAGCTGACGGCTCTGGCCCCGGCGCCGGCGACCGTCGCCGACCGGTTCGCCGACACGGTCCGGCGGGTCCGCACCCAGCGGGGACGACGCACGGGCCTGCTGACCGCGGCGACGCTCGTGGTGCTGGCCGCCGTCGCCCTCCCGACCCTCGTGCTCCCGCGGCTGCCGGCCGACGTCAAACCGGCCACCGAGTGGCGGTTCAGCCACGAGGTCCGTCCCCTCGAGGACTGGCGCATCACCTACCGGGCCATCTACCCCGACTACGAGCAGACCAACGTGGTCCTTCCCGGGCCGGACGACGAGGAGACGACCTGCCTGGTGACGGTGTCGACCGTCCCGGGCGAGGAGCAGCTCCCCGCCCGGGGGGACTCGCGGGCGACCAGCGTCGGGGGCAGACCCGGCGAGCTGATCGACACCGGCGGGAACAACCTCATCCTGGCCTGGCAGTACGGCGACGAGGCCTGGGCCACCGTGTCGTGCCCGAACCGGCCGGTACCCGTGGCCGGCCTCCAGCAGGTGGCCGCCACCGTCCGCTTCACCGACCGACGGCAGCTGCTGCCCTTCATGCTGGACGCCCTGCCGGAGGGTTACCGGATCCGTACGGTCGGCGAGGCCTTCGCCGAGCCCGACTGGGGCCCGTTCGTGGTGCTCGACCCCCCGCAGGACAGCTACTGGCCCATCCTGCTGATCGGTCCGAAGACCTCCGACGCCGACCAGGGCATCGCCACCGAGCGGTGTCTGGGGCCCGACCAGAGCATCTGCGTCACCGCGGGCCAGTCCGACGACCAGATCCCGGTGCAGCCCGGGGTCGGCCGGTCGCTGCTGGCCACAGTGGTCCGGGACCTGCGACTCGCCCCCGACCCGACCGACCGGGCCGGCTGGTTCGACGCCACCGGCCTCCCCCGCTGATCCGCGAGGGCCGCGCTCAGTCGACGAACAGGGGCACGGTCATCTCGGCGGGCGTGAGCGAGCCGTGCATCCCGACCAGGGACAGCTCCCGCGGGAACTGCCGCGTCATCACCGCCCAGTCGGTCTGCAGGGCCACCAGCACGTGACCCCACCGCTCGACCAGGGCCGGGTCGACCGGGCCGAACCACCCGTCCTCGATCGCCTGCTCCCGGGTCCGGACCCACGCCCGGTCCCCCAGGTGATCCGCCCACCGCGCCGCCACGGCCGCCGGGGAGTCGCGGTCCACGTACAGCTGTCGGAACCGGCCCTCCCCGGCCAGGGCGTCGACCCCGGCCATCAGGTCCGGCACGTCCTCCGCCAGGATCTGGTGCTCCTGCGGCACGTCGACCATGCCGTGGTCCCCGGTCACGATCAGCACCACGTCGTCGGGCAGCTCCGCGCGGAGCCGCTCGATCATGTCGTCGACCCGGGACAGGTGCCGCAGCCAGCTGGACGAGCCGCAGCCCTCTACGTGGCCGGTGTGGTCGAGCTCACGCTCGTACGCGTAGACCAACGACCTCCGACCGCGCTGGGCGGCCGCCACGGTCAGGGCGATCCGTCGCTCGGTGTCGCGCTCCTCGGCGTACCCGACGAAGTCCGGTCCGCGCAGACCCGCCTCGGTCAGCCCGCTGAACTCGAACCGCTCCAGGGCCACCGAGCTGACCGCGACGCCGGCCTCCGCGGCGCGCTCGAACAGCGTCGGCTTCGACTGGTACGAGCGGGCGACGAGGTCGGACTCCCAGGTCAGCGCGTTGAGGATCTCCCCGGTCGAGGGGACCCGCGAGGTGTAGCCGGCCATGCCGTGCTGACCGGGCGGCAGCCCGGTGCCGAGCGACGCCAGACTGGTCACCGTGGTGCTCGGCACGCCGGCGGTGATCGGCTTGCCGTCGCCCAGCAGCGACGCCAGGTAGGGCGCGTCCCGGATCGCGCCACGGACCAGGTGCCAGCCCAGACCGTCGACCAGCACCACGACGTAGCGCTCGGCGTTCGGCAGTCCCAGCACGTCCTCCCGGCAGCCGGGGACGCCGAGGTGCGCGCCGATGCTCGGCATCAGGTCGGCGATCGTCGCCGACCCATACGCCGGGACGATCACCGGGCGGTGACGCGCTGCAGCGTGGTGGCGAACCGCACCAGCCGGGCCACCCGGTCCTCGCCGTCGGCAGCCGCGCTCATCCGCACGGTCAGGTCGTCTCCGGCCATCGTGCCGGTGTAGCCGTGGTCGGCCTCGCAGTCGGGATCGGCGCAGCCGGCCTGCTCCAGGTCGATCCGCCGCATGGCGCCCCAGCCGACCGACAGCCAGGTCTCGTCGACCCGCCCCGCCCCGGCCCGGAACTTCTCCGGGTCGGCGACGACCCGGGTGAGGGTGACCGTGCCGATCGTGCCGAGCGCCACGGACTCCGTCGACGACGCGGCGTACGAGCCGGTGTTCGGCGGCTCGGCGGGCTGGTCGTCGGTGTGCCCGACGATCAGCCGGGTCTCGGTCAGGGCCAGCACGGTGACGTGCCGGTGGATCTCGTCGTGGCTGAACGTCGGTTCGTGGTGGACGACGAAGTCCACCAGGTCCTCCCCGGCCAGCGCCAGGGCGACGGTGTCCTCGACCAGATCCGGGAAGTAGCCCTGGGCCTCGATCTCCGACCTCAGGTCCCGCCGCACGGCGTCCAACCTCATGGGGATAGATCCTGCCATGCGCAAGCCGCGACGCAGTCGCTCCGTTCCCCTCACAGCACCCGGGCCATCGGATCGCGCTGGTCGTCGGTCGGGGCGAGCCGCACCGCAGCCCCCAGCACGGCCATCCCGGTGAGGGACGCGACGCACGGGCTCAGGGTCAGCGCGGCCAGCTGCGGGAGGTCGTCGGCGAGCTGGGCCACCCGGTGCAGCAGGTCCTCCACCGCCGCCACCTTGACCCCCGGCGAGTTCTCCCGGCCGAACAGCAGCGGCGCCGCCCGCAGCCCCCGGACCATGCCGGCGGCGTCGACAGTGGTCAGCGGCGGCACCCGGTGCACCACGTCGCCGAGCAGCTCGCTCGCCAGACCGTCCAGACCGAGCGACAGGATCGGGCCGAAGGCGGCATCCTCCCGGGAGCGGATGACCAGGGCCACCCCGGGGGGCGCCATCTTCTGGATCACCGGACTGGCTGCGGCGATCGCCTGCTCGCGGTCGAAACCGAGCACCGACACCACCTCGGTGAGGTCCTGCCACGCGTACGCCAGCTCGTCGGCGTCGTCGAGGTTGCGGTAGACCGCCGCCTGGTCGGGCCGGGCCCGCAGCCCCGGGGCCGACGCCTTCAGCACCACGTTCCAGCCGAGCGCCTCGGCGGTGGCCACGGCCTCCTCCAGCGTGTGCACCTCGGTCTTGGTGACCAGCTCGATGCCGTACGCGCCGAGCAGCCGGGCCGCCTCGTCCTGGGTGAGCGCGCGGCCGGCCGGGTGCTGGGCGAGGACCCGGTTCACCAGCCGCTTGGCCGCCTGCTCGTCGATGTCCAGCAGCGGCACGGCACCGGGGTCGCGAGCCAGCCAGCCGGCGTACTCGGTGATCGAGCCGAGGGCCCGGATCGCGTCACCCGGGGAGGAGAAGGTGACCAGCTGCCCCATCCCGTCGCGGTCGTCGCTCGCCGGGATCGGACCGCGGAAGTCGAGCAGGACGCAGATGAGCGGTTTCTCGGCGTAGGCGGCGAGCTCCTCCAGCGCCTCCTCCACGTCGTCGTCACGCCCGTACGGGGAGACGGCGGTGCAGACGACCGAGTCGCAGGTGCCGTCGGCGAGGGCCTCGTCGGCGGCGGTGTGGAACTCGTCGGCCCCGGCGTTGGTGGCCAGGATCAGCGGTTCCGGCTTGAGCACGAGTCCGGCCGCCTCGGCCGTCGCGGCCATCTGCCGGGCCAGGGTGGCGGAGTTGGTGATCAGCTGCACCCGCGGGCCCTTGGGCAGCGGCTGCCGGGAGACCACCCGGGCCGCGTCGATCATGCCCTGTCGGCGGTGGCTGACGATCACGCCGTTCTGCCGGAACAGCGCGTCGACCGCGGCCTCCTCCGCGTGCCCCAGACCACCGCGGACGCCGTAGTGGTCGGCCCGGTCGGCCCGCCCCGGGGAGAACACGACCACCGGCTTGCGCCGGGCCAGCCGGCGCACGATCCGGGTGAACTTGCGCGGGTTGCCGATCGAGTCCAGGGACAGCAGGCAGGCGGAGGTGGCCTCGTCGTCCTCCCAGAACTGCATCACGTCGTTGGCGGTCACGTCGGCGAAGTCCCCGGTGGACAGGAACGAGGACAGGCCGAGGTCCCGTTCCACCGCGTAGTTCAGCAGCGACACCCCGATCGCCGCCGACTGGCAGAACATCCCGACCACGCCGGGCCGCGGCATCGGCGCGGGGCTGGCGTTCAGCCCCACCTCGGAGTCGGTGTTGATCAGCCCGAGGGCGTCCGGCCCGACCGCCCGCACGCCGTACGCCCGGGCCAGGTTGACCACCGTCCGGTTGTCGTGCCCGCCGTCGCCGCCGCCGGTGAGCACCACCAGCCCGTGGGCGCCCTTGTGGGCGGCGTCGATCACCACACCGCCGAGCTGGTCGGTCGGGACCGAGACCACGGCCAGGTCGATCCGGCCCTCCACGGTCGCGATCGAGCTCGCCAGCGGCACCCCGGAGACCGGGCAGCTGTCGGTGCTGACCGCGATCACCTCGCCGCGGAAGCCGCCACTGACGGTGGCCACCACCAGCTCCTGGACCCGGCTGCCGGGGCCGAGCAGCACCACGCGGTCCGGGGTCAGCAACCGGCGGATCGACCGGCTCTCGGCCCGGTGCTCGCGGCGCTCCATCACCCCGACCGAGGTGTCGGTGGGCAGGATGGCGAACTCCACCATCAGCACCCCGTCTTCGTAGCCCTTCTGCACCCGGTAGCCCGCATCCGCGAACACCTGGGCCATCCGGCGGTTCTCCGGCAGCACCTCGGCCACGAACTTGGTGATCCCGCGCTCCCGGGCGGCCTCGGCCAGGTGCTCGAGCAGCAGCTGGGCGATGCCGCGCCCCTGGTGGGCGTCCTCGACCAGGAAGGCGACCTCGGCCTGGTCGTTCTCCACCCGGTCGTAGCGTCCGACGCCGATCATCTGCTCGCCGAGCGTGATGATCAGGGCGACCCGGTCGACGTAGTCGACCTGGGTGAAGCGGGCCACGTCCCGGCTGCTCAGCCGGGGGTAGGGCGCGAAGAAGCGCAGGTACTTCGACTCCGGCGAGACCCGGTCGTAGAACCGCACCAGCAAGTCCGCGTCGGCCGGCCGGATGGGGCGGAGCCGCGCGACGCCACCGTCGGCGAGCAGGACGTCGGCCTCCCACTCCGTCGGGTAGCCGGGAGGGTTCAGGCTCTCGGGCACGAGGGTCACACTACGGGTCCGCACCAGGGCGTGGGGAGCCGGCGAGATGCCTGTCCCCCGGGCTCCCCACGGCCCCGTACGGTGGATCGCGGACCGCTGGATCGGTCCGGCTCCACCACCGACCCACCCCGGAGGCGATCGCGTGCTCAGCCCCACCACTCCCCTCTCCCCCTCGTCGCGGACCCAGGCGCTGGAGCGGCTGGCGGCCGACGACTTCGACGTGCTCGTCATCGGGGCCGGGGTGACCGGGGCCGGGGCGGCGCTGGACGCCGCCACCCGGGGTCTGACGGTGGGTCTGGTCGAGGCCCGGGACTACGCCTCCGGCACGTCCAGCCGGTCGACCAAGCTGTTCCACGGCGGTCTGCGCTACCTGGAGCAGCTCGACTTCCGGCTCGTCTTCGAGGCGCTGCAGGAGCGCAAGCTGGCCCTGGAGACGCTGGCGCCGCACCTGGCCAAGCCGGTCCGGTTCATCTACCCGCTGCTGAAGACCGGGATCGACCGCGCGTACGCGGGGCTGGGCATCGGCGTCTACGACGTGATGGGAGCCGGCCGCGGCGTGCCGAGCCACCTGCGGCACCTGGGCCGGCGCCGGACGATCGAGCTGTTCGGGTCCGGCGACCCGTCGGTGATCCGCGGCTCGATCGCCTTCTACGAAGGCCAGGTGGACGACGCACGGCACACCATGATGCTGTCCCGGACCGCTGCCCACTTCGGTGCCGCGGTGGCCAGCAGCACGCGGGTGGTGGGGTTCCTGGCCGATCCGGACGGTCCGGCGCGGGGCCGCGGCGGACGGGTCGCCGGCGTGCGCGTCCGGGACCTGGAGTCCGGCCGCGAGATCGAGATCAGGGCACGCACCGTGATCAACGCCGCCGGGGTGTGGATCGACCAGCTCGCCCAGCTGCTGAGCCCGAGCGGTCTGCAGCCGGCCAGGTCGTTCCGGGTGCGGGCCTCCAAGGGCGTCCACCTGCTCGTTCCCCGGGACCGGATCGACGCCGGCTGCGGGCTGATCACCCGGACGAAGTCGAGCCTGCTCTTCGTGATCCCCTGGCACCAGCACTGGATCATCGGCACCACCGACACCGACTGGGACCTCGACCTCGCGCACCCCGCCGCCAGCAGCGCCGACATCGACTACCTGCTCGGCCAGGTCAACCGGCTGCTCGCGCAGCCGCTGACCCGTGACGACGTGATGGGGGTGTACGCCGGGCTGCGGCCGCTGCTGGCCGGTGAGTCGGACTCGACCTCCAAGCTGTCCCGCGAGCACGCCGTCGCCACCCCCGTGCCGGGTCTCGTCACGGTCGCCGGGGGCAAGTACACGACGTACCGGGTGATGGCCGCCGATGCCGTCGACGTGGCGGTCCGGGAGCTGGCCGCGGTGCCCGGCGGAGCATCGGCGGCGGCGGCGGCCACGCCGTCGGTGACGGCGGAGGTCCCGCTGCTGGGGGCCGACGGCTACCGGGCGCTGTGGAACACCCGGGCCCGGCTGGCGGCGGACTCCGGCCTGTCGACCGACTGGGTCGAGCACCTGCTCAACCGCTACGGGTCACTGACCGCCGAGCTCTTCGCGCTGATCGCCGAGCGCCCCGAGCTGGGTCGGCCGTTGGCCTCGGCGCCGGGCTACCTGGCGGTGGAGGCCCTCTACGCCGCCACCCACGAGGGGGCCCTGCACCTGGACGACATCCTGGCCCGGCGGACGCGGATCTCGATCGAGACCTGGGACCGCGGGGTCGCGGCGGCCACCGAGGTCGCCGGCCTGGTGGCGTCGGCACTCGGGTGGGACGAGGCCCAGGTGGGGCGCGAGATCGCGCACTACACGGCCCGGGTGGACGCCGAGCGGGAGTCGCAGCACCAACCCGACGACCGGTCGGCCGACGCGGCGCGTCTCGGTGCCCCCGACGTGCGCCTGGACGGGCGCCAGGGGTCCGAGGGGCGACCGGCTCAGTAGCCGGCGTCCAGGTCGACCACGTTGCGCAACGACTCGTTCGCCGAGAACCGACGGATGTTGTCGGCGAGCAGGTCCAGGCCGCGGTCCCGCCCGGCCGCCGACGACCCGGAACGGTGGGGCGAGACGACGACGTTCTCCAGGGCCCACGCCCGGTGGTCGGCCGGGAGCGGCTCGGTCAACCAGGTGTCGAGGGCGGCTCCGCCGATCCGGCCCGCCGCGGCCGCGTCGAGGAGCGCCTCCTCGTCCACCGTGCCGCCCCGGCCGACGTTGACGAACCACGCGTCGGAGCGCAGCCGTGCGATGTCGGCGGCCGTCACCAGCCCACGGGTCTGCGCGGTCAGCGGCACCGTGCTGACCACGACGTCCGCCGCGGGCAGGGCGTCCCGCCAGGCGTCGCCGGCAAGGGACCGCTCCGCACCGGGCACGGCGCGACCGCTCCGGCTGGCGGCCCAGATCCGCATCCCGAACGCCGCCGCGCGGTCCACGACCTGCTGACCGATCCCGCCGGCGCCGAGCAGCAGCAGCGTGCGGCCGTGCAGCTCACCACTGACCAGGTCGTCGGCCCACCGGTGCTCCCGCTGGGCCGCGTCGACCTCCCGCGCCCGGGTGACCGCCGACAGCATCACCGACAGCACCCACTCCGCGATCGGGATCGCGAACACGCCGGCGGCGTTGGTCAGCGTGATCTGCCGGCGGCGCAGCTCGGCCAGCGGCCAGCTCTCGACCCCGGCGCCCGGGCTGTGCAGCCACCGCACCTGCGGGGCCCGGGCCAGCAGGGTGGCGAGCTTCTCGGCGTCCCCGCCCCACTGCACCGCGCCCTCGACCGCACCCAGGTCGGTTCCCTCGTCGTCGATCGCGACCAGGGTCACGTCCCCGCTCACGTCCGGAGCGGCGCTGAGCCGGTCGCGCAGGTCGTCGAGGTCGTCCGAGCCGGCCGCGAAGGTGATCATGGGCCTGGATGCTAGCCGCGGCCCGGTGCGGCCCGCGCGGCGTCGCGGCCCGGGGGACTAGCGTCGCCGGATGACCGTCTTCCTGATCGTCGGGCTGCCGGGGGCCGGCAAGACCACCCGAGCCAGGGAGCTGGAGGCGGAGCGGTCGGCGCTGCGGTTGACGCCGGACGAGTGGCAGATGGCGGTGTTCGATCGTGACAGCCCGACCCGATGGCGATCGGCCGAGCGGGCCGCCCACCGTGACCGCCTGGAGGGCAAGCTGATCGAGATCGGTCTGCGAGCCGCCGACCTCGGTCTCGACGTCGTCCTCGACTTCGGGTTCTGGGGCACCGACGAGCGCTCGGCCCTCCGCTGGATCGCCGCGGCCCGCGGTCTGCGCACCGAGGTCGTCTACCTGCCGATCGGCTACGACGAGCAGCGCCGCCGCATCACCGCCCGGTCCGGAGGCGACCCGGCTCAGTTCGAGATGTCCGACGCCGAGCTGCGCCAGTGGCACACCCGGTTCCAGGCCCCGGACGTCGACGAGCTGCGCGACGGCACGATCCCCGCCGTCCCGGCCGGACACGCGTCGTGGGCGGCATGGGCGAGGGCACGTTGGCCGTCCTGGCGGCCCGGCCAGGGGTGACGCGGGCCGTCCGGCCGGTCGACGCCGTCGGGGTGCCCGGTCGCGACGCAGTAGCGTGTCGAGAACGTGGACCGCTCCTCGCTGCGGTCTCCTCGCCTCGCCCCCCGGAGGTCTCGACGATGCCGCTGAACTGTGCCGTCCGCGCCGCCCGCGACTTCCTGCTCCAGCACCGCACCGACTACGAGGTCGCCGCGGCCGGCTTCAGCTGGCCCGAACCGCCGATCTACAACTTCGCCACCGACTGGTTCGACGGGCTCGCGGCGGAGAACCCGGACGGGGTCGCGCTGTGGGTGATCGACGGCGACCAGGAGACGAAGCTGACCTTCGCCGAGCTGTCCGCCCGCTCCATCGCCACCGCCCACCTGCTGGCCGAGCTCGGTCTCCGGCGCGGCGACCGGGTGCTGATGGTGCTGGGCAACTGCGTGCCGCTGTGGGAGCTGATGCTGGCCGCCATCCGGCTCGGCGCGGTGATCATCCCGGCCACCCCGCAGCTGTCGGCGGCCGACCTGGCCGACCGGGTGGACCGGGGCGGGGCGCGGCTCCTGGTGGCGGCCGGGGCGGAGGCCGACCGGTTCGCCCACCTGTCCCTGCCGCTGGGCAAGATCGCGGTGGGCAGCTCCGCGGTGGGCAGCTCGGAGGAGGTGACCGTCCCCGACGGGTGGGTGGACTACCGCCGGGCGTACGAGTTCCTGGGCGCCGACGGGCACCTGCCCGGGGCAAGCAAGGCCGGCGACCTCACCCTGCTCTACTTCACCTCCGGGACCACCGCGCTACCGAAGCTGGTCCAGCACACCCACGTGTCCTACCCGATCGGCCACCTGTCGACGATGTACTGGATGGGCCTGCAGCCCGGTGACGTGCACCTCAACATCTCCTCGCCCGGGTGGGGCAAGCACGCCTGGAGCAACGTGTTCGCCCCCTGGCTGGCCGGCGCGACGGTGCTGGTGTACACCTACGCCCGCTTCGACCCCCGGCAGCTGCTGGACGTGCTCGCGCACACCGGGGCGACGACCTTCTGCGCACCGCCGACGGTGTGGCGGATGCTCGTCCAGCACGACCTCGCCTCGGCCCGGCACTCGCTGCGCGAGGTGCTGTCGGCCGGCGAGCCGCTGAACCCGGAGGTGATCGAGCAGGTCCGCCAGGCGTGGGGTCTCACCGTCCGGGACGGCTACGGCCAGACCGAGACCACCGCCCAGGTCGGCAACCCGCCGGGCGCGGAGGTCCGTCCCGGCTCGATGGGCCGGCCGCTCCCGGGCTACCGGGTGGTGCTGGTCGACCCGGTCACCGGTGACCACCGGGACGACGAGGGCGAGCTGTGCCTGTCGTTGGACCCGCGCCCGGTGCCCCTGATGGCCGGCTACGCGGAACGGGCCGGGGTGCCGGCCGACGAGCTGAACGCGGAGGCGTTCGCCGGCGCGGTCTACCACACCGGTGACGTGGTGTCGCGGGACGCGGACGGCTACCTGACGTTCGTCGGTCGTGCCGACGACGTGTTCAAGGCCAGCGACTACCGGATCAGCCCGTTCGAGCTGGAGTCGGTGCTGATCGAGCACCCGGCGGTGGCCGAGGCGGCCGTGGTGCCGGCCCCGGACGAGCTGCGGTTGGCGGTGCCGAAGGCGTACGTGGTGCTGGCGGAGGGGTATCCACCCGACGCGGCCACGGCGCGCTCCATCCTGACCTACTGCCGCGAGCACCTGGGGTCCTACAAGCGGATCCGCCGGATCGAGTTCGCCGAGCTGCCGAAGACGATCAGCGGCAAGATCCGGCGCGTCGAGCTGCGGGACGCGGAGGCGGCGCGGAGCGCGTCGGGCGAGCGTCCGGCGGCCGAGTTCCGCGACACCGACCCCGGCTAGTCACCCGGATGCGGTAGAAGGTCGGGTCGGCACCCGGCCGATGACGAACCACCCGAGACGAGGATCTTCCGATGGCCGATTCCCCGCAGTCCGTGGGCGACCTGGTCCGCGCCTACCTGGCCGAGCAGTGCACGGTGCTGATCGAGGCCGAGCAGGCACTGCGCGAGCGTGAGCCGGTGATCCACGCGACCCGGGTCGCGGCCCGGCGGCTCCGCAGCACCCTGCGGACCTACGACGACCTGATCGACGTGGCTCGGGCCGGCGGGTTGAGTGACGAGCTGGTGTGGTTCGCGGGTCTGCTGGGCGAGGTGCGGGATCTCGAGGTGCTGGAGGCGCGGCTGCTGGCCGACCTGGCCGAGCTGCCACCGGAGCTCGTGGTGGGTGCGGTCGCGGCCCAGATCCAGACGGAGCTCAGCACCCGGCGGAAGGTGGCCTGGGACGCCGTGCACGCCGCGCTGGACGACGACCGCTACCGCCGGCTGCTGGCCGAGCTGCACCGCTGGCGCAGCGACGCACCGCTGACCCCGGAGGCCAAGGCGCCTGGAGTCGCGGCGAAGGCGTACGTGAAGCGCGCGGCCAAGGCACTCGACAAGCGACTCGACCGGGCCATCGAGGCCCAGCTCACCGGGGACCCCGGGGCCGATCACCTGCTGCACGCGGCGCGCAAGGCGGGGAAGCGCGCCCGCTACGCCGCCGAGCTCGCCGCCCCGGTCCTGGGCAAGAAGGCCGACAAGATCATCGCCGGGCGCAAGGACCTGCAGGACGTCCTCGGCGATCACCAGGACAGCATCGTGGCTGCGGAGTTCCTCCGCAGCGAGGGGGTCCGGGTGGGCAACCGGAGCGGTCACAACGGCTTCACCTACGGACTGCTGTACGGGCACGAGCGCGCCCGCCGCGCGGCCGTCACCGAGCAGCTGCGGCCCTTCCTCAGCTGAGGTCCGCGACCGCGGCGGCGATGCGCCTGGCGCGGGTCTCGGGCCGTTTGGCCTCGACGATGCCGCGGACCTGTTCCTTGCGGCGCGACGGGGTGAGGGCCTCGAAGGCGGCCATCGCTCGCGGATCGGCCTCCAGCGCCGCGCGGAGGTCCGCGGGCAGCTCCACCACCCGCTCCGCGTCGTCCAGCTCGACCGTCGCCGTGACCGGGTCCCCGATGTCGACCCCCAGCTCGGCCCGCGCCGCCTTGGACAGCCCGATCAGGTTCTGGCCTCCCATCCCGGCCAGCCGGAGCCGCGCCGTACGGTCGCCGATGGTGACCCGCACCGCCGCCCGCCGACCGCCGCCGAGCTCGGCCACCTGGGCGTCGGTGAGCTCCAGCGCCGTGGCCGGACCGACGGGTCGCAGGACCGTGGAGATCTGCAGCGTCATCCGGCGATGGTGCTCCGACACGCGCCGGAAGCGCAAGCCCGGCGCGGGACCGGGCAGAATCAGCGCATGGCTCGCCGCACCCCACCGCCGGTCGACGACGACTTCATCGAGAAGATCGTCGACATCGACGTGTCGTCGGAGATGCAGACCAGCTTCCTGGAGTACGCGTACTCCGTCATCTACTCCCGGGCCCTGCCCGACGCCCGGGACGGGCTCAAGCCGGTCCAGCGACGGATCCTCTACTCGATGCAGGAGATGGGGGTCCGACCGGACCGCGGCCACGTGAAGTGCGCCCGGGTGGTCGGTGAGGTGATGGGCAAGTACCACCCGCACGGTGACGGCGCCATCTACGACGCCCTGGTCCGCACGGCCCAGGCCTGGACGATGCGGCTGACGCTGGTCGACGGCCACG
The DNA here is from genome assembly GCF_039536605.1 of Microlunatus aurantiacus. NCBI lineage: Bacteria > Bacillati > Actinomycetota > Actinomycetes > Propionibacteriales > Propionibacteriaceae > Microlunatus > Microlunatus aurantiacus. The sequence continues at coordinate 357,006 of NZ_BAAAYX010000003.1, forward strand.
GCAACTTCGGCTCCCCCGACGCCGGGCCGGCCGCCATGCGCTACACCGAGTGCCGGATGGCCCCGGCGGCCCTGGCCATGACCGACGGCCTGGACTCCGACACCGTCGACTTCAAGCCCAACTACGACGGCAAGGACACCGAGCCCACGGTGCTGCCGGCAGCTTTCCCCAACCTGCTGGTGAACGGCGCCGCCGGGATCGCTGTCGGGATGGCCACCAACTGCGCGCCGCACAACCTGGTCGAGGTGATCCAGGCGCTGCGGCACCTGATCAAGCACCCCGACGCCCAGCTCGACACCCTGATGCGCTTCATCCCGGGACCAGACCTGCCGGGCGGCGGCAAGATCATCGGACTGGACGGGATCCGGGACGCGTATGCCACGGGCAAGGGCAGCTTCCGGATCCGGGCCACCACCCGGATCGAGCAGGTGCACCCGCGGCGCAAGGGCATCGTCGTCACCGAGCTGCCGTACATGGTCGGTCCGGAGCGGGTGATCGAGCAGATCAAGACCCTGGTCACCGGTCGCAAGCTGCAGGGCATCGCCGACGTCAAGGACCTGACCGACCTGACCAACGGCACCCGGCTGGTGATCGAGATCAAGAACGGCTTCAATCCCGAGGCGATCCTCGAGCAGCTCTTCCGGGGCACCAAGCTGGAGGACTCCTTCGCGATCAACTCGGTGGCGCTGGTCGACGGGCAGCCGCGCACCCTGTCGCTCAAGGAGATGCTGACGGTCTACCTCGAGCACCGCTACGAGGTCACCCGCCGACGCACCGAGTTCGAGCGCACCAGGGCTCTGGACCGGCTGCACCTGGTCGAGGGTCTGCTGATCGCCATCCTGGACATCGACGACGTGATCGCGATCATCCGGGGCAGCGACGACACCGCGCACGCCCGGGCCCGGTTGATCGAGGCGTTCGACCTGTCGGAGATCCAGGCCAACTACATCCTGGAGATGCCGCTCCGCCGGCTGACGAAGTACTCCACCATCGAGCTGGAGACCGAGCGCGACGCGCTGCAGGCCACCATCGCCGAGCTGACCGAGATCCTGGAGAACCCCGAGCAGCTGCGGACCGTCGTCAGTGTCGACCTGGCCGAGATCGCCAAGCAGCACGGCACTCCGCGCCGCACCATCCTGCTGGCCGCCAGCGGCGTGGCGGCGACCACGTCGGCGGACCCGCTGGAGATCGCCGACGACCCGTGCTGGGTGCTGCTGTCCTCGGCCGGGCTGCTGGCCCGGACCGACCACGGAGACCCCCTCCCGGCGGGTGGGCAGCGGGCCAACCACGACGTGCTCGTCTCGGCGGTGCTGGGTACGGCCCGCGGCGACCTCGGCGTGGTCACCTCGGCCGGCCGGCTGATCAAGATCAACGCCCTCGACCTGCCGACGGTGCCGTCGACGGCCAACGCGCCCAACCTGCAGGGTGGCACCCACGTGTCCGAGCTGGTCACCCTGGAGGGCAACGAGCGCGTCCTGTGCCTGACCACGCTGGCGGAGACCTCCCTGGGCCTGGCGCTGGGAACCGCCCGCGGCGTGGTCAAGCGGGTCAACCCGGAGGTGCTGGGGCGGGACGCCTGGGAGGTGATCCGGCTCGAGCCCGGCGACAGCCTGGTCGGCGCGGTGGAGCTGACCAGCGAGACCCACGAGCTGACCTTCATCACCAATGACGCCCAGCTGCTGCACTTCCCGGCGGCATCCGTCCGCCCGCAGGGTCGCTCCGGGGGCGGGATGGCCGGCGTCAAGCTCGGTCCAGGAGCGCGCGCGGTGTTCTTCGGCGTGGTGCCGACCGGGGAGGCAGGCAGCGGCGCCGAGGTGGTCACGATCTCCGGCTCCTCCACCGCCCTGCCGGGGACCGACCCGGGCACGGTGAAGGTGACGTCGTTCGCCGAGTACCCGGGTAAGGGCCGGGCGACCGGCGGAGTGCGCTGCCACCGCTTCCTCAAGGGTGAGGACACGCTGCTGCTGGCCTGGGCCGGACCGGGACCGGCCTGGGCCGCCGCCGCCAGCGGTGCCCCGGTGGACCTGCCGCCCGCCGACGGGCGTCGGGACGGCTCGGGGCTGGCGGGCAGCCAGCCGATCGCCGCGGTCTCCTCGCCCCAGCACTGATCAGCTCGGCGCTGACTCCTCGGCCGGCGGCCGGGGACCGAGGCGGCGATTCATCGAGAACAGTCGGCCGAGCACGGGCAGCAGGACCAGGTTGGCCCCGTGCAGGATGCCGATGATCAGCAGGATCCCACCCAGGCGCATGCACTCGTCCTTGACCTGAGCCGCGTTCACGGAGAGACCCCAGGTCTCGGCGGGCTCGAAGTTGACCGTGAACAGCACGTACGCGGCGAAGATCAGGTAGTAGACGATGTCGGTCAGCACGATGTAGCTCTTGCCCGTCGTCGGGTTGTCGTGGAACACGTCGGCCGCATAGGCACGGCCGAAGCGCTTGATGAACGGACCGAGCCAGAACGCCAGGGCGATCAGCACGCCGTTGGTCGCCAGCTCCAGGGTCCACCAGGGCAGCATGAGAGCTCCGTTCTGTCGGGGGGCGAGGGTCACCAGCAGCGTGAGCACGGCGGCCGCGATCAGCAGTCCGACACCCAGGAACAGTCGTCGGCGGGAGCGGCGGAGGCGGTCGTCGGCGATGCTGCCGACGACGCGGTCGAACAGGTCCGGAGCAGCCGGCTCCGCGGTCCGCCCGAACGCCTCGGACAGGCGTTCCTCGATGTTCGTCATCGCCGCTCCCCCAGTTCTCGTTCCAGCGCGCGCAGACCACGTTGCAGGTGGGTCTTGACCGAGTTCGTCGACAACCCGAGAGTGTCGGCGATCTCGGCGACGGGCAGCTCCAGGTAGAAGCGCAGCACCACGCAGTCGCGCTGCCGACGCGGCAGCGCACGCACCGCCGCCACCACCTCGCGGGCGTCTTCTCGGACCGTGGCCTCGACCTCGGCCGAGACCTGGTCGACCACCGCCGGCGGGCGGTGTCTCAGGGACACCAGGCCCCGTCTGTTGTAGTCGCGGCACAGGTTGATCACGATCGAGCGGAGATAGCTCGCGGCCCGGTCTCGGCGGTGGATCCGGTACGCGTTCGCGGCCAGCTTGATGAACGCCTCCTGGACCAGGTCCTCGGCCGCGGTCCGGTCGTCGACGAACCAGCGCGCCATCGAGACCAGGCGCGCCGACTCGGCCCGGAACAGCTCGGCGACCAGCTCGTCGGCGGTCACCCGAGGTGCTGGCGCGGCCACGGCTTCCTCGGATACGGACTCCATCACCGGTACGGACTCCTCTGCCACCCCCGCCGGGTGACACGCTCCGCAATCTAGTTCTGTCGGTCTCCGGCGTCACCCGTCTTCGCGAGCGCCTCGTCCTCCTCAGTGACGGCGCGCCCGCGCCACCGACGAGGAGGATCGACATGACCGCAACACCTGCTGGCAACCCCCGTGGACGACTGCCCCGGCTGCTCGGCGTCGGCACCGGAGCGCTGGTGCTGGTTCTCAGCGCCGGGGCGGCCCAGGCCGGCGGCGACCATCTCAGGGTCGTGTCGTCCGGGTCCCTGGGCGACTACGCGACCGCCGTCGACGGACCGTTTGACGACGCGTACGCCACCGCCACCATCCACTCCCGGCACCGGGGCAGCACGGTGACCTTCGAGGTGCGCGGGATCGACCGGGCGGTGGCCGGCACCCGCTTCGGCGCCCACCTGCACCTCGGGCCGTGCGAGCCGGACAACAGCGCCGCTGCTCTCGCCCACTACAACACCGACGTGCTGGCCGGCCGGACCCCGCCGAGGGTCGATCGGACCACCGAGGTGTGGCTGGACTTCACGGTCACCTCGAAAGGTCGGGGCGCCGCCGTGGCCCGGGTCCCGTTCGTCCCGGAGCCGGGCAACCGCGCCATCGTCATCCACGCCGACGAGACCCATCCGGACGGCACTGCCGGTGGCCGCCTCGCCTGTCTGCCGCTGGTGTGGGTCCCGTGATCATCATGCTGCGTGCGGCCGCTGCGGGGCTGCTCGTCGGCGTGGTGTGGGGAGTGTTCCTGCGGGTCTGGATGAGGCTGCTCGTCGCGTACGGGGAGTTCAGCTGGTCGGGAACTCTGATGATCATCGGCTGCTCGGCCGCCGCCGGGACGGGACTGGCGCTGGTCCGGGCGGCCCGACGGACCGGACGCGGCCCGGGCTGGCGCTGGGCGGCGCTCCTCGCGGCACCCCTGGTCCTCTTCCCGCAGGGTGTGGTGGTGCTGCTACCGGCTCTGCTGCTGGGCGGGTTGGCGGTCAGCGGCCGGCCGCCGGTCCGGTGGCGCGTCCTGCTCGCGGCGGCGACGGCGGCACCGCTGGTGGTCCTCGGACTGACGTTCGAGACCGAGCCGGCGGCGATGCCGCTGCCCATCGTGGTCGTCGTGCTCGCCACCCTGCTGGCCGCGCTGGCGGTGGCGGGCGCCGAGCTGTTCCGTCGGTGGCCCGACCCGACCCCGCACGTCAGCGTCGACCGCCCGTCCTGGTCGCTCGCTCAGGTCGACGGCTCCCACCGCACCCGACTCACCACCAACTCCGGCAACGGGCCGTGATCGGTCAGCTCGACATGTCGGCGAGGGAACTCGAACACCCCGAGCATCAGCTGCACCGGGTAGTCGGGCGCCTGTCGGAGCTCACGGACGATCTGACCGTCCACGCCGAACACCAGCGAGCCCGGACGCCAGTCCACCGCGTACGTGTGGTCCTCGCCGACGTCCAGGCGGAGCGGCTCGGTGGTGAACTCCTCGGTGAGCTCCGGGTCGCGGAACCGGTGCACGCCCATCCCCACCTGAGCGATCCCGTCGGCGACCGCATCGCCGAAGATCTCGGCCACGCAGATCTCACCGGACCGCTCCGGCGTGTCCTCGATCCCGGAGAGCCAGAACGCGATCATCGACCGCAGGCCCACGGTCCCCCGCATCGTCACCTCGAGCGAGCCGAGGTGCGGGGTGCAGCCCCAGAACGTCGGCTGCTCCTCGGTCACCGTCAGACCGTCGGCGAAGGGTTGCTGCCCGATCGTGCTGCCGACCGGACCGGCGTACGACCCGGTCTGCAGACACGAGACGCGCATCGGCTCGGCGTGCCGGTCGGCGCACCACAGGGGCTGGTCGTCGGCCAGGGTGAGCCGCAGCCGACCGTCACCGACCTCGTACGTCGCCGCCGCGGTGGCCCGGGAGCTCCAGTGCGGCAGGTAGTACGGGAACCACACGCTCCGGTCGAGGTCGGCTCCGGCGAAGGTCTCGTGGAGGGGCGTCATCGCTCCGCCCCGATGGTGCCGGGACCAGGGACGTACGGCTGGAAGAAGTCGTTGGCGGGCACCCCCTCGAGGGTCAGCACCAACGCCGGCACGGAGACGCCGTCGAGCTGTTCCCGGATGATGTCGGCGTGCCCGGCGTGGCGGGCGGTCTCCTCGATCTGGTGCACGAGGAAGTAGCGCAGCTTCGCCGGCTGCGACTGGAAGATCCCGAACCAGGGTGCCGGTGGGGCCAGGAAGTCGGCATCGGGATCGGCGGCGGCGACCGCCTCGAGACAGGCCTCCCGGGCCGCGTCGAACTCCGCCAGCACGCCGTCCACGGACTCCTGGTCGGTGAGCGCGAAGCTCGCCGCGTGCGCGGCGTAGGCCGCCCCGTCGATCTCCTCGCGACCCTCGGCGAGGACGGTCGCGGTCGCACCCCGCAGACCGTACGCGGTGTGCTTGACGATGCCACCGACCGACAGCGCACTGCGGCACGGGGTGGCTCGGGCCTGCTCCTCGGTCAGGCCGAGCGGGGCGGCCCTGATCGCGGACAGCTGGACGTCGAGGTAGCTGACCAGACCGGTGATCTCGTCGTGGGGGGCGGGTGCGTACAAGGTGATCTCCTGGGGCTCGCGGACGCTCTCCGTTCTAGCGGTCCGCACCGACAGTGCGTCATCGACGAGCTGAACGTCGCCACTCGTTGGGGGTCATCCCGTAGGCGGTCCGGAACACCCGCCCGAAGTGGGAGGGATCGACGAAGCCCCACCGGGAGCCGATCGTCGCCACCGCCAGGTGGGCCAGCCGCGGGTCGCGGAGATCGGCGCGGCACCGTTCCAGACGCTGCTGCTGGATGGAGTCCCGCAGTCCGACGCCGGCCCGGGCCATGGTGGCGTACAGGTGGCGCACCGAGATGTTGTGGGCACTCGCGATCGAGGCGGCCCCGAGGTCACGGTCCCCCAGATGAGCCTGGACGTGCTGCTGGATCCGCAGGGTCAGGGACGCGGCGAAGGACTCCGTGCTCGCCTCCCGGTCGGCCACCTGATGGGTGACGAGGGCCCGGAGCAGCTGGATGCTCGGCTCCGCGACCAGCTCGGCGGCACCGGGCTGGTCGAGCACGTCCCCGCTGCCCAGCGAAGCGAAGTAGGGGGCGACGAGACCGGCCAGGCTGTTGTTGTCCGGGCCGATGCGGACCCCGAGGACCTGGTCGAGGATGCGGTCGGGAACGGCGAACGTCGACCGGGGGATCTGGAAGTAGTGCAGCTCGGTCCGGTCGACGTTGACGATGCTGTAGGGCTTGGTGCTGTCGTAGACGACCATGTCCCCCCGCGCCAGCTCGCTCTGGTGGCCGGCCTGCTCGATCCGCGTGGTTCCACTCACCTGGATCGCGACGAAGATCCGAGGATCGTGATCGACTCCGGCGAGCCGGCTCGTCCGCCGGATCCCGTTGGTGGCCGATCGGGCGGACGAGAAGTTGAGGGGCCCGGCCACCGCGATCCGGCAGATGAGCTCGAGCTCCTCCGGTGACTGCTGCCAGTCGATCTCGACCGGGAGGACGCCCTGCCAGATGGCTTCCCGGATGAACTCGACGCGGTCCCCGGGCGCGATCGCGTCACTGCGCAAGATCACCGCCACGTCCGACCTCCCCCCGGTGGCCTCAGCGTAGGGGTCGGTGCCAGGGGCCGACCATCCCCGGCGACCGGCCGCCTCGATCTCGGCAGGATCTGCAGACGATCCTGCACAGTCAGCCCACCCACGCCGTCGAACCGACTCGAGACTGACACCAGTCCACAGAACGGGAGCCCAGATGAGCCTCGAGAGCAGCACCCCGACGGCGTCGGAACAGCATGAGATCCACCGGGCCAACAGCTCCGGGAAGCAACCGGTCGTCTTCGTCCACGGTCTCTGGCTCCTTGACTCGAGCTGGGACCGTTGGGCCGCGTTCTTCGAGGAGGCGGGCTACGTGGCGGTCACCCCGGGGTGGCCGAACGATCCCGAGGACGTCGCCGCCGCTCGCGCCGACCCGGACGTGTTCGCCGGCAACAGCGTCGGGGACGTGGCGGCCTACCAGCAGATGATCATCGAACAGCTCGACCGAAAGCCGGCCATCATCGGGCACTCGTTCGGTGGCGTGTTGGTCCAGATGCTCGCCGGTCGGGGCCTGGCGGCCGCCACCTGTGCGATCTCCCCGGCTCCCTCGCGCGGGGTGCTGCCCCTGCCCGTCAACGCCCTCAAGGCGTCCAGCGCCGTGCTGTCGAACCCGGCCAACCGCCACCGCGCGGTCACCCTCACCTTCGACCAGTTCCGGTTCGGCTTCGCCAACGCCGTCTCCGAGGCAGAGGCCCGTGAGCTGTACGAGCAGTTCCACGTCGCCGGGTCCGGCATCCCGCTGTTCCAGGCCGCCTTCGCCAACATCAACCCGGGCACCGAGGTCAGAGCCGACAAGACCAATCCCGATCGCGGACCGATGTTGATCGTCGGGGGTGCCGAAGATCATCAGGCGCCGACCGCGATCGCGGTGGCCACGGCCAAGCAGCAGCGCAAGAACACGGTCTCGGTCACCGAGTACGTCGAGATCCCGGGCCGCGGTCACTCGCTGACGATCGACGCGGGCTGGCAGGAGGTCGCCCAGACCTGCCTCGGCTTCATCTCCCGTTTCGTCAACTAGCCGGACCCCCCGAGAGGACCACTCCCATGTCCATCAGCTCCGTCCCCCGACAGGCCCGACGTCGCGTCGGCGCCGCCCTCACCGCTCTCGCGCTCGCCGCCGCCCTCGTCCTCCTGCCGACCGCCAGCAGCGCGTCGGGTGGCGGTCGATCGGGGTCGCGGCCGACCATCGTCCTGGTCCACGGGGCGTTCGCCGACGCCTCCGTGTTCGCCGACGTGACCAACCGGCTCCAGCGACGTGGCTACACCGTCATCGCACCGGCGAACCCGCTCCGCGGCCTGGCCTCCGACGCCGCCTACGTCGCGAGCGTGCTGGCCACCATCCAGGGTCCGATCATCCTCGGCGGGCACTCGTACGGCGGCGAGGTGATCACCAACGCGGCGTTCGGGAACGCGAACGTCGAGGCGCTGGTCTACGTCGCCGCGTTCGCCCCCCGCCGAGGGCGAGACCGCCGGTCAGCTGACCGCGATGTTCCCGGGGAGCCGCCTCACCGAGGAGAACCTGGTCCCCCGGCCGTACCCCGTCTCCGCCACCGACGGGCTACGACGCCTACATCAACCCGGGGGTCTTCCGGAGCATCTTCTGCGCCGATCTCCCGCAGAAGACGGCCGACGCGATGGCGGCCGCCCAGCGACCCGGCGCGCTGGCGACGCTCAGCGAGCACTCCGGGCCGGCTGCCTGGACCACCATCCCGTCCTGGTACCTGGTGGCGCGTCAGGACCGGGCGATCCCGCCCGCCGCCCCAGCGGTTCATGGCGACGCGGATGAAGGCCCACACCCGGGAGGTCAACTCCTCCCACGTCGCGATGATCTCCCATCCCGACGTCGTCGCCGACCTGATCGTGGACGCGGACCGGGGCACGCGCTGACCCGCCCGCGGGCACCCCGCGGTCCTGGGCAGCGGGCCCTCAGGCGTCGATCGCGGTGGCGTCCAGCTGGTAGGCCCCGTCCACGATGAACGTCTTGCGCGGACCCACGTCGTTGCCCATCAGCATCTCGAAGGTGGTCTCCGCGATCAGGCCGTCGTCCACGGTCATCCGGCGCAGGGTCCGGTGCCGGGGGCTCATGGTCGTGTCGGCCAGCTGGTCGGCGTCCATCTCCCCCAGACCCTTGTAGCGCTGCGGCTCCTTGAAGTTGAGGTTGCGCTTGGTCAGCTCGGCGGCCTTGCGCTGGTACTCCGCGTCGGAGTACGTGTAGATGTACTTCTCCATCCCCTTGCGGGGGTTGGTCAGCTCGAACCGGTGCAGCGGCGGGACCGCGGTGAAGATCCGGCCGGCGTCGACCAGCGGGCGCATGTAGCGGAAGAACAGGGTGGCCAGCAGGCAGCGGATGTGGGCACCGTCGGAGTCGGCGTCGGCCATGAAGATGATCTTGCCGTAGCGCGCGGCGTCCAGGTCGAAGGTGCGCCCCGAGCCCGCGCCGACCACCTGGATGATCGAGGCGCACTCGGCGTTCTTGAGCATGTCGCCCACCGAGGCGCGCTGGACGTTGAGGATCTTGCCCCGGATCGGCAGCAGGGCCTGGAACTCGGAGTTCCGGGCCAGCTTGGCCGTCCCCATGGCCGAGTCGCCCTCCACGATGAACAGCTCCGTACGGTCGACGTCGGTGCTGCGGCAGTCGGCCAGCTTGGTCGGCAGCGACGACGACTCCAGCGCGTTCTTGCGGCGGGTCGCCTCGCGGTGCTGACGGGCCGCGACCCGCGCCCGGGACGCCCCCACCACCTTCTCCATCGCCGCCCGGGCCTGTGCCTTCGTGGCGCCCTTGGTCGAGGTCAGGAAGGCCGTCAGCTCCCGGTTGACCGCCTTGGCCACCAGTCCGGCGACCGGAGGGGTGCCCAGCACCTCCTTGGTCTGGCCCTCGAACTGCGGCTCGGCCAGCCGGACCGTGACCACGGCCGTCAGGCCCTCGAGCACGTCGTCCTTGACCACCTCCTCGCCCGACTTCAGCAGCCGGGTGCCTTCCAGCGCCGCCGTGAACGACTTGGTCAGCGCCCGCTCGAAGCCGGCGACGTGGGTGCCGCCCTTGGGGGTGGCGATGATGTTCACGTACGAGCGTGCGGTGGTCTCGTAGCCGGTGCCCCAGCGGACCGCTATGTCGATGTCGAGGTCGCGCTCGACGTCGGACGGTGTCATGTGGCCGGCGTCGTCGAGCATCGGCACCGTCTCGGTGAACCGGTCCCGGCCCTGCAGCCGGATCACCTCGGTGACCGGCTCGTCGGGGGCCAGGAACTCGCAGAACTCCGCGATGCCGCCCTCGTGCAGGAACCGCTCGGTGGTCGGCTCGCCGGAGCGCGCGTCGGTGACGTCGAGGGCCAGCCCCGGCACGAGGAAGCTGGTCTGGCGGGCTCGGTTGTGCAGGTCCTCCAGGGAGAGCTGGGCCTCGGCCAGGAAGATCTGCCGGTCCGGCCAGTAACGCACCCGGGTGCCGGTGACCCCCTTCCGGGTGCGACCGATCTTGCGGAGTGTGCCACCCGGGGTGAAGGGGGCGGTGGGTCCGTCGCCGTCGAAGGTGCCCGGGGCACCACGGCGGAACGACATCCCCCAGGTGGTGCCGCCCCGGTCCACCTCGACGTCCAGACGACTGGACAGCGCGTTGACGACCGAGGAGCCGACACCGTGCAGGCCGCCGGTGGCGTTGTAGGAGCCGCCGCCGAACTTGCCGCCGGCGTGCAGCTTGGTGAAGACCACCTCGACCCCGGAGAGGCCGGTGCGCGGCTCGACGTCGACCGGGATGCCCCGCGCCCGGTCGTGGACGCTGATGCTGCCGTCCCCCGCCAACGTGATGGCGATCTCGGTGCCGAAGCCGCCCAGCGCCTCGTCGACGGCGTTGTCGATGATCTCCCACAGACAGTGCATCAGCCCGCGGGTGTCGGTGGAACCGATGTACATGGCCGGGCGCTTGCGGACCGCTTCCAGGCCCTCCAGCACGAGCAGGTGGCGCGCCTCGTAGTCCCTGCTCTCCAGGCCCGGTTGATCCGATGGGGCAGGCTTGGTGGTGGGCACGGAGCGAGGTTACCGCCGAGGCCCCTCAGGTGAGGGTCGTCACACGCCCCGTTCGTTACACAAGAGTCATGGACCTGAGATGTGAAAAGGGAACAATCAGAGCCTGGTTGGATGTTGACTAGGCGTACCCGTTGGATCGGTGGGGCCGGGAGAACTCGCCGGCTCGTATCGATTCGGGGGTGCGGACACTCCGAACATGCAGAAGCATGGATGAGGAAGAGAGGCCACCATGACCACCACCGTCGTCGAAGGCGCAGCTTTGAATGCGTCCGACCGTTGTGACCGCTGCGGCGCACAGGCATACGTGCGCGTCACGATGACCAGCGGCTTCGAGCTTCTCTTCTGCGCTCACCACTCCAAGGAGCACGCGGACAAGCTCAAGCAGGTCGCGCTGGAGATCCACGACGAGACCCAGCGCATCAGCTGACCCGTCGCTCCGACCTCGACCCGGCCCTTCGTACCGCAACGGTACGAGGGGCCGAGCCGTCTCCGGCCTCCCCTCCCCCCACCCTCGTAACCGCCCCCGCCGTCTCACCCGCCCCCGCCCTCCCACCCGACCTCCCGTACGCCTGCT
>NZ_BAAAYX010000003.1:368558-448139 GCF_039536605.1 Microlunatus aurantiacus
CATGCCCCATTATGCGGCGGCCCTGGATGGTCGCGCCGTGGGTTCTGCTCGGGTTTGTCGGTGTTGCTCGGTCTATAGATCGAGCAGAGCCGACAAACCCGAGCAACTTTCGGGGGCCGGCTCGGGCGGCACAGCCGTCAGCCGCCCCACGGTGTGCCGGCCCGGGCAAAGGCCCGCGTCAGCCGGTCGGCGATCACCCCGGGACGGCAGAGGTCGTCCCACGTCCATCGCGCCAGCTGCCAACCCTGGTCCCGGAGCGCGTCCTCTCTCAGCTTCTCCCGGTGCACGGCCTGCTCGGCTGTCTCGCCCGGTCGCCGCAACCGCCCGTACTTCACGCGGCCGTCGAACTCGCCCAGCGTCCTGCGGTCGGGCCAGGCGAAGTCGCAGCGGCCGATCAGGACCCCGTGGTCGTCGAACACCTCGAGTTGCAGCACTGGGGTCGGCAAGCCGGCCTGGTTGATCGTGAGTCGACTGAAGGACTCGCCCACGCTCTCGCTGCGACCGTCCGCCACCGCGAGCACGCGCCGGGCCTGTGGACCGCCGTGCCAGGACCTCGCCTGGTCCAGTGCCTCCAGGAGCAGGGCCGGGTCCGCTCGAAGCGCCAGCCCCGCATCGGCGACGGCGACGCCCTGCTCGTACGGCAGGCAGCGGGCGAGATCGGTGACAGTCCGCGCCAGCGAGGTGGTGAGGAGGTCGCCGACGACACAGCGGTCCACGTCCCGAAGAGCCGACCCGTGGACCCGGAGGGTCCGTCGGCGTACGCCACCGCCCTGGCGGTCACGAGTGACGTGCACCGTGTCCAGCATGGCGGGGAAGAGCGGCAGCCCGTGGAGCACCGCGGCCGAGCCGTGACTGAGGACCGCACGGGGATGGAGCTGCGGCAGGGTGGCGTCGATCAGGCGCCGATGGGAGTCACGCAGCTCACCGAAGGGATCAGTGGACTCGGCTGGAGGGCGGACGTAGGCCCCGCGTCGGATCCTGACCAGCTCGCCACGCGTGACCATCCTGGCCACCTCGTCGCCGCTGAAACCGTTGCCTCGGAGCTCCCTCACGAAGATCACGTTCTCGTTCATCCGGACAGATGATCGGATGCCGTAAAGCGAAGGCCACCCGCCGGTACGACTTATCCACCGTCTGTGGACAACCGGTCGCCAGCCGGCCAGTTCTCTCGAGTCGGGTGGACCACCACCCGGAGGCGACGACGACTCTGCTCGGGTTTGTGGGTCCTGCTCGGGCTATAGATCGAGCAGAACCGACAAACCCGAGCAGAACGAACTTCAGCGGACGACAACGCCCGAGCGAAAAGAGCCTGGGGCCCGTGCCGAACCTCAGTCCAGGTAGTCGCGCAGGACCTGGGAGCGGGAGGGGTGGCGCAGCTTCGACATCGTCTTGGACTCGATCTGACGGATCCGCTCACGGGTGACGCCGTAGACCTTGCCGATCTCGTCCAGGGTCTTTGGCTGGCCGTCGGTCAGACCGAAGCGCATCGAGACCACACCGGCCTCACGCTCGCTGAGGGTGTCCAGCACGTCGTGCAGCTGCTCCTGCAGCAGGGTGAAGCTGACGGCGTCGGCGGGCACCACGGCCTCGGAGTCCTCGATCAGGTCACCGAACTCGGAGTCGCCGTCCTCGCCCAGGGGCGTGTGCAGCGAGATCGGCTCGCGCCCGTACTTCTGGACCTCGACCACCTTCTCCGGGGTCATGTCGAGCTCCTTGGCGAGCTCCTCCGGGGTGGGCTCGCGACCCAGGTCCTGGAGCATCTGGCGCTGCACGCGGGCCAGCTTGTTGATGACCTCGACCATGTGCACCGGGATGCGGATGGTCCGGGCCTGGTCGGCCATGGCCCGGGTGATGGCCTGCCGGATCCACCAGGTCGCGTACGTGGAGAACTTGTAGCCCTTGGTGTAGTCGAACTTCTCGACCGCCCGGATCAGACCGAGGTTGCCCTCCTGGATCAGGTCGAGGAAGAGCATGCCGCGGCCGGTGTAGCGCTTGGCCAGCGACACCACCAGGCGGAGGTTGGCCTCCAGCAGGTGGTTCTTGGCCCGTCGCCCGTCCTCGGCGATCCAGTCGAAGTCGTCGCGCTGCTTGGCGGCCACCTTGGCGCTGTCGTCATTGAGCATCTCGTCGGCGAACAGGCCGGCTTCGATCCGCTTGGCGAGCTCGACCTCCTGCTCGGCGTTCAGAAGCGCGACCTTGCCGATCTGCTTCAGGTAGTCCTTCACCGGGTCGGCGGTCGCGCCGGCCACCATCACCTGCTGCTCCGGCTCGTCGGCGTCGTCGGCCGCGGACAGGGTGAAGCCCTGGTCCTCCTTGAGCTCGCCCTCCAGCTTGGCCTCGACGACCGGCTCGAAGGAGGACTCGTCGACGTCGTCCAGGGTCCGCTTCTTGCCGACGGTGACCACGACCTCGTCGCCCTGGACCTCGACGGTCAGCTTCGGGGTGGCGGCGTCGCCGTCCACGACCACGGCCTCCAGCTCGATGTCCTCGACCACGAGGTCGATCGCCTCGGGCTCCAGCTCGGGGGTGTCGTCCTCCTTCGCGGCGCCGGCCGCGGCGCCACCGCCGGCGGCGGCCTTCTTGGCCGGAGCCTTCCGGGGCGCACGCTTGGCGGGCGCCTTCTTGGCCGCTGCGCCCGGCTCCGGGTCACTCTGCTCGTCGGAGTCGACCGCCTTCAACCGGGTGGGCGCCTTCTTGGCCGTGGCCTTCTTCGTCGCCGGAGAACTCACCTGACTCGCTCGGCCGGTAGCAGCCTCCACGGCCGGATCTGACAGATGGACTTCGGAGGGGGATGTCACAAAGAACCTCTCGGAGACGTGCGAGTCGGGCGGTGCGGGGGTCGAACGCTGGGAACGCCCACCGGTTTCAGGGCAGGCAGCGCCCAGTGGATGTCAATAGGTGCTCCAACGGACATTCTGACACGTTGTTCAAGGGTTTCTTGGATTGACTGCCGCGAAAGGGTCCCGAACGGCAGCGCCGACACCTTCCCCGGACGCGGCCGGACACCGGCGCGACGGGGCCAGGAGGAGCGGTCAGTGCTCCTCGGCCTTGACCGCCAGCACCGGGCAGCTCGCGTCGAGCAGCACCCGCTGGGCGTTGCTGCCGAGCAGCAGCTTGCCGACCGGGGACCGACGGCGCAGCCCGATCACGATGAACTCCGCGTCCGTCCGGTCGGCGGCCGCGATCAGCTCCTCGGCAGGGTCGAGGTCGTCGGTCGGCACCGACACCTCGTACGGGATCCCCGACGTCGTCAGCTCCGAGGTCAGCTGGGCGACCTCCGCGTCCGGTGAGGTGTGCACCACGATCAGCCGGGAGGTCCGCAGCCGGGCCTCGGCGATGGCCCGACGCAGCGCGGCGCGACCCTCGGGCTTGGCCGAGTAGCCGACCACGATGACCGATCCGGCGTCCGGGGCAGCCGAGCCGTTGGCCACGGTCTGACTGGTCGGTGCGGCCTCGGTCATGTGCGCGTCTCCCACTCGTGGACGGGTTCGTTGCTGTGCATCAGCTCGAGGTAGGTCCCGAGCATCCCGCGCAGGGCCTCCGGCCGAGACGCCCCGGCCCGCTCCCGGCGCGACACCTCCGCAGTTTGCCACGTCGCACCGTTGGCCGCACGCAGGCAGCGCTGTTCGATCACGGTCAGCAGCCGGGCGCTCTCGGCGTCCGCGACGCCCCACAGCCGCAGCCCCTCAGCCGCCATCGGCAGCAACCGCCGGACGACGAGCTCGGCGACCTTCACCTGGCCGATCCGGGGCCAGTAGACGTCGGCGTTGATGCCGTTCCGGACCCCCGCCGTGAAGTTCTCGTTAGCGGCCTGGAACGACATCTGGCTCCAGATCGGCCGGTCGTCGTCGGCCAGGGCGCGGACCAGACCGGCGAAGAAGGCCGCGTTGGCCATCGTGTCGACCACCGTGGGCCCGGCCGGCAGCACCCGGTTCTCCACCCGCAGGTGGGGCTTGCCGCCGCTGATGTCGTAGACGGGCCGGTTCCAGCGGTACACCGTGCCGTTGTGCAGCCGCAGCTCGTCCAGGGTGGGCACGCCACCGTCGTCCAGGACCTGGATCGGGTCCTCGTCGGTGCTGATCGGCAGCAGGGCTGGGAAGTAGCGGGAGTTCTCCTCGAACAGGTCGAAGATCGAGGTGATCCAGCGCTCTCCGAACCAGACCCGCGGTCGTACGCCCTGGGTCTTGAGCTCCTCGGCCCGGGTCTCGGTGCTCTGCTCGAACAGCGGGATCCGGGACTCCGCGACCAGCTCCCGACCGAACAGGTACGGCGAGTTGGCGCCCACCGCGACCTGGATCCCCGCCACCGCCTGGGCGGCGTTCCAGTAGCCCGCGAAGTCGTCCGGGCTGACCTGCAGGTGCACCTGGGTGGAGGTGCAGGCGGCCTCCGGCATGATCGTGTCGGAGACCATCTGGAGCCGCTCGACGCCGTCGATGACGATCTCCAGGTCCTCGCCGCGGGCGGCGAAGATCTGCTGGTCCAGCAGCGAGTAGCGCGGGTTCTCGCTGACGGAGTCCAGGGTGACGTGCTCGGGCATGAGGGTCGGCAGGATACCGACCATGGCCAGGTGGGTGCCGATCGCCTCGGCCTTGTCGTCGGCGGCGTTCAGCGCCCGCCGGACCGACTCCTCGAAGGACGCGAAACCACCGTCGGCCAGCCGCCGGGGCGCGACGTTGATCTCGACGTTGAAGCGACCGAGCTCGGTCTGGAACATCGGGTCCGCGATGGCGGCCAGCACCTCGGCGTTGCGCATCGCCGGTTCCATCGCGTCGTCGACCAGGTTGAGCTCGATCTCCAGCCCGGTCATCGGTCGCTCGAAGTCGAAGTGCGCGGCGGTCAGCATCCGGGCGAACGCGTCGAGCCCGCGACGGACCTTCTCGCGGTGCCGTTTGCGGTCCTCACGGCTGAACTGCGTCGCATCGACCTCTGCACCCATGCCCGTATCCTGTCGCACACCCCGGGCGGCGGCTACGCTCGGCCCTCGTGTCTGAACCTCGTCCTGCCGCTCCGTCCTCCCCGAGCCCCGCGGTGAGCACACCGCAGCCCCCCGTCGCCGACCGGCGACCGGTCCGCCGGGAGCACCACGGCGACGTCTTCCTCGATCCGTACGAGTGGCTCCGGGACAAGCAGGACGCCGACGTGATCGCCTACCTGGAGGCGGAGAACGCCTACACCGAGGCGCGCACCGGGCACCTGTCCGACCTGACCGAGGCCGTGTTCTCCGAGATCAAGGCGCGCACCCAGGAGACCGACCTGAGTGTGCCCACCTACACCGTCCACCGGGACGGGACGACCGGCAGCGAGAGCGCCTACTGGTACTACGTCCGCACGGTGGAGGGTTCGGAGTACCCGATCTACTGCCGCACCCCGGCCACCCACGGACCCGGCACCCCTCCCGACATCGAGGGCGCCATCGACGACGAGCAGGTCCTGCTCGACGCCAACGTGGCCGCGGCCGGGCAGGAGTTCTTCTCCATCGGCGCCTTCGCGGTGTCTCCGGCGGGCACCCTGCTGGCGTACGCGACCGACGTGGCCGGGGACGAGCGCTATCTGCTGAAGATCGTCGACCTGGCCACCGGCGAGCCCCTGCCCGACGAGATCCCCGACATCGCGTACGGGGTGGCCTGGGCCGGTGAGACGCACCTGTTCTACACCCGGGCCGACGCCTCCTGGCGGCCGTACGTGGTGCTGCGGCACCGCCTCGGCACCGACGTCGAGACCGACGCGGAGGTGCTGACCGAGCCCGATGAGCGGTTCTGGGTCGGGGTCGGCTCCAGCCGGGACGAGGCCTGGATCGTGCTCGGGGTCGGCAGCAAGCTGACCAGCGAGTACCGGCTGTTGTCGACCGCCGACCCGGAGGGGACCCCGCGCCTGGTGGCCCCGCGCCGCCAGGGCGTGGAGTACGACATCGAGCCGGCCGGCGACCGGCTGCTCATCGTCCACAACGACGGCGCCCCCGACTTCGAGCTCGCCGAGGCGCCGCTGGACGCGACCAGCCACGAGCAGTGGAC
Source organism: Microlunatus aurantiacus (assembly GCF_039536605.1). NCBI lineage: Bacteria > Bacillati > Actinomycetota > Actinomycetes > Propionibacteriales > Propionibacteriaceae > Microlunatus > Microlunatus aurantiacus. The sequence continues at coordinate 374,570 of NZ_BAAAYX010000003.1, forward strand.
GCCTGTGCTCCCCCACACCCCCGGGGTCCGGATCACCGGGGTGGCCGCGTACGCCGGTCATGCCGTCGTCTCGCTCCGTCGGGACGGGCTGACCGGGGTGCACGTGCTACCGCGTTCCGCCACCGGTGAGCTGACCTCCGGTCACGACATCGCCTTCGACGAGCCGCTCTTCGACGTCTACGCCGTGGGCGGTCCGAACTACGTCACCGACTCCATCCGGATCGGCTTCGAGTCGATGGTCACCCCGGCCACCATCTACGACCACGCCCTCGACGGCGGCGAGCTGACGCTGCGCAAGCAGACCCCGGTGCTCCCCGGACTGGACGGCCGCGCCTACGCCCCGTCCGACTACGTGCAGGAGCGCGGCTGGGCCACCGCTCCGGACGGCACCCGGGTCCCGCTGTCCATCGTGCGACGGGCCGACGTGCCGCTGGACGGGTCCGCGCCCGGCTTCCTCTACGGCTACGGCTCGTACGAGATCTCCATCGACCCCAGCTTCTCGATCCCGCGGCTGTCGCTGCTGGACCGCGGCTTCGTCTACGCCATCGCCCACATCCGGGGTGGTGGCGAGCTGGGCCGCAGCTGGTACGACAACGGCAAGACGCTGACCAAGAAGAACACGTTCACCGACTTCATCGCGGCCGCGGACTTCCTGGTCGAGGGCGGCTACACCTCACCCGCGCGCCTGGCCGCGGCCGGGGGCAGCGCCGGCGGGATGCTGATGGGCGCGGTGGCCAACCTGGCCCCGGAACGTTTCCGGGCCATCCACGCAGCCGTGCCGTTCGTGGACTCGCTGACCACGATCCTCGATCCCGAGCTGCCGCTGACGGTGATCGAGTGGGAGGAGTGGGGCGACCCGCTGCACGACCCCGAGGTGTACGCCTACATGAAGTCCTACACGCCGTACGAGAACGTGACCGCCGAGGCCTATCCCGCCATCCTGGCCACCACCAGCCTGAACGACACCCGGGTCTACTACGTGGAGCCGGCCAAGTGGGTGGCCGCACTCCGCCGGGTCGCCACCAACGGCGACGACCGGCCGATCCTGCTCAAGACGGAGATGGTGGCCGGTCACGGCGGGGTCAGCGGGCGCTACAAGGCCTGGCGGGAGAAGGCGTTCGAGTACGCCTGGCTGATCGACCAGGTGGGCGCGGGCTGATGGGGCCGCTCGCGACGACGACGTGCTTTCACCGGCTACGTCGTCGCTCTTCGTGAAGGCGGTGAAGCGTTGCCTTCACTCATCGTTCCTCCGCACGCCGGGCACGTCGTCTTCCCGCTCACGTCCCGGCGCAGGTGGATGAGCGCCCGGGCGGTTCAACGCAGCGGAACGGCGAGGATCTTGCCGGCCGGTCCGGCGGCCGGGTCGCCACCGAAGTCGTTGACCGCCACGTAGAGGGTCGGACCGGAACCCAGGTCGCCGACCACGCAGTCGAAGGCCGACTGGGGCAGCTCCACCCGGTCCAGGATCTCGCCGCCCTCGCCGACCCGGACGCAGCAGCCGGTGCCGACGTCGGCCAGCGAGACGGTGACGTTCCCGTCGCGGTCGTCGTGCGCGTCGATGCCATCGGGATGCAGCCCGGGCGTCTCGGCCCAGACCCGGCGGTCGGACAGCCCCCCGTCGGCCGCGATCCCGTACGCCGTCAGTCGGCTCCCCCAGGACTCCGCCACCAACAGGGTGTGGCCGTCGTCGACCACGGCCATCCCGTTGGGGAACTCCAGTCCGTCGGCCACCCGCTCGACGCTGCCATCCGGCCTGGCCAGCACGATGAAGCCGACCGGGCCGGCCCGGGACGGATCCACCGCCCCGCCGTAGGCGAAGCCGATGTTGTTGACGTACGCCGACCCGTCGCCGGTCAGCGCGATCTCGTTCCAGGGATGGTCGCCGAGCCCGGCCAGGCTCGCGTACGGGAGCGGCTCCTCGTCGGCGCCGGAGGAGAGGAGGACGGCCCGATCGGGGGTCGACACGAGCAGCGGGCGGAGGCCGTCCGCGGTGGCCAGCAGGTCGAAGCAGAGGGGGAAGCTCGCGCACCGGGCCACCACCCGGGGCGTGAGGTCAGCGTCCAGCCGGTACACCGCCCCGGCCGACCAGTCGGCGTACCAGAGGGCTCCGTCGGCCCACCGCAGCGACTCCGGGAACCCGAGACCGGAGACCAGCACCTGGTGCTGCGAGAACGTCGTCATCCCGTTCCGACCCCCTGCCCGTGAGATTCTCATCGGCCCCGGAACCTCAACAATTCCCGCGTCGTTACGTCAGTTCGACAACGACTTCGCATCCGCACCACCGTGCGGCGACGAATCGTTCACAACAGGCCAGGGGTTGATCTCAGGGTATCTTCAGGGCTCCGCAGGAATCCTGCGAGCGCCCCCGGACGTTAGACAAGTTGCACAGGCAACGAAAGGGGCCGACGTGGTAGCAACGAGCACACGCAATCGAGTATCTGAAGGCATAGATGGCAAGGACGCGGTGGGCCTCTACCTGGAGGGCATCGCGAAGACCCCGCTGCTGACCGCGGCGGAGGAGGTCGAGCTGGCCAAGACGATCGAGACCGGGCTCTACGCGGAGAAGATCCGGTCCGGCGAGGTCACCTCGGCGGAGCGGGGCCGCAAGGCGAAGCGGCCCACGGCCGACGAGCTCGAGTTCCTGATCGAGGACGGTCAGCGCGCGCTGCAGCGGTTCGTCACCGCGAACCTGCGGCTCGTGGTGTCGGTGGCCCGGAAGTACGGGCGGTCGCAGATGCCGCTGCTGGACCTGGTCCAGGAGGGCAACACCGGTCTGATCCGGGCGGTCGAGAAGTTCGACTACACCAAGGGCTTCAAGTTCTCCACCTACGGCACCTGGTGGGTCCGGCAGTCGATCAGCCGGGGTATCGCCCAGCAGGGCCGGATCGTCCGGCTCCCGGTGCACGTGGCCGAGCAGGTCAACCAGGTCGGCGCCGTGCGTCGCACCCTGGAGCGCCGGTTGGGTCGCGACCCGGAGGTCGTCGAGATCGCCGACGAGATGGGCATCGAGGTCGATCGGGTCCTGGACCTGATCCGCTACGGCCGTGAGCACGTCTCGCTGGACGCTCCCGTCGAGGAAGGTGGGGACACCGCCCTCGGAGACCTGATCGCCCGCGAGCCCATGCCGGGTCCGGACGAGGTCTACATGGACGCCGAGGAGCACCAGCGCCTCGAGTCCCTGCTCGACGAGCTGGACGAGCGGTCCGCGGACGTCGTCCGTCGCCGCTACGGCCTCCTCGACGGTCGTCAGGCCAAGCTCGCCGACATCGGCGCGGTCTGGGGCATCACCGCTGAGCGGGTCCGTCAGATCGAGCGGCACGCCATCGCCAAGCTGCGGAACAAGACGGTCCTGGCCGCCTGACCTCCGCTCCCCCTGCACCACGTCGCGAGCCCGCCCCCGGATTCCGGGGGCGGGCTCCGTCGTCCGTGGGGGTGGTCAGCGGGTCGGCGGCGGGTCGTCGGCGGGCCCGGTGACCGTACGTGACGTCCCGGCGACATCCGGTCAGGTCGTCGGCGGCCGGGTGACCGTACGTGACGTCCCGGCGGCATCCGGTCAGGTCGTCGGCAGGCCCGGTGACCGTACGCGACTCGCCGGCGGCATCCGGTCAGGTCGTCGGCAGGCCCGGTGACCGTACGCGACTCGCCGGCGGCATCCGGCCAGGTGCTCGGCGGGCCGGCTGACCGTACGCGACTCGCCGGCGGCATCCGGCCAGGTGCTCGGCGGGCCGGGCGACCGTACGCGACGTCCCGGCGGCATCCGGGCAGGGTGCTCGGCGGGCCCGGTGACCGTACGTGACGTCCCGGCGGCATCCGGTCAGGTCGTCGGCGGGCCCGGTGACCGTACGTGACGTCCCGGCGGCATCCGGGCAGGGTGCTCGGCGGGCCCGGTGACCGTACGTGACGTCACGGCGGCATCCGGTCAGGTCGTCGGCGGGCCCGGTGACCGTACGTGACGTCCCGGCGGCATCCGGTCGCGCGACCAGCGGCCAGGTCACGCGATCAGTCGGCCCGACCCAGCTGTCACCGCTCGCGGAGCGGCCGGATGAGGCCCTCCTGGGCCACCGTGCAGACCAGGCTCCCGCCCTGGAAGAGCCGCGCCGTCGACAGACCGAGGGCTGAGGACGCCGACGGTGACACCTGGTCGTAGAGCAGCCACTGGTCGGCCCGGAACGGGCGATGGAACCACATGGCGTGGTCGATCGAGGCCGCCTGCACGTTGAGCCCGATGATCAGCCCGTGCGGGGTGGCGCTGGCCGACAGCAGGGTGAGGTCACTGGCGTACGCCAGCGCGCTCTGGTGCTGCCGGGGGTCCTCGCCCAGCGCTCCCGACGTACGGATCCAGACCCGGGCCCGGGCGGGGTGGTCCGGGTCGACCAGGGCCCCGTCCGGCGGACGCGAGTCGCCGACGTAGCGGACCTCCAGGGCGCCCCACTCCTGCTCCCACAGCGACGCGGGCCGCCCGGACGCCTTCGACAGCACCTCGCTCAGGGTCGGGCAGTCCTCCGGGTCGGGGACGTCGCCCGGCGCGGCGTCGGCGTGCTCGACCCCGTCCTCCGGCGTGTGGAACGACGACGAGGCGAAGAAGATGACCTGCCCACCCTGGCGGGCCACGGCCCGCCGGGCCGAGAACGAGCGCCCGTCGCGGATGTTCTCCACGTCGAAGACGATCGGCAGGTCGGTCCGGCCCGGCCTGATGAAGTAGCCGTGCATCGAGTGCAGCCGACGGTCCTCCGGCACCGTGCGTGAGGCCGCCACGAGCCCCTGGGCGAGGACCTGGCCCCCGAACACCCGCTGCAGCGCGGTCTTGGGCTGGCGGCCACGGAAGAGGCCTACCTCGATCTCCTCGAGGTCCAGCAGCTCGACGAGCTCGGTCACGGACTGGGGCATGCGCGGAGCCTAGCGAGCGACCCCGGGCTCACTCCTCGGTGCGGTCCCGTTCGGCCAGGAAGCGCTCGAACTCGGCACCGATCTCGTCCGCGCTCGGGACCTGCTGGCTGGCGTCGGCCACCATCGCGTCGTACTGCTGCTCCAGGGTCGCGACCAGCTCCTGCACCTCCGCCGACTGGGCCATCTCGTGGTTGATGTCGGTCAGGTTGCTGGCCGAGGCCTCCTCCAACGACTCCAGCGGGATGGCGAGCCCGGTCGCCTGGCTGAGCTGCTGGGTCAGGGCCAACGCCGCCTGGGGGAACGTCGCCTGCGCGAGATAGTGCGGCACGTGCGCGGCGAACCCCATCGCCTGGCGGTCCAGCTGTCCCAGCCTGTACTCCAGCAGACCGGTGAAGCTCGCCGGCACCTCGACCCGGTCGATCCAGCTGCGGTAGCCCTGGACCAGCTCGGGGTCGGTGGCGTGCGCGGTCGCGGTGATCGGCCGGCTGTGCGGCACCGCCATCGGGATGCCGTGCAGGGTCACGGTCAGCCGCACGTCGAGCTGCTCGACCAACCCGATCACCGCCGCCGCCAGCCGCTCCCACTGGACGTCGGGCTCGGGTCCTGAGAGCAGCAGGAACACCTCGCCCTGCTCGTCGGTCATCTTCAGCAGGCGGAGCTGCAGGTCGGCGTACGAGCGCCACTGGTTGGTGTCGAAGATCATCGCCGGCCGGCGGCTGCGGTAGTCGTGGAGCTGGTCGTGGTCGAAGACCGCCACCACCTCCGAGTCCAGCTGCTCGATCAGGTGGGCGGCCAGCAGGCGACCGGCCTGCCCGGCGTCCACGAAGCCGTCGAGCTGGTGCACCAGGACCGGCCGGTGGCCGGCCAGACCGGCCAGGACGTCCTCGTGCACCGTGTAGAGCTCGCGCGGGTCCAACATGGGTCCCAACCTACCCAGCCCACCGGAACCCGGTGGGCTCAGCCGCCGAGACGGCGACGGACCTCGGCGATGGCGGTGGTCACCCGCTTCTCCGACACCGGCACCTTCGTCCGCAGGTTCTGCGCGAACAGGCTGACCCGCAGCTCCTCGAGCAGCCAGCCGATCGCGTCCAGGTCCTCCGGCAGCGGACCGGCCGGCGCGAGGTCGCAGGCGGCGGCGTACGCGTCCTCGCTGCGACCGATCACCTCGGCCGCCCGCTGGTCGCGGGCGGGAGCGGCGATCAGGGCGGTGAGGCGCTGCTCGGCGGCCGACACGTAGCGCGGGACGTCGACCAGGTGCTCGTAGCCGGTGGCGGCCACGAACCCGGCGAACACCAGGTTGCCGAGCTGCTCGGACACGTCCTCGGCGGCCGCCGGGGCCACCGCCGCCGCCCGGGGCACCAGGGAGAGGGCGCGCTGTCGCAGGGTCAGCGTCTGAGCCACCACGTTCACGATGGACCGCATCTGGTCGGCGTTGTCGGAGCGCACGGTGTCGCAGAGCCGCCGAAAAGTGGCCTCATCCCGGGTCTGGTCCCCGCCGGCCCGCCGGATCAGCTCACCCACCGACGCCAGTCGCGCGTCGGCCAGCAGGGCCGGAACACCGGCGTACGGACTGGTCCCCAGCGACAGCTTGTCGGTGTTGCCGAGGTGGGAGACGACCCACTTCGTCGGGTCCGGGGTCTGCAGCTGGACGAGGCGGCGCAGCCCGCGTCGGTGGCTGGACCGCTGCCGCTCGGCGTTCTCGGCCACCATCAGCCCGACGGACGTGCCCTCGTCGGCCAACGCCGGGTAGCCGACGACGCGGTGCCCGGCCCGGGTCAGCTGCACGGTGGCCTCGATGGTGCCGAACACCCAGTCGGTCGCCCCGGCCCTCGTGTGCTCCGCCGCGGCCCGGCTGAGCGTCTGCTGGACCTTCGGCGCGAGCTCCTCGGCCAGGGCGGCGAGGTCCTTGCCGACCGCGACCTCGCCGCGGTCGCCGGTGATCACGAACGTCACCCGCAGGTGGGCGGGCACCCGCTCCAGGTCGACGTCTCCGGGGTGGACCCGCTCTCCGGTCAGCCCCCGCAGCGCCCGCGCCAGCGCCTGGGGCAGCGCCTCGCGCGTGCCCCCGTCGGCCGGGTGGTCGGCCAGCCAGCGCAGCGCCCGGGCGGCGTACTCCGGCGCCGGCACCAGCGTCTTGCGGACCGCCTTCGGCAGCGCCCGGATCATCTCGGTGACGAGCTCGGACCGCATCCCGGGCACCTGCCAGGAGAACGGCGTCTCGTCCAGCTGGTTCAGCACGGCCAGCGGGATCTCCACGCTGACCCCGTCCCGCGGATCGCCCGGGGAGAACCGGTAGCTCACCTCCAGGTCGTGCTCCTCGCCCTGCGGCGACCGCACGGTCCAGTGGTCCGGGAACGCCGCCCCGCCCCCGCTGGGGTCGGCGACCACCAGGTCGTCCATGGTCAAGGTGAGCAGCTCCGGCTGCTCGTGCCGGGTCGTCTTCCACCAGCGGTCGAAGTGCGCGCCGGAGGTGATGTCGGCGGGCACCCGGGCGTCGTAGAAGTCGTAGATGACCTGGTCGTCGACCACCAGGTCCCGGCGACGGGTCCGCTCCTCGAGCTCGGCGGCCTCCGCCCGGAGCTGCTGGTTGTCGGCGAAGAAGTGGTGCCGGGTCGTCCACTGCCCCTCGACCAGGGCGGCCCGGAGGAAGATCTCGCGGGCCTCGACCGGGTTGACCCGCGCGTACGGGACCCGCCGGCCGGCGACGATCGGCACCCCGAACAGGCTGACCGTCTCCGAGGCCAGCACCGCGGCCTGCCGGGTGGACCAGTGCGGTTCGGCGTACGTGCGCTTGAGCACGTGGGCGCCGACCTCCTCCACCTGCCCGGCGGTCACCGGACCGACCGTACGGGCCCACAACCGGGTGGTCTCCACGATCTCGCCGGCCATCACCAGCGGCGGTTGGGTCCGGGCCAGCGACGAGCCCGGGTTGATGGCGAACCGGGTGCCGCGGGCCCCGATGTACTCCCGCAACGGCGCCCGACCCCGAGGCTTCCGCTGTCCCCTGGCGGGCTCCTCCTTGACGTCGGCGAGCCCCACCTGGGACAGCAGACCGGTGAGGATGGCTGTGTGCACCCGCTCGATCGGGGCCGGGGCGGTGTTGCGCTGCAGCTTCAGGTCGCGGGCGATGTCGCGCAGCTGGGCATGCAGGTCCTGCCACTCCCGGATCCGCAGGAAGTGCAGGTGCTCCTGGCGGCACATCCGGCGGAACGCGTTGCCGGACAGGGCTCGCTGCTGGCTGCGGAGGTAGTCCCACAGCCGCAGCCACGCCTGGAAGTCGCTGCCGTCCGGGGCCGGGGGGTCAGCCTTCCGGTCGGCCTGCTCACCGGCCGGCCCCTGGTCGGCGTCCGTGGTCTCGTCGACCCCGGCCATCGGCGCCCAGAAGCGACGGTGCAGGGCCTCGGCCTTGTCGCGCTCCTCCACCGGTCGTTCGCGCGGGTCCTGGATGGACATGCCGGCGACGATGATCATGATCTCGGCCAGGCAGCCGAGCCGCTCCCCGGCCAGCAGCATCCGGCCCATCCGCGGGTCCACCGGGATCTGCGCCAGCCGGCGACCGATGCCCGTGAGCCGCGGGCGCTCCCCGAGCCCCGAGGACAGCGCGCCGAGCTCAGCGAGCAGCCGCAGACCGTCGTTGATCTGGCTGGCGTCCGGCGCCTCCACGAAGGGGAAGGTCGCGATGGCGCCGAGGTCGGCGGCGGTCATCTGCAGGATCACCGAGGCCAGGTTGGTGCGCAGGATCTCCGGCTCGGTGAACTCCGGCCGGGCGGCGAAGTCCTCCTCGTCGTACAGGCGGATGCAGACCCCGGGCGCCACCCGGCCGCAGCGCCCGGCGCGCTGGTTGGCCGAGGCCTGCGAGATCGGCTCGATCGGCAGCCGCTGGACCTTGGTCCGGGCCGAGTAGCGGGAGATGCGGGCGGTGCCGGGATCCACCACGTACCGGATCCCGGGCACGGTCAGGGAGGTCTCGGCCACGTTGGTGGCCAGCACGATCCGCCGGCCGGTGTGCGTGTTGAACACGCGGTGCTGCTCCGCTGCGGAGAGACGGGCGTAGAGCGGCAGCACCTCGGTCCGACGCAGGTCCATCGCGGTGATCGCGTCAGCGGCATCGCGGATCTCCCGCTCGCCGGAGCAGAACACCAGGATGTCACCGTCCCCCACCGCGCTCAGCTCGGTGATCGCCGCGCAGATGCCACCGACCTGGTCGGCCTCCCCATCGGCCAGGATCGGGCGGTAGCGCACCTCGACCGGGTACGTCCGCCCGGAGACCTCGATGATCGGTGCGCTGGTGCCGTCGGCGTCGGCGAAGTGGGCGGCGAAGCGGTCCGTGTCGATGGTGGCGGAGGTGATGATGATCTTGAGATCGGGCCTTCGGGGCAGCAGCACCTTCAGGTAGCCCAGCAGGAAGTCGATGTTGAGACTGCGCTCGTGCGCCTCGTCGATGATGATCGTGTCGTAGCGACGAAGATCACGATCATGGCCGATCTCGGCCAGCAGCACCCCGTCGGTCATGATCTTGACCCGGGTCTCGGCCGAGGCCTTGCGGGTGAAGCGGACCTGGTAGCCGATCAGGTCTCCCAGTGAGGAGTGCAGCTCCTCGGCCACCCGCTCGGCCACGCTGCGGGCCGCGATCCGGCGCGGCTGGGTGTGACCGATGTTCCGACGACCCAGCTCCAGGCAGATCTTGGGGATCTGGGTGGTCTTGCCCGAGCCGGTCTCGCCGGCGATGACCACCACCTGGTGGTCGGCGATGGTGCGGGCGATCTCCTCGCGCCACAGGCTGATCGGCAGCGCCGGGTCGTAGGTGATCGGGTGCGCCAGTCCGGGGACGTCGACGCTGGTCAGCTCGGGTCCGGACATTCCGACCATGCTAGTCCGCTCGGACGGGCCCGTCCCGTGCGTGCGGGTCGTCCCGACCCGGCCCGCTGCGTCCGACGTCAGCGTGGCAGCAGCCGGCGCCCTGTCACCTGGTCCAGCGGCACGCCGAGGAAGAGGGTGCGGGGGCCCTCCGCCCACGGGTGCGGGGCGTCCTCGAGCAACCGGGACAGCTCCGCCTCGGTGAGCAGCGTCGCGGTGCCGGTGACCACCACGCTCCAGCCGGCTTCGAGGAAGTCGTCGATGTCGTCGACCTCGAAGGCCACCGGGCTGCCGACGGCACGCGCCGCCGCGCCGTACGCCAGCGTGCGGATGACCAGGCGCTCTCCGGTGACGGCGAAGTTCATCGGCATGATCATCGGTGCGCCCTCGTGCTGGAAGGCCAACCGGCCGACCTTCTTGCCCGTGAGCAGCTCGAGGGACTCCGCCCGGTCGAGCTCGACGACCTTGGCTCCCCGCGACATCGCCAGCCAGTAGTCCTCGTGCGTCGTCATGGTCTCTCCTCGTGGTGGGTCTCCAGTCTCGTCTCCGCCACGGCGGCACGACAGGGTCGGTGTGCCCAGGAGCGTCGGACCATGGTCCCCCCGGTCAGGTCCCCAGCCGGATCAGCCGGATCAGCCGGATCAGTCGTCAGTCGGGCAGCGGCACCTGCCAGGAGAAGCGGGTCCCGCCCTCCGGCCGGAGCCCGACCCGGGTCCGCCCGCCGGCGCGCTCGGCACGGACCTCGGCGTTGCGCAGACCGTGGCCGCCGTGGCGGTCCTCGCCGATGCCGACCCCGTTGTCGTCCACCTGGATCTCGAGCCGGCGCGCTGACGGGTCGGCGGTCACCCGGACGGCGACGCGCGACGCCCGGGCGTGCTTGGCCACGTTGGTCAGCGACTCCCGGACCACGGCGAGGACGTCGGCGCGCAGCCCCTCGGGGACCCTCTGGTCGAGCGGCCCGACCAGGGTCACCCGGGGATCGGACCCGAGCACCTCGGACAGGTCGGCGACCACCGCGAACAGCTCGGTGCGCAGGCTGCGCACCTCACCGGTCTCCTCGTGCTGCAGGGAGAAGATGGTGGTCCGGATGTCGACGATGGTGGCGTCGAGGGCGTTGATGTAGCCGACCACCCGGTCGTTGAGCTCCCGGTCGTCCAGCCGGCGCAGCGTGCTCTGCAGTCCCAGGCCGACGGCGAAGATGCGCTGGATGACCTGGTCGTGGAGGTCCCGGGCGATCCGGTCGCGGTCGGTGTAGACCGCCAGACGCTGCCGGTTGCGCTCGTTGAGCGCGTGGTCGATGGCCAGGGAGACGTGGCTGGCGAAGGCGACCACCACCTCGCGCTCGTCAGCTCGGTAGGGGGTGTCCCGGTGCAGGGCGATCAGCCCGAGCGGTCGGTGGTGCACGGAGAAGGTGACCACCAGCAGGTGCCCGACCTCGACCCCGTACGCGGCCAGCTCGGCCCCGGTCAGGTGAACGGGGGCGGGGGCGGTCGGCAGCGACCGGCCCAGGAGCGGATCGAGGTCACCGACCGCTGCCTCGGCTCCCGCGTCCTTCAGCCCGTCGACCTCGGTCAACGAGACGAGGACCCCCCGGCACTCGTCCGCGGCGAACGCGCCCTCGGCGACCAGCTCGGCGGCACGCCGGAGGTCGACGCTCAGCTGCGGTGCGAGCCCGGCGGCCGCCCCGAGCCAGCGCTGCCGGGACTTCGCCTCCGCGAACAGACGAGCGTTCTCGACCGCCACCCCGGCGGCGGCCGCCAGACCCTCGACCAGACGCTGGTCAACTGGGGTGAACCCCCCGGGTTTCTCGGTCAGGTAGAGGTTGCCGAACACCTCGCCGCGGACGCGGACCGGGACGCCCAGCAGCGTGCCCATCGCCGGGTGGTGCGCGGGGAACCCGACCGAGGCCGGGTGGGCGGCCAGATCGGTGAGCCGCAGGACCCGTGGGTCCTCGACCAGCAGACCCAGCATCCCGTGGCCCTCCGGCAGCGGGCCGATCTGCTCGACCTGCTCGGGGGTGAGACCGACCTGGTGGAAGCTGGCCAGGCGCGGCCCCGGGGTGCTCGCCCAGTCCGACCGCAGCACCCCGAGAGCGCCGTAGCGGGCACCGGTCAGCTCGCGCGCCCGGGACACGATCCGGGCCAGCAGGTCCTTCAGCTCCAGGTCACCGGCCAGTCCCAGCACCGCGTCCAGCAGCGCGTCGGCGTACCGGTCGACGGCGGCGCTCGTCGCGGCCTCGACGTCACGCTGCTGAGATCCGTCGCTCATGTCACCTTCGTGGTCGAGTCTGTCGGTGTCCGGACGCCGCGAAGCGGTGCAGTCGGCAGCGTAGTCACCGCCGAACCGCACCGCTCCACCACCGGATCCCCCACGCACCCGGCTGGTCTCGGACCTACCGCAGCCAGGGGTTCCGGGCCACGACCTCCTGGCCCGCCCACCAGCGACCCAGACCCCAGGTGGCGCCGGCGCCGGTGAGGGCGAACAGGGCCAGGGTCACCGCACCGGTGAGGTGGTCGTCGATGATCGGGTTGGTGCTCAGGGGCAGGACGACCGACCACATCATCAGGTACATCAGGCCGCCGGCCACCGCGGCGATCCGCAGACCGATGCCGAGGATCAGGGCCACGCCGATGGCGAGCAGGCCGAGCATGAAGAGCACGTTGACGACACCGTTGCCCGCGATGGCGTGGTAGAAGCCGGAGAACGGGCCCTCCGAGCCGCTGAGGTAGCCCTTGGTCGGGCTGCCGCCGTTGATCCAGGCCTTGGCGGACGGGGTGGCGAAACCCAGACCGAAGGTCTTGTCGAAGAAGGCCCACAGGAAGGTGAACCCGAACATGAGGCGGAGCACGGCCAGCACCCGACGGGCGGCCGAGCTGGTGACGACCGGCCGGCCGGTGTCGGTGGGGACCGTGGTGACGGGCTCCTGGGTGATGTTGCTCATCGTGCACTCCTGAGGTCTGATCTCGGCTGTCTGCCGATACCTCCATCCAAGCCCCGGGACACCGGCGCCGGCAGTGCCGCAGGTCGCTCCTCCGCCGGGGCGAAGGTCCCGAGCCGGCGGGTCCCCCGGGCTGTCAGCCGAGCAGCTTGGCCGCGAGCACGGCGGCCTGCGTACGTCGTTCGAAGCCCAGCTTGGCCAGCAGGCTGGACACGTAGTTCTTGACCGTCTTCTCGGCCAGGTAGAGACGCTCGCCGATCTGCCGGTTGGTCAGGCCCTCGGCGATCAGCTCGAGGATCTCCCGTTCCCGCTCCGTCAGCTGGGCCAGCTCGGACGGGGCGTCGTCGGCGTGCCGCAGCCGGTCGAGCACCCGTGTCGTGACGGCCGGGTCGAGCAGCGACTGTCCGGCGGCGACCCGTCGGACGGCGTCGACGAGGTCGGTGCTGCGGATCTGCTTGAGCACGTAGCCCGACGCACCCGCCATGATCGCGGCGAAGAGCGCCTCGTCGTCGTCGTAGGAGGTGAGGATCAGGCCCCGGATGGCGGGGTCACGGGAGCGGATGGCCCGACACACGTCGATGCCGCTGCCGTCCGGCAGCCGGGCGTCCAGCACGGCCACGTCGGGGCGCAGCGCGGGGATGATCCGCTCGGCCTCCTTCGCCGACCCGCTCTCCCCCACCACCTCCAGGTCCGGCTCGGACTCGAACAGGTCCCGCAGGCCGTGGCGGACGATCTCGTGGTCGTCGAGCAGGAAGATCCGGGTGCGGGGACCCTGTTCCGGGGCGCTCACGCGGTCAGCGTCCGGCCGGACACGTGCTCGGGGGTGATCACGACGAACAGGTTCCTGACCCCGGTCGCCCACGGGATCGGCTCGTCCTGCAGCCAGCGTCCCTCCAGCTCGTCGGGATGGGCGGCCGCTGCCGCAGCCCCCTGCACCAGCACGCTCCAACCCGTACGGGTCCGTACGTCGAACTCGTCCACCTCGAACGCCACCTGGCGCGGCTTGCGCAGCTCGGCCAGAGCCCCGTACGGCGACGTCCGGAAGATGATCACCCCGTCCCGCACCGCGTAGGTGACCGGCAGGATCTGCTGGCCGTCTGCCGAGGTCCAGCCGACCCGACCGATGGTGTGGTCGTGCAGCAGTGCGAGGCACTCGGTCGACGGCAGCGCCGTGAAGCGCTGGTGGTTGGACATGGATCCTCCTGACGGGCGCGGGCGGGAGAGCCGGCCGCTCATCGATCCTGCCGCGCCGATCCCGGTGTCGGCAGGGTCGTTGGTCCCGGAAGCCGCGGACTCACAGCTCGCCACCGAAGGTGGTCCGCCCGCCGAGCTTGGCGGCCAGCTCGTCGTCCACCCCGTCGGCGACGTCGGACATCACCCGAACGGCCTGGTGCAGGTGCGCCGGCACGAACGGGCGGGCGGGGACGCTGGTGAGGACGAAGACGCGGTCGCGGACGAGCTGGAACTTGACCCAGCGCGCCTCCACGTTGAGGTCGTTCAGCACCTCGGTCGCCCGGGAGCGACCGTCGACGTCGTGCACCACGGCGGAGAACAGCACCACGTCCTGGGCGTCGGCTGCCGTCCGCAGGAACAGCAGCGTCGAGCCGACCCGGATGACGATGTCACCCTCCTCGTCCCGGATCGGCGGGTGACCGAGCGACGCGGTCAGCTCGGTCTCCACCAGGGCCTCGAGGTGGTCGCGGTCGGCGGGCAGGACAGCGGTCATCGTCACTCCCCGGCCGGCCGGCACCCGTTCCAGACCGGATCCGCCACCGCCCGCGTCGCCGTCCAGCAGGGTCCCGCTCGACACCGTGGTGGCGCCGTCGGGGCCCTCGATCACCGACGGCTCGGTGCGCAGGATCTCGGCCAGCTGGTCGGGGTCCAGGAAGACCGGGTGCTGCACCCCGTAGACGTCACGCAGCGCGCCGACGACCAGCTCGGCGATCTCCTCGGCGGCGTCCTGGGAGTGGTCGCTGCTGAAGTTCGGACAGGTCTCGTCGGGCGCCCGCCAACCCGCCGCGAGCAGGGCCGCTTGCTGGCTGTCGGAGAGCTGGTAGCTCGCGCCCAGGGAACCGTTGCCGGCGGCCTCGGCCCGGATGGCCAGCCGCTCGGGGCTGGAGAGCCGGACGAACGGCGGCTCGTCACCGGCCGAGAAGGAGCGGATGGTCAGGTCGGCGGACTCGTCGATCATCGAGATCACCTCGGCCAGCCGGACCGAGAACTCAGACCAGGCCTGGGCCGTGCTCCGATCGAGATCGAAGTCGTCGATCTCGGCCATCTGCTGCCCTCCTGCCGGTCGTCCGGTGACGGATGTCGCTCCGCCGTCGAACCTACCCAGCGTCGCCCACCGCCGACCGAGCGGGGTGAGCGCAGGTCACCAGCGCGGCGATCAGGTCAGCAGCGCGGCGATCAGGTCAGCAGCGCGGCGATCAGGTCAGCAGCGCGGCGATCAGGACCAGGGCGGGCACGGCCAGGATGGTGGTGATGAAGATGGAGTCCCGGGCCAGCACCACGCCGGTGCCGTAGCGGACCGCCACGGTGAACACGTTCTGGGCGGTCGGCAGCGCGGCGATCACCGTCACGGCGAAGACATCGGCGGGTGCGAGGCCCATCGCGTAACGGGCGATCAGGAAGGCGACCAGCGGCTGCACCACGATCTTCAGGACGGCGACCGTGGCCACGGGCAGGCTCTCGGCCCCCGCGGCCGGCTTGGGCCCGAGACGGAGCGAGACCCCGTACGCCAGCAGCATCCCCGGCACCGCCATGTTGGCCACCAGGTGCAGCGGGTCACCGATCAGCGGCGGGATCGACACCCCCGTGACCGACAGCAGCAGACCCACCAAGGACCCCACGGTCAGCGGGTTGCGGAACGGGCGGGTCAGCATGTACCAGAGCCATGCGCCCCGCGAGAGGTCCTTCACCTTGGCCGTGGCCAGGTCGAGCGCCATCAGACCGGCCGGCTGCAGGATCAGCATCTGGGTGAGCAGCATGGGCACCACCAGGGAGGCGTTGCCCAGGGCGTACGCGGCGATCGGCAGCCCCAGGTTGCCGGCGTTCACGTAGGCCGAGCCGAAGGCCCCGATCACCGTCTCACTGACCGAGCGCCGGAAGGCGAGGCGGGCCAGCAGCACCCAGACCAGGGCGGCCACCACCACGCTGCCGATCGAGGCGACCAGGTTGGCGGAGAAGATCTGGCTCACGTCGGTGTCGGCGAGCACCGTCACCACCAGCGCCGGGCTGGCCACGAAGAACGCGAGCCGGGACAGCATCTTCTGCGCTTCGACGTCGAGGATGCGCCACTGGGCGAGCAGCGCTCCGAGCCCGATCACGGCACCGATGGTGACGAACCCGGCGAGCACTCCGAGCACCGGTCGCTCCACCTCCGTCGTCGTCTGTCCGCGGTCGCTGTGCCGCCCATCATCGCCGGACGGCCCGGTCCCGGCCGGCCCATCTCACCGAGCTCGACCCCCTAGAGTGACGTCATCCAGCGGCCGGGCGCCCCGGTCGTCCGTCACCGAGGAGGCGCGCTTGTCCGGCACCGTCGTCCCCTGGGCGGCCGACCCGAACGTGGCGGCCGTCCTGCAGCCGCGCCGGCGGCGTTCCCGGCTGACAGTCGTCGCGATGGTGGGCCTCGGCCTCGCTCTGCTGCTGGTGGCCGTGTTGCTCCTGCTGGCCGGCGACCCGGTCCCGTTGCTGATCTCGACCCTGATCGCCGCGGCGTCGTTCCCGCTGCTGATCTGGTTCTTCTTCTGGCTGGACCGCTGGGAGCCGGAGCCGAGCCGGTACCGCTGGGCGGCGCTCATCTGGGGCGGCAGCGCAGCGGTGCTGATCGCCGCCGCGGCGCAGTTCGTGATCGCCGCCTTCACCCGGTCCGACTTCTGGCTCGCCGTGGTGATCGCGCCGCTGACCGAGGAGCTGGCCAAGGGGCTGTTCCTGGTGCTGATCGTCTGGCTGCGCCGCGGCCAGCTGCACGGGGTGGTGGACGGCGTCGTCTACGCCGGGTTGGCCGGGATCGGCTTCGCGTTCACCGAGGACGTCCTCTACTACTCGAGCGCCCTCACCGACGGCGGACCGACCGAGCTGGCCGCCCTCGCGATCGTGCGCGGTCTGTTCAGCCCGTTCGCCCACCCGCTCTTCACCGCCGCGATCGGCGTCGGTCTCGGGGTGGCGGTGACGGCCCGCTCGCGGGAGGCCCGGATCCTGGCGCCGTTGCTCGGCTACCTGGTCGCCGTGCTGCTGCACGCCACCTGGAACGGCAGCACCATGGTCGCCGAGGGCCGGGGCTTCCTGATCGCCTACCTGGTGGTGATGCTGCCGGCGCTCGCCGTGCTGGTCGTCCTCGCCACGCGGGCCCGTCAGCAGGAGGGCGTGGTCGTTCAGCGCGCACTCACCGACGCCGTCGCCCGGGGCTGGGTCAGCCCCGGCGACGTGGCCCTGGCCGGCAGCCTGGCCGCGCGACGGGAGGCCCGGCGGGCGGCACGTCGGCGAGGTGGCCGGCCGGCCGAGCAGCTGATGGAGACCTACAGCAACGACCTGACCGCGCTGGCCTTCCTGCACGACGGCGTGCTCCGCTCACCGGGGCCACCGGAGGAGAAGGTGGCCCGCCAGGTCGGTGACCTCATCGTCCGGACGCAGATCCTGCGGCCGTACGCGTTCCCGGTCGAGCCGTCCGGACCCCTCCCGACCCTGGGCCCGCTCGGGTCCGGACGCTAGTCGGCGACGCGCTCGGCCAGCAGCACCGGGATGAGCCGGTCGGTCTTCACCTGGTACTCGGCGTAGGGCGGGAAGGCGGCCACGGCCCGCTCCCACCACTCGTCGCGCTCGGCGCCGGACAGCTCCCGCGCCACCGCGTCGAACGGCTCCGGCCCGTCCTGCACCATCAGCGCGGTCGGGTCGGCCTGCAGGTTGCGATACCACTGCGGATGCTGCGGTGCGCCGCCCTTGGAGGCGACCAACGCGTACGCGCCCTCGTGCTCCACCCGCATCAGCGGGGTCTTGCGCAGCTTGCCGGACTTGGCGCCGCGGGTGGTGAACAACGCCACCGGCAAGCCGGTGTCCCTCAGCGTGTTCGCCTCGCGACCACCGGTCCGCTCGTAGGTCTCGACCTGCTCGCGTACCCACTGCTCGGGGCTGGGCTCGTACTCACCTGTCAACGGCATGACCCGATCGTAGGCGCGGGCCCGGCGGACCTGGCACGTGGTCCAGTGCGATCCTGAACGAACGAACCGCTGACGAAGGAGAGCCGCATGCGTGTGGTGGACATCATCGCCGACCTGCGGGTGGACGACGTCGATGCGGCTCGACAGTTCTACACCGACTACCTCGGCCTGACCACCGAGGAGTTCAACCTCGGCTGGGTGGCCCGCTTCACCTCGCCCGAGACCGGGGCGCATCTCCAGGTCGTCAGCCGCGACGCCTCCGCCCCCGAGAACCCGGTGATCTCGGTCAAGGTCGACGACGTCGACGAGGCGTACGCCGCCGCCCAGCAGGCGGGCTACGAGATCGTGCACCCGCTGACGACCGAGCCCTGGGGCGTGCGTCGCTTCTTCCTCCGCGCTCCGGACGGCAACGTGCTCAACATCGTCCAGCACCACGCCTGACCGAGGCTGCGCCCAGGGACGGCGCCCAGAACGGGGAACGGCCCCGAGGCCAGAGCCTCGGGGCCGTTCGTCGGTCAGCTGATCAGCTGCAGCCGCTGGTGGAGCCGCAGCCCTCGCAGACGTAGCAGCTGCCACTCGGCCGCATCTTCGTGCCGCAGGTGAGGCACAGAGGTGCGTCGACGCTGGTCCCGGTCAAGGCCTCGAACAGCTCCGAGGTGGTCCGGGCGCCGGCCGGAGCAGGTGCCACCCCGGCCTTGGCGACGGCCGCCGGCGAGCTTGCACCGGTGTCGGTGTCGACCTGGTCGCCGGCGTCGTTCTTCAGCGACTCCGACTCGATCTCCTCGACCTCCTCCGCGAGGTAGGAACCGGTCTCGACCTGACGGGCCCGCTCGGACGCGGTGTAGATGCCGAGCTCGGCCCGCTCGTCGAAGGTCAGGTAGTCCAGCGCCAGCCGGCGGAAGATGTAGTCCATGATCGACTGCGCCATCCGGATGTCCGGGTCGTCGGTCAGACCGGCCGGCTCGAACTTCAGGTTGGTGAACTTCTGCACGTACGTCTCCAGCGGGACGCCGTACTGCAGACCGATCGAGGTCGCGATCGAGAAGGCGTCCATCACGCCGGCCAGGGTCGATCCCTGCTTGCCCAGCTTGAGGAACACCTCGCCCAGACCGTCGTCGGGGTAGGAGCCGGAGGTCATGTACCCCTCCGCGCCGCCGACCGAGAACGACGTGGTCCGGCTCGGTCGCGACTTGGGCAGGCGCTTCCGGGTCGGCTGGTAGACGACCTTCTCGATCACCGTGGGCTCGACCTCGACCGCGTCGGCGTTCTTCTCCGCCTTGCCGTCGCTGAGCGGCTGGCCGACCTTGCAGTTGTCGCGGTAGACCGCGAGCGCCTTGAGGCCGAGCTTCCAGCCCTGCAGGTACACGTCGGCGATCTCGGCGACCGTGGCGGTCTCCGGCAGGTTGACCGTCTTGGAGATGGCACCGGACAGGAACGGCTGCGCCGCCGCCATCATCCGCACGTGGCCCATCGGCTTGATGGCCCGCTTGCCCATCGCGGTGTCGAACACCTCGTAGTGCTCCGGCCGCAGTCCGGGCGCGTCGATCACGTGCCCGTTCTCGGCGATGTACTCGACGATCGCCTCGGAGGTCTCCGAGGTGTAGCCGAGCTTCTTCAGTGCCCGCGGGATGGTCTGGTTGACGATCTGCATGGACCCGCCGCCGACGAGCTTCTTGAACTTCACCAGGGAGAAGTCGGGCTCGATGCCGGTGGTGTCGCAGTCCATCATGAAGCCGATGGTGCCGGTCGGGGCGAGCACGCTGGCCTGCGCGTTGCGGTAGCCGTTGGTCTCGCCGAGCTTGACCACACCGTCCCAGGCGGCGGTGGCCCGCTTGTGCACGTCGGCGTCCAGACTGCCGAAGACCCGCAGCGAGTCGTTGGCGGCTTGGTGCTTGCGCATCACCCGCTTGTGGGCGTCGGCGTTGCGGGCGTAGCCGGCGTACGGACCGACGATGGCGGCCAGCTCGGCCGAGCGCCGGTACGAGACACCGGTCATCAGCGAGGTGATCGCCGCGGCGAAGGCCCGACCGCCGTCGGAGTCGTACCCGTGGCCGGTGGCCATCAGCAGGGCGCCGAGGTTGGCGTAGCCGATGCCCAGCTGGCGGTAGTCGCGGGTGGTCTGACCGATCGACTCGGTCGGGAAGTCGGCGAAGCAGATCGAGATGTCCATCGCGGTGATGATCAGCTCGACGGCCTGCTCGAACCGCTCGGCGTCGAAGGAGTCGTCGTCGCGCAGGAACTTCAGCAGGTTCAGGCTGGCCAGGTTGCAGGAGCTGTTGTCCAGCGACATGTACTCCGAGCACGGGTTGGACGCGGTGATCCGGCCGGTCTCGGGGTTCGTGTGCCAGTCGTTGATCGTGTCGTCGTACTGGATGCCGGGATCGGCGCAGGCCCAGGCCGCCTGGGCGATCTTGTCGAACAGCTCGCGCGCCTGGACCGTCTCGACGACCCGGTTGTCGTTGCGGGCCCGCAGGTCGAAGGTCGACTCGTCCTCCACCGCCCGCATGAAGGTGTCGCTGACCCGGACCGAGTTGTTGGCGTTCTGGTACTGCACCGAGGTGATGTCGCGACCACCCAGGTCCATGTCGAAGCCGGCGTCGCGCAGCGCGCGGATCTTGTTCTCCTCGCGGGCCTTGGTCTCGACGAACTCCTCGATGTCGGGGTGGTCGACGTCGAGGACGACCATCTTGGCGGCGCGGCGGGTGGCACCACCGGACTTGATCGTCCCGGCGCTCGCGTCGGCGCCGCGCATGAAGGAGACCGGACCGGACGCGGTGCCGCCGGAGCTGAGCAGCTCCTTGGACGAGCGGATCCGGGAGAGGTTCAGGCCGGCGCCGGAGCCGCCCTTGAAGATGAAGCCCTCCTCCTTGTACCAGTTCAGGATGGAGTCCATCGAGTCGTCGACGCTCAGGATGAAGCAGGCGCTGACCTGCTGCGGCGACTTGGTGCCCACGTTGAACCACACCGGCGAGTTGAACGAGAAGTACTGGTGCAGCAGCATCCAGGTGAGCTCGTGCTCGAAGACCTCAGCGGTGTCACCGTCGACGAAGTAGTCGAAGTCCTCGCCGGCCTTGCGGTAGGTCTTCACCACCCGGTCGATGAGCTGGCGCAGGCTGGTCTCCCGGACGTCGGAGCCCAGGGCGCCGCGGAAGTACTTGGTGGTGACGATCGTGGAGGCGTTGACGCTCCAGGTGCTCGGGAACTCGACGGCCTTCTGCTCGAAGACCACCTCGCCGGTCTTCCAGTTGGTCTGGACGACGTCGCGCCGCTCCCAGGTCACCTCGTCGTACGGATGGACGCCGGGCGTGCTGAACACGGGTGCGAGCCGCAGCGCGCTGCTGCGGGCCCGGCCGTTCCGCTTATCGGAGCGGCCGTTGGTGGCGCGGGTGGTCTCGGTCATTGACTGCCTTTCTGACATGTCCTGCTGGAGCCGGGACGAGGTCCGCGCGAGCCTTCCCCTGCTGCGCGGACCCCGTCCCGGGGTCATGGGGGTGTGAGAGCGGCTGAGGGGAAACCGGCTCTCGGGTGGTGCGAGGTCAGGGCGGGGTGACCCGACCCGGACTCCGCTTGTGGGGGACGAAGGTGCTCACCCGGCTGTCACCAACCCGGTCCGGGACGAGGGGCTCGATGCCGAGGGGCTCCGACTCCGCGCGGAGCAGCGCGATCTCGGCCTCGAAGTCGTCGACCGAGTCGTACTGCCGGTAGACGCTCGCGAACCGCAGGTAGGCCACCTGATCGAGGTCGCGGAGCGGGCCCAGGATGGCGACCCCCACCTCGTCGGCCGGGATCTCCGGCTGACCCGAGGCACGGATCGAGTCCTCCACCAGCTGACCCAGCCGAGCGAGTTGGTCCTCGGTGACCGGGCGGCCCTTGCAGGCCTTCCGGACCCCGGACACCGCCTTGTCGCGGTTGAACGGCTCGACGACCCCGCTGCGCTTGACCACGACGAGCTGCATCTGCTCGGTGGTGGTGAAACGTCGCTCGCACGCGGGGCACTGGCGCCGCCGGCGGATGCTCGCGCCCTCGTCGGCCACGCGGGAGTCGAGCACCTTGGAGTCGGTGTGCCGACAGTACGGGCAGTGCATCTCGACTCCTCTCGCGGACGACCTGGGGACAGATCTGGGGATAGCTTGTGGGTGGGGCTGTGGATCGCTGTGGGTAACTGACCACTAACTGTGGACGAAACACACGGGTGTAACTACTAGATGTAGATACCGTACGACTGAGATCCAGTATGCGCAAGGGGTCTGACAGTGTGTTCGTCACTCGCTGCTCCACTGCGCGCCGAATGGTTCTGACTTCCCTCGTCACCGCGAACGAAAAGCGTGTTCGCGACTCCTCAGTCCAGTCAGAACCGGGCGCTCCGCTGCGCGGTCGCTCGCGACGGGGGGTGTTCGTCTCTCGCTGCTCCACTACGCGCCGAAGGGCTCTGACTTCCCTCGTCACCGCGAACGAAAAGCGTGTTCGCGACTCCTCGGTCCAGTCAGAACCGAGCGCTCCGCTGCGCGGGCGCTCGCCACGGGGTTGTCGTCACTCGCTGCTCCACTGCGCGAGTGCGCGTGTGCGAAGTCAGAGCAGGTTGCGCAGCACCACGTAGAGCGCCGCCGCCGCACCCGCCCACACCCACCAGGTCGCCGGGCGGACCCGGCGAGCGTTCTTCGACCAGGTCGCCGGGGGGCGGACCCGGGGCCCGCCGAGGGCCTCGACGACCCACACCGCGCCGACGACCACGCCGAGCACGAGACTGATGAAGACCACCGGGTTGAACGCGAAGGCGGCACCGACCTCGCCGTGCAACAGCGCCGCGCCCAGTCGGGTGCCGCCACAGAACGGGCACTCCCAGCCGGTCAGTGCTCGGAAGGGGCACGGGAAGCCGACGCCGGTGGTCGCGTACAGCGTGGCGATGCCGAGCCCGAAGGCGGCGTAGCCGGCCAGCCACCTCAACCCGCCGACCGCCTGGAACGGGCGTCGCTCACTGGCTCGGACGGTGGACACCCGGCCATTGTGCCCGGTGCCGGTTCTGTCCGGGGGTCTCCGGGCCTGGCCTACACTCGCGCGGGTTGCCAGAAGAGGAGCCGCCATGAGCAGCTACCAGCAGCCGTCTCCAGCGCCGGCGCCGGCGCCACCGGCCTGGGTGCCACCGGTGCCGGTCTACCCGTACGCGCACTGGGGCCGCCGCGTGGGTGCGTTCGTGATCGACGTCGCACCCCTCTCTCTGGCCGCCGTCCCGTTCTGGATCGGGTACTGGCTCTTCTACGTCGGCGTCGGGCAGCTGACCACCCGCGGCTCCGTGCCGCTGGCGCAGGCCCCGCTCACCGACCAGCTGCGGCCCGCGCTGCTGTGGATGGTCGGCGGGCTCGTGCTCCTGCTGCCCGCTCTCGGCTGGCTGTGGTGGAACCGCTGGCGCACCGCGGGACGCACCGGTCAGTCACTGGGCAAGCGGGTGCTGCAGACCGCCCTCGTCGCCGAGGTGAACGGACAGCCGCTGGGTGCGGCGAACGCGTTCCTGCGCGATCTCCTCCACCTCCTGGACGGCATCGCGTACGTCGGCTACCTCTGGCCGTTGTGGCACGCGAAGCGGCAGACCTTCGCCGACCTGCTGATGACCACGGTGGTGATCGACCACCCGCGAACGGTCGACCCCGGACCAGCGTCCGGCCGGCCCGACGACCACGCGCCCGGCCACCACCCGTACGGTGCTGGGTCATGATCGCTCTCACCGGCGCCACAGGTGCCATCGGCTCCCGGGTGGCCCGGCTGCTGGCCGAGCAGGACCAACCTCTTCGACTGCTCGTGCGTGACGCGACGCGGGCGCCGCAGCTGGGCGCCGAGGTCGCGGTCTTCGCCGGTTACACCGACGGCGACGGGGCCCGGGCCGGGCTCCGTGGCTGCGACACGATGCTGCTGGTCAGCGGGCGGGAGTCCCCCGACCGGGTCGGCGAGCACCGGGCGATGGTCGAAGCCGCCGGCGACGCCGGGGTGCGAAAGATCGTCTACCTCTCCTTCCAGGGCGCGGCACCCGAGGCCACGTTCACCTTCGCCCGGGACCACTTCCACACCGAGCAGCTGATCGCGAGCAGCGGACTGGACCACGTCTTCCTGCGCGACTCGCTCTACCTCAGCGCTCTGGCGGGACTGGCCGGCGACGACGGCGTCATCCGCGGGCCCGCCGGGGACGGCGCCGTGGCGGCCGTCAGCCATGACGACGTGGCCGCCGTCGCCGCCCGGGTGCTGGTGGAGGCGCGGTGGCAGGGGGCGACCCTGGACGTGACGGGACCCGCCGCACTCACACTCACCGAGGTCGCCGCGGAGCTGAGCTCGGTGAGCGGTCGAGAGGTGCGCTACATCCCCGAGTCCGAGGACGAGGCCTACGCCTCGCGCCGCGGCTACGGCGCCCCCGACTTCGAGGTGACAGGCTGGGTCAGCTCCTACCAGGCCATCGCCAACGGCGAGGTGGCGACCGTCAGCGACACGGTCGAACAGGTCACCGGACGGAGCCCGCAGTCACTGCGCGACGTGCTCCGGACCGACCCCGGCTGCTGGGCACACCTGGCTCCGCGCGACGCGCCCTGAGCGGCCGGTCGATCCCGGCCGGTCGATCGCGGCCGGCTCGAACCCGGCACGAACCAGGCCTCAGCGGGGCAGACCCGCGGACACGCTCACCTGGTGGCCTTCACCGGTCACCGACATCGCCGTCAGACCGACCACGGTGAGCGCAGCGACCATGATCATCAGCCCCACCACCAGGACCACCGCCACACCGCGATCGGTCAACCGCCAGGTCGGGCGGGAGACCGCGACCTCGGCCAGCACTGGCGCCGCAGGCGTGCAGGAGCGGACAGCTCCGGAACGCCGCGCCGAGTCCGGCGCCACCCAGAAGGCTGCCGGCCGGAGGGTCGGCACGGACGAGCGACCCGATCCACGCCGGGACCGGCCCGGACGCACCTGGCGTCCCGGCTGCTGTCGAGCAGGAGTGCGTCGCGCCCGCGGTGCCGGGGTCGCCGGCACGGCCGCCGGTGCGATCTCGCCGCACCCGTCGACCATGGTCCGGTCCACCAGGAGCTGGGTCATTGCTTCCTCCTACCTCGAACGGACATTCGATAGAACGCCTGTTTGAATTCTTACCCGGCCCTCAGGAGATTGGCAAGGCTTTTCGAAAAACTTCTCGGTCGTGATCCTGCCCGCCGCCACTGACACTTCTGGTTCGTCGCGCCCCCGGGCCGGTGTGAGAGTCGACCAGGAGGGTCTGACAGTCGTCCGGGGGGCCCGGGGTCACGGACACAGCGACGCCGCAGCCCGGTCACGACACGCTCGAACAGATGTTTGATTGGCTGCCGGACCTTCCCTAGAGTGCTGCTCATGGCGAACACGAAGGACGAGCAGCCCCCCACGCCGCAGCGCAAGCGCGGTCGCCCGCGAGCGAGCGAGGTCGCCGCCCAGCTGGGCGAGACGGGTCAGGTGTCGACGCTGCCCGACGGCCCGGCCGGTGTCGACGGCCTCACGCTGCGGCAGCGTCGGATCCTGGAGATGATCAAGGAGACGGTCGAGACCCGTGGCTACCCGCCGAGCATCCGGGAGATGGGCGACGCGGTCGGGCTGGCGTCCTCGTCCAGCGTCGCCCACCAGCTGAAGGTGCTGGAGGGCAAGGGCTTCCTGCGTCGAGACCCGAACCGCCCACGGGCGCTGGAGGTCCTGCTTCCCGGGGCGAACGACGCGGCCAGGGTGCGGCCGCTGTCGCCCACCCGGGCCGAGGTCGAGGTCGAGGTCGACGAGACGGGCATCAACGACGCCTACCCGGAGCCGGTGCACGTGCCGGTGATCGGGCGGATCGCGGCCGGCGGTCCGATCCTGGCCGAGGAGCGGGTGGAGGACGTGTTCGCCCTCCCACGTCAGCTCGTCGGCGAGGGCACCGTGTTCCTGCTCGAGGTCCGGGGCGACTCCATGATCGACGCCGCCATCTGCGACGGGGACTGGGTGGTCGTGCGTCAGCAGCCCACGGCGATCAACGGCGACATCGTGGCCGCCCTGCTGAACGACGAGGCCACGGTCAAGACCTTCAAGCGCACCGACGACCAGGTCTGGCTGATGCCGCACAACCCTGCGTACGACCCGATCGACGGCAACCACGCGTCGATCCTGGGCAAGGTCGTGGCGGTCCTGCGCCGGCTGTAGCGCCGGCGACCGCCCTCACAACAAGCTGGGCTCGTTGGTCGTCATCTGGTTCGTGAAGCGGGCGACGGCTCGGAGCTTGTTGGCCACGTCGAGCGCGGCGACCTTGTAGGCCTCCGAGAGCGTCGGGTAGTTGAAGACCGTGTTGACCAGGTAGTCGACGGTGCCGCCGCAGCCCATCACCGCCTGTCCGATGTGCACCAGCTCGGTGGCGTTGGTCCCGAACACGTGCACCCCGAGGATCTCCCGGGTGTCGGCGTGCACGATCAGCTTCAGCATCCCGTACGAGTCGCCGATGATCTGTCCGCGGGCCAGCTCGCGGTAGCGGGAGATCCCGACCTCGAACGGGACCGCGTCCTTGGTGAGCTCGACCTCGCTGCGGCCGCAGTAGGAGATCTCGGGGATGGAGTAGATGCCGATGGGCTGCAGGTGGTGCAGCTCGTTGACGGTCTCGCCGAACGCGTACGCGGCCGCCAGCCGCCCCTGGTCCATGGAGGTCGCGGCCAGCGCCGGGAAGCCGATCACGTCGCCGACCGCGTAGATGTGGGGAACTGCTGTCGCGTACGTGTCGTCGACCACCAACCGGCCGCGGTCGTCGGCCTCGAGTCCCGCCATCCCCAGGTCGAGCGCGTCCGTGTTGCCCTGCCGTCCGGCGGAGTACATCACCACCTCGGCGGCGATCCGCTTGCCCGAGGCGAGCGTGGTCACCGTCCCGTGGCCGGAGCTCTCCACCGAGGCCACCTCCTCACCGAAGCGGAAGGACATGGACAGGTCACGCAGGTGGAACTTCAACGACTCCACGATCTCCTGGTCGCAGAAGTCGAGCATCTGGGCGCGCTTCTCGACCAGGGTGACCCGGGTGCCGAGGGCGGCGAAGATGGACGCGTACTCGGCGCCGATGACGCCGGCCCCGACGACCACCAACGAGTCGGGCACCCTCTCCAGGGTCAGGATCTGGTCGGAGTCCAGCACCCGTACGCCGTCGAAGTCGATGGACTTCGGACGGGCCGGCGTGGTGCCGGTGGCCACGACGATCTTGGCGGCGGTCAGCGTCCGCATGGTCGACAGGTCGTCGCCGTCGATCGACAGGGTGTGGGGGTCCAGGAAGGACGCGCTGCCGGCCATCAGCTCGATGTGGTTGCGCAGCAGCTGGTTGCGGATCACCTCGATCTCGCGGCCGATCACGTGCTGGAGCCGGCTCAGCAGGTCACTGATGGTGATCTCGTTCTTGACCCGGTAGCTGGCGCCGTACATGTCGCGCTGCTGCATCCCGGTCAGGTAGAGGACGGCCTCGCGCAGCGTCTTGGACGGGATCGTGCCGGTGTTGACGCAGACGCCGCCGACCATCTGCTTCCCGTCGATGACACAGACCCGCTTGCCGAGCTTCGCCGCCATGATGGCCGCCTTCTGACCGCCCGGGCCCGAGCCGATCACCGCGAGGTCGAAATCGTAGGAGTGCTCCATACCGGGAGCCTCACACACGTGTGTTACAGCCGCCACCACCGGGGCGGATCGGCTCGTCAGTCGGTCTCGTCCAGCCGCCGGAGCGCGCCGATCGCGGTCTCCCGGTCGCTCGTGGTCCACATCGGCGGCATCGAGGAGCGCAGGTACGAGCCGTAGCGGGCCGTGACCAGGCGCGGGTCGAGGACGGCGACCACCCCGCGGTCGCTCACCCGTCGGATCAGCCGTCCGGACCCCTGGGCCAGCAGCAGCGCCGCGTGGCTGGCGGCCACCGCCATGAACCCGTTGCCGCCCGCCTCGGCGACGGCCCGCTGGCGGGCCACGGTGAGCGGCTCGTCCGGTCGGGGGAACGGGATCCGGTCGATGATGACCAGCCGGCAGGTGGATCCCGGCACGTCGATGCCCTGCCAGAGCGACAGCGTCCCGAACAGCGAGGACTCCTCCTCGGCCACGAAGCGTCGGGTCAGCTCCGACAGCTGGGCGTCCCCCTGGCAGAGGATCTTCAGCTTGGGCAGCTGCTTGCGGACGTGCACGGCGGCGGTCTCGGCTGCTCGGCGGGAGGAGAACAACCCCAACGTGCGGCCACCGGCGGCCCAGACCAGCTCGGCGACCTCCTCCAGCACGGCCTCGCTGATCCCGTCTCGACCCGGCTGCGGCATCCGCCGGGCGAGGTAGAGGATGCCCTGCTTCTCGTACGAGAACGGCGAGCCGACGTCGATGCCGAGCCACGGCTGGCGCTCGTCGTCCTCGGTGCGCGGCGGCGCCGCCGCGGTGTCCCGGACGCGCTCGTCCTCGCGCAACCCGACCGACGCAGCCACTCCGGTGAAGTCCCCACCCAGCTTCAGCGTGGCCGAGGTGAGCACCGTGGTGTGCTCGCCGAAGACCCGGGACCGCATCAGCCCGGCCACGGTCAGCGGTGCGACCCGCGCCTCGCGGCCGCTCCGCTCGCGATCGGCCACCCAGACCACGTCGTGCTCGCTCAGAGCCGCCATCCGTTCGGCGACGTCGAACACCTCCTTGACCGCGGCCGCCGCCTGCCGGCACTCGGGCTCGTTCTTGTCGGTGCCGCTGCCCAGGGCGGTCACCACCCTCCGGGTCACCGACCGGATGGCCTCGAAGGCGGCGACCACGGGGAGGTTCGCGTCCTCCACCCGCTCCAGCGGGGTCTCCTCCAGGGCGTCCTTGAGCGTGTCCGCCGACGTCAGCAGCTCCGTGGCCAGGTCGTCGTCGTCCAACCAGCCCAGGGCCCGCCGGCCGACCCGGTCGACGATGCCGGGACTCAGCTCGGCCGAGGCCGCGCCGGTCACCCGGGCCGTCAGCTCATGGGCCTCGTCGATCACCACGGCCTGGTGCTCGGGCAGGGCCGTCCCGCCGTGCATGGCGTCGATGGCGAGCAGCGCGTGGTTGGTGACCACGAGCTCGGCCGCCCGGGCCACCTCCCGGGACTTCTCCACGAAGCACGACCCGCCCTGCGGGCAGCGCTGGGTGCCCAGGCACTCCCGAACGGGGATGGAGACCTGCTGCCAGCCGCGGTCGGTGTGGCTGGGGGCGTCGTCGCGGTCGGCGAGGGCACCGGCGTCCACCTGCTCCTCGGCCCACTCCCGCAGCGCCAGCACCTCGGCACCGAGCGCGGACTCCGGTGCCGCACGGGGCGACTCCTGCAACGACGCCACCAGCTCCGAAGCCGGGATCAGGGCGGCCTGGTCGTCGGAACCGTCGCGCACCTTGAGCAGGCAGGCGTAGTTGGTGCGTCCCTTGAGGATCGCGTGCCGCGGCCGGCGGCCGGTGACGGCCTCGACGGCGTCCAGGGCGTGGGGGATGTCCTTGCCCGCCAGCTGGCCCTGCAGCGCGAGCGTCGCCGTGGTCACGACCACCCGGTCGAGATCACCGCGGGCGAGTCGGACCAGGGTCGGGGCCAGGTAGCCGAGCGACTTGCCGGTGCCGGTCCCGGCCTGGGCCAGCAGGTGGACCCCGGTGTCGAACGCGTCGCCCACCGCTGCGGCCAGCTCCAGCTGACCGGGACGCTCGTGGCCACCGATCTCCGCGACGGCAGCGGCCAGCACGGCGGCGGTCTGCTCGGCCGCCGTCGGTCGGCCGCCGGCTCCGGACGTGGTCGCGGCTCCGGACGCAGCCGTGGCGGCGCCGGT
Organism: Microlunatus aurantiacus; assembly: GCF_039536605.1. Lineage (NCBI taxonomy): Bacteria > Bacillati > Actinomycetota > Actinomycetes > Propionibacteriales > Propionibacteriaceae > Microlunatus > Microlunatus aurantiacus. The sequence continues at coordinate 404,188 of NZ_BAAAYX010000003.1, forward strand.
CTCGGGCGCGGTCATCGACGAGGCTGCGCTCAGCTGGAGGCGGCGAGCTCGTACGGCGCCAGCTCGCCCGCCAGGTCCGGGTGGACCCGCGCCGTCACCAGCGAGCCGTGCTCGGTGTGCTCGAGGCTGAGCAGCTCGCCACTGGTGTGGATCCGGTTGACCAGGTCGCCCCGCTCGTACGGCAGCAGCACCCGCACCTCGCGCTCGGGCCGCGGCAGTCGCGACTCCACGACCGCGCGGAGCTCCTCGATCCCCTCGCCCGTGCGGGCCGAGGTGACGACGGCGCCGGGAGCGGCGGTCCGCAGGGTGGCGATCGCCTCGGCGCTCGCCTGGTCGCACTTGTTCAGCACCACCAGCTCGGGCAGGTCGCCGGCGCCGATGTCGGCCAGCACGCCCCGCACCGCCCGGATCTGACCGACCGGATCGGGATCGGAGACGTCGACGACGTGGACCAGCAGATCCGCCTGGGCCGACTCCTCCAGGGTGGAGGCGAACGCCTCGACCAGGTCGTGCGGCAGGTGGCGGACGAAGCCGACCGTGTCGGTCAGGGTGAAGACCCGTCCGTCGGCGGTCTGCGTCCGTCGGGTGGTCGGGTCCAGGGTGGCGAACAGGGCGTCCTCGACGAGCACACCGGCCCCGGTCAAGCGGTTCAGCACGCTCGACTTGCCGGCGTTGGTGTAGCCGACGATGGCCACCGACGGCACCTGGTGACGCCGACGCTCGGCCCGCTTGAGCTGACGGTTGCCGTCGAGCTCGCGCAAGGTGGCGCGCAGCTTGGCGATCCGGCGGTGGATCCGGCGGCGATCGGTCTCCAGTTTGGTCTCACCGGGTCCGCGACCGCCGATGCCGGCGCCGCCGCTCGCGCGACCACCGGCCTGCCGGGACAGGTTGCCGCCCCAGCCGCGCAGTCGCTGCTTCAGGTACTGCAGCTGAGCCAGCTCGACCTGGGCCTGACCCTCGGCGCTCTTGGCGTGCGAGGCGAAGATGTCGAGGATCAGCGAGGTCCGGTCGATGACCTTGACCTTGACCTTGTCCTCCAGGTTGCGCAGCTGCGCCGGGGCCAGCTCACCGTCGCAGATGACGGTGTCGGCGCCTGTGGCGACCACGATCTCCCGGAGCTCCTCGACCTTGCCGCGACCGATGTAGGTGGCGGGATCGGGACGCTGCCGGCGCTGCACCAGGCCTTCGAGCACCTCCGAGCCGGCCGTCTCCGCGAGCAGCTTGAGCTCGGCCATGGCGTTCTCGGCGTCCACCTCGCTGCCGGTGGTCCAGACGCTGACCAGCACCACACGCTCCAGCAGGAGCCGCCTGTACTCCACTTCGGTGATGTCGGTGAGCTCGGTCGACATGCCGGCCACCCGGCGCAGCGACTGCCGCTCCTCGCGGTCCAGCTGCTGGCCGTCGTAGTCGGCGCGGTCGGGGTGCTCGTGCTCCCGGGCCGCGGACCGCTCGTCGGCGGGGTCCGCCGTCCAGTCGTCATCGGCGTCCGGCGCGGAGGTGGGCACGTACTCGGATTCAGGCACACTCATCGTGGGTCAAGAATCGCACGTAGCACCAACAGTCGCGAGCCGTTTGCTCCGCGTCGGTGGCTACGCGTCGAGTCCGGCCGGGACGAGGAGCTCACCCCGGGCCACGATGACGGCCGGCCCGGTGAGGTAGGTCCGCTCCCCCAGCTCCACCTCGACGGTTCCTCCGGGGACGTCGACCCGGTAGACGACGGCGCCCGCAGCGGGGGCGCGTTCGACGGCTCCGTCGTGGTGACGGTGGTGCCAGGCCGCGGCCGCGGCCACCGTGCCGGTGCCGCAGGAGCGGGTCTCCCCCGACCCACGCTCGAAGACGCGCATCTCCAGGTGCCGCGGGCCACGGGAGCTGACGAACTCGGCGTTGACCCCGGCGGGGAACGCCTCCGCCGGGTACCAGGTCGGAGCGTCCCGCAGGTCGATGGCTGAGGGGTCGGAGACGAAGCTGACGGCGTGCGGGTTGCCGACGTCGACCGGGACGGCGACCAGGTCCCGGTGGTCGGCGGTCAGCACCCGGACGTCCTCGAGGGCGACCCGCGCCGGACCCATCTCCACCCGGATCCGGCCGTCGGGCAGCACCTCGGTCATCCGCAGTCCGGCCCGGGTGCCGACCGGCACCGTCGGTCCGACGACCAGGCCCTCGTCGACCAGATGGCGGACGAACACCCGGACGCCGTTGCCGCACATCTCCGCGATCGAGCCGTCGGCGTTGCGGTAGTCCATGAACCAGCTGTCCGGATCACCCGACCACTCCGGGATGTGACGCCCGGCGACGGCCCGCAGGATCCCGTCGGCGCCGATGCCGGCCCGCCGGTCGCAGATCCAGCGGACCTGGTCGTCGGTCAACGACTCTCGGGCGTCGCGGTCCACCAGCAGGACGAAGTCGTTCTCCGTCCCGTGGCCCTTCGCGAACGTCCGGCTGTGCACAGGCTCAGTCTTCCACTTCAGCGGCTGCGAGGGCCGCGGCGACCAGGTCCGGCCGGTCGTAGGCCAACCAGGTGATCCGCGGATCCAGCCGGAACCAGGAGTCCTGGCGCCGTGCGAAGCGACGGGTGGCGACGACCGTACGCCGCTGCGCCTCCGCTTCGTCGACCTGTCCGTCGAGCAGCTCGAGCACCTGTCGGTAGCCGAGGGCCCGCGAGGCCGTCACGCCCTCCCGCAAGCCGTGTTCTGCCAGTCGGGCGACCTCGTCGACCAGCCCGGCGGCCCACATGGCGGCGACCCGCTGCTCGATGCGTGCGTCCAGGACCGGACGCTCCAGCCGCAGACCCAGCTGGACCACCCCCGGCAGCAGATACCGCCGCTCGGGCAGCTGCGCGGGGTACGGCTGTCCGGTCAGCTCGATGACCTCCAGGGCACGGACCACCCGCCGACCGTTCGCCGGTTCGATGGCGGCTGCTGCCGCCGGGTCGAGAAGGGCCAGCCGCGCGTGGAGTGCCGGCGAGCCGACCTCGGCGAGCTCGGCCTCCCACCGAGCACGGACGGCGGGATCCGTCCCGGGGAACACGAAGTCGTCGACGATCGCCCGGATGTACAGGGCCGAGCCACCCACGACGATCGGCACCACCGCGCGAGCCCGACAGTCCGCGATCGCCTCTCGGGCCCGGGTCTGGAACTGCGCCACCGTGGCCGTCTCGGTCACCTCGAGGACATCCACCAGGTGGTGCAGCACCTGCTGCCGCTCGTCGGCCGAGGGCTTCGCCGTACCGATGTCCATCCCGCGGTAGACCAGCATCGAGTCGGCGTTGACGATCTCGGCCGGTCGACCTCCGGCGATCAGCCGCTCGGCCAGGGCGATCGCCAGGCCGGACTTGCCGGAGGCGGTGGGTCCGACCACCACGACCGTACGGTCGATGGCGGGGTCCACGCAGGACCGTCGGTGCTGCAGGGTAGACATGACGTGACCGAACCTACCGGCGAGAGGAACTGAGCATGGGCATCTTCGACAAGGCCAAGGACCTGCTGAACGAGCACAACGACAAGGTCGATCAGGGCATCGACAAGGCGGCAGACCTGATCGACCAGAAGACCGGTGGTCAGCACAGCAGCCAGATCGACCAGGCGGCCGAGCAGGCCAAGAAGGCGATGGACGACAACCGGACTCAGCCGCCGGCCTGAGTCCGCGAGCCGGCCGGTGCGGGCAGCTGCGCCGTCAGCGCAGCTGCCTCGCCGGTCAGCCGAACCAGCTCGGCCGAGCGCTGCTCCTCGGCCCGCCCCACCCGCTCCGTCGCCTCCCGGACCTGTTGCCGGAATCGGTGCTCGGCGGCCCCTTCGTCCCGCCCGGCCGCGCGTCGTCGCTGCAGCTGGCGACCGGCACCGATCGCGCACCCGACGGCAACCACACCGAACAGCCAGGCCCAGTCGGTGCCGACCACCGCCAGCACCAACGTGAGCAGCACGGCCACACCGGCCGCCGCGGTCAGGCCGACGGACAGCGCGGGCGGTACGTGGTGCAGGGCGTGCAGCCGCGCCACGCCGGCCTCCACCTCTGCCGGCTCGGCCCCCCGCGGGGTCACCACGACCTCCGCACCGGCCACCCGCACCGTCTCCTGGGCGGGCTGCGCCCGCGTGACGGTGATCATCAGCCGCTTCGTCACCGCCGCCAGCGCGCCGCCGACCCAGGACAGCAGGGTCGCCCTGACCGCCGGCGAGGTCGAGGGCAGCAGCAGAGCGCGTCGGACCTCGGAGACCACCGTCGCCGGCTGTTCGCCGGGGGTCGACGAGGCAGCCGGCCCCGGGCTCTCGCCGGGCCGCTCGATCCGCGCGCGCAGCTCCCGGGAGCGCTGCAGCAGCGGAGTCTCCGCCGGCATCCCGCGCCCGATCAGGTCGGTGGCCACCGCCCGGAGCTCGCCGTCCGGGGCGACCTCCGTCACCGGGAGCGCCACGGCGGACCGCTCGGGCAGGAGCTGACCCAGCGGGGTGTCGACGGCGCGCCGCGGTGCGGTCCCGGTCGGCGAGACCGAGGGACCGTCAGGAGTGACCAGGGCGCACAGCCAGCCGATGCCGTCAGCCGGAGCCGGCGCGTACCCGTCCACCCAGGAGGCCCAACCGACCACGGGCTCGGCTTCCAGCGCCTGCTGCCACACCGTGGCCAGACCGTCCAGGTCGCCGAAGACGCCGGTAGCCGCGGCCCGCCAGATCCGCTGCTGGTGCTCGGTCAGCTCGGTGTCGCTCACCAGCACGCCCGGGAGCAGGTGCGCGACGACGGCTCCCCGGCCGAGTGCTCCGCAGGCCGCCACCACGAACGTGTCCGCCTCCGGCGACAGGGCCCGGGCCTGGTCGAGGACCGCCGGGTCGGGCTGTCCCCCGACCAGCCCGATCACGGCGTTCATCGCGTACGGCAGCCAGTAGTCCAGACCGCCCGGATCGATGGCGGTGGCCGGTCGCCCACCGGCCAGGGCATCGACGGCCGTCATCACCGACCGCCGCACCCTCGCCGACTCCTCGAAGGCGGCTAGCTCCTCGCGCACGTCACCGAGCTCGACGTAGGCGTCGAAGGCCGCGGACAGGGCGGTCAACCGGGTCTCGATCGAACCGGACAAGCTGGCGAGCTGGCTGCTCAGCCGATGGGTCTGCGAGCTGGCACTCGACAGCTGCGCGTGCAGGCCCTCGACCTCGTCCCGCAGGATGCGGTCGCGGCCGCCCTCCCCCGCCCAGAACCACTGCCAGTCATCGGTCATGATCACCATCTGACCACGGCCCCGGTTCGTCAGCGCCTCCATCGGTCGCCTGGGTGAGGCAACCCTCACCTAACTGCTAGGGTCGTTCCGTGCCCGTACGACCGAAGAAGAAGTGCTGCGAGGACCGACCGCGCTGCAAGCGGTGTCCGATCCGGCTCCTGTCCGAAGGCAAGCTCGCTCCGGAGGATGCCCGCCACCTCTTCGCCAACGCCCGCAACAAGAAGGCGCTGAAGAAGGCCAAGTTGGCCAAGACCGCCGCCAAGCTCGAGTCGGCCGCCTGACGCCGCGTAGCATCCGCCGCCATGAGGCTGCGTCGGCGGATGGTCGCCTGGGCGATCGCCGCGGCCGTGCTGGCCGGGACGGCGGCGTGCGGCCCGGGCACTGACCCCGAGCCGGCCAATCCGCTTGCCGGCTCCACCCTGTGGGTCGACCCGCAGTCGGCTGCAGCCCTGGCCGAGCAGCAGCTGCGCGCCGCGGGCGACGCGACCGCCGCGGACGGTCTGGGCCCCATCAGCTCCCAGCCCGTCGCCACCTGGCTGGTGAACGACGATCCGACCGCCCTGGCACGACGCGTCACCCGGGCCGCCGCGGTCAGCGGTCAGCTGCCGGTGCTGGTCCTCTACCACCGCCCCGGTCGGGACTGCGGCTCCTACTCCGCCGGCGGGGCGGGCGAGCAGTCCAGCTACCTGGCCTGGGTCCGGACGGTCGCCGACGCCATCGCCGACCAGCGGGCACTGGTCATCGTCGAACCGGACGCCATCCCGCAGGCGCTGAGCGGGCAGTGCGCGCAGGACGGTGACGCAGCGGCCACCTACGCGATGCTGGCCGCGGCGGTCGACCTGTTGGCCGCGCACGAGAACACCTTCGTCTACCTCGATGCGGGCCACCCGGGCTGGATCGCCGACTCCTCCGCCCTGGCGGGGGCCTTGCGGGCCAGCGGAGCCGCTCGGGCTGACGGCTTCAGCCTGAACGTCTCGAACTTCGCCACGACGACGGACAACCAGGTCTACGGTGACGCCCTCTCGGCCGCGCTCGGCGGCCAACAGTACGTCGTCGACGTCTCCCGCAACGGGCGCGGAGCCCCGGACGCCGACCCGGCTGGCATCGACGCGTGGTGCAACCCGTCGGGCGTGGCGCTGGGCCAGAACCCTCGGATCGGGCCCGACCGGGCACGGGCCGTGGCCTTCTTGTGGATCAAGGAACCCGGGGCCTCCGACGGCAACTGTCGCGATGGCGAGCCGCCGGCCGGGCAGTTCTGGCCCGCGTACGCCCTCCGCCTGATCCAGCAACGCCAGTGATCGAGACGCCCGGCTCAGCCGACGACGCAGGCCGCTGCGGGCGGCAGCGGAGCCGGTACGCCGAGTCCGGGCATTCCCAGTCCGACAGAGCCCAGCCCGCCAGTGCCCAGGCCGACCGAGCCCGGGGCGACCGGCACGTCGGCGCCGTCCCGCCGCGCCTGCCAGGCATCCCCCCCGCGAGTCCGGCGCAGCGACAGCAGCCCGTGATCCGCGGTCAGGTGGTGCGGAGCGGCGTAGGTGATCTCCACCTCGGCGAGATCGCCGGGCCGCGGTCGGTGCGCGTCGTCCTCGGGCACGGCGACGTGCACGAGTCGGTTGTCCCGCGCCCGGCCGGACAGCCGTGCGGTGACGGCGTCCTTGCGTCCCTCACCGTCGGCGAACATCACCTCGACGGTGCGCCCCACCTGGGCCAGGTTCTCCGCCCAGGAGATCTCCCCGACCAGCTCGACCAGGCGCTCGTAGCGTTCCTGGACGACCGCCTTGGGCACCTGGTCCGGCATGGTGGCCGCCGGGGTGCCGGCCCGGATCGAGTACTGGAAGGTGAAGGCGGACGCGAACCGCGACTCCCGCACCACGTCGAGGGTGGCGGCGAAGTCGTCCTCGGTCTCGCCGGGGAAGCCGACGATGATGTCGGTGGTGATGGCCGCGTGGGGCATCGCGGCGCGGACGTTCTCGATGATCGACAGGTAGCGGCTGCTGCGGTAGGACCGCCGCATCGCCTTGAGCACCCGGTCCGACCCGGACTGCAGTGGCATGTGCAGCTGTGGCATCACGTTCGGGGTCTCGGCCATCGCCGCGATCACGTCGTCGGTGAAGTCCTTGGGGTGCGGCGAGGTGAACCGGACCCGCTCCAGGCCCTCGACCTGCCCGCACGCCCGGAGCAGCTTGGCGAACGCCTGCCGGTCCCCGAACTCGACCCCGTACGCGTTCACGTTCTGACCCAGCAGGGTGATCTCCTGCACGCCCTCGGCCACCAGCGCCTCGACCTCGGCCAGCACGTCCCCCGGGCGCCGGTCGGTCTCCTTGCCCCGCAGGCTCGGCACGATGCAGAACGTGCAGGTGTTGTTGCAGCCCACGCTGATCGACACCCAGGCCGCGTACGCCGAGTCGCGCCGGGTCGGCAGCGTGGAGGGGAACCGCTCCAGCGACTCGGCGATCTCGACCTGCGCCTCCTCGGCGATCCGGGCCCGCTCCAGCAGCGTCGGCAGCTGACCGATGTTGTGGGTGCCGAACACGACGTCGACCCACGGGGCCCGCTCGAGGATGACCCCCCGGTCCTTCTGAGCCATGCAGCCGCCGACCGCGATCTGCATCCCGGGTCTGGCCTTCTTCACCGGAGCGAGCTGACCGAGGTTGCCGTACAGGCGGTTGTCGGCGTTCTCGCGGACGGCGCAGGTGTTGAAGACCACGACGTCGGCCTGCTCGGCGTCGCCGGCCTTGGCGTAGCCCGCGCCCTCCAGCAGCCCGGCGAGACGCTCGGAGTCGTGCACGTTCATCTGGCACCCGTGGGTGCGGATCTGGTACGTCCGGGCGGCGGTGTGGCTGGTCATGGCGGGTCACAGGATAGTCCCGATCACCGCCGCACCGAGCAGTCACTGGAGACGGACAGCGTCGGTCACTACAGTCGGACAGCGTGACTCACACAGCGGTGAACCCGACCGGAGACCAGTACGAGATCGTGGCCGGCAGGCGCCGCGCGGTCGTCACCGAGGTGGGTGCCACCCTGCGCTCGTACGCGGTGGACGGCCGGGACGTGGTCCGCGGGTTCGCCGCCGACGAGGTCATCCACGGTGGCCGGGGGCAGCAACTGCTGCCGTGGCCCAACCGGATCCGCGACGGCCGCTACACCTTCGAGGGCGCCGCCCAGCAGCTCTCGCTGTCCGAGCCCGACCGGCACAACGCCATCCACGGCCTCGTCCGTCACGTTCCCTGGCAGCTGGTGGCGCACGGCGAGGACCGGGTCGAGCAGCGCGTCCGGGTCTACCCGCAGTCCGGCTGGCCGGGGGCCATCGAGGCCACGGTGGTGCACGCGGTCGGCGAGGACGGCGTGGTCACCACGGTCACCGTCAGCAACCTCGGCTCGGGAGCCGTGCCGTACGGCTACGCCGCGCACCCCTATCTGACTGTCGGTGAGGACACCGTCGACGACGTGGTGATCTCGGTGCCGGCCGAGCGCTACCTCGATGTCGACGACCGGCTGCTGCCGGTGGACCTCATCCTGGTCGAGGGCCGCGACGAGGACCTGCGCACCGCCGCACCGCTGGGAGCGCGACGGTTCGACACGGCGCTGTCCGGACTGACCCGGGGGGCGGACGGTCGCTGGCGGGCGCGGCTGGAACGGGGAGACCGGTGGGCCGAGCTGTGGGCGGGCGAGGGCTTGGACTGGATCCAGGTGTTCACCGGCAACGACCGCCGCGACCTGTCGATCGCGCTGGAGCCGATGACGTGCGGCCCGAACGCCTTCAACCCGGGACCGACCCACGACGACATGATCATCATCCCGGCCGGGGCGTCGGTCACCCGCGAGTGGGGCATCGACGGGGGCTGAGACAGACGGAGGCGGTGCGGACAGGTGAGACGCCTGGGACGAGATCCTCTCGCCCGACACCGGAAGTAACCGAATCTCAACATCCGCGTCCCACCGCTGCCGCATGATCTCGTCTAGGGTCGGCCCATGGCGGAAGCGGCGGAGCCGGTTGACCTGAACGACCCCACCGAAGGACCGTCGGTCGCCCCGGACAGCATCGGGGAGCCGTTGGTCGTGCTGGACGACGTCGACAAGTACTTCGGCGACCTCCATGTCCTGCAGAACATCGACCTCACCGTGCACAAGGGCGAGGTCGTCGTGGTGCTCGGACCCTCGGGGTCCGGCAAGTCCACGCTGTGTCGCGCGATCAACCGGTTGGAGACGATCCAGTCGGGGACGATCACCATCGACGGCAAGGCGCTGCCCGACGAGGGCAGGGCCCTCGCCCAGCTGCGCGCCGACGTCGGGATGGTGTTCCAGTCGTTCAACCTGTTCGCGCACAAGACGATCCTCGAGAACGTCACGCTCGGTCCGATCAAGGTGCGGAAGAAGTCCGCGGCCGAGGCCAAGAAGCGCGGGATGGAGCTGCTGAAGCGCGTGGGCGTGGACAGCCAGGCCGACAAGTACCCGGCCCAGCTCTCCGGCGGTCAGCAGCAGCGGGTGGCCATCGCCCGCGCGCTGGCCATGGACCCCAAGGTCATCCTGTTCGACGAGCCCACCTCGGCTCTGGACCCGGAGATGGTCAACGAGGTGCTGGACGTGATGGTCGGTCTGGCCCGCCAGGGCATGACCATGATCGTAGTCACCCACGAGATGGGGTTCGCCCGCAAGGCCGCGAACCGGGTGGTCTTCATGGCCGACGGCCAGATCGTCGAGGAGGCCGACCCGGAGACCTTCTTCACCGCCGCGAAGAGCAACCGCGCCAAGGACTTCCTGAGCAAGATCCTGACCCACTGATCGGTGCCCACCGATCTGAGAGCTCAGCGTTGAGCCCTACCAACGGAGGAATGCATGAAGCTGACCAAGCGGATCCTGGCCATCGGCGCCGGACTCCTACTCGCACTACCGCTGGCCGCCTGTGGCGGGGACAGCGACACCGGGGGTGCTCCCGGCGAAGGCGGCAAGGTCGTCATCGGCATCAAGTTCGACCAGCCCGGTCTGGGCCTCAAGGAGGGTGACACGTACACCGGCTTCGACGTCCAGGTGGCGCAGTACGTGGCGAAGGAGCTCGGCTACACCGAGGTCGAGTTCAAGGAGTCACCGTCGGCCCAGCGCGAGACGCTGATCCAGAGCGACCAGGTGAAGATGATCTTCGCCACCTACTCCATCACCGACGACCGCAAGCAGAAGATCTCCTTCGCGGGTCCGTACTTCATCGCCGGGCAGGATCTCCTGGTGAAGTCCGACAACACCGACATCACCGGGCCGGACAGCCTGAACGGCAAGAAGCTGTGCTCGGTGACCGGCTCCACGTCGGCGAAGAAGATCAAGGACAACTACGCCTCCGGGGTCCAGCTGCAGGAGTACGACACCTACTCCAAGTGCGTCGAGGCCCTGAACTCGGGTGCCATCGACGCGGTCACCACCGACAACGTGATCCTGGCGGGCTTCGCGGCCCAGTCCCAGTACCAGGGCAAGCTCAAGGTGGTCGGCAAGCCGTTCTCCGAAGAGCGCTACGGCGTCGGCATCAAGAAGGGCGACACCGACCTGTGCGGCAAGATCAACACCGCGCTGGAGAAGATGGTGTCCGACGGCGCGTGGGAGAAGGCGATCGCCGACACCGTCGGCGCCTCGGGCTTCAAGCCCGATGCGGCCACCAACCCGCCGAAGCCGGACGCCTGCAGCTGAGAGAAGCGCTTTCCGCCCGTGCGCGGGTCGGGACCTCTCTCGGCCCGCGCGCGGTCCACCCGTCCGTTGTCCGATGAGCTGAAGGTGGGAGCCGATGGACGGCCTGCAGACCCTGCTGGATGAGTACAACGTCTTCGCCGCGTTCTGGATGACGATCAAGCTGACCTTCTTCGGGGCGATCGGCGCGCTGGTGATCGGCACCGTGGTCGCGATCATGCGTGTCTCCCCCGTCCGGGTGTTCCAGATCTTCGGCACCGCGTACGTCACCCTGATCCGCAACACCCCGCTCACGCTGGTGGTGTTCTTCTGCGCCTTCGGCCTGCTGAACACCCTGCAGATCTACCTGGCACCCGCCGACTCGCCGACCTCGATCGTCGACAACAACTTCCGCTGGGGGGTCGTGGCGCTCTCGGTCTACCACGCCTCGTTCGTGGCCGAGGCGATCAGGAGCGGCATCAACACCGTGCCCCAGGGTCAGGCTGAGGCCGCCCGGGCCATCGGTCTGCCGTTCCTCCCGACCATCACCACGATCATCCTGCCGCAGGCCTTCCGAGGGGCCATCGCACCGTTGGGGAACACGCTGATCGCGCTGACCAAGAACACGACGGTGCTGGCCACCATCGGCGTCGCCGAGCCGGCCCTGATGATGCGCAACATGTTCGAGTTCAACATCTCGTTGCTCTACTGGGTGTTCTTCATCATGGCCTTCGGCTTCGTCGTGCTCACCCTGCCGGTCGGCCTGTTCTTCACCTGGTTGTCCCGCAGGCTGGCGGTGCAGCGATGAGCGAGTCCAGCGTCCTGTTCGACGCCCCCGGGCCCAAGGCCCTCGTCCGCTACCGGATCGTGGCCGCCGTCGGCGTGCTGCTCCTTCTCGGGCTGCTGTTCCTGATCATCCGGGGGCTCGCCAACCCGACCAACAACCAGCTCACCGCCGCGAAGTGGCTCCCGTTCCTCGAGTGGTCCTCGTGGAAGGACTACCTGATCCCGGGCCTGATCGGCACCCTGCAGGCGGCAGTGATCAGCGTCGTCATCGCCGTCGCCGCCGGTGTCCTGCTCGGTCTCGGTCGCCTGTCCGAGCTGGCCCCCGTCCGCATCGTCTGCGGGATCTTCGTGGAGTTCTTCCGCTCGATCCCGGTGCTGATGATGATGTTCTTCGCCTACTACTTCGGCCTGTTCGCGCTCGGCATCAGCGGCACCGCGCTGCCGTTGTTCGGCGCGGTCGTGGGTCTGACGTTCTACAACGCCTGTGTCATCGCCGAGCTGGTCCGGTCCGGGGTGCACTCGCTGCCCCGTGGCCAGCGCGAGGCGGGCTACGCGATCGGGCTCACCTCCGGCCAGACCCTGTGGTCGGTGCTGCTGCCCCAGGCCATCACCGCCATGCTGCCGTCGATCGTCAGCCAGCTGGTGGTCATCCTCAAGGACTCGGCGCTGGCCTACAACATCGCCTACCTGGAGCTGCTCCGCCAGGGCCAGAACCTGGCGGTCTTCAAGGGCAACCTCATCCCCACCCTGATCGTGCTGGCAGGCATCTACATCGTCATCAACTGGGCGCTCACGCGGGTGGCCCGGGCGCTGGAGTCCCGGCTGCGCAGCGGCAAGCGCGGCATCAAGCCCGGTCCGTTGGACCCGGGCACGAACCCCGCCCTGGCCGCCGAGGAAGCCCGCCAGGAAGAGGCGGCGGAGACCACCGGGCCCCGGTAGCCGGGCTGCCCGAGCCGGCCGCCGGTCGTGGCCAGCCGGGTCTCGAGCGAGCCGGGGTCTTGCGTGCGCCCGGGTCGCGGGTCAGCGGAGGTTCCGGAGGGCCCCGAGAAGCCGGTCGACGTCGTCGAGGTCGTTGTACGGGGCCAGGCCGACGCGCACGGCGCCATCGTCTCCGAGCCCGAGATGCCGCGACGCCTCGAGGGCGTAGAAGGACCCGGCGGGAGCGTTGACCCCCTGCGCCGCCAGGGCCAGGCTCACCTCGCCGGCGGGTCGTCCGGGCAGGTCGAAGAGCACCGTGGACGTGCGCCGGGAGGCTGCGCTGTACAGAACGGCCCCCAGGGCGCGGAGTCCGTTCTCCAGCCGCGTCAGCAGCTGCTGCTCCTGCAGGTGGAGCCGCTCGAAGGCCGAGGTCAGCCGGTCCGCCCGGTCCTCTCCCGCGCCCAGGCCGGCCAGGTAGTCCACGGCCGCCGTGGTGCCGGCCAGGAGCTCGTACGGCAACGTGCCGAGCTCGAACCGCTCCGGCACCGTGTCGCTGGACGGCAGCAGCTTGTCGGGCCGCAGCTGCTCGAGCCAGGCGGGATCGGCGGCCAGCGCGCCGAGGTGCGGACCGCCGAACTTGTAGGGCGAGCAGACCACCACGTCGGCGCCGAGGGCGGCCCGGTCGACGCGGACATGGGCGGCCAGGTGGACGGCATCGACCCAGAACACGGTCCTGGCTCTGCACCCGCCCCCGTGGCCGCCGGCCCCGGGACCCCCGGCCCCGTGGATCAGGGAGGCGATCCGGGCGTGGTCCGGGATCGTGCCCAGCAGGTTGCTGGCGCCCGTGACGGCCACCAGCCGGGTCCGGGAGGTCAGGCTCGCCTCGAGCTGGTCCAGATCCAGCTCCGCGGTCGCCGGGTCGAAGTCGACCCACCGTACGGTGGCGCCGACCCGCTCGGCCGCCAGCACCCAGGGGCGGATGTTGCCGTCGTGGTCGAGCCGGGTGACCACCACCTCGTCCCCGGGCCCCCAGTCCCGGGCCAGGGTGCGGGCGAACTCGAGCGTCAGCTGGGTCGCGCTGCGGCCGAACACGATCCCCGCGGCGTCATTACCGAGGTAGTCCGCCATCGCCGCCCGGGCGTCCACCACGATCTGATCGGCGTTGCGCTGAGCCGGGTTGTCGTGGCCGCGGTTGGCCAGGGGGGCGGTCAGGGCGGCGGCGATGGCCTCGATCACCGGGGACGGGGTCTGGGTGCCGCCCGGTGAGTCGAAGAACGCGAGGCCGGACGCCAGGGCCGGGACGTCGGCCCGCAGCGAGACCACGTCCAGGGGCGGCGCGGGCGAGGAAGCCGGTGCTGCCGCACGGCCGGTGTCGACGGTCGAGGTCACCGAGCGGTCTCCGTCGCCCGCGACTCGCGCACCACGACGACCTTGATCTGCCCCGGGTAGGTCAGCTCCTCCTCGATCTGCTTGGCCAGGTCACGGGCCATCACCTGCGCCTCGATGTCGTCGATCTGCTCCGGAGCCACCATCACCCGGATCTCGCGTCCGGCCTGCATGGCGAACACCTTGTCCACCCCGGCGTGGGCCGAGGCGAGACTCTCCAGCTTCTCCAGCCGCTGCACGTACGCCTCGATGCTCTCCCGCCGGGCGCCCGGTCGACTGCCGCTGATCGCGTCGGCCGCCTGCACCAGCACCGCTTCCACCGTGCGCACCTCGACCTCGTTGTGATGGGCCTCGATGGCGTGCACGATGTCGGCGTTCTCGCCGTACTTGCGCGCCAGGTCGGCGCCGATCATGGCGTGCGAGCCCTCGACCTCATGGGTGAGCGCCTTTCCGATGTCGTGCAGGAAGGCGGCGCGGCGGCACTGGGCGATGTCCAGCCCGAGCTCGGCGGCCATCAGCCCGGCGATGTGCCCGGACTCGACCAGGTGCTTGAGCACGTTCTGCCCGTACGAGGTCCGGTAACGCAGGCTGCCCAGGATGGGGATGAGCGCGGGATGCAGGTCGGAGATGCCCACTTCGGCCAGGGCGTCCTCGGCCGCCCGCAGGCACTGCTGCTCGATCTGGCCCTTGCTCCGCTCGTGCACTTCCTCGATCCGCGCGGGGTGGATCCGGCCGTCCTTGACCAGCTCGGTCAACGTCATCCGCGCGGTCTCCCGCCGGACCGGGTCGAAGCAGGACAGCAGCACGGACTCCGGGGTGTCGTCGATCATCACGTTGACCCCTGTCACCTGCTCGAAGGCCCGGATGTTGCGACCCTCGCGGCCGATGATGCGACCCTTCATGTCGTCACCGGGCAGGTGGACGGCCGACACCACCGACTCCGACGTCTGCTCGGATGCGACCCGCTGGATCGCGCCGACCACGATCATCTGCGCCCGCGACTCCGCCTGCTTGGTCGCCTCGCGCTCGATGTCGCGGGCCAGGATCACGGCGTGCCTCTTCGCGTCGTGCTCGACGGCGGCGATCAGCTCGGCCTTGGCCTGCTCGGCGGTCAGCCCGGCGATCCGCTCGAGGGCGTGCTCGTGGTCGGCCTCGGCCTCGGCGAGGGTCCGGCGCTGCGCCTTGAGCTCGGCCTTGACGACGTCGAGGTGCCGCGCCTTCTCCTCCAGCGCGCGGCTGTCGCCGTCGAGGCGCTCCTCGCGGTCGGCCAACCGCTGCTCGCGCCGCTCGATCTCGAGCCGCTGGTCGCGGAGCTCGTGCCGACGCTGCCGGATCTCGTCCTCGGCTTCCCGCCGCGCGGACTCGATCGCCTCCAGCTGGTCATCGGCTTTGGCCCGGAGCTCGCCGGCGTACGCCTCCGCGTCGGAGCGGACCCGTAGCGCCGCCCCCTCGGCCTCCTGCTGCCGGAGCGCTGCCCCCTCGTCGAGCGAAGCCTCCGCCGGGGTCGGATCCGACATCGTGGTCTTGTTCGTGTGGCGCTTGTAGGTCAGAAAAGCGATCGCAGCGACGACGAGAAAGAGCAGGAAGATACCCGCAAGGACCGCGATCTCGAAAAGCCCAGAGTCCACCATCGTTAGCACTCCTGTCTGCACGCCGAAGCGCGCCTTCAAGAGGCCTTGCGGCAAAGACGAAGAGAGGCCGCGGCGCCTGACCAGGTGCTGGTCAAACCCGGCGCGGCGCCTGTGCAGTTGTGGGACTACGCGTCAGCAGATAAGGGGATGTTCACGATTTCACTCACGCGCCGGGGACAACCCGACACATGTCAACTATTCGTTCAACTTTGCCGTAAAACCTCGTGAGTGCAGGTTAGGGCGGACCTTCCAGCCGGTCAAGCACCCTGTCCGTCGCGCAGCTCGCCCAGGACCGTCGTGACGATCCCCGACCCGAAGCCGCGCCGAGCCAACACCCCGGCCAGCCGCCGCTCGCGCACCACCCGGTCCAAGCCGTGCATGCTCGACACCTTCTTGGCGGCCAGCGTCCGGGCCGCCGTCAGCTCGTCCTCGCTGTCCACCGAGGCCAGCGCGGCCTCCACCTGCTCGCGGTCGACCCCCTTGGTCTGCAGCTCTCGGCGCAGGGCCGAGCGGGACAGATGCCGACGCTGCTGCCGGGACTCCACCCAGCTCTGGGCGAAGGCCCCGTCGTCGATCAGGCCGACGTCCTCCAAGCGGTCCAGCACCGCGGCGGCGATCTCGTCCGGCACGTTCTTCTTCTGCAGGGCCTCGTCCAGCTCGTGCCGGGTCCGGGCCGACGCGGTCAGCTTCCGCAGCGCGATGGTGCGCGCCGTGCCCACCGGATCGGCGTCGGGCTCGGGTGGCCCGTCGTCCGGCTCCGACGTGCCCACCCCGAACGATCTCCGGGTCGACGAACGCCGCGTGCGTGACCTTGCGGTGCGTGACCCTCCGGGTCCCGCACCCCGGCCGGCCGGACTGCCGTCGGAACGGCCGTCGCCGGGAGAGTCTCCGCCCGACGAGTCAGAATCCGGGGCTCGCGGAACGTACGACGCGCGGCCAGACTCGGCCGCGGAGAGACCTGAGCCGGACGCCCCCCAGGCGCCGCGCGGCGACGCCGGTCGAGGGTCGCCGACAGACTGAACTGGATCAGCGGCCCCGGTCACCCCGGCCCCGGTCACCCCGGCCCCGGTCACCCCGGTAAGGGACTCCGCCCCGGTAAGGAACTCGGCCCTCGCCAGGGGCTCTGGAGCCGGCTGACCGGTCTTCTCCTCCAGCCAGGCGCGTGCCTGCTCGACAGGATCAGACGGTGTCATCTCGCTCAGAACTCGACCTCACCCGTCACCGGATCGACCCCGGCGGGCACGTCGACCTGCGGGCCGATGTTCATCAGCTCCTTGATCTTCTTCTCCAGCTCGTTGGCCAGATCGGGGTTGGCGCGGAGGTAGTTCCGGGCGTTCTCCCGACCCTGGCCCAGCTGGTCGCTGTCGTAGGTGAACCACGCGCCGGCCTTGCGGATGATCCCGACCTCGACACCCAGGTCGATCAGGCTGCCTTCGCGACTGATGCCGTGCCCGTACAGGATGTCGAACTCGGCCTGCTTGAACGGCGGAGCGACCTTGTTCTTGACGACCTTGACCCGGGTCCGGTTGCCGACCATCTCCTGGCCGTCCTTCAGGGTCTCGATCCGCCGGACGTCCAACCGGATCGAGGAGTAGAACTTCAGCGCCCGTCCACCGGTGGTGGTCTCCGGCGAACCGAACATGACACCGATCTTCTCGCGCAGCTGGTTGATGAAGATCGCTGTCGTGTTGGCGCCGTTGAGCGCGCCGGTCATCTTGCGCAGCGCCTGGCTCATCAGCCGCGCCTGCAGACCGACGTGGCTGTCGCCCATCTCGCCCTCGATCTCGGCTCGGGGGGTCAGGGCGGCGACGGAGTCGATGACGATGAGCGCGAGCGCACCCGAGCGGACCAGCATGTCCGCGATCTCCAGGGCCTGCTCACCGTTGTCCGGCTGGCT
Source organism: Microlunatus aurantiacus (assembly GCF_039536605.1). Taxonomy (NCBI): domain Bacteria; kingdom Bacillati; phylum Actinomycetota; class Actinomycetes; order Propionibacteriales; family Propionibacteriaceae; genus Microlunatus; species Microlunatus aurantiacus. The sequence continues at coordinate 421,655 of NZ_BAAAYX010000003.1, forward strand.
CACCAGCAGGGCGTCGGTGTCAACCCCCAGCTTCTCGGCGTAGTCGGGATCCAGCGCGTGCTCGGCGTCGATGAAGGCGCAGATGCCCCCGCCGGCCTGAGCGTTGGCGATGGCGTGCAGAGCGACGGTGGTCTTGCCGCTGGACTCCGGTCCGTAGATCTCGACCACGCGGCCGCGCGGCAGACCACCGATGCCGAGCGCCAGGTCCAGCGCGATGGAACCGGTCGGGATGACCTCGATGGGCGCCCGGACCTCGTCACCGAGACGCATCACCGAGCCCTTGCCGTACTGCTTGTCGATCTGGGCGAGCGCTGCCTCGAGCGCCTTGTCCCGGTCTGCTACCGCCACGGTCGTTCCTCTCGTTCACCCCTGCGGGTGGCTGCCTGCTGTGTGTTCTCGATCGCCAAGACCCTAAGGATCCCCACCGACATCCGACCGGGGCGCGATCAGATCTGTGGACAGCGCTCGAGGTCGTCTCTCACCTGTGGATATCTCGTGCCAGCGAGCCTAGGCGAACACGTGTTCGAACAACAGCCCGACACGCCGACGCGTCAGCGCTCGCGGGCCGGCAGGTCGAGGGCGGTCCAGACGGCGCGCCAGATCTCCTTGGCCGACAGCCCGGCCGCCAAGGCCTGGTCGACGGTCCGGCTGTCCAGCTCGGCCAGGCTGTGCTCGGCCGACCAGACTCGGCTGTAGCCGCGACCCAGATGGGTGTCCAGCCGCGCCCACAGCTCGGTTTCCTTCATCGGTCCACTCCGTCTGCTCACCTGCTCCGCGAGGACGAGACTAGGGGCCTCCCGCCGAAGTCCCAACTGCGGCGGCGGCGAGGACCACCGCCCACGTGAGCAGCCGCGCCCCGGAGCGTCCGGATCAGTCCGGACCGCAGCTCCCGCCGGGACGCTCCCCTCCGGCGCGAGGACCCCGACTGTCGGTGCCACCGGGCAGGATGAGCGGGTGCCTGTTCAGACCCCGACGGCGGCGGACCCGCTGGCCACGTTCAGCCCGGCGACCGCCACCTGGTTCGCCGAGGTGTTCGCCGAGCCCACCGCCGCCCAGGCCGGCGCGTGGCGGGCCATCTCGTCGGGCGAGAACGCCCTGGTCATCGCGCCGACCGGATCGGGCAAGACCCTGGCGGCGTTCCTGTCCGCCCTCGACTCGTTGATCAAGGACCCGCACCCGACGGCCAAGCAACGCTGCCGGGTGCTCTACGTCTCGCCGCTCAAGGCGCTGGCCGTCGACGTGGAGCGCAACCTCCGGGCACCCTTGGCCGGCATCACCCAGACCGCCCTCCGACTGGGGCAGACACCGCCGTCGATCAGCGTCGGGGTTCGCTCGGGCGACACCTCGGCCGGTGACCGGCGCAAGATCGTCAGCCGGCCGCCGGACATCTTGATCACCACCCCCGAGTCGCTGTTCCTGATGCTCACCTCGGCGGCTCGGGATGTGCTCCGCCACGTGCAGACCGTGATCATCGACGAGGTGCACGCCCTCGCCGGCACCAAGCGCGGGGCCCACCTGGCCCTGTCGCTGGAGCGGCTGGACGCCCTGGTCGCCGAGCAGGCCGGGACCTCGGGCGAGGCGAGCAGTCACCGACCCTTCCAGCGGATCGGTCTCTCGGCGACCGTCCGGCCACCGGAGCGGGTGGCTCGTTACCTCGGTGGCGTCCATCCGGTGACGGTGGTGGCGCCGCCGGCGTCGAAGGCGTGGGACCTCTCGGTGGTCGTGCCGGTGGAGGACATGGGTGACCTGGCGTCCACCGCCTCGACGCCGAGCCCGGACCTCGACTCCGACGGCTCCCCGCCGCCCCGGCCGTCGATCTGGCCCCACGTCGAGAACCAGATCCTCGACCTGATCGACGCGCACCACTCCACCATCGTGTTCGCCAACTCCCGCCGGCTGGCGGAGCGGCTGACCGCCCACCTGAACGAGCTGCGGGCCGAGCGGGACGAGGAGGCGCGGGCCACCGACCCCCCACCCGACGGCGGAGCCGAGCCGCCGGGGACACCGACCACGCACGCCCCGCCGGCCGAGATCATGGCGCAGTCGGGGTCGAGCGCCGGTCACGACGGCAGCACGGGCGCCCGGGTGGTCGCCCGGGCTCACCACGGCTCGGTCAGCAAGGAGCAGCGGGCGCAGATCGAGGCCGACCTCAAGTCCGGTCGGCTGCCGTGCGTGGTGGCGACCTCCTCGCTGGAGCTCGGCATCGACATGGGTGCTGTCGACATCGTCGTCCAGGTGGAGGCGCCACCCTCGGTGGCCAGCGGGCTGCAGCGGGTGGGCCGGGCGGGTCACCAGGTGGGTGCCACGTCGCGCGGGGTGTTCTTCCCCAACCACCGTGGCGACCTGATCGAGTCCGCCGTGGTGGTCGAGCGGATGCGGGTCGGTGCCATCGAGGAGGTCGCGACGCTGCGCAACCCCCTCGACGTGCTGGCCCAGCAGATCGTCGCCGTGGTGGCGGCCGCCGCCATCGGCGGTCCGGACGGGACGCCGACCGAGCTGAAGGCCGACGACGTCTACGCACTGGTCCGTCGGGCGAACGGCTTCACCGAGCTCCCGCACAGTGCCTACGAGGCGACCCTGGACATGCTCAGCGGGCGCTACCCCTCCGAGGACTTCGCCGAGCTGCGCCCGCGGATCGTCTGGCAGCGCGACACCGGGGTCCTCACCGGGCGACCCGGTGCGCAGCGCCTGGCCGTCACCTCCGGCGGCACCATCCCCGACCGAGGCCTCTTCGGTGTCTTCCTGGTCGGCGAGGGATCGGCCTCCGGCAAGCACAACCCCGGTCGCCGGGTCGGCGAGCTCGACGAGGAGATGGTCTACGAGACCCGCGTCGGGGACGTGTTCACCCTCGGCACCACCAGCTGGCGGGTCGAGCAGATCACCCACGACCAGGTGCTGGTGTCCCCCGCCCCGGGTGTGCCCGGCCGCCTGCCGTTCTGGAAGGGCGACTCGCCGCCCCGGCCTTTGGAGCTGGGTCGCGCCTTCGGCGCCTTCGTCCGCGAGATCGGCACTCTCGACCACGGGGTCGCGTACGATCGGCTGCGCGAGGCCGGGCTGGACGAGTTCGCGGCGCGCAACCTGCAGAGCTATCTGGCGGAGCAGCACGAGGCCACGGCCGCGCTGCCCACCGACACCACGGTGGTGGTGGAGCGGTTCCGCGACGAGCTCGGTGACTGGCGGGTGTGCCTGCACTCCCCCCTCGGGTCCGGCGTGCTGACCCCCTGGGCGCTGGCCATCGAGCGGGCCGCCCGGGACCGCTACGGCATGGAGGTGCAGGCCACCGCCACGAACGACGGCATCGTGCTCCGCGTCCCCGACACCGAGTCCGAGCCGCCCGGTGCCGATCTGGTGATCGTCGACCCCGAGCAGCTGGAGGCCATCGTCACCGACGAGGTCGGCGGGTCGGCGCTGTTCGCCGCCCGCTTCCGGGAGTGCGCCGCCCGGGCCCTGCTGCTCCCCCGGCGCGACCCCAAGTCCCGTTCGCCCCTGTGGCAGCAGCGGATGCGCTCGGCGCAGCTGCTCACCGTCGCCGCGCAGTACCCGGAGTTCCCCATCGTGCTGGAGACGATGCGGGAGTGCCTGACCGACGTCTTCGACCTCGACGGTCTGATCGAGGTGCAGCGCCAGCTCGCGGCCCGGACCATCCGCCTGGTGGAGGTCGAGACCCGCGAGCCGTCGCCGTTCGCCAAGTCGCTGCTGTTCGGCTACGTCGGCGCCTTCGTCTACGAGGGCGACGTGCCGCTCGCGGAGAAGAAGGCCGCGGCCCTGTCCCTGGACGCCGGTCTGCTGGCCGAGCTGCTCGGCAAGGACGGCTTGCGGCAGCTGCTCGACCCCGAGGTCATCGCGGCGACCGAGGCCGATCTGCAGGGGCTGAGCGAGCAGCGCCGCGCCACCACCACCGAGCAGCTGTACGACCTGCTGCGGACCGCCGGCCCGTTCGCCTCGGTCGAGCTCATCGACCGGGTGAGCGAGCTCGACCTCGAGCGTGCGCTGGACGAGCTGACCGGCGCCCGTCGCGCTGTCCGGCTCCGCATCGCCGGACGGGACATGGTCGCGGTGGTCGAGGACGTGCCCCGGCTCCGTGACGGTCTGGGTGTTCCGGTGCCACCCGGGGTGGCCGCCGCCTTCGAGACCGACACCAGCAGCCACCCGATCCAGGACCTCGTGCAGCGCTGGGCCCGCACCCACGGGCCGTTCACCATCGCCGTGGTCGCCGCACGCTACGGGCTGGGTCGCGCGGTGGTGGAGGCCGCCTGCTCCGACCTGGTCCGGGCCGGGACCGTGGTCCGTGGCTCCTTCGTCGACCCGGCGCCGGGGACGCCGGACGTCGACCAGTTCTGCCACACCCAGGTGCTGGCGTTGATCAAGCGTCGCTCGCTGGCCGCGCTGCGCCGCGAGGTCGAGCCGGTGGAGCAGGTCGCGTACGCACGGTTCCTGACCGAGTGGCAAGGCGTGGGCTCGCGCTCCCGCGGCACCGATGCCGTGTTGTCCACCCTCGAGCAGCTGGCCGGGTACGCCATGCCGGCGAGCGCCGTGGAGTCGATGATCCTGCCGGCCCGGGTGGAGGACTACCGCCCGGGGATGCTGGACGAGCTGACCACTGCCGGCGAGGTGTTCTGGGTGGGCGACGGACCGATCGGCGAGCGCGACGGCTGGATCCGGTTCCATCTGCCGGGGGCCGATCCGCCGACCGCCCGCGGCGACGTGGAGTCGGCGCAGGCCCGGACGCTGCTGGAGGGCTTCGCGCCGACCGGCGGCTACTTCTTCGACTCCCTGCTGCCGGCCGAGGCCGAGCGCGAGCAGGCCGGCTGGGTGAGCGCCCTGTGGCAGCTGGTCTGGGCGGGCCTGGTCAGCAGCGACACCTTCGCCGCGGTGCGCAACCTGACCACCGGGGGCGCGCACAAGACCGTCCGCCGCCCCGCCCCCCGCAGCTACCGCGGTCGGCCCCGGATCCCGCGACCGGGCCGCGGTGACCGACCGGCCCGGATCAGCTCACCGACCACAGTGGGTCGCTGGTCGCTGGTCGCGGCGGTGTCGCAGCCACCGGCGGCCCGGCTGGCCGACGCCATGTTCGCCCAGCTCGACCGCTACGGCGTCGTCACCCGCGGGAGCGTGCTCACCGAGGCCCTCGAGGGTGGCTTCGGCACGGCCTACCGGGCACTCAGCGCGCTGGAGGAGTCCAGCCAGTGCCGGCGCGGCTACTTCATCGAGGGTCTGGGCGCCGCACAGTTCGCCTCCACCGGCGCGGTCGATCGGCTGCGGGCCGAGCAGAGCGAGCCCAGGGAGGCCCGCGGGTTGGTGCTGGCGGCCTGCGACCCGGCGAACCCGTACGGCGCCGGCCTCCCCTGGCCGGAGCGCGAAGGTCATCGACCGGGGCGCAAGCCCGGCGCCCTGGTCATCCTGGTCAACGGCCGGCTGGTCTTCTACGTGGAGCGCGGTGGGCGCACCCTGCTCTCGTTCACCGACGACGCCGAGGTGCTCACCCCGGCCGCCGAGGCCCTGGCCCGCGCGGTGCGGCTGGGGCAGCTCGGCCGGCTGACGGTGGAGCGGGCCGACGGTCAGCACGTGTTCGGGTCGGCGGCGGTCAGCAGCAGCCTGCAGGAGGCGGGTTTCGTGATGACGCCGTCCGGACTTCGGCTGCGGCCGACCCCGGGGCACGCGGACACGCTCGACCGGCGCTGAGCGGGCCGGTCCGCGGGTGAGATCGAGGTCCGGATCGGCGGGTCCCGATCTCGGGGCCAGGTCAGGCCGCGGCCTGCGCCACCGTCTCGTGGATGGTCGGCAGCGCGGCCACCCGTCGGTGCAGCTGCTCGTGCGCGGCCATCTTCTCGCTGACCAGGTTCAAGATCACCGACAGCGGGACGTCCAGGGCGGAGCAGATCGCCGCCAGCAGCTCGCTGGAGGCCTCCTTCTGCCCTCGCTCGACCTCCGAGAGGTAGCCGAGACTCACCCGCGCGGACTGCGACACCGCTCGCAGCGTCTTGGCCTGAGCCATCCGCTCCTCGCGCAGCGACTCACCGATGAGCTCACGGACGAGCACCTGCTTCGGCGGGGAAGTGAGTCGCATGCAGAAACTGTACCCAGCCGGTCCGACAGCACGGGGGCCGACCGAGCGGTGGGCAACGTGTCCCTCAGATCTCCGCCCCGGACACCGGCCCACCGCGCCGGTCGGTCGCACCCTGTCCCGCGGCCGCACGGTCGTCGTCGTCGCCCCGGACGGCGTCGAGCAGCAGCCGGAACACCGCCCGGGTGGTCTGCGCCCGGATGGCCGATCGGTCCCCGCGGAGCTCGAGCTCGGCCACCAGGACCGGCCGGTCCTCACCGGCGGCGCGTGACACCGGGCCGGCCACCGCCACGTACACCTGACCGACGGGATGGCCGTCCTGTGGCTCCGGCCCCGCCACCCCCGTGGTCGCCAGACCCCAGTCGGCTCCGCACACCGTCGCCGCCCCGCGGGCCAGCTCGGCGGCCGTCGAGGCCGCCACGGGGCCGTCGGCAGCCAGGGTTCGGTCCGAGACCCCGGCGAGCGCGGCCTTCAGCTCGGTCGCGTACACGATCAGTCCCCCGCGGTAGACCGCCGACGCCCCGGGGACGTCGGTGAGGGCGGCTCCGACCAGTCCCCCGGTGAGCGACTCGGCCGTGGCCACTGTCTGCGCCCGCTCGCGCAACGCGGTCACCACGGTCCCGGCCAGCGCAGCCGTGGCCGGGGAGGCAGGACCGTCCGCCGCGCTCATCGGCTGATCCTCACCTGGTGGTTGATCCTCCTCACCTGGTGGCGGACGTGGCCCGGCGCCGCAGCCTGACGGCCTCGCGGACGTAGTCCAGACCGGTGACCACGGTGACGAGGAAGGCCGCCCCCATCACGATCACCGCCAGCCAGTGCAGCGGTCCGGTGACGGGCAGCGGCAGCAGGTAGAGGATCAGCGCCACCGCCTGCAGCACGGTCTTGATCTTGCCGCCGCGGTTGGCGGCCATCACGCCGTACCGGAGCACCAGGAAGCGCATCAGCGTGATGCCCCACTCACGGACCAGGATGATCGCGGTGATCCACCAGGGCAGCTCGCCGATGATCGACAACCCGATGAAGGCCATCCCGGTGAGCGCCTTGTCGGCGATCGGGTCGGCGAGCTTGCCGAACTTCGTCACGATGTCGTAGCGGCGGGCCAGGTAGCCGTCGACGAAGTCGGTCAGGATGGCGACGGCGAACACCAGGGTGGCGCCGACCCGCCAGCCGGCCTCGGCGGGGTGAGCCAGCAGCATCCAGGCGAACACCGGCACCAGCACGCACCGGATCGCCGTCAGCGCGTTCGGCACGTTCCAGGGGGAGCTCTCCGCCGGCTCGGTGGGGTGGCCCGTGGCACCGCCGGACGCGGTCACCGCGCCGCCACCGGCTCCCGTACCGGATCGAGGACCACACCCCGCAGGTCGACCCCGTCGGTGTCGGTGACGTCCACCTCGACCAGGTCGCCGATCCGCAGACCATCCGGCGCCAGCAGCGTCACCCCGTCCACCTCGGGGCCCTGGTGGTCGGCGCGGCCGACCGCCACGGCCGAGCCGCTGTCGGTGTCGATCTCGTCCACCAGCACCCGGAGCACGCTACCGATCCGCTCCTCGGCCCGTTGCGCCACCAGCTCGTCGGCCAGGTCCGCCATCCGGCTGCGGCGCTCCTCGACCAGGTCGAGGTCGAGGTGGTGGTCGAGCCGGACCGCCTCGGTGCCCTCCTCGTCGGAGTAGCCGAACACGCCGATGGCGTCCAGCCGGGCCGCGACCAGGAAGTCACCCAGCACCTGGATGTCGTCATCGGTCTCGCCGGGGAAGCCGACGATCACGTTGCTGCGGATGCCCGCCTCGGGCACCTTGGCACGCACCTGGTCGACCAGGGCCAGGAACGAGTCGGCGTCCCCGAACCGGCGCATCCGGCGGAGCACCGGACCCGAGGCGTGCTGGAAGGACAGGTCGAAGTAGGGCACCACCCCGGGCGTGCCGGCCATCACCTCGATCAGACCGGGACGCATCTCGGCCGGCTGCAGGTAGGTCACCCGCACCCGCTCCAGCCCGTCGACCGCGGCCAGCTCGGGCAACAGCTTCTCCAGCAGCCGCAGGTCCCCGAGGTCCTTGCCGTACGAGGAGGAGTTCTCACTGACCAGCAGCACCTCCTTGACCCCGTTCTCGGCGAGCCAGCGGGCCTCGGTCAGCACCTCCGCCGGCGGCCGCGACAGGTAGGCGCCGCGGAACGCCGGGATCGCGCAGAAGGTGCACCGCCGGTCGCAGCCGGATGCCAGCTTGAGCGGCGCCCACGGGCTCGAGCTCAGTCGTCGGCGGAGCACCCGCGGGCCACTGGCCGGCGCGACCCCCGCGGGGAGCTCGGGGATGCCGTGGCCCGGCGTGCTGACCGCTCCCGCCGAGGCGGCCCGATCGGCCGGCGCCAGCGGCAGCAACCGCCGGCGGTCGCGGGGCACGTGGGGCTGGTGAGAGCCGCCGTCGAGGATCGTCTGCAGCCGGTCGGCGACGTCGGCGTAGTCGTCGAAGCTGAGCACGGCGTCGGCCTCGGGCAGCGACTCGGCCAGCTCGGCACCGTAGCGCTCGGCCAGACAGCCGACGGCCACGACCGCCTGGGTCCGCCCGTCGACCTTGAGGTCCGCGGCCGCCAGCAGGGTGTCGATGCTGTCCTTCTTGGCCGACTCGACGAAGCCACAGGTGTTCACCATCACCGCGTCCGCGTCGGCGGGGTCCTCGACGAGAGCGAACCCGCCCAGCTCGAGCCGCGCGGCCAGCTCCTCGGAGTCGACGTCGTTGCGGGCGCAGCCCAGGGAGACGAGATGGACGGTGGTGGGTGCAGTCATGACCGGACCAGTATGCCGGACCTCGTCGGTGCCACAGATCACCTCGGACGGCAGACAGGGCCGGTAGCGTACGGCTCGTGGACGCTCCCCTGAACCGCCGACTGCTCCTGGTGAACGGTCCGAACCTCAACCTGCTCGGCACCCGGGAGCCCGCCGTGTACGGCCACGACACCCTCGTCGACGTGGAGCGACTGGCCCTTGAGACCGCGGCGGCGGCCGGCTGGGAGGTCCGCTGCGTGCAGAGCAACCACGAGGGTGTGCTGATCGACGCCATCCACGAAGCCCGCGCCGACTGCGCCGGCATCGTGATCAACCCGGGCGGTCTCACCCACACCTCGGTCGCCCTGCGCGACGCGCTGGCCGGGGTGGGGCTGCCGGTCGCCGAGGTGCACCTCAGCAACGTCCACCGGCGGGAGGAGTTCCGGCACCACTCGTACGTGTCCGGGATCGCCGAGATGGTGATCGCCGGTGCCGGCATCAACGGCTACGCGTACGCGCTCCGGCAGCTGGTTGCCGTGCTGGACCGGTAAGCCCCGTCGCGAGCGGCTCCGCTGCGGATGCAGCGAGTGACGACAACTCAGCCCAGGCGCAGGTTGTCGACCACCGCATCGAGCTCGTCGGGCTTGACCAGCACCTCGCGCGGCTTGGAGCCTTCCGACGGGCCGACCACGCCCCGCGTCTCCAGGATGTCCATCAGCCGGCCGGCCTTGGCGAAGCCGACCCGCAGCTTACGCTGCAGCATGGAGGTCGAGCCGAGCTGCAGGGTGACCACCAGCTCGACGGCCTGCAGCACCAGCTCGAGGTCGTCGCCGATGTCCTCGGCCACCTTGGTCGCCGACTCCGCCGGCGCGGACAGGTCCTCGCGGTAGACCGGCTTCAGCTGCTCGGTGACGTGGTTGACCACCGTCCGGACCTCGGCCTCGGTCACCCAGGCGCCCTGGATCCGGATCGGCTTGCTCTGCCCCATCGGCAGGAACAGACCGTCACCCTGACCGACGAGCTTCTCGGCGCCCGGCTGGTCGAGGATGACCCGGGAGTCCGTCATCGACGAGGTCGCGAACGCCAGCCGGCTGGGCACGTTGGCCTTGATCAGACCGGTGACCACGTCGGTGCTCGGCCGCTGCGTCGCCAGCACGAGGTGGATGCCGGCGGCACGGGCGAGCTGGGTGATCCGGACGATCGAGTCCTCGACGTCCCGCGGCGCGACCATCATCAGGTCGGCCAGCTCGTCGATGATCACCAGCAGGTACGGGTAGGGCGCGAGCACCCGCTCCGAGCCCTCCAGCGGCTTCACCGACCCGGCGCGGACCGCCTTGTTGAAGTCGTCCACGTGCCGGAAGTTGTACGCCGCCAGGTCGTCGTAGCGCATGTCCATCTCGCGGACGACCCACTGCAGGGCCTCGGCCGCCTTCTTGGGGGCGGTGATGATCGGGGTGACCAGGTGCGGGATGCCCTCGTACGCGGTCAGCTCCACCCGCTTCGGGTCGACCAGCAGCATCCGCACCTCGTCCGGCGTCGCCCGCATCATCACCGAGGTGATCATGGAGTTGACGAAGCTGGACTTGCCGGAGCCGGTCGCACCGGCGACCAGCAGGTGCGGCATCTTGGCCAGGTTGGCCACCACGAAGCCACCCTCGACGTCCTTGCCCAGACCCACGGTCATCGGGTGGTGGTCGTTGCGGGCCCGGTTCGACCGGAGCACGTCACCGAGGGAGACGACCTCCTTGTCGGTGTTCGGGATCTCGATGCCGATCGCGGACTTGCCGGGGATCGGCGACAGGATCCGCACGTCGGCACTCGCCACCGCGTACGAGATGTTCTTGCTCAGGGCCGTGACCTTCTCGACCTTGACCGCCGAACCCAGCTCCACCTCGTAGCGCGTCACCGTCGGGCCGCGGGTGTAGCCGGTCACCTTGGCGTCGATCTCGAACTGCTCGAGGACCCCGGTGAGTCGTCCCACCACGGAGTCGCTCGCCTCGGTCCGGGCGCGGTGCACGCTGCCCTGCCGGAGCTGCTCGGAGTCGGGCAGCAGGTACTGCACGTCGCCCGACAGCTGCAGCTGCTCGACCCGCTGCGGGATGGGCGTGTGCGGCGGCGCCTCCAGCTCGGTGTTCTCGCCGTGCACGGTGACCCCCGGCGGCAGCCCGGCCGTGACCTTCTTCTGTCGGGCCTGCTCGGCACGGTCGGCCCGCTCGGCGGCCCCGGCCCCGGCGCCGTCGTCGTCGGCCGGCGCCAGGAAGGCGGAGGCGTCCAGGTCGGGCTCCAGCGCGATGCCCTCGCTGGGATCGAACTCCTCCAGCTCGGCGTCGGCGGTCAGCGCCGCCTGCTTGCGACGGCCGCGCTTGGGCCGCTCCTCGATGATGGGGGTCTCGTACGCCTCGTCCCCGGTGTACTCGTCCACCTCGCCGCGGATGACCAGCGGACGGCGGAACGGCTCCACCCGGGCGCGGACCCGCTCCGGGATCTGGTGCAGCGGGATGCCGACCACGACCAGCAGACCGAAGCCGAGCAGCAGCACCAGCAGCGGCACGGCCACGTACGGCGTCAGCAGGTCGGCCAGCAGACTGGACGAGAGGTAGCCCAAGATCCCGCCGGCCTCCCGCAGCGCCGCCGGGTCGTTGGTGCGGGGCAGACCGTGGGCGATGTTGATCAGACCCAGGAGACCGAAGGTGATGGCCGACCAGCCGACGAACTGACGTCCGCCGGGGCCGTTGCGCTCGGGGTGCCGCAGGGTCCGCCAGGCCATCGCCACGAGCAGCAGGGGGGCCGCGTACGCCAGCGTGCCGATCAGGGTGGCGACACCGACGTGGATGCCGTGGCCGACCGCTCCGGGCAACCCGAACCAGAACTCGGCGGCGATGACGATCGCGCTGCCGATCAGGAACAGACCGAGCCCGTCCCGGCGCAGCGCCGGATCGAGGTCACGGGCACCGCTGCCGATGGCGCGTGCCGCGGAGCCGACGAGGTGGGCCAGACCGAGCCAGACCGCGGCCAGGCCGCGACCGATCCGGACGAGGATCGGGGTGGGTGGCGGCTTCCGCCGCGACCGCGACGACGACCGTGGGGCCGGCGCGCGGTGGGCGGGCTTCTTGGCCGACCCGCTGCTGCTGCGCGTGCTGCTCCCGCCCCGCGCTGCACTGCCGCTCCGGGTGGAGCCGGAGCGCGCGGGCGCGCTGGACTTGGTCTTGCTTCCGGACGACCGCGGCGGCGAACCAGCACCCGAGGAGGCGCTGGCTTTGGCTCGCGACCGCGGTGGGGAAGACACGCGGGTCGCCATGGACGGTGAGCCTACGCCATCGCCTCATCCGTCACTTGCGTCACGCGCCGCATCCTGAGTGTCGGCTGAGTGACGATCACCCCCAGGTCGTGCCGGGTCGGGCCTCGTCGTCAGAGATGGGCCCGGAGCCGCCAGAGGTGGTCCGTGGGGCCGATCCCGGCACCGAGCGGGAAGCCGGCGGCGACGGCGCCGCTGATGTAGGTCTTGGCCGCCCCGACCGCGCCGACCACGTCGTCGCCCAGGCCGAGCCGGCTGGCGATGGCCGAGGCCAGGGTGCAGCCGGTGCCGTGGCTGTGCCGGTTGTCCGACCGCGCCGCCGCGAACTCCGCGACCGTCCCGTCGGCCCCGAACAGGTGGTCCACGGGATCACCCTCGGCGTGCCCACCCTTGATCAGCACCCAGGCCGGCCCGTGCGCCAGCAGCGTCTCGGCCAGCTCCGCGGGGGTGCCGGACCGGCCGGCCAGCAGCTCGGCCTCGGGCAGGTTGGGCGTGATCACCGTCGCCACCCGCAGCAGCTCACCCCGGAGGGCGTCCACCGCGTCGTCGTCGATCAGCGGGTCGCCGTGCTTGCTCGCGCAGACCGGGTCGACCACGACCGGCACACCGCTGGGCAGCTCGCCCAGCAGCGCGGCGACCAGGCGGGTGGTGCCGGCCGTCCCGAGCATCCCGGTCTTGACCGCGTCCACGCCGATGTCGTCGACGACGCTGCGGACCTGGGCGCGCACCGCCTCCTCGGGCAGCGGCCACCAGCCCTGCACCCCCAGCGAGTTCTGTGCGGTGACCGCGGTCAGGGCGCTCATCCCGTGCACACCGAAGGCCAGCATCGTCTTGAGGTCGGCCTGGATGCCGGCACCGCCACCGGAGTCGGAGCCGGCGATGGTCAGCACCCGCGCGGTCGGCAGTCCCAGCGGCGTGGCCGACGGGCTCATCGGCCGGCGCCGAAGTGGTCCCAGCCCGCCGGGCCCTCCCACACGTTCCCGTCGACCAGCACCCCGCTGGTCTCCCCCTCGCCGGGACTCCGCGTCCGACCGATGACCTGCCACCCGTCGGGCACCGCCCCGCGGTCGACGAAGCACGCCACCAGGGCGTGGTCCTCGCCCCCGGTCAGCAGGAGTGCGTACGGGTCCTTGCCGGTCGCCGCGGCCACTGCCTGCAGCACGTCGGGCACCTCGAAGGCGTCGAGCGCGAGGTCCACGGTGACCCCCGAGGCCCGGGCCAGGTGACCCAGGTCGGCCAGCAGCCCGTCGGAGACGTCGATCATCGCCGTGGCCCCGGCGTCGGCGGCCACCTGCCCCTGCCCGTACGGCACCGCCGGCACCCGCTGGGCCTCGACGACGGCGCGCGGGGAGCGGAAGCCGCGTTGCAGCACCGCCATCCCGGCGGCGGCCCACCCGGTCCGGCCGACCAGGGCCACCACCTGGTCCGGCCCGGCCCCGGACCGGCGCACCGGTGCCCGACCGTCGAGCGCCCCGACGACGGTGACCGAGAGGGTCACTTCCCGGCCGCCGGTCACGTCGCCGCCGACCAGGACGACCCCGGACCGGTCACCCTCGGCGCGGATGCCGTCGGCCAGCTCCAGCGCCCAGGCCAGCGGCAGCTCGCCCGGGGCCGACAGCCCGACCACGATCGCCACCGCCCGCCCGCCCATCGCCTCGATGTCGGCGACGTTGACCGCGACGGCCTTGCGCCCGATCTCGGTGGCGCTCGACCAGTCCCGGCGGAAGTGCACGCCCTCGACCAGCAGGTCGACCGACGTGAGGACGGGACCGTCGATCCGGAGCACCGCGGCGTCGTCGCCGGGACCGAGCAGGATCTCCGGTGAGGTGGGCAGGTCCGCGGTGATCTGGGCGATCAGGGAGAACTCGCCGGACTCCCCGAGGGTGGGTCCGGCGGGGCTGGAACCGACAGGCAACGGTTCGGCCTTTCTTCAGCAGTTGGGCTTCTGCGGGTCGGGACGACGCGATAGGTTGACGGCGAGTCCGTGACTCGGGCCCGAATCGGAGGAGAAGCATGGTCGTTCAGGCTTACATCTTGGTGCAGACCACTGTCGGCAAGGCAGCCGAGGTCGCCCAGGCGATCGGCGCGCTCCACGGTGTCACCCTCGCCGAGGACGTCACCGGGCCGTACGACGTCATCGTGCGCGCCGAGGCCTCGAGCGTGGACGAGCTGGGCGCGCTGGTCGTCGCCCAGGTGCAGAACGTGCCCGGCATCACCCGCACCGTGACCTGTCCTGTCGTGCACATCTGAGAACCGGTCCCCATCTGAGCACCCCACCCGGTCGACCCGGCGCCGCCCGCGTCGGGGCGGCGTGCGTGGTCGCGCTGCTGGTCCTGGCTGCCGGCTGCTCCCGTACGGTCACGATGACCGACCCCACCCCCACCGCGGAGATCCGCGAGCAGTGCACGCCCGTGATGGCTGCGCTGCCCGCCACGGTCCTCGACCAGCCCCGCCGTACGGTCCAGCCCGGCGTCCTGTCCGCGGCCTGGGGCGACCCGACCATCACGCTGAAGTGCGGGGTGGACAGGCCGCCCTCCCTGGGGGCGGCGAGCGAGTGCTTCGAGGTGAACGGGGTCGGTTGGTTCGCCGAGCAGGTCGAGGGCGGCTACCTGTTCACCACGATCGGCCGGCCGGTGTACGTCCAGGTCGGGGTCCCGCCGGACTACGCGCCGGAGGCCACCGCCCTGGTGGACGTGGCCGCGGCGGTCGAGAAGATCCCCGCCGAGCGCCGGTGCATCTGAGGCCCAGCGGCCCGGGGCGGGAGGCTCAGCGCAGACCGACGGGACGCTCCAGGGCCAGCATCAGCAGCCGGTCCACCAGCTCGGGATAGGACATCCCGGCGGCGGCCCACATCCGCGGGAACATCGAGTGCGCCGTGAAGCCCGGCATGGTGTTGATCTCGTTGACGTAGACCCGCCGATCGCGGGTGACGAACACGTCCACCCGCGCCAGACCCTCGCAGCCCACCGCCTCGAAGGTCCGCACCGCGAGCCCCCGCACCTCCTCGGCGACGTCGGTGTCCACGTCGGCCGGCACGTCGAGGTCGACCTGCTCCTCCGGCAGGTACTTGGCGTCGAAGTCGTAGAAGCCCGACTCCGTGTGCACCCGGATCTCGGCCACCTGGCTGGCCTCCGGCAGACCGCCGCCCAGAGTGCCGAGGACGCCGCACTCCAGCTCGCGTGCCTCGACGAAGCCCTCCTCGATGATCACCTTGGGATCGAACTGCCGGGCGTGCTCGATCGCGGCGACCAGCTCGCCCGACTCGGTGACGCGGGTGATCCCGAGGCTCGACCCACCGCGCGCCGGCTTCACGTAGAGCGGGTAGTGCAGGGCGGCGACCGCCTCCAGGCAGGCCGCCCGGTCGTGTTCCCAGTCGCGCGGCAGGACGGACACGAACGGGCCGATGGGCAGTCCCGAGGCGGCCAGCACCAGCTTCATGAAGATCTTGTCCATGCCGACCGCACTGGCCAGGACCCCGGCACCGACGTAGCGGGTGCCCATCATCTCGAACATGCCCTGGATGGTGCCGTCCTCGCCGAACGGTCCGTGCAGCAGCGCGAACGCCACGTCCAGCGAACCGAGGCGGGCCAGGGCCGAGCTCTGGGGCATGGGAACGAGGTCGTCTCCGTCGGACGGGTCCGGGGTGGTCGCGGCGTCGGCGCGGACGGCCAGGTCGGTGCCGGTCGTGGTGCGCAGCCAGATGGCGTCGAGCAGGTCCTCGCTGATCTCGGGCAGCGTCCCGTCCACGATCTGCAGCCGGTCCTGCAGCTCGTCGGGGACCACCACCCAGCGACCCGACCGGGTGATGCCGACAGCGATCACGTCGTAGCGGTCCCGGTCGATGGCGGCCAGCACGCTGCCCGCGGTGAGGCAGGAGATGGCGTGCTCGCTGCTGCTGCCGCCGAACACGACGGCGACACGCGGGCGGCTGGGGGCGCTGGGTGCGCTGGGTGCGCTGGCGGTCATCGCGCGCCCTCCGGCGGTGCGGGGATCATCGGGCCCGACCCTACCGGCCCCGTGACCTCCGCCCGGGCAGGCGCGCATGCGGTAGGAAACACTGATCCGGTGACCTCGTCGACGCCCGTCCCCCCGCACCGTCCCGTTGCCCTCCACCCCACGACCGTGGCCGTGCACGCGGGTCGGCCGGCGACCGAGCCGGACGCACCGTTGAACCCGCCCGTGGTCTTCGCCGCGACGTACGTCGGCGTCGAGCCCTCGGGGCAGGGCGAACGCGGCTACGGCCGGTACGGCAACCCGACCTGGTCGGCCCTGGAGGAAGCGGTCGGGGCGCTGGAGGGCGGCACCGCGCTGGCGTACGGGAGCGGGATGGCCGCGGCGCACGCCGCTCTCGAGCTGGTGCCCGCAGGCGGCGTTCTGGTCCTGCCCACGCACTGCTATCTGGGGGTGGCCGCCTCCGCCGAGGAGCGAGCCGCCCGCGACGGGTTGCAGCTCCGCCGCGTCGACATCGCGAACACCGACGAGGTGCTGGCCGCCGCCGACGGGGCGGACCTGGTCTGGTTGGAGTCACCGACCAACCCGATGATGGAGGTGGCCGACCTGCCGGCGCTGTGCGGTGCGCTGCGTGGCCGGGTGACGACGGTGGTGGACAGCACGTTCGCCACTCCCCTGCGCCAGCAGCCGCTCGAGCTCGGCGCGGACCTGGTGCTGCACTCCGGGACGAAGTTCATCTCCGGTCACTCCGACGCCCTGCTCGGGTTGCTGGTCGGGCGCGACGGCACGCTGATGAGTCGGCTCGAGGGGGTCCGCAAGCTGCACGGCGCCGCCCCCGGGACCATGGAGGCGTACCTGGTGCTCCGCGGTCTGCGGACCCTGCCGCTCCGGCTGAACGCGGCCGAGGCGAACGCGCAGGTGCTGGCCGAGCGGCTGGCGGCGCACCCGGCGGTGAACCGGGTCCGCTACCCGGGACTGGCGGACGATCCCGGCCACGCCGTGGCCGCCCGGACCATGAGCGGACCCGGGTCGCTGCTGTCGATCGAGCTGGCCGACGGGCCGACCGCTATCGCGTTCGTGGCCGCGCTCGAGCTCTGGGTCTTCGCCACCAGCCTGGGTGGCGTGGAGTCCATGCTGGAACGGCGGCGCCGGTG
The DNA here is from genome assembly GCF_039536605.1 of Microlunatus aurantiacus. Lineage (NCBI taxonomy): Bacteria > Bacillati > Actinomycetota > Actinomycetes > Propionibacteriales > Propionibacteriaceae > Microlunatus > Microlunatus aurantiacus. The sequence continues at coordinate 438,877 of NZ_BAAAYX010000003.1, forward strand.
GGCCGGTGAGCTGGCCACGGTGCCGGAGGGCCTGGTCCGGTTGTCGGTGGGCATCGAGCACGTGGAGGACCTGTGGGCCGACCTGGCCCAGGCCCTGGACGCCGCCGCCGGGCCGTCCGATGGCGCTGGGTCCGTGGACGACTGAGCGGTGGCGGAGCGCGTCCGGCTGCCGGGTGCGCTGGGCCGGGCGTGCGGGGCCAGGCGTGCGGGGACGGGCGTGCGGGGCCGGGCGTGCGGGGGCCGCTGGATGCGGCCGCCGAGTCACGGCCGGTCGACGCGCAAGGGTCCACGCGGCCGGAGGCCACCCCCGAGCCCTATCGGGCGGCTCGGTTGTCACTCCCGGCCGTCACGGCGACGCCTGCTCCTTGATGCTGGTGGCAACCTGCTCCCCCACCTTGTAGGCATCCGCCTCGTGCGGATAGGCCCGGTACGCCTCGTCGATCGCCACCTCCAGCTGCACCAGCGCGATGTGCAGCTGGAGCAACCACAGCCGTGCCTCCTTGTTGGCCGTGTCCGTGGCCGCGGCGTCCATCGCCGCCGCCTGGTCGACAGTGGGTAGCTTGCCGGCCTCGCGCTCCTTGATCAGCACGGTGAACAGCAGGTTGGCCGTCTTCACCAGGGCCGTGCGGACGTCCAGGTCGACCGGGTCCTGGTGCGGAGACGCCGTCAGGTTCTTGATCATCGTGTCGGCCCGGAACGAGTAGTCGCGTCGGAAGGTCTTGTCCAGGTTCGGGTGCAGCCCCTTCTCCCAGGTCACCCGGATGGCGACGGCGCTTCCGCTTTTGGCCAGGTCCTCCAGCAGCGTGGTGTAGACGAAGAATAGGACGGTCAGCTCGTTCTTCAACCCCTCGTTCCAGGCCTTGTACGGCTGGTGGCGGCCGCCGCTGCTGAAGGTCAGCCAGTCTCGAGCCTTGGCTTTGAGCACGTCCGGCATCGTCACCGCCGAGGCGTCGATGGCCTTCTGCGCGACGGCGACCTGGATCCCCATCGACCGCGCGAGCCGGTCCGCACTGGTCCGGCTTCCCTTCTCCTCGGCCTCCACCCGTGCGGCCAGGAACGTCTGCTCGGCGTGCCGCGCCTCGTGGTAGCAGGTCTTCGACAAGATCGCGACGGATTCCGCGTCGAGAGCCCGCAGCTTGGTCGTGGCCGTCACGCCGGCTTGCTTGACGTCGGAGGTGATCTTGGCGAGGTCGATGGTGATCGTCCAGGTGCCCGGGTCGAAGTAGGCCACAGTCGCTGAAGCCGCGTGCGAGGTGCCGGGGGCCACCGCGGGCAGCGGCACGCCGTTCGCGACCAACCGTGCCTGCGCTCGTCCACTGGTGAAGGTGACCAGGTCGTTCACCGTGCCTTCCGGGTTGGCCCGCCAGTACGCGACAGCGGCCTCGCTGTACTCGTCGACCTGGACCGATTGGCTCAGCTCTTCCGGCGGAAGGCGGATCAGGACGGAACGATTGAGGGCCCGTTCCTCCCGGTTCGTGTTGCCCGGCTTGATGAAGTCGCCGGCCGGAGCGGCACCGACCACGCCGCGGGCGGCGGTCTTCGGCAGCAGGGCCGCTACCGCACGGGCCCTGGCCGACCGCAGCGAGGTGTTCGTCGTCTCGTCCCCGGTGCAGTCGCTGAACCCGAGCAGGGCATAGCGCTGCTTGCCGTCGCGCTCCAGGGTGCCGCGCCAGGAGGCGCGAAGCTCGGCGGTGGCGTCCGTGCGTACCCGGGCGGAGTCGGGTTCGAAGTCGGCCACCAGCACCGAGCCCGCGGCGGCGTTGTAGCCGGATCCGGTGCTGGCCAGCTTCCGCACGTCGGGCGCCAGGATGCTTCCGCGGTACGCCGCCGCTTTCTCCCCCGGCTCGTACTCGCAGTCACGCTGGACCGTCGAGGGGGCGATCACTCGGCTGACCGCCCGGTTACCCGCGCTCCGCTGCAGCGCCAGAAGGGCTTCGAGCTCCGCCGCTGGTGGCGCCGTCGGGACCGGCGACGAGCGAGACCGCGCACCGACGGCCACCCCAGCTCCTCGCTCCGCTCGTCGCCGCATCTCCCGCACCCCAGACCGACCCGTCCTTCCCGTCCGACGGTGCCGCTCGACCTCGGCGACGGCCAGGTCGGGTCGGGCAGAAGGATGCGTACCTCTGGGTGCCTCATCGGGCACCAGGCCCAGCGGCGTAGCCGACCACCGGGCCCGGCTCCCAACCAGTTACCCGATCGGCACGGCATCGTGCGTCGGTGCCGGCTCAGCCTCGCGGCAGGGCGAACGGTCCGAGGTAGAGGAGGTCGGCGTCGAAGGCGATCGGTGTGCTCCCCTGCGGGTTGCCGAGCACGTTGAAGGTGTTGCCGCCGAGACGCCGGCACGGCAGCGGCCGCGTCTCACCGAACGCCGCGGCGTTCAGCAGCACCCCGTCGACGCCGTCGGCCTCCACCTCCAGCGGACCGTAGCGGCCGGACAGCCCCGCCGTCGCCTGGGGAGCCGCGTCGTAGTCCGGCTCGACGAGCGGCGGCACCTGCAGCAGCTCCAGCAGCCGGGGCAGCAGCGCGTCGAACAGGGAGCTGCCACCGGGCGGGCCGAAGAGCGACCCGGCGCTGTTGGCGAGGACGACGACCGCGGCGTCCTGCGCGGGGAAGCAGCGCAGGAAGGCTCGGTGACCGCCGGTGTAGCCGGCCCAGCCGAAGGCCTGATGGGCACCCCGGTCCCAGATCGCCCAGCCCAAGCCCCACGTGTCGAACACGGTCGCCCCGGGCAGCGGCGCCGTCGGGGTCCGCAGCGCCAGCAGGTCCGCGTCCGCGACGTCGCCGGCTCGCGCCGCCAGGTTGTCGGCGGCGAAGTCGAGCAGCTGGTCAGCTGTCGCCCACCACCGCGATCCGGCTGCGGACGCGGCGGGGGCGTAGGTGGGCGGTGCGGGCCGGGGAGGCCCCTCCGCCATCGCGATGTGGCCCGCGGCGGCGTCCACCGGCATCCCGAACGTCAGCTGACGACCGAGAGCACTCGCTGACTCCTCGAAGCCGTGACCGGTGGTGCGTCGCAGCAGCAGGTCGAGCACCGACCAGCCGGCGTTGCCGTAGGAGAAGCGCCCGGGTGGGTGCACCAACGGCAGGGAGGCGACCCGAGCGACGAAGTCCTCCAGCGCCTCGTCGTTCTCCGGGAGGACGTTCGCTCGCCCGGTGGTCTGCGAGAGCAGGGCCCGCGGGGTGTCCGACCAGAGTCCCGGGGCCTGCTCGTCGCAGGGGACGTCGAGGTCGAGCTGGCCCGCTCGTGCGGCGCCGAGGACGACGAGGCCGGTGACCGCCTTGGTCAGGGATCCGGCGTGGAAGGCGGTGTCAGCCACGACCGGGCGCTCACCCGTCGCCTCGAGTGACCCCGTGCAGACGACCGTGCGTCGACCTCGCCGGAGCAGACCGACCTGAGCACCGGGAACGTTGAACTCCGCCGCAGCGTCCTCGAGCAGACCATGGAGCTCGCTCTCGTCCATGTCGCTCAGACTAGGGCCGCTGGACCGATCGTGGGGCGGACGCGGGCCTCGACTTCGACCTGCTCGCCAGCACTCGGCGGAGGTGAGTGGCGCTGGGACACGCGACTCCCGATCGACCGCTCGGCCGACGCCGACGGTCCGGGTCCGCCGGACGGGACGGCGCCGAACTGGTTACTGTGCCGTCATGACCGCAGCGGCGGGTGGGTCTCGGCGGCCGAGCCGGCGTACGGCTGCCCTGATCGGTGTGGGCGGCGCGATCCTGTCCGGTGTCGGCGACGTCCTCCTGCTGGGCCGGTCCGTCTCCGGACGTGACTTCGACCGAGCCGTGGGCATGATCCCGTCGCACGTCGACGCCGACCGGAGATGGCGGTCGCTGTGGAACGGCGCGGAGCTCTCGACTCGCCGTGTCCACGTCGGGACGGTGACCGGAGCCGTCGGGATCGGCGTTCTGCAGTGGCTGAGCCTGCACGCTATCGGTGGAGCGACGCGTCCCGGACCTCGGCGCCGCCTCGCCACCGCCTCCGCCGCGGCTTTCGCGGTGTCCGGTGTCCTGACCCACGTGTGCTGCGGGACGGTGATCCAGGCCTACCGGCGGGAGGCGTCGCTCGAGCCGACGGACGCCTCCCGGCCCTCGCCTCGTTCGGCGACGCCCCTGCTCGCGGTGAGCGCGGTCGGGGTGTTCGGTGCCTTGGCCGTCTTCAGCGGCAGCCTGACCATCGAGGCGTTGCGTCGTGATCCACCGGCAAGCCGATGGGCGTTCCTGACGCCTCTTCCGTGCGTGCTCTCGACGCTTCTCGGCTTCGGCCTTCTTCCTGCTCCCGTCGCCGGCTACCTCCGCCCGGCCTCGATGAGCATCGGCTTGCTGCTCTACTTCGCGGTCACCGCCGCGTCGGCTGAGAGCTGAGCCTCCAGACGCCCCAGCGTCGGCTTCGCCGGGCCGTCGATCACGGGCGGTGCCGTCGGCGGTCGCCGCCAGCTGCTTCGCCGGGGCGTGAAGCCGCGGCAGTCTTCCGCCGTCCCCGGGATGCGCCTCGGAGCCCTCTTCGGCAGCCCGTGCGTGCCCGAACGGACCAGAAGCCACCACCGGGCCGCACCCGGGAACTCGGCGGGCGACCGAACAGACCGGAGGCCGCCACCGAGCCACATCCGGGAACCCGCGTGCGCAGTCAGGCGGTGGCGTACGTGCGGCGGGCGGCCATCGAGGTGCGGACGGGCAGGTGGGCCAGACCGCGGATCAGGGTCCCGGGTCGTCGTTCGGGGCGGCCGTCGATCCGCAGGTCCGGAAAGCGGCTGACCAGCTCACGGACCGCGATGGTGGCCTCCAGCTTGGCCAGCGGCCGACCGACGCAGTAGTGAGCGCCCGCGGAGAAGGCGAGGTGATCGCGACCGGTCCGATCCAGGTCGAACACGTCCGGCCGGTCCACCACCTCCGGGTCCCGGCCGGCCCCACCGATCAGCGTCACCACCATCTGCCCGCGCGTGACCAGTCGGCCGCCGAGCTCGACGTCGGCCTGGGCGACCCGGGCGGTCCGCTGCACAGGCGAGTCGAAACGCAGCGTCTCCTCGACCGCGGCGTCGACCAACGTCGGGTCCTCGGCCACCCGCCGCCAGAGCTCGGGCCGCTGCAGCAGCGCGTGCACCGTGTTGCCGATCAGGTTGACAGTGGTCTCGAAGCCGGCGATCAGCAGCAGGGTGCACAGCGGCACCATGTCGCCGGCCTCGATCTGCTCACCGGGCGCGGTGACCAGCCGGCTGATGACGTCGTCGCCGGGAGCGGCTCGACGCCGGCGGATCAGGTCCTCGAAGATCCGCTGCAGCCTGCTCTGGGCCTCACCCAGCTCGCGCGCGTGCCGGAGTGACTGCAGGCCGCCCAGGGCACTGCCGAACACCTGGCCGTAGCGCTGGAACTCCTCGCTGTCGGCGTCGGGGATGCCCAGCAGCCTGGTGATCACCGCGATCGGCATCGGCGCGGCGTACCCGCCCACCAGGTCGAAGGCGCCGTCGGCCGGCACCGCCTCGAGCAGCTCGCCGACGACGGTGCTGATCTGCGGGTCGAAGCCGGCCACCGCCTTGGGAGAGAAGGTCGGCATCACGAACCGGCGGAGCCGGGTGTGGTCGGGCGGGTCGAGCTCGAGGAAGGACAGCATCGGCGACGCCGCCCGCTGGTCGGCCGGGCGTGCGTCGACGCCGAAGCGGCGGTCCCGGAGCACCTGCTCGCAGACCGCGTACGTGGCCGACGTCCAGGCACCCACCACCGACCTGATCAGGGGACCACACCGGCGGACCTCGTCGTACAGGGGGTAGGGGTTCCGGCTCCCCGACCCCAGGTGCAGGCGGCACAGCGGGTCCCGTCGCAGGTGCGCGCCGTAGCGGAAGAGGGCCCGCTCCCGGTAGAACCCGGCCGCCATCCGGACCTGCGCCTGCACCGACATCCTCGGTCCCCCGCTCTCCCGCCGTCTCCCGACGGGTCCATTGTGGCGCGCACCACCGACGACCGGACCTGACGGACGTCACGGATCCGGCATCTCGATCCCCGCCACACCGACGGGGCCCGGACGGCGGTCGCTGTGCCCTGAGGCAAGCCTTCGCTGCCTGTACGGCACCCCCGCACGGGGTTAACGTGACTCAGATCACTGCGTCGAGCCAGGCGCTCCCGAAGCCCGATCCCGGAGGTCACCATGACGAGCTTGATGGATCTACCCGCCGTGAGCGAGTGCACGGTGGACGGCTGCTCCTACAACCACGAGCACGCCTGCAACGCCGCCGCCGTGACCATCGGCGCCAGCGGCAGCGACGCCAACTGCGCGACCTTCATCCCCCTGGGCGTCAAGGGCGGGCTGGATCGCGTGGTCTCCCACGTCGGCGCCTGCCAGCGCGCCGACTGCACCCACAACTCGTCCCTGGAGTGCACGGCCGACGCGGTCCGCATCGGCGCCGGCGCCGACAGCGCGGACTGCCTCACCTACGCGGTGTAGTCGTCCTTCGCTGCCCGGCTGATCGGCGGGAGCTGTCAGTAGCGTTCGGGCTTCGCGGAGCGAGCCATCAGGCTCGCGATCATCTGCGGTGGCGTCTCGGTCCCGTCGATCACGGTCTTGACCGCCTCGACGATGGGCATCTCCACGTCCGCACGCCGAGCCAGGTCCAGGATCGACGCGCAGGACTTCACACCCTCCGCCACCTGACGGGTGGACGCGGCGATCTCGGCGACCGAGTGACCCCGGCCCAGCTGCTCGCCGAAGGTGCGGTTCCGCGACAGCGGCGAGCTGCAGGTGGCGACCAGGTCGCCGAGACCGGCCAACCCCGAGAACGTGTACGGGTCCGCGCCGAGCGCCAGCCCCAGCCGGCTGGACTCCGCCAACCCCCGGGTGATCACGGTGGCCGTGGCGTTGGCCCCGAGACCGAGACCGACCGCCATCCCGACCGCCAGCGCGATGACGTTCTTGGTCGCTCCACCCAGCTCGCAGCCGACCACGTCGGTGTTGGTGTACGCCCGGAACCGCGGCGTGTGGCAGATGGCCTGCAGCCGCTCCGCCGTGGCCAACGACGTGCTGGCGACCACGCTGCCGGACGGCTGCCGTTCGGCGATCTCGCGGGCCAGGTTGGGTCCGGTCACCACGGCGACCCGGTCGGGCTCGATGTCGGCGACCTGCTCGATGATCTCGCTGACCCGCAGCCCGGTGCCGAGCTCGATGCCCTTGGCCAGGCTGACGATCACGGCGTCGGTCGGGATGGCCCAAGTCTCCAGGTTCCGGCGCAGCGTCTGGGACGGCACGGCCATCACCACGAACTCGGCGCCCTCCATGGCCGCGTGCGGATCGGTCGCGGCGACGACGGAGTCCGGCAGCTCGATGTCGGGGAAGTAGTCGGGGTTGCGGTGCTGGTGGGTGATCGCCTCCGCCACCTCGGGGCGACGGGCCCACATGGACACCTGCTGACCGGCGTCGCTGAGCACGAGCGCGAAGGCCGTCCCCCAGGACCCCGAACCCATCACGGCCACCCGGCTGCTCATGTGGTCTCCTCGTCGACTCGGCGGTCGGGATCTGCCCCCGCAGACGAGTCCGACGAGCTCTCCGGCTCCCCGGGCACGTCACCCCGGCGGGCTCGGCGAGGATCGAACAGCTCCGGCGGGGCCGGCTCCTGGCGCAGCTCGACGACCAGCTCGGTGATCGCGGCCATGATCCGCTCGGTGGCGATGGCCACGGTCTGCGGCGTGATGGGACCCTCCCGCAGGTCGTCCAGCGGCACCGGAGGTCCGGCGGTCAGTCGCAGGGTCTTGCGCGGCAGCAGCTTGGGGAAGTGGATCTTCTTGCCCCACATGACGTCCTGGGCGCCCCACTGCCCCAGCGGGATGACCGGACAGGCGGTCTGCAGGGCGATCCGCGCCGCACCCGACTTGGCCACCATCGGCCACAGCTGCTCGTGGAGGGTGACGGTGCCCTCCGGGTAGATGACCACCGCCTTGCCGGACTCCACCGCCACCACGGCGGCGTCCAGCGCATGGACCGCCGACTTCGTCCCACGCTGGACAGGGATCTGCCCGCAGGCCGTGATGATGCGCCCGATGACCGGCACCGTGAACAGACTGGCCTTGCCCAGGAACCGCGGCCAGCGACCGGAGAAGGCCAGATACTGACCGACAGCGATCGGGTCGAAGTTCGAGATGTGGTTGGCGACCACGAGCACCCCGCCGGTGGCAGGCAGGTTCTCCTGGCCACGCCAGTCGCGGTGGGTGAACGGTCGGACGATCCCGCTGAGGATCGAGATGACCGCGACGAGGGTCTTCTCGGCCGGCTCGGTGTTGACCTTGCGCAGGCCCGTGGCCCGCGACGACGGACGTCGCAGTCCGCCGGGTGGCATCCCGGACTGATCGGTCACCCGCACCTCCATCCGGACGAAGTCACCTCACCCTAGAGGATCGTGGCAGCATCGGACGATCATGGACACGTTGCCGCCACCCCGCATCGGTGACGCCCCCGCGCGCTCGCTCGTCGACCGGGTCGTCGCCGTGGTGGCGCTCAAGACGCTGCCGGCGGCCAAGTCCCGGTTGTCTGCCCTGCCCGACCCGCTCCGGGAGCGGCTGGCTCGGTGCATGGCGATCGACACGCTCGCTGCGCTGCGTCCGGCCGTACGGGAGATCGTCGTGGTCAGCGACCAACCCGACCTCGCTCCGGCGCTGCGTCGGCGCGGACTGGACGTCCGTCTCCTCGCCGAGCCCGATCCGGCGGCGTCGGTCGCTCACGTCTCGTCACGGGGGTCGCTCAACCTGGCTCTGGCCCACGCCGACACCCTGCTGCGCGCCGACGGCGTGGAGACCGTGCTGGCCTGCGTGGGCGACCTGCCGGCCCTGCGCACTCGCTCGGTGCAGCAGGTGATCGTCGGCTCGCGAGCCTGGTCCCGCAGCTTCCTCACCGACCACGACGAACTGGGCACGACCATGCTCGTGGCCCGAGGCGTACCACTGGATCCGTTCTACGGAACGGAGATCTCAGGCGGGCAGCGCATCGGCTCGAGCGTGCGCCACGCAGCTTCCGGTGCGGTGGCCCTCGCCCTCGGAGCCCTGCCCGACGCCCGGCGTGACGTGGACACGACGGCTGACCTCGCGACGGCGGCGGGGCTGGGAGTGGGCGCCGCCACGGCGTCGCTGCTCGACCCGACCACCGGAGCTCTCGGGGCCTACCAACCGGTCGAGGTGCTGTCCGGCGACGGCACCCACCTCACCGTGCTCGTCGACGGCGTCGCCCGGACCCTGCCCTTCGACGGGTCCACTCCTCTCCAGACGTACGACGGCGACCCGGCACTCGTGGT
>NZ_BAAAYX010000003.1:448152-493575 GCF_039536605.1 Microlunatus aurantiacus
TCTGCATGCCGTCCGGGTGGCGGATGATCTCCGCTGCTGGGCCTGACCGTCGAACGGTCGAGGGCACTCAGCGCTTGGCGGTCGTCTTCTTGGCCGGCGCCTTCTTGGCGGCGCTGGTCGTCTTGGCCGCAGAGGTCTTCTTGGCCGGCGTCGCCTTCTTCGCCGGGCTGGCGGTCTTGGCGGCGCTGGTCGTCTTGGCGGCGCTCGTGGTCTTGGTGGCGGGGGTCTTCTTGGCCGCCGTCGTCTTCGCGGCCGGCGCCTTGGTGGCCGGCGCCTTGGTGACCGCCGCCTTCTTGGTGGCGGACGCCTTGGCCGGGGTCGCCTTGACCGCGGCGGACCTGGTGGTGGCCGCCTTGGTCGCCGGCGCCTTCGTGGCGGTCTTCTTGATCGCCGCGGCCGCCGTGGTCTTGGTGGCCGGGGCAGCGGCCTTGGTCGCCGGCGCAGCGGTGCTCTTGCTGGCGGTCTTCTTGGCGGCCTTGGGCACCTTCTTCGTGCCCGCCACGTACGCCTTCAGGTCGGTGCCGGCGCGGAACCGCGGGATCGCCGTCGCCTTGGCCCGCTTCCGCTCCCCGGTCCGCGGGTTGCGCACCATCCGGGCGGAGCGGTGCACCTTCTCGAAGACACCGAAGCCGGTGATCGTCACCTTCTCACCGCCGGCCGTCTGGTAGGTGATCGTCTGGGTGACGGCGTTCAGAGCCCGGGCGGCCTCTGCCTTGTTGCCGTCGAAATGAGTCGAGAGCACCTCGATGAACTCAGCCTTGTTCACGGCTTCCCTTCCATGGGGAGGTTGTCAGCAGCCGCAACCACGTCTGCACGGACCCACGCTAGAGAGTTCCGGGCGCGCAGACAATCACCGAAACGGCGAGTTTCGCCTGAAAACAACGAAAGTGGCCGTCTCGGTGATCGCCGAAGGCAGATTCAGGAGCTGCTGGCGACCTTCACCGGCAGGGTTTTCGGCTTGAACGAGGGACGGCCGCCCTCGTAGGTGTCGATCGCGTCGACGTGCCGGAGGGTCAGACCGATGTCGTCCAGCCCCTCCAGCAACCTCCAGCGGGTGTAGGGGTCGATCTCGAAGTCGGCCCGGAAGCCGTCGGCGGTGATCGTCTGCTCCTGCAGGTCGACGGTCAGCGGCCGGTCCGGGTTGACCTCGATGAAGTCCCACAGCTCTTCGATGATCTTCTGGTCCAGGACCGCGACCAGCAGACCGGCCTTGCCCGAGTTGCCCCGGAAGATGTCACCGAACCGGGACCCGATGACGACCCGGAATCCGTAGTTCTGCAAGGCCCAGACGGCGTGCTCGCGTGACGAACCGGTACCGAAGTCCGGTCCCGGGACCAAGATCGTGGCGCCGGCGTACTGCGGCTGGTTGAGCACGAAGTCGGGGTCGTTGCGCCAGGCGGCGAACAGCCCGTCCTCGAAGCCGGTCTTGGTGACCCGCTTGAGGTAGACCGCCGGGATGATCTGGTCGGTGTCGACGTTGCTGCGTCGCAGCGGCAGGCCGGTGCCGGTGTGCGAGCTGAACTTCTCCATGGTGATGGGCTCCTGGGAGGTCGGGGGTCAGAGGTCGGACGGCGAGCTCAGGGTGCCGCGGACGGCCGTGGCGGCCGCGACCAGCGGGGAGACCAGGTGGGTGCGACCCCCCTTGCCCTGCCGACCCTCGAAGTTGCGGTTGGAGGTGGAGGCCGAGCGCTCGCCGGGAGCGAGCTGGTCGGGGTTCATGCCCAGGCACATGGAGCATCCGGCCGCCCGCCACTCGGCGCCGGCCTCCTTGAACACGACGTCCAGCCCCTCGTCCTCGGCCTGCAGCCGGACCCGGGCGGAGCCCGGGACGACCAGCATCCGCACGCTGTCGGCGATCTTGTGGCCCTTGATCACGTCCGCCGCGGCCCGCAGGTCCTCGATCCGGCCGTTGGTGCAGGAGCCCAGGAAGATCGTGTCCACGGCGATCGAACGCATCGGCGTGCCGGCCTCCAGGTCCATGTACTGCAGGGCCTTGGTGGCGGCGGTGCGGTCGGCCTCGTCGGGGAACTCCTCGGGATCGGGCACCCGGGCACCGAGCGGCACCCCCTGGCCGGGGTTGGTGCCCCAGGTCACGAACGGCGTCAGCTGGGTCGCGTCGAGGTCGACCTCGACGTCGAACTCGGCACCCTCATCGGTCGTCAGCGTGCGCCAGTAGGCGACGGCGGCGTCCCAGTCCTCCCCCTCCGGAGCGTGCGGACGGCCCTGCACGTACGCGAACGTCGTCTCGTCCGGCGCCATCAGCCCGGCCTTGGCGCCCCACTCGATGCTCATGTTGCAGATCGTCATCCGGCCCTCCATGGAGAGCGCCCGGATGGCCGAGCCGCGGTACTCCACGATGTAGCCCTGGCCGCCGCCGGTGCCGACCTTGGCGATCAGCGCCAGCACGATGTCCTTCGACGTCACGCCGGCCGGCAGCTCGCCCGCGACGTTGACCGCCATGGTCTTCGGCTTGGCCTGCGGCAGGGTCTGGGTGGCGAGGACGTGCTCGACCTCGGAGGTGCCGATGCCGAACGCGATCGAGCCGAACGCCCCGTGCGTGGAGGTGTGCGAGTCGCCGCACACCACGGTCATGCCCGGCTGGGTGAGTCCCAGCTGCGGACCGATGATGTGCACGATGCCCTGGTCCAGGTCACCCAGGCTGTGGATGCGGACACCGAACTCCGCGGCGTTGTTGCGCAGCGTGTCCACCTGCGTCCGCGACACCGGATCCGCGATCGGCTGGTCGATGTTCAGCGTCGGGGTGTTGTGGTCCTCGGTGGCCATGGTGAGGTCGGGTCGACGGACCGGACGGCCGGCCTGTCGCAGACCGTCGAAGGCCTGCGGGCTGGTCACCTCGTGCACCAGGTGCAGGTCGATGTAGAGGAGGTCGGGCTCACCGGCCGCCGAGCGCACGACGTGTGCGTCCCAGATCTTCTCGCTCAGCGTCTTCGCCATACGGGCGTCATCTCCTCGGTCGGTCTGTTGTGTCGGTGCCCAGGATCATCTCGCGAGGGCGGCCGGGGGTCGAGGCCATGGTTCTGCCGGCGCCCGTCTGCTGACTTGCGTTCCAGCATCCGAGACGGCAGTATCAAGGCATGGACAACTCTAGCGGCGTCGGCGTCCTGGACAAAGCCGCTCTCGTGCTCAGCGCACTGGAGACCGGGCCCACCACGTTGGCCGGGTTGGTGTCGGCCACCGGGCTGGCCCGTCCCACCGCCCACCGCCTCGCCGTCGCCCTTGAGCACCACCGACTGGTCAGCCGCGACCTGCAGGGGCGCTTCATCCTCGGACCCCGGCTCGGCGAGCTCGCCTCGGCCGCCGGTGAGGACCGGCTGCTGGCCACGGCGGGACCGGTGCTGGCCCGGCTCCGCGACATCACCGGCGAATCGGCTCAGATGTTCCGTCGGCAGGGGGACGTGCGGGTCTGCGTCGCCACGGCGGAACGGATGTCCGGTCTCCGCGACACCGTCCCGGTCGGGACCCAGCTGACCATGAACGCCGGTTCCGCGGCCCAGGTGCTGCTGGCCTGGGAGGAGCCGGAGCGACTGCAACGCGGTCTGCGGGGCAGCCGCTACTCCGCTGTCGCGCTGGCCGCCGTACGCCGTCGCGGGTGGGCGCACTCCGTGGGCGAGCGGGAGCCCGGGGTGGCGTCGGTGTCGGCCCCGGTGCGCTCGCCCTCGGGCAAGGTGATCGCCGCCGTCAGCGTGTCCGGTCCGATCGAGCGCCTGTCCCGCCAGCCCGGTCGGCTGCACGCCCCGGCCGTGATCGCCGCCGCCGAGCGACTGAGCGAGGTCCTGCGTCGCAACGGCGGCGAGTGACCGCCTCCCCGCCATCGGGGTGGGACTGACAGACTGCTGTCGGTGAGCGCGCGCGACGACATGCACCGTCCGGCCCGGGTCGATCAAGCCATCCTGCGGTGGCGGGCCGACTGGGTGAAACGCCACGGCTACCGGCCGGCGGTCATCGCCTACACCGGTTACGGGTCGCCCCGCTGGGTGCGGGTGCTGGCGCGGGTGCTCTACTCCCGACGAGGCGTGGTCTTCCGCGGTGATCCGACCGGCGTCCGGGGCTGGCGCTCGTTCACCCGCGTGCCGGTCGCGGACGCCGAGGTCGATGTCGAGCTCAACGGCGTCCACCACACGGTGCGCGCCGATCACGGCGGCGTGGTCGACGTGGTCGTCGAGCAGGAGATGGCACCCGGCCGGCACACGATCACGATGAGCGCCGGCGGCTCGCCGCCGGTCACCGCCGACATCTTCGTGCTCGGCGACGAGGAGCGCTTCGGCATCATCTCCGACATCGACGACACGGTGATGGTCACCGCGCTCCCCCGGCCGCTGCTGGCCGCCTGGCACACCTTCGTGGTCAACGAGCACGCCCGCGCGGCCACCCCGGGGATGCCGGTGCTCTACGAGCGGCTCTCCGACGCGCACGACGCACCGCCGGTGTTCTACCTGTCCACCGGCGCCTGGAACGTGGCCCCGACCCTGACCCGGTTCCTGTCCAGCAACCTGTATCCGCCCGGCGCCCTGCTGCTCACCGACTGGGGACCGACCAAGGACCGCTGGTTCCGCAGCGGCAAGGACCACAAGCGGGCCAACCTGCACCGCTGGGCCGACGAGTTCCCCCAGGTCAAGTGGTTGCTGTTCGGGGACGACGGTCAGCACGACGAGATGCTCTACCGCGAGTTCGCCGACGCCCACCCCGACCAGGTGGTCGCCGTCTGCATCCGCCAGCTCACCCCGGGCGAGGCCGTCCTGGCCGGCAGCTCGTTGCGGGAGTCGCCCAAGCCCGAGGGGAGCCAGGTCCCCTGGCTCTCCGCCCACGACGGCGCCGGACTCGCGAGGCAGCTCGAGGGGATCGGGCTGCTGCCCCCGGAGCGCAGCCCCCAGAACACCGTCTGAGCCGGCCGGCCCTGCTCCCGGGCGCCAGGACCCCAGGTGCCTCAGAGCCCTGGTGCCGGGCGCTACCCGCGCGTGACGCTGGTCAGCCGGCCGGTGATCCGCTTCTGCACCGCCGCGACCTCGCGGGCGCTCTCGGCGAGGAGGCTGCGGTTGAGCGGGGTCAGCTCGCCGAGCCGGACCACGTCGCCCGGCGGGCGACCGGCGACGATCTGGTCGACCTGGTGTCTCATCCGGATCCGTTGCAGCAGGGCGAACACCTCCTCCAGCACTGTCGCATCCTGCTGGGTGAGCAGGTCGTTGCGGGCGGCGCCCGCCAGCCGGGCCGGGGTCGTCGCCGACGCCATGCCGACACTCAGTCCGCCCCACCGCGCCAGGTTCACCACCGGGGTCAACGCGTGCGCCTTGAGGTCGAAGGTGCCGGATCGCCGGGACAGCACGGAGCGGAACGGACGCGGTCCGACGCGGGTCGACAGCGCGTCGAGCAGCTGGAGCCGCAGCGCCTCCGGATGGTCGAGACGCATCCGCCGGTAGGCCACCGGGACCGTGTGCAGTCCGGGCTCGCCCCAGATCACCCGACCGTCGACCAGCAGCGACGACATCACCAGGCCCTGGTCGGCCAGGGGCTCCGCCATCCACGTCCGGGCCGCGCTCCTCCAGGCCGAGCCGGACCGGGCGAAGCGGCGCGTGCTGGCCAGGGCGCCGTTGCGGTCCGCCGGCAGAGCACAGGCGTCCAGGATCTCGTGCACCCGGCGCGCGATCCGCAGATAGCGGGCGGCGTCCGGCTCGCCGTCGTCGGCCCAGGACATCGCCGTGTCGAGATCCGACGACGGCATCGCCTCCCGACGGGCGACGCTGCCGAGCGTGATCCAGGCGAACCCCGCCGTGGGCAGGTCCTCGGTCTCCCCGATCGCCAGCTCCACCGCCCGTCTGGCCATGCTGTCGATCACCACGGACAGGATCCCGCTGGTGGCCAGGGCGTCGGTTCCGGCCCGCACCAGGTCGACGACCAGCTCGGTCACCCCGGCGGAGGCGCGGACGAGGTCAGCGGGCGTGGCGGCCGAGGCGATGGACCGCCGCACCACGAAACCCCGCCGGGTGGACGCCGCCAGCAGGTCGCTGTCCTCCAGCACGCCCAGCACCCGGCCCCGCACGTCGACCACCGGCATGTGCCGCAGACCGTGCTCGATCATCTCGATCAGCACCGTGGTGACGACCCGGTCGTCGGAGACGACGCGGGCCGGTGCGGTCATCACGGTCCGGATCGGTTCGGCGACGCTGCGGTCCTCCGCCACCACCCGCGTACGCAGGTCGCGGTCGGTGAAGATGCCGTGGTCCCCGTCGCCCAGCGGGATCAGGACGTAAGAGCTGCGCATCTCGGTCATCCGCCGGACGGCGTCACGCACCGTGGTCTCGCCGGTCACCAGCACGGGGGCGGCGTGCAGGAGCTCCCCCACCGGCCGTCGGCCCAGCACGGCTTCGAAGGGCGACCGTGGCTGGCGGACACCCGGCACGACCTGCCCGGCGAGGTAGGAGGCCCCCGCGGGTCGGGCGAACACCGGCCGGGCGACCCGACCCGGGAGTCGGACCAGGACGCAGTGACCGACCGACCGCGCCGTGAACTGGGCGCTCTCACCGGTCAGCAGGGAACGGAAGCCGAAGATCTCCCCGGGGTGGACCGTCTCGATCGGCTCGCCGTCGTTCTCCTCGCCCGCCGCCCACAGCTGCACCTGCCCGCGGTAGACCACCCAGAGCTCGCCGGTCGGCGGGGCCGTGCCGTCGACCACGACCTCCCCGGCGTCGAGCTCGAGCACCGTGGCCTCGGTGGCGAGACGACCCAGCTCGGCCGGGGAGAGACCGTCGAAGGGGGCCGTGCGGGTCAGGAAGGCCATGATCTCGGGGAGGTCGATCACCGGGACCCGGCCGGCTCCCCCGTGACCCCTGCGGATCCCGTGGCCGCTGCGGACCCCGTGCCCGCTGCGGACCCTGTGTCCGCTGCCGACCCCGCCACTCCTGCGGACCCCGAGCCTGCCGACCCCGCCGCGGTCTTGATCAGGTCCGCGGCCTTCTCGGCCATCATCATCACCGTGATGTTGGGGTTGACGGCGGGCAGCTTGGGCATCGCCGAGGCGTCCACCACCCGCAGGCCCCGGATCCCCTTCACCCTCAGCTCGGGATCCAGCGGGGCGAGGTCGTCGTCCGCCGCCCCCATCCGCGCGGTGCCGGCGGGGTGGTAGACGGTGTTGTGGGTGCGGTGGATGTAGTCCAGCAGGTCCTCGTCGCTGGTGATGTCCGGCCCGGGTGCGAGCTCCCGGGCGATCCACTGCGCCAGCGGCGGCCGCGCCGCGATCTCCCGGGCCAGCCTCACCCCGGCCAGCATCACCCGCTCGTCGTGGCCGTCGGGGTCGGTGAAGTAGCGGGGATCGACCTTCGGCCGGTCCCTGAAGTCCCGGGACCGCAGCCGCACGGTGCCCCGGGACCGCCCCTGGGTGACGTTCGGCGTCAGGCAGAAACCGTTGTCGGTCGTGGGGAAGCCGTGTCGCAGGGTGTTCATGTCGAACGGCACGCTGCCGTAGTGCATCATCAGGTCCGGCTGGTCCAGCCCCGGTTCCGTGGTGGCGAAGATCCCGATCTCCCACCACTGGGTCGACTCGGTGACCATCGGCGCGGACGCCTCCCAGAACACCAGACCCTCGACGTGGTCGTCGAGGTTGGCCCCGACCCCGGGAGAGTCGACCCGGACCGGGATGCCGATCTCCGCCAGGTGGTCCGCCGGACCGACCCCCGACAGCATCAACAGCTTCGGGGTGTCGATGGCCCCCGCCGTGACGACCACCTCGCGACGGGCCGTCACGACGTCGTAGCCGGTCAGATCCGGACGCTGGTACCGCACACCGGTGGCCACCAGCTGGTCGTCGATGACGATCTCGCTGACCCGGCAGCCGGTGCGGACCTCCAGATTCTGCCGGCCCAGGACGGGATGCAGGTAGGCGTGCGAGCTGGACATCCGCCGACCGTCCTCGTCCGCGTTGATCTGGAACCAGCCCGCTCCCTGGCGTACGGTCTCGCCGCGGTTGAAGGCCACCGTGGGGATGCCGACCGCGGCTGCCGAGGCGAGCAGCGCCACCCCGCACGGGTCGACGGGCGGCACGTCGCGGAGTCGTACGGGTCCGTCGTGCCCGTGGTGGTCGCCCTCGGCGTCGTTGTCCTCCAGCCTGGCGACGTACGGCCAGGTGCTGGCCGCGTCCCAGCCGGTGGCGCCGGCGGCGGCCCACTCGTCGAGACCCTCCGCCGGTGGCCAGAAGGCGATGCAGGAGTTGTGCGAGGAGCAGCCCCCGAGGACCTTGGCGCGGGCGTGCCGCAGGAAGCTGTTGCCCTTCTCCTGAGGCTCGACCGGGTAGTCCCAGTCGTAGCCGGAGTCCAGCAGGTGCATCCACCTGTTCAAGATCAGGATCGCGTCGTCGCCGACGTCGGACGGACCGGCCTCCAGCAGGCAGACCCGGACCGCGGGATCCTCGCTCAACCGGGCGGCGACGATGCAGCCGGCGGTCCCCCCGCCGACGATCACGTAGTCGAACTCCTCGGCGCTCACGCCGCGTCCTCCTTCTCCTGGACCGCGTGCGAGGCGAGCGTGCCGATGCTGTGTCGGCCCCTGATCGCGAACCAGAGCAGCCCCGAGCCCAGGATCACACCGATGTAGAGGAACGCCCCCCAGGTGTTGTACCAGGGTGAGCCGTAGACCGCCTCGCGCGGCCAGGCCAGGTTGACGGCCATGGCGATGCCCCAGGCGACGGCCAGGATGTTCACCGGCAGCCCCCAGCGGCCCAGGGTGAAGTACCCCCCGGACTCCAGGTCCTTCGGTGGCCACTGCCCCTTCAGTCGCTGGGCCAGCATCGGAGCCGTGACCATCAGGTAGGCCAGGTAGATCATGATGATGGCGATCGACGTCAGCACCGTGAAGATCTGCGGCTGGCCGACGTTGATCACCAGGATCAGGATCGCCAGGACGCCGATCACCACGGCCGGGACGACCGGGGTCCTGGTCCTCGGGTGCACCCGGGCGAGCCGTTCCCCGAACGGCAGCGCGTTGTCCCGGGCCATCGCGAAGGTCAACCGGATGGCCGCGGTGTGCACCGCGAGCGAGCAGACGATGACGGCGACCACGATGCAGACCAGGAAGACCGTGCCCAGGGGACCCCACATGACGGACTCGACGATGTACTGCAGGCTTCCTTGCGGGCTGCCCAGCAACGGGTCCTGCAGGTCGGGTGCAGCCAGGATGGCGAACAGCAGGATGGCGCCACCGATCACGAAGGAGGCGAGCAGGGCGCGGAGGATCGCCTTGGGCGCCGTCCGCCGGGGCTCGACGGTCTCCTCACCCAGGGAGCTGGCGGTGTCGAACCCGTACATCACGTAGCCGGAGGCGAGCGCGGCGATCAGGAACAGCCCGAGGTAGCCACCGCTCTCCCCGGTGCCGTAGCCGTTGGTGGAGAAGAACACCTGAGGACCGCGGTTGATGTGCACCGCGAGGAGCACGGCGATCAGCACGGCGGCGATCAGCTCGATGAAGACACCCGCGCTGTTGATCGCCGCCATCAGCCGCACCCCGAGCGCGTTGATCACCGTGGTCAGGATGATCATGACCGTGCCGAGCAGCACCGCGTTGGCGGCGAAGGACGAGCCGCTGCCGTCGCCGATCACCTGGAAGCCGGGCCAGATCCGGGGCAGGTTGATCTGCAGGGCCAGCACGACGGCGGAGAGCGTCACGATCGAGGCCGTCAGCATCAGCCAGCCGGCGGACCACCCCACCACCCTGCTGCCCAGCGTCTTGGCCCAGTTGTAGACCGAGCCCGCCACCGGGTACTTGGCCGCGAGCTCCATGAAGCACAGCGCCACCATCAGCTGGCCCACGAAGACCAGCGGCCAGCTCCACAGATAGGCCGGCCCGGCCGTGCCGAAGCCGAAGTAGAAGAGCTGGAACGTGCCCGTGAGGATGGAGATGTAGCTGACGCCGGCGGCGAAGCTGGCGAACTTGCCGATGCTCCGGTCGAGTGACGGTTTGTAGCCGAAGGCTGCGAGGTCGTGGTCGTCGCCTCCCGGGTTGGCGGGTGACGACGTGTCGGCTGAGGACATGCTGACCACTTCCTGTCGTGTCGGGGGTTGATCGCGGCCTGCCGGTCCCAGGCTCAGCTCTCGCCGGTGAACCAGCCCTTGGGTGCGGGCGCCGTGTGCAGCCAGATGTGCTTGGTCTCCTGGTACTCGGCCAGACCCGTGGGTCCGAGCTCACGGCCGTTGCCCGACTTCTTGAACCCGCCCCACTCCGCTGCCGCGGTGTAGTAGCCGAAGTCGTTGATCCAGACGGTGCCGTGCCGCAGCGCCCGGGCCACCCGTTCGGCCAGGTCCAGATCAGCGGTCCGGACGCCGGCCGCGAGACCGTACGCCGTGTCGTTGCCCAACGCGATCGCCTCCTCGGCGGTCTCGAACCGCTCGACGGTGAGGATCGGTCCGAACGTCTCCTCCTGGACGATCTGCATCGACCGGTCGCAGTGGTCGAACACGGTGGGCAGGAAGAAGCAGCCGTCGGCCAGCGCCGGGTCGGCGGGTCGGGTGCCGCCGGTGACGAGCTCGGCACCCTCGGACACCCCGAGCGCCACGAACGTCTCGATCTTGTCCCGCTGAGCCGCCGACACCAGCGGCCCGGTCTCCGACGAGGGGTCCGTGCCGGGTCCGATCCGGATCCGGCGGGCCCGCTCCACCAGCGCTGCGACGAAGTCGTCGGCGATCGAGTCGTGCACGATCAACCGGGTGCCGGCGGAGCAGACCTGTCCGGAGTGCAGGAACACCCCGGTCAGCACCTGGTCCACCGAGCTCTCCCAGTCCGCGTCGGCGAAGACGATGTGCGGGTTCTTGCCGCCCAGCTCGACGGCCACCTTGGTGACGTGCTCGGCGGCGACCCGGGAGATGGTCTTCCCGGTGGCCAGGCCCCCGGTGAACGAGATGAAGTCGACCTCGTCGGTGTCGGTCAACGCGCCCCCGAGGGTCGCACCGCTGCCCTGTACCAGGTTGACCACGCCGGCCGGCACCCCGGCCTCGGTGATCAGCCGGGCGAAGGCGATCGTGCTCAGCGGCGTCACCTCGCTGGGCTTCATGATCATGGTGCAGCCCGCGGCCAGGGCGGGCGCCACCTTCCACGACATCTGCAGCAGCGGGTAGTTCCAGGGCGCGATCAGCACGCAGACGCCGATCGGCTCCCGACGGACGCGGCTGATCACCTGGGGATCGCCGACGTCGACCAGGCGGTCGGCGGCGGAGGCCAGCAGTCCCGCGTAGTACCGGAACACCGCGATCACGTCGTCGATGTCGATCCGGCTCTCACCCAGCGTCTTGCCCGTGTCGGCGGTCTCGATCGCGGCCAGCTGCTCGGAGTCCCGGGCCAGCAGGTCGGCGATCCGGTGCAGCAGCGCCGTCCGCTCGGCCACCGGCGTGGTCGGCCACGGTCCGGTGTCGAAGGCTCGCCGGGCCGCGGCGACCGCCAGGGTGGCGTCCCCGGGTGTCGCCTCGTCGACGGTGGCCACCACCGTGCCGTCGGCCGGGTTGAGGCACTGCCGGACGCCGCCGTCCCCCGAGCGCACCCACCGACCGTCGATCAGCAACGAGGGTTCGCCCGACCGCACCCCCGGACCGGCGGCAGCCGGGTCCGGGACGGACGGACCGGCGGGGGCGGCTCCAGGTTCGGCGGACGTCGTCATGGGGTCGCTTCCGTCAGGTCGTCGAAGGGACGCAGCATCAGCGTAGGAGACGCGTGTTGCTCTCGCATGACGCGACGATGTCGATCACCGGAGCCACTGTCAAGGACGCTCCCGTCAACCGCGTCGGCCACCCACGGCCGCCAGGACCGCGTCGGCGTCCCTGGTCTTCATCCGCCGGGTGCTGCGCGCCGCCGAGCCGTACTCCACGGTGACCGCGGCGCCGGCGAAGGTGTGGTTGTACCAGGCGGTCATCGTCCCGTGGCACACGCCGCCGCAGTCGAGCTCCTTCAAGGGGAGCTGGAGATTCGCGGCCAGCCGCTTCGACAGCGCCAGGTCCTTCACCTTGTCGGTGTCCACCCCGTTCAACGGCTGGTGCCAGCTGACCAGGTAGCGGGGCTGGGTGCGCCGCAGGAAGTCCATGATCACCCGGGTCTCCCGTTCGGACACCGCGCGGGGACCGCTGTTGGCGCGCTTCACCCACGCGTACGGGAAGTTCCGGTTCAGGTCCACGTGGCCGTCGACCCACCGGCGGTCGTGGGCCAGCCCGTCGGGGTTGACGACCGGGACCACCCACAGGTCGACGCCCCTGACCGGTCGGCCCTCGAGCAGTCCGTAGGCGACGTACTGGCCGAAGTCCTCCTCGCCGTGCATCGTGGCCATCACCACGACGACGGGGCGACCGGGTTCGCCGGCCCGGTAGGCCGAGATGGCGCGCCCGCTCTGCGAACGGCCGATGGTCTCGGAGTGGTACCAGGTGCGTGGACCCTTCATCGCGGCGACCGCCGTGGTCAGCGCCCGGTCGGTGGCTCTGGTCATCCGACCCGTCGCCTTCAGCTTCGACGCCCGCTGCAGGGCCTTGACGGCCTTCTTGGTCCGCGAGCCGTAGTACCCGGTCCGGTACTGGGCCCGCAGGTAGCCGGCCTGGACGAGCCGCTGTTGCAGGGCTCGGACCGACGTGCCCCGCTGGCCGGGCTGCGGGAGCGACGCCGCCGTGGCCGACTCCGGCCCGACCAGCCCCGAGCGGTCCGGGGGTGCCACCAGGCCGAGGGCGACCAGGAGCACGGCGGTCACCGCGGTGACGACCAGGCGGCGGGTGGGGTGGGCCATCGCAGTGATCCTCCGGGTCCTGCCCAGCAGGTTCGCCGTGGCTCAGCGAGTATCCCCATCCGCCCGTCGGACCGGCAACCCGGCCCGGTCCCGGCCCTGGTCCGGTGGCTCTGGCGGGTCGCCACCGGCAGTCGTAGGTTGGCCGTATGGCTGATCACGTCTACCGCATCACCGAGATCGTCGGCACCTCCACCGAGGGCGTCGACGCCGCCATCCGCAACGGTGTCGCCCGCGCCGCCCAGACCCTGCACGGTCTCGACTGGTTCGAGGTCACCGACATCCGTGGTCACCTCGCCGAGGGGGCGGTGGCTCACTTCCAGGTCAGCCTGAAGGTCGGCTTCCGGTTGGACGACGCCGATCCCGTGACCTGACAGGGCCGATCCCGGGAGCGGACAGGGCCGATCCCGGGAGCTGACGGGGCCGGGCGGCCTCGCCGGACTCAGCCGGTCGAGCCCTCCACGTTCGTGGGCCCCGAGCTGGGTTCCCCCCCGCCCGGTTGGCCCCCGCCCGGTTGGCCCCCGCCCGATTGGCCTGGGGCCGTCTGCGTGGGGTCAGCCCCTGACGGCTCCTCGGTCGGCTCCGGCTCGGGGTCACCGGTCGGTGTGGCGCTCGGTTCCTCGCTCGGCGTGGGCGTCGAGGTGGGGGTCGGCGACCCGCTCGCGCTCGGGGACGACGGCGTGGACGTCGGGTAGGTCGGCGGCGCCGGGGCTCGGCGGTCCGGCCGACCGGTGGCGTCGGGGAGACGTCGACCCCGAGCGTCCGGCTCACCCTCGCCGGGATCCGGGCTCGTGCTCACGGTCGGGGATCCGGCCGGCGTCGGCGGGAGCAGCGTCGGCGGCAGGGTGGCGCCGTAGACGGCCACCCCGCCGGTGACCACCATGATCACCACCGCGACGGCCAGCGCGACCCGGCGCCGCCGCCGACGGCGGGACCCGAGCCCGCGGACGACCGACGGGTCGAGCGGGTCGTCGACCAGCTCGGCGGCACCTCGCCCGAGGTCTTTCAGCCGCGTCTCCAGATCGTCCCACTCAGCCATCGGTTTCCTCGTCCTCGCAGATGGTGAGCAGAGCCGCCAGCGCGGTCCGGCCCCGGGACAGTCGGGCCTTCACGGTGCCGACCGGCACACCGGTCTCGACGGCGATGTCCCGCACCGACACATCGCACAGGTGGTGCAGGACGACGGCTCGCCGTTGGTCGGGCGGCAGCTGGCGCAGGGCCCGCAGCAGCTCGAGCCGGGAGGGGTCGGGCTCGGCGAGGCCGTCGGGCAGCTGCGAGCGGTCGGCCAGCCCGAGGGCGCGCTGAGCCCGACGCCACCGACTGACCGCGAGCCGGTAGGCCACCGTGCGGATCCAGGCTTCCGGGCTCTGGTCGGGATCCAGCGATCGCCGCCGGTCCCAGGCCCGGACGAACGCCTCCTGCACGCAGTCCTGGGCCTCGGCGAAGTTCCCGCACATCGCGTAGATCTGGGCCACCAGCCGTTTGAACGAGCCCGCGTACAGCGCGTCGAAGGCGTCCACGTCGAGTCCCCGCCCGTGCGCGGTGACCGTCACAGCCACCAGTCCCCCCGGTGCGGCCATGGGTCTACGCACGGCGGCTCACCGCAGCCCGTACGCGCATGGACGGGGCCCCTTCCACTCGACTCACAGGCACTACGCCCGGGGAGCTCCACAGGTTGCATCCTGCCCGCCATCAGTGTCAGAGGACGCGATCGGTGTCAGCGGCCGCGAGCCGGGCAGATCCCGCGATCGTCCGGCCCACCCCGGGCGGCCCGGTCGTTGACGTGGGTCGCGCGTCGGCGCTAACCTCTGATATATCAACTGGATACGACACATCCACCAGGAGTAGCGTTGTCCGTGGACTCGGCCCTCGAGCCCATCACCACCTCTGCGGCCCACGGCCCGCGGACGCTCGGCGTCCTGACGTTGACGTGCTCGGAGCACCGGGGCATCGTCCAGGCGGTCACCAGCTTCCTGCTCGCGCACGGGCTGGACATCGTCGAGCACCACCAGTTCGACGACAACGACCGCGGGGCGCTCTTTCTGCGCACCGCCTTCGCCACCGACCGGGCGGTCGACGTCGGGTGGCTGACGACCGCGTTCGCCCCGGTGGCGGAGCGGTTCGGGATGACGTTCTCCTTCCACGACGACCGGCCGCCGCGGCTGCTGGTGATGGTGTCGAAGCTCGGCCACTGCCTGAACGACCTGATCTTCCGGTGGCGCGCGGGCACCTTGGGGGGCGAGATCGCGCTGGTGGTGTCGAACCACGACGACCTGCGTCCGATGGCCGAGGCCGCCGGCCTGCCGTTCCTCCACCTGCCCGTCCGGCCCGACACCAAGACCGAGGTGGAGGCCCGACTGCTGGCCCTGGTGGACGAGCACGCCATCGACCTGGTCGTGCTGGCCCGCTACATGCAGATCCTGTCCGACGACCTGTGCCAGACGCTCGCCGGTCGCGCGATCAACATCCACCACTCGTTCCTGCCCGGCTTCAAGGGCGCCCGGCCCTACCACCAGGCCTACACGCGAGGGGTGAAGCTGGTCGGGGCGACGGCGCACTACGTGACGCCGGACCTGGACGAGGGACCGATCATCGAGCAGGAGGTGATCCGGGTCGACCACACGTACCACCCACGCACCCTCGCGACGGTGGGCCAGGACGCCGAGTGCCTGGCGCTCTCCCGGGCGGTGCGCTGGCACTGTGAGCACCGGGTCCTGCTGCACGGTCGCAGCACCGTCGTCTTCCGCTGAACCGCCACCCGACCACCCGAGGTGCTCCCCATGTCATCTGCCACCGCCGCCGCCGAGCCCGCCGGCCCCGCCCGGGCCGGTACCGAACCGGAGACGGCCGACACCGCAAGGCGCGTGGTGATCATCGGCGCCGGGATCGTCGGGACCAACCTGGCCGACGAGCTGGTCCAGCGCGGCTGGAGCGACATCACCGTGGTGGAGCAGGGACCGTTGGACCTGCCCGGCGGATCGACCTCGCACGCCCCGGGACTGGTCTTCCAGACCAACCCGTCCAAGGCGATGACGCTGTTCGCCCGCTACACGGTGGACAAGCTGCTGTCCCTGGAGGCCGACGGCCAGAGCTGCTTCCGGCAGGTCGGCGGACTCGAGGTGGCCACCACCCCGGCCCGGCTGGAGGACCTGAAGCGCAAGCACGGTTGGGCCACCTCCTGGGGGGTCCCGACGCAGCTGATCGGTCCGGACGAGTGCCGCCGGCTGTACCCGCTGCTCGCCCCCGGTGCCGTCCTCGGCGGTCTGCACATCCCCAGCGACGGCCTGGCGCTGGCGGCCCGCGCCACGCAGCTGCTGATCGAACGGACCAGGGCGGCGGGGGTGCGCTACCTCGGTTCCACCCCGGTGACCGGGATCGAGCAGTCCGACGGTCGGGTCACCGGCGTCGTGACCCCCGACAGGGTGCTGCCGGCCGACATCGTGATCTCCTGCGCCGGCTTCTGGGGCGTCGAGGTCGGGGCCATGGTCGGCATGGCCGTCCCGTTGCTCCCCCTCGCCCACCAGTACGTCACGACGACCACCGTGCCGGAGCTGGTCGGTCGCAACGACGACCCGAACGGCGCGAGTCTGCCGATCCTGCGACACCAGGACCAGGACCTCTACTACCGCGAGCACGGGGACCGCTACGGCATCGGCTCCTACGCCCACCGCCCGATGCCCGTGGTCGCGGCATCGCTGGGGGTGACGCCCGAGCAGGTCGACCAGCAGCACATGCCGTCACGGCTGCCGTTCACCCCGGGGGACTTCGCGCCGGTGTGGGAGGCCTCGCGGGAGCTGCTGCCCGCGCTGCGGGACAGCGAGATCGCCGACGGCTTCAACGGGATCTTCTCCTTCACCCCCGACGGCGGATCGCTCGTCGGACAGTCCCCCGACGTCGACGGCTTCTGGATCGCCGAGGCGGTCTGGGTCACCCACTCCGCCGGTATCGCCCGGGCCGTGGCGGAGGTGCTGACGACCGGGCGTTCGCAGGTCGACCTGGCCGAGTGCGAGGTGTCCCGCTTCGAGGAGGTGCAGCTCGCCCGCTCGTACGTCGAGGAGACCGCCCAGCAGAACTTCGTCGAGGTGTACGACATCCTGCACCCGCTGCAGCCGAAGGAGTCCCCGCGGGGACTGCGGGTCAGCCCGTTCCACGCCCGGCAGACCGAGCTCGGTGCCCGCTTCCTCGAGGGCGGCGCGTGGGAGCGGCCGTACTGGTACGAGGCCAACGCCACGCTTCTCGACGACCTACCCGACGCGTGGCGCCCCGTCGACCGGGACGCCTGGTCCAGCCGCTTCTACTCCCCCATCGCCGCCGCCGAGGCCTGGCGCACGCGCACCGCCGTGGCCGTGTTCGACATGACGCCCCTCCGGCGCCTGGAGGTCTCCGGACCCGGGGCGGTCGACCTGCTGCAGCGGCTGACCACCGGCGACTGCGCCAAGAAGCCAGGGGCGGTCACCTACACCCTGTTGCTGGACGCCCACGGCGGCATCCGCAGCGACATCACGGTGGCCCGCCTCGACGAGGAGACGTTCCAGGTCGGGGCCAACTCACCCGTCGACCTGGTCCACCTCCGGCGGGAGGCCCGCTGGCAGCGACGCGCGACCCCCGAGCGCTGGGTGCAGGTCCGCGACGTCACCGGCGGCACCTGCTGCCTCGGGCTCTGGGGTCCGCGGGCCCGCGACCTGGTCACCTCGATCAGCCCCGACGACTTCAGCAACGACGGCCTGCGCTACTTCCGCGCCAAGCGGGCCACCATCGGCGGCGTCCCCGTCACCGCGATGCGGCTCTCCTACGTCGGCGAGCTGGGCTGGGAGCTCTACACCAGCGCCGACAACGGCCAGCGGCTGTGGGACGTGCTCTGGGACGCCGGTCAGCCGCTCGGCTTGATCGCCGCCGGACGGACCGCCTTCAACTCGCTCCGGCTGGAGAAGGGCTACCGCTCGTGGGGCGCGGACATGACCACCGAGCACGACCCGTACGAGGCGGGGCTCGGCTTCGCCGTGCGGATGGCCAAGGAGTCCTTCGTGGGCCGGGAGGCGCTGGTCGGACGGTCGGCGGAGACCTCTGCCCGGCGACTGCGCTGCCTGACCGTGGACGACGGGCGCTCGATGGTGCTGGGCAAGGAACCGGTGCTGGTCGACGGGCAGGCGGTCGGTCACGTCACCAGCGCCGCCTTCGGCTTCACGGTCGGCACCCCGATCGCGTACGCCTACCTGCCGAGCACCCTCGGCGAGGGCGACAAGGTGGAGATCGGCTACTTCGGTCAGCTGATCAAGGCCACCGTGACCGCCGAGCCGCTGGTCGACCCGGAGATGACCCGGCTGCGGGGCTGATCACGGGGTCGACGGCTGCTCGTCGGGTCGGGTCGGCCAGGTCTCGCTCAAGGCCAGCACCGCCGAGCGCACGAACTCGTCGTCGTGCGGTCGCACCTCCCCGTAGGCGTTCCGGCCGTCGATCAGCACGGCCGCGTCCAGGCAGGGCACGGCCGCGCCCAGGCAGGGCATGATCGCGGCGGTGGTGCGGTACTCGTAGCGGCAGGTGCCCACGCACGGCTGCCGGTGACGCCGGACCAGACCTGTTCCAGGCAGGCCGCCTCATCGACCCAGGCGGTTGACGACTCATAGCCGATGCCTCCAGGAGATCGGAGGACCCCACGTCGACCAGGGGTGTCCGGCTCCATCACGGCATCGTCACCGCGGAACCTCGGTCCCGTTGGTCGCCGATGTGGCTCTCTCCACCGTCGTGCTGACGTCGTGGTGGACCATGCTGTTCAGGAAGGGACCGACGATGTCGATGGGGAGGGGAAAGACGACCGTGGAGTTCTGGTCGGCGCCGAGCTCGAGCAGAGTCTGCAGGTAGCGCAGCTGCAGCGAAGCCGGATTGCGACTCAGGATCTCGGCAGCTTGGCGCAGCTCTTCGGAAGCCTGGAGCTCACCGCGGGCGTTGATGATCTTCGCCCGACGTTCGCGCTCTGCCTCCGCCTCTCGGGCCATGGCCCGCTGCATCGCTTCGGGGATCTCCACGTCCTTGATCTCCACCACCCTGACCTCGACGCCCCACGGCATGGTCTGCGCCGCAATGGTCGTGGCCAGGTCCTCGTTCAGGTTCTCGCGGTGGGCGAGCAACGTATCCAGATCGACCCTGCCGAGCAGTGACCGCAGTGAGGTCTGAGCAATCTGCGAGGTGGCAACAGCGAAGTTCTCCACCTCCATCACCGACTTGACCGGATCGATGACACGGAAGAGCACAACGGCATTGACGCGCGCCGGAACGTTGTCGCGGGTGATCACCTCCTGGGGCGGAATCGTCAGCGTCACCAACCGGAGATCGACTTTGATCATCCGGTCGACGAGCGGAAGCACTCGTCGCAGTCCTGGGTCGTAGAGGGTCTGGAGGCGGCCGAGTCGGAAGACGACGCCTCGCTCGTACTCCCGCAGTACTCGCAGGGAGGTGGTCGCTGCCAGGATCGCCACGACCAGCAGGGTCAGTCCCACGATGATCGCCGTCGTCATGGCGTGGTGTTCTCCTCTGGTGCTGACGTTCTCGGTCGGCGGCTGAACGACCCCCACGTGGTCGAGAAGCGATCGGTCGACGCTTCCTCGTAGACGGAGACCTGGGGTATGTGCTCGGGGAACCCCGTGGGTGACCTCCAGAGGTGTCGCGCCAGAGGGATGCCTGCGCCGATGCCGATGCCGATGGCGGCCAGCAGGGCGAGCAGGTCCATCGCAGACGGCCGGGACAGCAGCATCGCGGCCGGGAGGACGACGGCCAGGACCGCGATCGCACAGGCGATCCCCCGGTGGAATCGGCCGGCTTCTGAGTAGGGCCAGGGGTCGATCTCGCGGCTCACCTCGCGCCCGTGGCTCGATGTGGTGCAGGTGTCCTTGACGGGGCAGGAGTTGCAGACCGAGGGTTTGGCGCGGTAGCGGACGACGCGCTGCTCCGGGTCGAATGACGTCGGCCACAACCACTGGTCCTGCGGACACTTCCAGGCGTCGTGGTCCTGGTGGTAGCGGAAGGACCCGGTCCGCCAGCGTCGTGCTTTGACAGCGGTCCGTTTGGCCAGGTGGTCGAACCCGTAGGCCGTCAGCACCAGGAAGAGGGTGTAGCCACAGACGAGCAGGACGTTGATCGACATCACGGGGGACCATCCCGGAGCGAAGCGGCCGTCACTGGCTGGGTCTCCGTGTAGAGCGCGTCGGCGGGGAGCTCCATCGTCGTCGGTCCGCTGCGGAAGTACCGCAGACCCTGGAAGCAGATCCAGAGGAACGGGATGCAGCCACCGATGATGAAGAGCAGATCCCCCGGCAGACGGGTCCACTCGAGCAGGGCGTTGCCCGGCGTCGTGATGAAGCCCAGCGAACGAGCTTCGTAGTAGCCGAAGCGAACCGAGTGGTACAGCTGTAGCACCCCGAGCGGTAGCAGAGTCGCGAAGACCATCCAGGCCAATCCGATGTTCAGTGACCAGAAGCACAGCTTGGCCATCCGCTCGGGCCACTTCTGTGGCGGGATGATGTAGCGCAGCGCGAAGAGGGAGAGGCCGACCGCCAACATGCCGTAGACGCCCATCATGGCCCCGTGCGCATGATTCGCGGTCAAGGCGGTGCCGATCTCGTAGTAGGACACGATGGGCAGGTTCACCAAGAAGCCGAAGACGCCTGCGCCGAGGAAGTTCCAGAAACCCACGGCGACCAAGAACATGACCGCCCAACGGTGCGGGAACGGTGCACTGGACCTCTTCTCCTGCCGCGCGCCCAGCTGCAGGAACGTCCACGCCTCCACGGTCAAGAAGGTCAGCGGTATCACCTCGGCAGCGGAGAAGAAGGCACCCAGAGCCATGTGCTCCACCGGGGTCCCGGAGAAGTACAGGTGATGCATCGTGCCGATGACGCCGCCGGCGGAATACAAGATCACATCCAAGAAGATGATGCCGAGTGCGATCCTCTCGCGCACCACTCCCAGCATGACGAAGATATACGCCACCATCACCGTCGTGAACAGCTCGAGGAAATCTTCCACCCACAGGTGAACCACCCAGAAACGCCAGAACTCCGCCACCGAGAGCCGTGTTTCATTGCCGGCCAACATACCCACTGCATAGAAGACCGGAATGGCTAGGCCCGAGAACAAGAACAACCACGGCATGTTGCCCCGGGATTCCGACTTCAACCTGGTCCGAATTCCGCGGTAGATGATGGCAATCCAGATGAAGAGCCCGAGCGTCAAGAGTGCCTGCCAGACTCGGGGCAGATCGAGGTACTCCCACTGCTGCTCGAAAAGCGGCCCCTTGGCCCAGGCGACACCGTGGATGGAGAGCGCCTCGCTCAACAGGCTTCCCACCGTCACCACCACGACAGCCCCGAACAGGATGTAGACCAGGGTCGACTGTCGCTTCGGCTCACGATCACCGATGAACGGGGTCAAGAAGATGCCCGCCGCCAAGAACCCGGCCGCGGTCCACAACAGCGACAGCTGGAGGTGCCAGGTCCGCGCCAGGTTGAACGGGAGAAGCCGCGCGAGATCGATGCCGAAGAAGCTCAGCAGATCTGCCCGGTAGTGCTCAGCGGCCGCCCCTAGCAACGCCTGGACCAGGAACAACCCGGCGATCACGAAGAAGAACCAAGCGGTAGCACGCTGAGACGGTGTCAGCGCCACCTCACCCGGCTGCCGGAACGACAGCACCGGCGCTTCCGCACTGTGCCAGCCGATGCTCTGGCTCCAGCGCCCGTAGACGGCGAACAAACCGCCGGTGCCGACCAAGAGCACGACCAGCGACAAGACGCTCCAGATCACCAGGTCGGCGGTAGGACCGTTGTCGACCCGGGGCTCGGCGGGCCAGTTGTTGGTGTAGGAGTAGTCATGACCCGGTCGCTCGGCCGCGGCCGCCCATGCTGTCCAGCCGAAGAAGGCCGTCAGCTGGTGGATCTCCTGCGGATCCGTGATCAACCGGGGGATGAGGCCGTTCTTCGTCGAGTCCTCACCGAAGAACGCTCCGTAGTGCGTCTTGAGGGCCTCGAAGGCCAGCGCCTGGTTGTCGGTGAAGGTCAGGACGCCAGTGGCCTTGTCGTAGCGGTTGGTGCGGAACTCCTCGATCAGGTCCGCGCGTGGATCGGCCGATCCCTGCCTCCGCAGCTGCTCCTCCACGAAGTCGGCTGAGCGACGCAGGTAGTCGGCGGTGTAATCAGGACCGAGGTACGCGCCATGTCCGACGATGGACCCGTACTGCATCAGGCCCCGGCGGTTGAAGAGCTCCTGTCCAGCGGTGATGTCTGCCGTGGTGAACACCGTCTCCCCGCTGCCGCTGACGACCTTCTCCGGTTGCGGCATGGACGCCGTGTAGGTCCGATACGCGAGGATCCCCATCACGAAGAACCCGAAGATCATCACGATGGCGACACCCTGGACCCAGCCCTTGCTGATCAGCATCGCTCGACGGTCGCGCCCGGGAAGGCGCTGATCGGTGTCGGTGCTCATCGGAGCCTCCATGGGTCACGGGGTAAGGGTCGAAATCGGGTGGACGTCTGCTCACGCAGCGATCGGTGTCGGCGTCACCAGGGTTTCCAGCGGCCAGCAGGACGCCGCGGTCGTACGGTGCCGTCTCGTCAATCCGGGGAGCGGTGGCTCAGGTCTTTGTGCAGGCGCAGACCGCCCAGGATCGTCACCACCACTCCGACTGCGCCCACCCCGATCCCGACCAGCAGCCACAGCGCCACCTGGGTGTCGGCATAGGTCCCGACCAGGAACGCGATCACCGGCGAGATCAGCGCCATGATCCCGCCGACAAGGAGAAGGGCCAGCCCACGGGGCGCTGGACCACCACCTTGTTCTTCGGTGCGTGACGAGTCCTCTGCTGTGACAGAGTGGGCCCCCGGACGACCGAGCGAAACCGGTCCGGAATCAACAGCGCGATCTGTTGGTTCAGCCATCCACTGGCCCCCACCTCATCGAATGTGGTCGTCAAACGGATTCGTTTGACACCGACAACTCGACACCCGTCTGCCTCGGACTATACCGGGATCCCACTCGACAGCAACCGCGAAATCATGACGATCTCGTGGAGTCCGCGAAGGCAGTGAAGATTCTCGGGAAAAGAGGACCACCGGTCGCTGTCAAGCAGTCCGTAAGCCCCTTGACAAATGCCCAGGTGTTCCTCATCCGACGTCACCGCACCTTCATTCCAGCTCGACGATCCGGCTCGCCTCGTCCCGTCGTCGCGGCCCGCGAAATGCCCCAACCGACACCGCCGGGCTCACGCCGCACGAAGCGACAAGCACCGTCACTTCCGAGCGAGAGCTCCATGTGCCAGTCTCCGCCGGGACGTGATAGTCGGGTGTCAGGCCTCCGGGTCACCGAGAGAGCCCGAGCTCGAGCTGGTCGACTGACTGACGACGACCCGGCGGCCCGCCTGCATGAATCAGTTCCGCCGCAGAGGGTCGAATGGTCTGATGTGTTCGGGGTGCTTGCCCGTCACCATCATCTGCGCGAGGAGACGGCCGGTGACCGGACCGTGGGTGATGCCCCACATACCGTGGCCACCTGCGACATAGACCCGGGGGCTCTTCGTGGCTCCGATGAGTGGCAGGCCGTCGACCGTGCACGGACGGGAGCCCACCCATTCGTCCTGGCGGTCAGCAACGTCGATGCCGTGCAGCAGCGGACGGGCGGCGTCGGCGATCGCCTCCACGCGGCGGCGAT
Source organism: Microlunatus aurantiacus (assembly GCF_039536605.1). Lineage (NCBI taxonomy): Bacteria > Bacillati > Actinomycetota > Actinomycetes > Propionibacteriales > Propionibacteriaceae > Microlunatus > Microlunatus aurantiacus. Next base: position 471,602 of record NZ_BAAAYX010000003.1, read on the forward strand.
CGAGCGCGGCCTCGGGCTCTCGGAACTCCATCATCCCGGCGATACGCAGCCGGTCGCCGATGGGCGTACACGCGACCCGCTGCGCCGGGAAGTACAGCGGACTTTCCGGGACCTGGTCGATGGCGACCGAGAACGAGTACCCCCGGCCCGCTTGAACGACGTTCCGCACCCCGAACGGGCGGGCGAGCTCGCCGAGCCAGGCGCCGGTCGCGATGACCGCTCCATCGAACTGCTCGACCGAACCATCGGCGGTAGACACGACCACCGCGGAGCCGACGTCCCGAAGACGTGAGACCGTCACGTCATCCATGATCGTGCCGCCGCGGTCACTCACCGATTCGGCGAGTGCGTGGACGTAGCGTCCGGGGTCGAGGAACCGTTGACCCTTGAGCAGGATGGCAGCACCGATCTCGTGCGACAGGTGCGGTTCGATCGTGCGGGCTTGGTCGCCCGTGAGCGCCTCGAACTCGACGGTCTGACCGGCCGCGTGGATGTGCTGGATCTCTTCGAGCAGCGTCTTTCGCTCCGCCTCGGTGCGGTACGCCGCGAGGAAGGACCCGGCGTCGCGTGTGTCGGCGGGGACCCCGCCCCGGGCGAGCCGGTCGAAGCTCTCCAAGGACAGGTCGTTGAGGGGCACCAGGTGCCCCATCGCCGTTCTCCACGCCTTCGACGTCGAATGACGGACAAAGCCGGTGAGGAACCGAAGCAGTGCCGGCTTGACGCTCGGCGGCACGTAGACCGGGGAGGAGGGTGACAGGGCTGCGCGCAACCCGTACCTGAGGACGGCCGGCTCCGGCAGGGGTGTCGCGACGCCGGGCGTCAACCAGCCAGCGTTTCCCCAGGATGAGCCCGCCGCCACCCCTGTCCGCTCCAGGACCGTGACCTGGACTCCGTGCTCCTGCAAGAACCAGGCGGTGGACAGGCCCACCATTCCGGCGCCGATGACGACGACCCGGTCGGGGGCGGGATGGGTGACGGTGGTCATGTCCCTCTCTGTTTCCGTAGGTGTGTCCGTCCCGTGGCGGCGTCGGGGATTGCGCGATCGCCGTGCGGTGGTTGATCCGTGGAACCTGCTGGCGGTTGACGTTGGGCGAGGCGTCCTGTCCGCTGGAGCCGCCGGTGCTGTCCCCGGGGCGAGCGAGCTGGCCCCGGAAGCGGAGGGTCCCGAAGACGATCACGACCGTGCCGAACAGCACCACGACCACGGCGAGCCGGAGCAGCAGGGGTCTGCTGGCATCAGAGGTGGTAGTGCACGAAGGCCAAGATCATCATGGTGCCGGTGAAGCAGACGACGCCTTCTGGTGACCCAAGGAGGCCACAGATGGCGACCGTAGCCACGCAGATCCCCATGGCGGCCTCCAAGACCCATGTCTTCGACGAGCCACCTGCGTCAACGGGTTCGGTCGGGTGGGGGTCGGTGGCGTAGAACTGGCGTTCGAGGTCGTCGAACAGCCGCCTTTCCCGCAGAGTCAACATGACAGTCATCCTTTTGCCTGTGTGTACTGCAAGCCGCGGATGGGGGCGATCCCACCGCGCCGTGACGCGCCTGTTTCGCCGCAGATTGCGAGGGCAGGACCGGTGCGTCGTTCGTTCGCGTCGAGGTGTTGCGGCAGCTGATTCCTACTCTGGGTGGCCCCTGCTGAGGAGGAGAACGCCGAGACCCAGAAAGACGAAGGCGGCGCCGGGAATGCCGAGCCGGAGAAAGAACAAGGTGAGCGCAACGCACGCCACCGTCGTCAACGAGAGGAGCAGCAGCTGGCGCTCGAGCGGGGGGCCATCGAGACTGGCGGTGCGAGTCCGCGAGTCAGCACGGGTCTGTTGCCGGCGAGATCGACGGCTCATCAAAAGGGTGTCGGCGGTGGTCATGGGGGCTGCGTCCTTCAGTCGAGAGGTGCGGCCGGTAGCGGCCACACGGGCGTTGGGTGCGGGCAGCGGCCTTGAGCGGCCCGACAGGGTTCCTGTTCGGGGCTCGGTCCGCATGGGGCCCGTCGCGGACTGCGGTGGACACCTGCTGGCGTCCCGCGTCCGATCCTCGGGCGAGGTTGGTCAGGTGATGGGTAACGGATCACAGCTCGGATCGGTTTTGAGCGGGTCAGCATGGCGGACCGGCCCGAGATGCCTGGTGGGCACGGGGCCCCGGGCAGGTGGTGAGGCGACCAGACGGTCTACTGCGAGGGCGCGCTGGCGGCCCGGCTTGCCGGGCCGGCGACAGGCCGGCGGCTGTGTCCACCTCTGCGGACCCGGGCGATATCGGCTCGCGCCTGACACGGCGTGCAGGACCGGCTGGTGGGCAACACCTCGAGCCGTTCGATCGGGATGGGCTGGTGGCAGTGCTCACAGGTGCCGTACGTACCGTGGTCGAGGCGGGCCAGCGCGACGTTGATCTCCCGCAGAGCTGCTTCGGTGGTGATGAACAGTGAACGGATCACCTGCAGGCGGGCGTCGTCGGCGGCGGCCAACGCCTCGGCAGCGTCGACCTCAGCCTCCTCGAGCTGCTCCACGCGGAAGCGGCGCTGCTGCTCCAACTCGGTACGCACCGCTGCCAGCTGCGCGGCGGCTGGTGCGGGCATGCCTGTGGTGTCAGTGAGTTCCATGGTCATGGTCGGCTCCTCGGGTACAGCGACAACCGGCCTGATGGCAAGCATCGGCCGGCAACGCTGCGGCGCAGCGTTGACGTGTGTGGTGTGGTGCGGTGGTGCTAGGCCAGACGTGTCGTCGACGCGGGGGTAGCCGTCGTGACGGTCCTCTGCAGGTGGCAGGACCCCGGGTGTCGATGGGGACGCAGGCAGACGCGCCCGCTGGCCAGGTGGGTGAAACCGCACCGTCCGGCCTCGGCAGCGACGATGTCGACGCTGACGTTGTGGAGGTCCAGCCGTGCTCGGCGATCGTGATGTCTGGGCATCGAGCACTCCTCCTAGGTCGGGCAGCGCCAAGTGGCGCTGATGTCTCTATCGTCCCCGAACGGCGCTCGACCCGATAGAGGCAGAGTCGGTCATCATCGACGCGGTGTCATTGCCGGACGTCGGCAACTACATTGGGATTGTGGGCGGACGAGAGGGAATGCTGTGACACGTGACCCAGACCCGAACTTCGACCAGCGAGGCAGGGCGGATTGGGTGTCGCAGGTGGCGGCACGCACGGCCGCAGAGGCCGGTGTGTCGGTTCAGCTGCTGGGCGAGTACCTCCAGATCCTGTCCGACGCCGCGACCGAGGGGCGGCGGCCCCAGCCGTCCCAGCTGACCGCCCTGCGGGAGCTGGGTGAGCTGACCGCCGCGGCGGGCGTGGACGCCGACCAGGCCGTCGACCTGTACCTGTCGGCCGCGTGGCGTCTGTGGCGGGCGATGCCAGCCACCGTGGGGCACGCGGCTGGTGGCACCAAGGCGGCGGCGGAGACGATGCTGAGGGTGGTGAACGAGGCGGTCGAGGTGTTGATCGACGGCCACCAAGCGGCCCGGCGGGCCATGATCCGTCAGGAGGAATCCGTTCGACGGGAGTTCATCGACGATCTTCTCCGGGGCGACGCCGACGTCGCCCGGCTGATCCAGCGCGCGCAGCCGTTCGGTCTCGACCTCAGCCGGACCCACCAGGTTCTCCTCGCCGAACCCGGCTCCTCGTCTGCTCACCAGCTGGACCGGGCAGCCAGCCCCATCGAGCGTGCCGTGGTCGATCGCTACGGGGACCGTGAGGTGCTGGTCGCCACCAAGGACACCTTTCTCGTCGTCATCCTGCCCGGCGAACCCGCCGCCGAGGGCACCCCAGCGAACGGGAACCGCCCACCGGCGGTCGAGTACCTCCGCAACCAGCTCCGCCGACACACCGGGGACCATCATTGGCAGGTTGGCACCGGCCAGCCCCACCAAGGCGCCTACGGCATCGCCCAGTCTTACGAGCAGGCCCGGGAAGCCCTGCGGCTCGCCCGCCGGCTCCAGCTCGATGCGGCCACCATCCGGGCCGCGGACCTCCTTCTCTACCGGGTGATCGGCCGCGACCAGGCAGCGCTGGTCGACCTGGTGCACGGAGTGCTCACTCCCCTCACCCGCGCACGTGGCGGAGCGGAACCGTTGCTGCACACCCTGGAGACGTACTACGCGACGGGGGCGGTCGCCACCGAGACCGCACGCCGGCTGCACGTGTCAGTGCGCACCGTCACCTACCGCCTGGCCAGAATCGAGGCGTTGACCGGCAGCAACCCCGCCGACCCGGTCGACGGTCTTGCCTTGCAGATCGCTGTCCTCGGGGCTCGGCTCCTCGACTGGCCCGCGTCCGGGTGTGTCGCTGCTGACTGAACCATGATCGTGGCGCAGTGGATGCTTGACGGGACCGTGTGGATGGCTCGCTGCTCAGCTGAGCCAGCGCCTCGGTTCGCACGATCGTGGTGCGTTTCCGTAGTCGAAGACCAGTAAGCCCTCCTGCCTCATCGGCTCCACCAGACCAGAGATCGGATCACCGAGCGGTTGTCGTTGGTTCGCACCGTGACCAGCACCCGGCATGGGTGAGCAAGCCGGCACCAGGAGGCGGCCGCCAACCGCTCGCAGCGCTGGCACCCATGGGTCGGGCTTGTCTCGCCGCCGAGGAACCACGGGGCGGGCTGCTACCACCAGGTCCTCTCCACCGGGCCGGTAGAGCATGATCATCGGGTTCTCCCCGGCGAAGACGACCCGGGTTGCGTCTGCGGTATTCCCCATGACCACAGCGGAACTCGGTGGCGCGGATGCGGCGCTCTCGGGCACGCCCTGCCCGACAAGGGCACCCGTGCCACGTCTTCGACACCTGCGGGCGAACGATGCTGGACCCGGCCGCCCGCACGCCCTCTCGACGCTCGTGCAGGCAAACGATGCCGCAGCGCGGGCGCCCGCGTCGGACAGGGTCAGCCGGGGCCGGCGAACTCCTCCATCGCGTCGATCAGCCAGCGACCCAGGAAGTCGGCGTAGGACGACCGGGGCATGATCCAGAAGGCGTCGTCACCGGTCTTCCACAGCAGCACGGGAACCGCGCCGATCATGGTCAGCCAGGCGGTCCCGACGGCGAAGCTGCGCGGGTGCAGGTCGAGCGGGCACCCCTTCTCCAGCACCGCCCGCGCCGACGGTCCGGCCAGGGCGAGCGTAGTGCGGTTGGCCGACAGGTCGAGGACCGCTCCCGGTCCGTCCCCGAGGGCCTCGACCAGCCCGTCGGTCAGGGCGGCCGGCGGTCGGTCGTCGACCACCAGGAACTCGTCCGGGGACAGCCAGAGCACCGACGACCCGGCGGCGGAGGTGGTGACCTCACCGCAGCGCAGCGGTAGTGAGGTCCCGAGGGCACGCTCCAGGCGTCCGGCCGCCGCAGACCCTGGGACGGACCGCAGTCCCACCATGGTGAGGAACGGCACCTCCCGCAGGGAGACGGCGCGGGGGCCGACCACCTCTCCGGCGGCGAACCGCTCGGTCAGGTGCGCGGCCGGGCTGACCCGGCGCGGCCCGCCCGCGCCCTCGGCGGCCGGACGGTGCGCGGCGACGGGCGGGGAGGTCACCGGGGACGAGGTGACGACGGCGGACTCAACCATCGCGGCGCTTCCCTTCGGGGTCGTAGAGAACGGTCTCGGCCACCACCACGTCGACGAGCTCGTCGCCCACCGCAGCGGTCAGCGTCCGGCCGATCAGGTTCCGGCCGTTCTTGATCAGCGCCAGCGCGAACGACCGGCCCAGCGCTGCGCTGTGGTAGCTGGAGGTGACGTGTCCCAGCATCGGCACCGGTCGCAGACCCTCCACCGTCGAGGTCTGCGCGATCAGCTGGGTGCCCTCCGGCAGCCGCAGCGTCGGGTCGACGGGCAGCACCGAGACCAGGTGCTTGCGATCGGGGCGAGCGGTGTCGCTGCGGGTGAAGGACCGCTTGCCCAGGAACTCCTTGGTCTTGGAGACCACCCACCCCATGCCGGCGTCCTGCGGGGTGACGCTGCCGTCGGTGTCCTGACCGACGATCGGGTAGCCCTTCTCCGCCCGCAGCACGTGCATCGTCTCGGTCCCGTACGGCGTGATGCCGAACGGCGCCCCGGCGTCGTGGATGTCCTCCCACACCTGTGCCCCGTACCAGCCGGACACGTTCACCTCGAAGGCCAGCTCGCCGGAGAAGGAGATCCGGCAGACCCGAGCCGGGATGCCGGACGCCAGCGTGGTCTCGGTGAACGTCATGAAGCCGAACGCCTCGTTGCTCACGTCCAGGTCCGGCGCGAGCGCCGCGATCACCGCACGCGACTTCGGACCGACCACGGCCACGGTGGTCCACTGCTCGGTGACCGAGGTCACGATGACGTCCAGGTCGGCCCACTCGGTCTGGTGCCAGTCCTCCAGCCAGTCCAGGACCCGCGCCGCTCCGCCGGTGGTGGTGGTCATGAAGAAGCGGCGCTGGTCGAGGCGCAGCGTGACGCCGTCGTCGAAGATCATTCCGTCGGGGGTGCACATCACCCCGTAGCGGGCCGATCCGGGGGCCAGCTTGGCGAAGGCGTTGGTGTAGATCCGGTTGAGGAACTCCCCCGCGTCGGCGCCGGCGATCTCGATCTTGCCCAGGGTGGTGGCGTCCATCATGCCCACCGAGGTCCGGACGGCGGCGCACTCACGCAGCACCGCCTCGTCCATCGACTCCCCCGGTCGCGGGTAGTACCAGGGCCGTAACCACTGACCAACGCTCTCGAACTCGGCGCCGGCGGCGACGTGCCAGTGGTGGATGGGGGTCAACCGGGCGGGGTCGAACAGGTCGCCGCGGTCCCGGCCGGCCAGGGCCGCGAAGGCGACCGGTGCGTAGGGCGCCCGGTAGGTGGTGGTTCCCACGGCTCCCGGGCCGACCACGTCCGGTCCGTTCGCACCGGGTCGTACGCCGACCAGGGCGGTGGCGATCACCCCGATCGCGTTCACCGCCGACGTCTTGCCCTGGTCGTTGGCGGTGCTGATGGAGGTGTAGCGCTTGATGTGCTCGACGCTGCGCAGACCGGCCCCTGTCGCCCGGAGCACGTCGGCCACCGTCTGGTCCCGTTGCAGGTCAACGAAGTGAGCGTCCAGGTGGGACAGCTCGCCGTCGGCGCCGGGCACCACCCACAGCGCCCGGGTCGGGGCTTCGGCCGACGGCGGGGCGGGATCGGACAGCGCCCGAGAGCCGGCTTCGCTGACGAAGCCCGCCAGGAACGCGGCAGCGATCCCGGCCCGCGCCCCGTCCGTCACGCAGTCGTCCAGGGCGCCGACGCCGCGGGCGGCGCCGGCCACCTGCTGGCCGGAGACCTCACCGGTCGGCACGAAGGCCACCAGGTCGTCGTCCCAGCGCAGGGCCCCCTGTCGTTGGCTGTGCAGGTGCACCACCGGACTCCAGCCGCCGGAGACGGCGACCAGGTCGCAGTCGACCTCGGTCGGCACGCCCACCGGAACACCGGTCTCGTCGATCGCGCAGATCTGCGCGGCCGTGACGCTCGGGGCGCCGGAGGTGCCGATCACGGTGGCGGACGCGACCACCTCGATGCCGCTGGTCCGGGCAGCGCGAGCGACGTCGGACAGCTCGGACCGGGCATCGGCCACGACGGCGACCTCGACCCCGGCGGCCGCCAGCTCCGACAGCATGGCGTACGCGGAGTCGTTGGTGGTGGCCACGGCGACCCGACGGCCGGCAGCGACGCCGTAGCGGTTCAGGTAGGCGCGGACTGCCGAGGCCAGCATGACGCCGGGGCGGTCGTTGTCGGCGAACACCAGGGGACGCTCGTGGGCCCCGGTGGCGATGATCACCTGCTGGGCCCGGACGTGCCACAACCGCTGGCGGGACACGCCACGGAGGTCGCGGCCGGCGGCACCGAGATGATCGGTCCGGCTCTGCACCGCGACCACGTAGTTCGCGTCATAGCTGCCGAGCACGCTGGTCCGGCTGAGCAGGGTGACCTCGGGCTCGACCGCCAGGTCCCGCTCGATGCGGCTGAGCCAGTCGGCTGCGGGGAGGTCGTCGACGACGGCGTTCGGCTGGGAGAGCAGGGAGCCGCCCAGCTCGGGCTGGTCATCGGCGAGGATGACCCGCGCACCGGTGGCGGCAGCCGCACGCGCCGCGGACAGACCCGTCGGACCGCCCCCGACGACCAGGACGTCGGTGTGCACGTAGGCCTTGTCGTAGACGCTCGTGTCGTCGGCCGGGTCGAGCGTGCCGACACCGGAGAGGTAGCGAGCCTCGAGCCCGTCCACCAGCTCCAGGACGGTGGCCGGCACCATCGGCTCGCTCACGCTCTGGCCCGGACGCCGCACGTCGACCAGCGCGTTCGGCTCCTCGATGCCGGCCGCGACGATACCGCGGGGACGACCGAGGTAGATCGAGGGTCCGGTCTCGATCACCCCGGCGGCCAGCAGGGCCGAGGCCAGGGTGTCCCCGGGGTGGCCGAGGTAGGACCGGCCGTCCACGGTGAAACCGATCTCGACCGCGCGGTCGATGCGGCCGCCGGAGGCGAGCCGGTGGGATGGTGCGGTCATCCGCGTCCTCCCGCCGATCGGGCACCGGTGGGACGGGGGTCATCGAGTCCGTAGACGGCCTCGATGCGGTAGCTGACGGTGTCGCGGAGGACGTTGAACCACTTGCGGCAGCCCCCCGAGTGGACCCAGCGCTCGGCGAAGAGTCCCTTCGGGTTCCGGCGGTAGAACAGGTAGTGGCCCCACTCTTCGTCGGTCAGGGACTGCGGATCGGCCGGGTAGGGCACGTGCGCCTCTCCGCCGTAGTGGTACTCGGTCTCGTCCCGGGGCCCGCAGTGCGGGCAGTCGATCAAGATCATCGTCGCCGCTCCTCAGTGCGCCACGCCGGCGGCGCCGTGCTCGTCGATCAGGGCGCCGCTGACGAACCGGTCCAGGGCGAAGGGTGCGTTCAGCGGATGGGGCGTGCCGGTGGCGATGGTGTGGGCGAACGTCCAGCCGGCCCCCGGGGTGGCCTTGAAGCCTCCCGTTCCCCAACCGCAGTTGACGTACAGGTTGTCCACCGGAGTGGTGCCGACGATCGGGGACGCATCCAGGGTCACGTCGACGATGCCGCCCCACGTCCGCAGCAGATGGGCCCGGGCGAAGATCGGGAACAGCTCGACCGCGGCCGCCATCTGGTGCTCGATCACGTGGAAGCCGCCCCGCTGGCCGTAGCCGTTGTAGGCGTCGACCCCGGCCCCCATCACCAGCTCCCCCTTGTGGGCTTGGGAGACGTAGACGTGGACGTGGTTGGACATCACCACGGTCGGGTGCACCGGTTGGTGCAGCTCGGAGACCAGGGCCTGCAGCGGGTGCGACTGCAGGGGCAGGTCGACCCCCGCCAGCGCGGCCAGCACGCTGGAGTGACCGGCGGCCGACAGCCCGACCTTCCCGGTGGCGATCCTCCCGCGGGTGGTCTCGACGCCGACGACCCGGTTGCCGTCCCGCACGAAGCCGGTCACCTCACAGTTCTGGATCAGGTCCACGCCGAGCTCGTCGCACTTGCGGGCGAAGGCCCACGCCACGTGGTCGTGCTTGGCGATGCCGCCCCGCGGCTGGAAGGTCGCCCCCAGGACCGGGTAGCGGATCCGGTCGCTGATGTTGATGATCGGGCAGAGCTCCTTCACCTGCTGCGGATCCAGCCACTCCGCGTCGATGCCGTTCAGCCTGTTGGCACTCACCCGGCGGACCGAGTCGCGCACGTCCTGCAGCGTGTGGGCGAGGTTCATCACCCCCCGCTGGCTGAACAGGAAGTCGTAGTCGAGCTCGGCGGGCAGACCCTCCCACAGCTGCAGCGAGTGCTCGTAGATCGCCGAGGACTCGTCCCACAGGTAGTTGGAGCGGATGATCGCGGTGTTCCGGGCCATGTTGCCGCCCGCCAGCCAGCTACGCTCGAGCACCGCGATGTCGGTGATGCCGTGGTTCTTGGCCAGGTAGTAGGCCGTGGCCAGCCCGTGACCGCCGGCGCCGACGATGACCGCGTCGTAGGACCGTTTCGGGTCGGGGTTCCGCCACAGGAACTCCGGATGGGGCGGCAGCGCCTCGGCCATCGGCAACCTCCACCGGACTGTTGGTATGTCACTAATATATCAATCGCTCGCACGTAGTATGCTCACCGCCGAAGGGGCCTGTCAATCGAGACGTCCCCGGCCACCGGGCGGCCAGCACCGGTGCCTCCAGGGGGTGCCGCGACCATGATCATCGATCACCTACCGACCACCGGTGACGAGCGGGGCGGCGCGATGTCGCTGGCCGGCCAGGCGTACGAGCAGATCAAGGACCGGCTCATCATGCTCCGGATCCGGCCCGGCGACCCGATCAACGACGTCGGTCTCGCCGCCGAGCTGGGTGTCGGCCGCACCCCGGTCCGGGAGGCCCTCAAGCGGCTGGAGACCGACCACCTCGTCGTGTCGTACGCGCGCCGGGGCACGTTCGCCACGGTCGTCGACGTCACCGAGCTCGGCGCGATCTCCGACCTCCGCCAGCTGCTGGAGCCGCACGCCGCCCGTCGTGCCGCCGAGAACGCGACGACCCGGCAGCGGGCGGAGCTGCGGGCGACCGCCGCCGACGTGCGGCACCTCGAGGTGGTGGACGACGACCACACCACCGTGATCACCGAGGACCTGGCGATCCACAAGCTGGTCTACCGGGCGACCGGTAACCCCCACCTCGAGGACGTCCTGGTCCGCTACGACAACCTGGCCACCCGGATCTGGTGCCTGGTGATCGACAAGCTGCCCGACCTGGCCGAGCACGTGCGCGAGCACGCGGAGCTGCTCGAGGCCATCGCCGACGGTCAGGCCGACACCGCGGCCTCGCTGGCCCTGGCGCACGTGACCGGTTTCGAGCGGGCCATCCGCCGGGTCCTCTGAGCGGCGGACGGCCCGTCGACCTCGCCCAGGGAGTGACCCAGGGGCGCGACGATCAGTTGAAGTCGTTCGGGTGGGACCCCAGCCGGTTGTCGGTGTTCACCCCCGAGATGGCCTTGACCTGGTCGTCGGACAGCTCGAAGTCGAACACCTCGAAGTTCTCCTTGATCCGCTTCGGCGTGACCGACTTGGGGAAGACCACCCGACCGAGCTGCAGGTGCCAGCGCAGGATCACCTGCGCGGGCGTACGACCGGTGGCCTCGGCGACCGACCGGACCGTCTCGTCCTCCAGGTCCGCCGACAGGCCCAGGGGGCTGTAGGCCTCGGTGATGACGCCGAGCTCGTCGTTCACCGCGATGATGTCTTCCTGGGTGAGCGTGGGGTGGACCTCGATCTGGTTCACCGCCGGCACGACCGACCCTTCCGCGATCACGCGCCGCAGGTGCTCCTCGGTGAAGTTCGAGACGCCGATCGAGCGTGACAGACCGGCTGACTGCACCTTCTCCAGCCCGTGCCAGGCGGCGACGTAGTTCTCGCGGGCCGGCGTCGGCCAGTGGATGAGGTAGAGGTCGACGTAGTCCAACCGCAGCTTGGCGAGGCTGTCCGTGGCGGCCCGGACGGCGGCGTCGACGCCATGGCTGTCGTTCCACAGCTTGGTGGTGACGAACAGCTCGTCACGGGGGATGCCGGAGTCCGCGATGGCCTGACCGACACCCTCCTCGTTGCCGTAGATCGCTGCCGTGTCGATGTGCCGGTAGCCGATCTCGAGGGCCGTGGCGACCGAGGCGACGATGTCCTCGGTGGACACCTGCCAGACCCCGAAGCCGAGCTGGGGGATGCGGTGGCCGTCGTTGAGGGTCAGAGTGGGTACATCGGACATGGCTGTCTCCTGCGTCGGTGAGTGAGGGAAGGCCGCGCTGGCTGACGGCGGCCGGGGGTCAGGTTACCCAGTCGTGCCGGAGTCAATCCGGTCCGATCCGGTGACCCGATGCGGACGACGGACGGGCAGGGACGGGCGGGAGACGACAGGGCGTCCGGCGTCCCGCGGGTGAGTAGGGTCGCGGGGTGGTCGACGTCCCCGCTGCACTGCGCGCCCGGGCCGAGGGTCGCCCCTCCTGGGACGACTGGCTGGCGCGGGCGCCCCGACTGAGTGACGACCTGATCCACGAGTGGCGGCTGCGTGTGGACGGGCCGACGCTGTCGGGCAACTGCGCGATGGTCGTGCCGGTGAGAACCGACGACGGACGCGAGGCGGTGCTCAAGCTGACCTGGCCGCACTGGGAGGCCGAGACCGAGCACCTCGCCCTGCGCGCGTGGCAGGGCGACGGGGCGGTGGAGCTGTGGCGGGCCGACCCCCGCCGCTTCGCGCTGCTGCTGGAGCGGGCGAGCGTCGACCGGGACCTCCACGCTCTCGGTGTCCTCGACGCCTGCGAGGTCGTGGCGGGGCTCTACCGGCGGCTGCACGTGGACCCCCTCCCCCAGACCAGACGGCTCAGCGACCTGTGCCGCGAGTGGCTCGGACGGCTCCCGGTACTGCTGGACGCGAACCTCATCTCCCGGCGCTTCGTCAGCCAGGCCGAGCGCCTGCTGCGCGACTTCGCCGGTGACCCGGAGACCGACCTGGCCCTCATCCACAGCGACCTGCACTATTTCAACGTGCTCGCCGCCGAGCGCGAGCCGTGGCTGGCCATCGACCCGAAGCCGCTGGCCGGCGACCCGGGCTACGAGGTCGGACCTCTGCTGGGCAACCGGTGGGACGAGATCATGGCCGCTGCCTCGCCCCGGCAGGCGCTGCTGGACCGGCTGTTCACCGTGGTGGACGTCGCCGGCCTGGACGAGGACCGCGTCCGGGACTGGGTCGTCGTCCGCGAGGTCTGCAACGTGTTGTGGACGTACGAGGAGCACCTGCGCGAAGGGGCGGCGATCCAGCACGACTGGGTGACAGCGGCGACCACGATCATCAAGGCCGTCCAGCGCTGACCGGCTGGCACACTGCGGCGTCCCATCGCAGCCGGGAAACGAGCATCCGCCGTCGGTGGCGATCAACGCCCGTGTCTGAGCCGGCGATTCCCTCCGACACGTCCCGAGCCGATCCGCGACCGCCTCGACCGCATCACGACGGCGCTGCCCGTGAGTCCGGACATCAGACGAGAACTGCCCGCGACTCGTCTCGGAGAGCACCGGTTGGTGCGGCGCCGGCTCGGTGGAACACGATCACCAGCAGGAGCGCAGCGACCGGGAAGACACCCGCGTAGCCCGCGATGCCGATGTTACGGACATGAGCGCCGTCCAGGACGATGCCGGCGAGCCCGGTCCGCGCAAGCACACCGCTGACGATCAACACGAGCCTGACGCACCGAGCCAGACGGTCTCCGCTGAACACGACGGCGGCGGACAGCACAGCGATGGCGAAGAACACGTCCCAGGCCAGGATGTCGAGGGCGTAGGTGACAGACAGCCACCGAAACGACAGCGCAGGCTGCAGCCACGGCTGGCCGAGGAGCTCGGCGCGGTGGCTGACGGTGAGGATGACGAAGTGCACGCTGCTGGTCACGACGGTGGTCAGAGCCATGAAGACCACGCCCACCGCGGCGAAGACCTTCCTGCTCGGCGCCGCCCATGCATGTATGGCGATCATCATGGCGACCATGGCCGGCATGCTGATGATGATCAAGATCTCCATCATCGCGAACCACGGCTCGCCGATCGGGGCGTCTGGTGACGGGAGGGACATCAAGCCCGCCGTGAGGGGGACGGCGTACGCAAGGCTCAGGAGCACGGTGACGGACGCGGACACGATCCCGAGTCGGCGTGCGCTGCTACCGAGGAGCTGTGGCATCGCGACCCTCACTGCACCGACGGGTCGAGTCCACCGGCGCGTCGTGTCGCGGCGCCCCCGCTGTTGCGGGTGCGAGGCATCCAGGGGAGCTGCCGGGGCAGCCACGGCGCCACGCCCAGCAGGGCGAGCACCAGGACGAGCTGCAGCAGCCCGCCGATGACGTAGATGGACTGGATCCAGGTGAACGCGTGGATCAGGTAGATCTCGCTGATGATCCAGATCACCATCCCGAACCCCGCGACCGTCGACCACAGCAGGGCGGACTCGTGTCGAGCGATCAGCAACCAGGCCGCCCACGCCTGGGTGCCGCCGACGACGAGCAGCAAGATCACACCGGGGATGGCGAAGGTGGTGAACGGGGTGGCAGCCAGCAGGGACTTCGGCATCGACAACCCGTCGGCGACGACCATGCCGAGCCCACCGCCGATCGCCGACAGCGCGTAGAACACGGTGACGGAGACCAGCAGCCAGTAGAGCGTGGCGCGCAGCCGCGATACCGGCAGCGTCATGGGCGGAGGCCGGTGGTGGCTGCGGAGCCGTCGCCGAGCATGACTGAGGACGGCACCACCCGCTCGGGTCGGACGAGTTCGACCGCCCCTGGAGTGGTGACGTCGTAGGCGATCTCGTCGAGGTGGAACTCCAGGTAGGTGAAGTCCCCTTCGGGACCGCGCCATCGCCCATCGCCGTCGGTGACGACCTGCGTACCGTCGACGGTGCCGCGACCACGGATCGGGGTGGACCACTGTTCGGGTCGTGACGGTCTGCCGTCGGTGCCGGCACGGAAACGGTCGTCGGAGACGAAGTCGACCAGCTGGTGGTCCTGGTCGAAGACCAGCTCGGCTCGTACGGTGAGTGGGCCGTTGGTGAAGGTTCCCTCGGTCCGGTGAGCGTCGATGCTCCGCCAGGCGATCGGGGCACCGACCAGGGCGCTCGGGGCAAGCAGACAGAGGTCGTTGAACACCGTGACGGTCTCGGCCCGGTCCAGCTCGGGGCCGCCTGCGTTGACCATCGGTACCAGCGAGCACAGGTCGACCCGCATGGTGGCCGTGGCCTCCTGGTAGACGTGCAGGACATCGACCGGAAGCCCGCCCCGGGTCGCGTCCATCAGGAACCGTCGGCTCGGCCGGGGCCCGAAGGTGTTGACCTGCTCTCCGGTGAACGGCATCCAGGCCGCGTCGCCCGATGCGCGGATCCGCCCGTGGAAGCGGGCCGGAAGTTGGAGGCGCGGGGTTTCCCGACCACGCCACAACCACGGAGGTAGTCCGCCAGGGCCGGGGGCAGTGACGTCAGGTCCCGGTCGGTGACCACGACGGTCTCGCCTCTTGCGCCGGCGAGCGCAGCCGTCGCGCCACGCCGGTACTCCGCGGCATGGCTGGTGGGTCCCTGGGAGCGGTAGCCGTAGACGACGGCGGCCAACAGGACGACGTTGGCCAGGCTGCCGACCTGGGCGTCGCGCCAGGACGAGAGGATCATCGCCTGCGAGGCCAGGGTCGCGACAGCGCCCACGACCCAGAACCAACGGCTGGCGCGGGCGAGGAGCACACCGGCGACCACCACCAGGGTTCCGGACCCGAGCCACGCCGCGCCCATGACAGGGCTCACGGGCACTGTCAGCGCGCTCACCTCGGCCCAGCCGAAACCCTTGGCCGCACCGAGGAGATGGAGCAGTCCGTGCAGGACGACCACCAGGACGACCACCCACCTGACCACGGTCCTCATCAGATCTGCCCGGTCGTCACGATGTCGACACCGGGACAGGCTCGGGCGTGGGCACGGTCGGGTGCTCGGGCCCGGTCTCGCCGGGATCGAGCGGGCCCTGGTCGAGGCGCAGCGGTGGGTACTCGTCCCGCATCAAGGCGATGTAGGTGAGCACGCGGTAGGCCCAGCGGTTGATGCCGATGATGAGGTCGAACAGCGCGGGCGGGTACCGCCGGGTGACCAGGAGGACCACACCGGCGATGAGCACCAGCACGCCGAGGAGGGAGATCCCTGCCGTGCCGGCCGACCCGTCGCCGGCCGCCACGGTGCTCGAGGTGCTCCTTGCCGCCCACCACGAGGCACTGGTGGCGGTCACCAGTCCGATGACGACGAGGTGCGGAAGAGCGAGCAGCCAGGACTTGATCAGGACCAGGCCACGGTTGAGCTGCTCGGGGTAGTCGACGTCGAAGTCCGCCGGGTAGTCGGTCTTGGCGAGGGTGAACGGCGGGTAGCGGTCGGTGCCGAGGGCGCCGTAGGCGTAGAAGCCGACGCGCCAGGACCACCGCAGGACCCCGACGTTGAAGTGGAACAGGCCGTGCGGGTACCGGCCGGTGAACAGGATCGCGACTCCGGCGACGACCGTGGTGATCACGAAGGCGACCCACAGCAGAGCGAGCACCAGGTAGTGCGGGAAGGCCAGCAGTCACTTCACCAGCCACAGCCAACGGGACAGCGTCGGATCGCGATCGCCTCGCAGGCGCGCTGGGTACGGAGCGGCGGCGCTCTCCGCGCCACCGGCGGCCAGGGAGCTCACACGCAGGATCGGTGCACCGGTGGACTGGATCGCGGTGGAACGGCCGATGCCGGAGGCACCGATGACGATCAGGGGGATGCTGAGGCCGAGGAGCACGAGACCGGCGATCAGGGTGCCGAGACTCAGCGGTCCGAGCAGGTTGGAGCGGGCACCGGCCTGGACGTCGACCGAGATCGGTCTGGTGCCGTCGGCGTTCATGATTACCATCGCCCAGTCGCCGGTGGTCAGGTCGAGCTCGATCTGCTGGGTGCCCGGGCCCTGGGCCGACACGACCTAGAAGTCCTGGAGTCCGGGCGTGGTCGGGGGTTGAGCACCCGGGCTGGTCTGGTAGGTGACCCGGAACGGGTTGAACCCGATCTGGGTGATCTCGGAGTGCTCGACCCCGGCCAGGTAGGCAGCGACCTCGGCGCGGGGTCCGACACCGACGAAGACGTCCTGTCCCGGCCCCGGTGACGTCGCCCGGAGCATCAGACTCGCTACCGGCCCGCTGCGTCCCAGGTCGAGGTCGTCGTCGTCCAGCACCACCTCGAGCTGCTCGGAGGTGATCGCGTAGGAGTCGACGGCGTACCGCTGGGTCGGGAAGGTGAGGTACCCCTGGTCGCGCTGCTGGAACACCGCCGCCCCGAGGCCGGCCGCGGCACCGGTGAGCGCCAGACCGACGAGGGCCAGCACCGCACCCAGGATCAGCAACGCGAGGTGACCTCCCGTCCTGCCCTGAGGTGCGGGAACTTCGGGAGGCGGAGATGAGTCGAGGATCGTTGTCATGGTCGGGAGCTCCCTGCGTAGTCCTACGATGTGCGGGCCTCTGGGGTCGCTCGACGGCGAGGACGGCAGGGGTATGACGACCGGCCTCACGGTGGCCGGGATAGTTCGGGTCAGGCCGGCCGAGGGCGGCCTCGGAGTGATTTCCTCCCGCGGGGGTAGCGGGTTGTGGACTAGGTGGTGTCGGCGTTGCCGGTCCAGGCGAGGAGCTCCAGCACCTCGCCGATCTTCCGGCCGGTCGGCGGCGGGTCGGGAATCGGCAGGTCGACCCGCACCTGGTACTGGTTGCGGCGGCCGTCCTTGGTCTTGATCACATACCCCGACTCGACGAGATCGGTGATGATGCCGTGAGCCCGCCGGTCGGTGATTCCCAGCTGGGCGGCGACATCGCGGAGCCGCGCCCCGGGGTCGTTGGCGATGCACACCAACGCCCGCCCGTGGTTGCTGAGGAATCGCCAGCTGGTCACCAACAGAACAGTAGCAGACCGTTACTAGAAACGCATTGCTAGTTTGTTATTTCAGACGTAGTGTGAGAATCACCATGAACACCGTCCTCACGATCCTGATCATCGCCGCCGTCATGCTCGTGATCGCCGTGCTGTCGGTGAAGATCATCAAGCAGTACGAGCAGGGTGTGCTGTTCCGGTTCGGACGTGTGGTGGGGCTGCGCGAGCCGGGGATCCGGCTGATCATCCCGGTCGTCGACGTCCTGCACCGGGTGTCGATGCGGATCGTGACCATGCCGATCCAGTCCCAGGGCATCATCACCCGCGACAACGTGAGCGTCGACGTGTCCGCCGTCGCCTACTTCAAGGTCGTCGACTCGACGAAGTCGGTGGTCGCGATCGAGGACGTGAACGCCGCCATCAACCAGATCGCCCAGACCACGCTTCGTAAGGTGGTGGGTCAGCACACCCTGGACCAGACCCTGTCGGAAACCGATCAGATCAACCTCGACATCCGTGCCATCCTCGACGTCACGACCGTCGAATGGGGCGTCGAGGTGACGTTGGTCGAGCTGAAGGACATCCAGCTCCCTGACAGCATGAAGCGAGCCATGGCGCGCCAGGCCGAGGCCGAGCGCGAGAAGCCCGCCAAGATCATCAACGCCGAAGGCGAGTCGCTCGCCGCGACGGCCCTCGGAGAGGCCTCCGACATCATGGTGGCTCATCCCCTCGCACTTCAGCTCCGCAACCTGCAGACCCTGGTCGAGCTGGGCGTGGACAAGAACACCACTGTGGTGGTCCCGGCCCCGCTGATGTCCACGATCGCCGAGCTCGGCGCGTTCCTGGCTCGCGAATCGGCGGCCGCCGCCGTGCCAGCGCCGGCCACCGCGCCGATCCGGGTGACGCCTGCCCCGAACGGGCACATCGACAGCATCCCGGCGTCGACGTCTTGATGATCTACGCGACGACCGCCGCCGCCTAGACCCGTTGCCCCGCCCAGACTCCCCCGGCACGGGTGATGTTCTGGCTGACGGCCGGCCGTTGGCTGGTCGATCGGTTACCGCCCTCTGAGAGGTCTTCATGACCGTCACCGCCCCGCACACCACGAGCTCGAAACCGATCAGGTTGCGCACCCTGCGCGTGTTCTTCCTCGCCACGTTCATGGTTTCCTGGGGGATCGGCACGCTCCTCGCTGTGTTCCCCGACCGGGCCGAGGCCCTGTTCGGGCCGATGGGGTACACGAACCCGGCCTTCATCTTGATCGTGTACACGCCCGGGATCGTCGCGCTCGTGCTCGTCGTCCGGCACTACGGGATCCGCGGCCTGGGACGGTTCCTGCGGCGACTGACGCTGTGGCGGATGCCCGCCGGCTGGTGGCTGCTGCTGGCCATCGGGCTGCCTGCCGTTTTCTACCTCGGCGCCGCCGTCAAAGGCACGCTCACCGACCCGTTCCCGTTCGCCCCCTGGTATGCGGTGCTCCCGGCGATGTTGCCGGCGCTGCTGATCGGGCCGATCGAGGAGCTCGGCTGGCGAGGCATCGCCCTCCCCTTGCTGCAGCGCCGCCTCGCGCCCCTGGGGGCGTCCCTGATCCTGGGTGGGGTCGTGGCGGTGTGGCACACCCCCGCGTTCTTCCTCAGCGGCACCAAACAGAGCGGCTGGTCGTACTGGCCGTTCTTCGTCGGCGTCGTCGCGATCAGCGTGATCCTGACCGCCATGGTCAACGCCTCCCGCGGCAGCTTGCTGGTCGCGGTCTTGTTCCATGCCCAGGTGAACGGGCCGGCCTGGCCTGACGCGCAGCCGTGGGACATGTGCCTGTTCGTCCTCGTCGCTGTCGTGGTCGTCCTGGTGAACCGCAAGGCCATGCTGTCCAGGTCCGCTGGCGCCACCGCCATTCTCATCGACGACGACACCAACGCGGCCCGCCGGCCGAGCGGGGACGGGTCCGTGACCGACCCCACCGGTGACACCGAGGTCGAGCGGACGGCGTAGGGGCATGAGCACCCTCGACACACAACGCCCAGCCTCCGCTCATCAGCCGACGCCTGCCCGAACGACCGGCACCGTCGGACGACATGACCGGTCCCGGTGGATCCGTCTCGCCGGGCCGGTGATCATCGCGGCCGGCTGGGGTGTGCTGGCCGGCTGGTGGACCCCCCGCGGACCCATCACCACCGTCGAGGCGCTGTCAGCGACCGGGGTCAGCCTGACCGTCGGGATCGTCGGCGGCTGGTTGATGCGGAGCCGGTGGGCGATGCTGGCGACCCCGGTCATCTTCGCCGCCGTCTTCGAAGCCACCCGCGTCACCTCCACGGGACCCCTGGTGGACGGCCTCCGGCTCGGCGACGGCGGCACGTTCGGCATCCTCGCGTTCCTGCTCGGCCGCGGCCTGCACGCCGTGCTGGCTCTGCTACCGATGATCCTCGGCGCCGCCGTAGGGGCCGGCCTGACGCGACGCGGCAACAACCTTCAGAACGAGCACGGTGCGGCCAGAGCTTGGCGGGGCACACGCCGCGCCCTCGCCGTCATCGCCGCCGCCGCCCTGCTGGTGCTGACCGTCGCGATCGCGAGACCGGCCAGCACCGACCCCATCCGAACCGCGACCGGCGCCGCCGCGCCGGGCAGTGTGGCCGAGCTGATCCGGGTCCCGATCGGCGGACACGACCAGGCGATGATGATCCGTGGCACCAGCACGACCAACCCGGTGCTGCTGTTCCTCGCCGGCGGACCCGGAGGCACCGAGCTGGGAGCCATGCGCCGCCACGGCCAGGCGCTCGAACAGGACTTCGTCGTGGTCACCTGGGACCAGCGCGGCACCGGCAGGTCGTACGACGGCCTGGACCCGGCCTCGACGCTGACCCTGCAACAGGCGGTCGACGACACCATCGAGGTCACCGACTACCTCCGTGAGCGGTTCGACCAGAACGAGATCTACCTGCTCGGCCAGTCCTACGGCACCATCCTCGGCGTCCTCGCCGCCCATCAGCGTCCCGAGCTGTACCGGGCCTACATCGGCGTGGGACAGATGGTCGACCCCCGCGCCACCGACAACGTCTTCTACCGAGACTCACTCGCCTGGGCCCGCCGCACCGGCCAAACCACGCTCGCCGCCCGGCTGACCGGCAGCGGCCCGCCCCCCTATACCGACATGCTCGACTACGAGTCCGCCCTCACCAACGAGGGTCAGGTCTACCCCTACGACCACAGCCGCAACGCCGAGGGCGCCGGCGGCTTCTCGGAGAACCTGTTCGTGCAGGAATACACCCTGCTGGAGCAGCTGCACGCCTTCGCCGGGTTCTTCGACGTCTTCACCGTCCTGTACCCGCAGCTGCAAGACATCGACTTCCGCGACGACGTCACCCAGCTCGCGGTGCCCGTCTACCTCGTCGAAGGTCGCCACGAAGCCCCCGGCCGGCTGGGGCCAGCCACCCAGTGGTTCAACCTCCTCGACGCCCCCGACAAGCAACTGATCACGTTCGACACCTCCGGGCACCGACCCCTGTTCGAACAGCCCGACCGCTTCCACCACCTGATGAGCGACACCGTTCTCGCCCAGACCTAGCCCGACCTGGGCAGTCCCGAAGAAATGACAACTGTCCCGTACTGGGTTCAGTGGAGGCTCTGGTCTGTCCTGGGTTCCACGGCGTCCGGATTTCTGGATTCTGGTGTCTGACACCAGGAGGATCAGATGGCACGTCATGGTTACCCAGCAGAGTTTCGACGCAAGGTCCTCGACTTGCTTGCTGACGGGAGGAGCGTCGCTATCGTCGCGCACGACCTCGACGTCAGCGACCAGACGATCTACAACTGGCGCCGGCAGGACCGGATCGATCGAGGTCTGCAACCGGGCCGGAGCACCGCGGAGAACGCCGAGTTGGCGGCCGCCAAGAAGCGGATCGGCGAGCTCGAGACCGAGCTAGCCATCAGTCGCCACGCTATGGAGCTGCTGAAGGAGCAGACCAGCCCAAAAGGCGGTACGCGGCCATCGAAGTGATGGCCGCAAAGGCACTTCCTGTCCAGGTCGCCTGCCGGGTCCTGGGCGTCTCGGAGTCTGGCTACTACGAGCACCGCAACAGGGCACCATCCCAGCGCTCGATCCGGCACGCGCTGTTGACTGACCTGATCCGCCAGATCCATGTCGAGTCCCACCAGATCTACGGCGGCAGACGGATCCACGCCGAGCTCACTCTCGGGCGTGGCGTCGTGGTCGGCCACAACCAGGTCGAGCTGCTGATGCGCCGCGCGGGCCTGCAGGGTCTCACCGGGCGGCGTAAGTGGAAGCGGATCCGTGCCGACGACATCGCCTCCGACCGCGTCGAGCGTAGGTTCGCGCGAAAGGGGCCAGATCAGCTGTGGGTCACCGATATCACCGAGCATCCGACCAGGGAGGGCAAGGTGTACTGCTGCGCCGTCCTCGACACCTACTCTCGCCGGATCGTGGGCTGGTCGATCGACTCCTCACCGACCGGTGCGCTGGTCACCAACGCACTCGGTATGGCTATCGACAGCCGACTCGACAAACGCACCAACACCGGCACCATCATCCGGGTCTGCTGCACGAGTAGGTGACAGGTTCGGTCAGGCGGCTTGGGCCTGGTTGATGGTCAT
>NZ_BAAAYX010000004.1:0-69664 GCF_039536605.1 Microlunatus aurantiacus
CAACATCCTTCCAGCGGCACCTCCCGGCACCACAGATCAGATGTCACCTACTCGTGCAGCAGACCCAACTGGGTGTTTCTCCCGCCATCTTCTCAGGGAATCAGACGCCGCGCCGACGAAGCCACGGACACTTCCCGTACATTGCCAGCAGACCCGAGCGGTATGCATCGGTCGGAACGATTTCGCGGGACCGGCAGCGCAGGTCGATTCGTCCATATCTCGTACGCGCGGCGAGGTCGCTCCGCCGAGAGTGTTTGACGAAACCACGGCTGGTAAGGCGTGATGCTGTGGAGCGGACGACGGGAATCGAACCCGCATTCTCAGCTTGGGAAGGCGAATCCGTACTGAGCTCGAACCCGTTTCAGGCTTAGCCTCGACGGTTGTTCGTGGCTCGTTGCGGGCTGGTTGGCGACTTTTCGTACAGTCCGTCGTACATGACCACGCCGGATGCATCAGTCGCCGTCGAGCGGCACATGCTGCTGCTGAGGGTTGGGTCGATGGTGGGTCTGAGTCCTGGGGGACACCTCGGGACACGCTTGTCCGCTGTCATGGAGGATGGGTCAATGGAGTGGACGAGAGCGGGCCTCGCTGCTGAGGGCTTCGAGGGCTTCTGCCGATTCGTCGAGCTGCCAGAGGTCGAAGTGCCGCAAGTGCCGGGTGTCTACGTGGTGCTGCGTGAGGCCAAGGACCCGCCAACCTTTTTAATGACGAGCGTCGCCGGTCACTTCAAGGGTAAGGACCCCGGCGTGCTCCTGGATCATCTGAAGGGCGCCTGGATCGATCACGCGACCGTTCTCTATATCGGGAAGGCTGCGGGCGGCGCTCATGGACATCGAGGGTTGCGCAAGCGCCTAGACGAGTACCGAAGGCACGGCAACGGCGAGCGAGTTGGGCACTGGGGTGGCCGGTACATCTGGCAGCTGAAGGACCACGCGGACCTCCTTGTCGCCTGGAAGCGCACGCCTACGTTGGACCCTGAGGACGTCGAGAGTCGGCTCATCGCCAGCTTCTTAACTGAGTACGGCCGCAAGCCGTTTGCTAATCGCAAGGTTGGTCGTCAGCTGGCGTCTGACCCCCGCACGACCTAGACGTGCGCGACACCTGGACGCTTGCCTATCAGGTGGACAATTGCGGTCCGGCTAGATCAGATGTCGCCTGAGTTGGTCCCTCAAAGTGTGCTGACGACCAGGTGAGTCCGGCACCTCTGTCACTCGGTTGGTCCACGCAGCGCGTTCGCTGCGTCGTCAGCTTCACGTCGCGTCTCAGGGCCGACTTCGGCAGTCGCCCAATCAATGATCAACAACGCTCGAGACTAGACCATTGGCACTCCGAATGAAAGCCATGACTTCTTCTAGACGCCGGCGCAGGTCTAGTGGAAATTCAGTCTCGGAACTCCACCTTTGACAAACCTCTCTCGCCAAGGCCACCTTATCCACCTTGCGCTTCTCTGAGTTGTCGAAGGGGTGTTCAAATGGGCCGCCCTTGTACAGCGAGGTTGCGGTCGAGACCTCCTTCAATGACGCTTCGAACATGGAATGAGGAACGTAGTTCTCAATCATTCGACCTTCAGTGACCCATGCGAACCCAACTCCTATTGACTTGATTTCGGCAGAGACTCTCTCTTTGGTCGCATTGATCAACTCCGATTCGGAGCTCTTGTCGCTGTCTATAACAATGCCCACATGATGATTCAGGCGTCGCAGCCTGATGAAGTCATCAACGTCGCTGTCGTCTGCGGAGAGGTGGCTGAGTAACCGCCCGCCATAGAACATGATTGAGAAGTGCAGATGCTCGATTAAGTCTGCGTCGAGCATCTGAATCCAGTGGCGGAGATAAATCCGGTCACTAGGACCCTCAACCCACACCACGGCATTTGATTGCAGGAGGTCGGAGGGGCGATATCCCAGATCTCCGCAGATGGACCGTAGTGCTGTGGGCGATCCAGCGTGCGTCACCTCCGACCCGTGGTCTCCGTATTGGACATGAAAGATTTCCGCGCGGGCACCGTCAAGGAGATGTGCCGAGTGGGTGGCAATCAGGTACTGGTTTGACGTATGTTCATGCAGGTACTGGATAAGCTTGCGTTGGAGAAGCGGATGAAGATGCACCTCCGGTTCCTCGATGCATAGAATGTGGTCTTCGAAAAGAGTGGCTACGGCAGCGAGGATCACTACCTGGTGGACACCAGTTCCCAAACTTGCCAGCGGCAATATTTCTCCGGCACGTCGGGAAACTAGAATCTCTTCAGGATCGCGCGCTATTTCGAGTCTTGCAGTTGGATCATCCAGCACCGATTGGATCAACTGATTGATTGCGGCGAACCGCAACTTGTCCGCTTGAGCAAGCACGCCAGGACGTTCCAACCTGGATAACTCTTGAACGAGAGGAGTACCGCTAGGCGTAAATTCGCTGGAGGACTCGTCGGAGCGTATCTGTCGGAACGCCTCGATAGTTTTAACATCTGGCGTATACGGTAGCGGATCGAGTATTCGGAGGATTGCCTCAAAGTTCGCCCGATGGTCTCCGTGCGCGGTGTTCGTGAGTGTCAGCGACAGGTTTTTCAACTGATCCGGATCAAATTCCGGAAGGATCGCGTCCAGCCAAGTGGAATCGAAACTCCATGAAACCCTCTTGCCGCCGAACTCCGATGAGTAGACGAACCAAGCCAACTCGCTCGGCAGCCGAGTCTTTGAAGAGGTGGTCACGAGTTGCTCTATTACAGCTTCAAGGCCGCCACGCGCTGAGGGGGTACGCGCACTGCCCAGATCCGCACCCGTCGCGGGGTCAACGGCAATCGCGATTCTTGCTCGGTCGCCCGACCACCAGTCTGAGCGTGGTATATCCAAGTCGCCTAATGGGCTTGAGTTCTGTTCAAGCAGCCGCTGAGCCACCCGAAGCGCGTTCGATTTCCCGGCATTGTTCTGCCCGGCCAACAGATTCACTTTCGATAGTGGTGCCAGAGCTTGCAGTTCGTCCGCATAACTCCGATAGCCTGCGATGGCGAATCCGCGGAATGTTGGAGTGTTGCCTGCGATCGTCATACAGAAAGAGTCTCCTTGCTAAAGTCCGAATCTCAACTTGACGCAACCTTCGAGGAGTACCGCGCGGCGCGGCTGGGCTCTCGATCTCGGCTGTCGAACCCTGCTACCCGCGAAGTCTCTCATCACACGTTCGGGCCTCAATGCAGTTGGCCTGTCGAGCCGCCGAACAGCGGCTTTCCCGTCCGGGCTCTCGTGTATCTGATCTTGGTTGACCAACGGACTCCAGAGAATCGTGCGTCTGAGCACCTGGATCAGGAACCTAGCGTTCGAGCCGAATCGGAAGTCGTTGGTGGGTGAGGTCGAGAGGGCGGTGGTTCCCGCATGGGGGTGCGCCGAGGCCCTGGCCGAGGCGTGGGGGTCCCTGTGCGGGAACCACCGCCCTAGCGGCCGGAGGCCGCTCTTGATCCATTAGAGCCGTATTCAGCAGTGCAGAGTCGCCCGCCGTGTCCTCCGTCGGGTGATGTGCGACAGTCGTCCGCCAGTTGATGTGCGACACCGGGCCGGTTCGGTCACTCTGAGTTCGACGTTCCCGTGGGGCGTTCGGACTGGAGGAGGCCGGGATTGGTACTGGTTGTCTTGTCTGTTGTCGAGCAGCGGCTGGACGCGGTTCGAACGGTGCTGGCGGGTGCTGATGTCACCGAGGTCGCGGAACGGTTAGGAGTTCACCGCTCCACCGTTCACCGATGGATCGCTCGTTATCTGAGTGAGCAGATCAGTGGACTGGCGGATCGGTCGCACCGCCCGGTGTCGTGTCCGCACCAGTCGCCGGCCGATGTCGAGGTGCTGGTGGCCGAGATGCGTCGCCAGCATCCGCGGTGGGGATCACGAAGGATCAGGATGGAGCTGCTGCGTCGCCCAGTCCCTGGGCTGGTGGTGCCGGCCGAGCGGACCATCGACCGGATCCTGATCCGGCAAGGTCTGCTGCGGGCCCGACCGCGGAAACGCCCTAAGTCCTCCTTCGTCCGGTTCGAGCGGCCCGGTCCGATGCAGCTGTGGGGTATCGACATCGTCGGCGGGATCGAGCTGGTCAACCCGATCACCGGGGAGATTCGCGACGCGAAGCTGGTCACCGGTGTCGATGATCATTCCCGGTACTGCGTGATGGCGAAGGTGGTGGAACGGGCCACCAGCCGAGCGGTCTGTCTGGCGTTCGCCCAGGCCCTGGCCCGGTTCGGCGCCCCGGACGAGGTGATCACCGACAACGGCAAGCAGTTCACCGACCGGTTCGGCAAGGGTGCCGAGGTGTTGTTCGACAGGATCTGCCGCCGCAACGGGATCCACCATCTGCTGACCGCACCGTCGTCGCCGAACCAGAACGGGAAGGTGGAGAGGTTCCATGGCACCTTCCGGCCGGACTTCCTCGACGATGCCGGCCTGTTCGCCAGCGTGGCCGCTGCCCAGGCCGCAGTCGATGTCTGGGTCGAGCACTACAACACCGACCGACCGCATCAAGCCCTGGACCAGCGACTGCCGGTGACACCGGCGCAACGCTTCGCCCCCACCGCGGCGGCCGAGCGGGAGCTGGTCGGTCTGTGGCTGCCGCCGGCGCTGGAACCCGTCACCGGCTCCCCGGCGCCGACAGCAGCGTCGTCTTCGCCGGCAGTCGAGACGCTGGAGGCGGTGGAGTTGGAGAAGGTGGTGCCGGCGGCGGGGAACATGGCGCTGTGCGGGCAGCAGTTCTGGCTCGGCCCGGCCCGCGCCGGTCAGCTCGTCAGCTTCTGGGTCGACTGCAACTGGGTCCACCTGTCCATCGGTGGCACCCGGATCAAGACGGTCCGTTCGCATCTGACCGTCATCGACCTGGCCCATCTGCGCGCCGTCGGCGCCCGACCGGCCGGCCCGCCACCGCTGCCCGGAACTGTCGACGCCGACGGGGTGGTCGAGGTCGAACGGGTCGTCTCGCGCGGCGGCACCGTCCAGCTCGGCGGACGGGTTGTCCTGGCCGCGGAGATCCTCGGCGGCCGCCAGGTCGGGGTCCGGATCGAAGGGGCTATGTTGCTGTTCTTCGACCTCGACACCCGAGAGCTGCTCCGCACCCGACCGAACCCGATCCCACCCGGGAAAGCGAAGTACCTCCGCGGCGTCCGCCCGACCGGGCCACCACCCCGACCCTCCGTGGAGCCGATCACCGTGCAACGCCGGGCGTCGAACACCGGCGTGATCATGGTCTGCCTGCAGAAGGTCGCTCTCGGACGAACTCACCAGCATCAGACCGTCACCGTGCACGTCTCCGACACCACCCTGGCCATCGAGCTCGACGGCGAAACCCGGGTCGTGCGCCGCACCACCACCGTCCCGGTGCGTAACATCAAAGCCGACCGACCCCGGGCGGTCCCCTCAGTTTCCTAGCCCAGGTGTCGCACATCAGGTGACGGACCAACGTCGCGCATCACCTGACGGATCACAAGAGTCGCCCGCCGTCGCCCGCCGTCTCGCTGCATGACGAGAAGGACGGTGTCGGCGGGTGGCTTGGGCATCCAGGAGCTGTGACCTTGATGGGTCCTTCGCCCCGCTGCGTCCCGCCGCGACGACAGTCGACCTGTGGAGTAGGGGTCACACTGGCGCGAGGAACGAGATTGCCGGATTCGCCTCGCGCACGTCGCCGGGTCCCTATGCTGGCCGAACTAAGGCGCCTCGGAGGTCAACCGATCTTTCGGACGGTCGCCCACCGCCGAGCGTGCTGGGGAACGTTATGGATATGCAAGTCTGCATCCGTCGGGGCCTGACTAGCTTCTGCGTCTTGGCACTGATCGTGCTCGCCGGGTGTTCAGCTCCTGCCGAGAACTTGCCCGAGGCCGCACCAAGCTCGGTAACGACGTCTGCAACCCCGGCCCCGACCCCGACACGTGATGTTGACGGAGAGTACTGGGCTTGGTTCCTCGACAACACTGAGGGATACAGCAGGACGGAGGAGAACAAGAAGTCTTCCGTTGAGTCGGCACGTGGGATCTGTGAGCTGCTCAACAATGATCATGCAGTGACCGACCTCAAAGACGACAACAAAGAGACAGCACCTGACCTTGCCGTCTCAATCGTGGGTGCCGCAAAGTATTACTGCCCCAACCACCTGTCTGCAGCTGAGACGAATTATGAATCCGTCCTGAAGGCAAAGGCTGACGCCAAGGCGAAGGCTGACGCCAAAGAGAAGGCAGCGGAGGAAAGAGCTGCAAAAGAGAAGGCTGCGAAAGAGAAGGCTGCGAAAGAGAAGGCTGCGAAAGAGAAGGCTGCGAAAGAGAAGGCTGCGAAAAAGCTTGAGAACGCTCAAACCGTGGGCACCCGTACTCTCGCCAAGATCTTCAAGAATCCGGACAGATACGAGGGCAAGGTGCTCGTTGTGTACGGACAGGTAACTCAGTTCGACTCGGCTACGGGCACTGATACCTTCCGAGCGGACGTCGCTAACCGAAACACCATGTCTTATGGCTACTTCGACGGCGAAAACGCACTATTCACTGGCAGCGAATCCAAGCTGGAGGACCTGGTCGGAGACGACGTGTTCCGTGCTGTCGTGACAGTTAGTGGGTCCTACTCTTACGACACTCAGATCGGCGGGAACACAACTGTTCCACTATTCAAAGTCAACAAGATTAGGGTTATCAGCTGATACATAAGAAGCGCTTTACGTTGGTCGCGGGCCGTGGCAGTGGGTGTGACAGATCACCCCTCGTTGACAATCCCGCTTGATCAATCTACCAGTTGCGGCTACGTGCTGGCCGGCCAAGGGAAATCGGCAGGCGGTTGAAGGACGCAAAATTCGTTTCCGTCGGGGTCGGTGAGGACGTGCCATCGCCAGTCGTGCTCGCTCAGGGGCTGTTCGGTTATGGCCTGGGCACCGAGTGCGGTGAGGCGTTGGACTTCGGCGTCGAGGTCGGGTGTGCGGAGGTCCAGGTGTAGGCGGTTCTTCGAAGTCTTCGGGTCGTCGGTCTGCTGGAGGAGAAGTTCGACGCCGCCGCGCCTGGGTGCAATGAGCTGGAGGTAGGGACCGGATTGGGGATATGGCTGCTCGTAGCCGAGTGCGTCGCACCAGAAGTGGGCTGCGCGTTCGAGGTCATCGCAGTCGAGGACGATGAGGAAGGTGCCGTGATCGTAGGTCTGCATGGGTTCGTGCTCAGATCGCTTCTGGTCGCGTAGTGCAGTCGATGATCCAGGTTCCATAGTCGGGGCTGGCCGACAGGATTGGCTGAACTAGGAAGCAGGGCACCTTGTAGGGGTGGGACTGGTTGGTGAGTCGCAAGATCTCGTCAGCGTGGATCAGCTGCGTGTGGAGCGCGATGCGCGTCTCGGCGTTGTCGTGGACGGCGCCATCCCATCGGTAGATGGACCGGATCGGGGTCTGGTGGCCGCATGCCGCAAGCCGCGTTTCCACCAACGTCCGCGTGAAGTCGGCGGCCCATTCGGCGTCGGGTGCGGTGATGACGATTTCGCAGACTTCGGCGGTCATGCGGTGGCCCCGCTGGTCATCTCCGTGAGGAGGGCTGTCGCGGCGTCTTCGGTCCTGGCGATGGCGGCGGAGCCGGATTGGAGGGGTCCGTCATAGCTGAGACCAGTCCAGCGGCCACGCATCTGGTGGCCGTGGGGATGGACCACGAGGTACAGCGTTCCCTTTGAGCGGACGGCTTCATCGTCGGCGGCGTACCAGCCCATCAGAATCTCGTTGTCCCAGAGTCGGAGAACGCCGCGCCACAGGTAGCCGCCTTCTTCGGCGGTGATGCCGCGCTCGACGGCGGCGATGTCGAGTTCGGTGCCCCGCTGCCGGATCTCAATTCGCTGGCTGGTGTGCACCTCCTGGCCGTCTTTGGTGGTCTGCCAAGCCGACCACCACTCCCCCGTGATCTTCAGGCGTTGCTCGTCCTGGCCGGCCAGCTCGTCAAGGCTGACACCGAGGGCCCCGGCCAGGCCCTTCGCAACTTGCAGGGTCGGCTGCGCCTCGCCCGCCTCGTAACGGCGGACCTGCCGCTTGTCCAGACCGACGGCGGCTGCGAGGTCGCTCTGAGACAGACCCAGGGCGGCTCGCCGCTGGCGCATCACTTCTGGCATCTCCACGACAGCAATTGTCGAGCGGATGCGCCCAAATGGACAAATCGAGTCCCAAAGAGGACTTTTCAGTCCTTGCAATAGGCAGCATGCTGCCTCTATGGTGACTAATAAGTCCCCCACTCGGGGGATCGAACCCTTGGAGGTAGCGGTGAGTGGAGTCGATGGTCCGTACTACGTGGACGTTGCGCAGCAGTTCTCACACGGTCTCGCGGTGGTCAGCGAGGTGACGAAGGTCCTGGTGTACGACACCACCCGGAAGCCCGATGACCGGCTACAGGAGCGCGACCGCGACACCGGTCTGCTGCTCTGGGAGGTCGTCGTGCTCGACCTGAATCCGGAGGCGCGCGAGAAGACGTTCCGGGTGCGGATGGGGGCTGACGTGCAGCCGGTACTGCCGCCGATGGCGGCCGGTCTTCCTCTCCGCTTCGTGCAGCTGGAAGGAGTCTCGATCTCGACCTACCCGAAGGTGACCGGCCGCAACCGGGGGACGGGCCAAGACATCGTGCGGCTCGCCTACTCGGTGTCGGCCACGGGGATGTCTGCCACCAAGCCGGCTAGCGCCGACGCGAAAGCGGCCTAGCCGTGCCTCGGGCAGCGGAGTCGGGCGGGCAGGTGCAGGTGGGTCTGCGGTTGACGAGGTCGAGCAGCTTTGACATCGAGGCTCGGTCGGGGACGGGTGGTCGGTATGTGCTGGTCCGCTGCCCCGACGGGCTGTCGGTGATGGCGCGCGAGGTCGAGGCCCTGGATGCGCTGGCGACGGCGGTGATGGATGCCAGGGCAGCCCTACTCACCGGCACTGCTCATGCGTACCGGTGTGGCACGGACACCCCGGATGCGGTGCAGCGACGCTTCACGGCTCTCGGCCTGGGCTGGTGCGACCCATTCGAGATCCCTGACCCCGTGGACTGGTCGCAATGGCTGTCGGTCGAGGAGACGATGGCCGTCCTTGGGGTGTCGCGGCAGACGCTGACGAACTGGCTCGACAAGGGCACCGCTCCCCGTCGCTTCCACTACGGCAGCCGGTTGGCGTATCGCCGTGCTGAGGTGCTGGCCGTGCGTGACGAGCGCGCCGCAGCATGACCACGGCGACTCCGACCCGGCGTCACGGCCTGGCGCAGGCCGCGCGCTGGACCGCCCACGGGATCCGGGTCGGGCTGGCCGAGGTCTGGTGGTGGCTGTCGGGTCCGTTCCGGTTCCTGTGGCGGGCACCCGGCAAGGCCGTCGTCTGGATGGCCGGAACTGTCGCGGCCTACGTGACGGAGACGTGGCTCCTGTTGACCGCGCTGGGTCTGGTCGCGGTGGTCCCGGGGGTGTGGGCACGTGGATGGCCCGACTCGTACCTGCGTCACGTGACGCATCCGGGCCGGCGACGCCGGATTCGCCGGTCGGTCCGTCGGTCGTGGAGTGGGCTGATGGAAGCCTGCGGCCTGTCGCGGCGCGTGATCGGCAAGGACGGTCCCGAACTGCGGGTGCCGATGCTGCATCGGATCGGCTGGCAGGACCCGGACGTGCTGGTAGTCGTGCCGCAGCTGATGGTCGGGCAGACCGTCGAAGACATCGTCACCGCCTCCGACCGGCTCCGGGTCGCCGTCGGCTCTCGCCAAATCCGGGTCATCCCCAACCCCACGCATACGGGTTGCACGGTCCGGTTCCTGTTCGCTGACCCGCTCGCCGCTGTGCTGGACGCACGGTTCCCGTCCCCGAACCTGACCCCGACGATCACCACGGCGGAGATGGGGGTCACCGAGGACGGGCGACCCTGGTACCAACCGGTGCAGGTCCACACCTTGACGGCGGGCGCGTCCGGTTCGGGCAAGGCGTCGGCGATGTGGATGTTGCTGGTCAACCTCGCCCCGGCCATCAGAACCGGTCTGGTCCAGGTCCACGGCATCGACCTGAAAGGCGGCGTTGAGCACGCCCTCGGCTCACGCCTGTTCACCCGGGAAGCGACCACCCTGGAAGCGGCGGTGGTGCTCCTCGAGGACGCCGTGACGGCGATGCTGGCCCGCGCGCAGAAGATTGCCGGTCACACCCGATCCCACACCCCGACAGCGGCGGAGCCGTTGGTCATCGTGGTGATTGACGAGCTGGCGATGCTCACCTCCTACTCCACCGACCGGGATCTGCTGAAGCGGGCCGACACCGCCCTGCGCTCCCTACTCGCTCTGGGTCGGGCGCCGGGGTTCGTCGTCTACGGCTACCTGCAGGACCCCCGGAAGGACACCGTCCCGCAACGGCACCTGTTCAACCAGTGCTTCGCTCTCCGCCTGCGGGAACGGGAGGAGGTCGTCATGGTGCTGTCTGAGGGCGCGGTCGCGGCCGGGGCTGCCTGTCACAAGATCCCCCGCCACACCCCTGGGATCGGGTACGTGCTCGCGGAGAGCGGCGACGTCACCCGTGTTCGGGTCGCGCACGTACCTGACGACATGATCCGCGCCCTCGCCGTCCACTTCCGAGCACCCGTGCAGATCCCCGTCGCCCTGCCCGCCGTCGACAAGGTGGAAAAGCCGTCACGGGCTCCCCGGAAGCCGCGCAGCAGCTCGCGGTCCACGACGGCGGCTGGGTCATGACTGATCCGGTGGTCTTGGCCGACCCGTTGGGGGTGGTGACAGCGCAGATGGCGCGGGAGGTCGCGCAGGTCCACGGGGTCTGCATTCGTCCGTTGATGCGGCGGGTACTCGACCGGGAGATCGGCACCGATACGCGGGTCGCGATCCCCTGCGGGTCCACGCACGAGTCGGTCTGCCCCGCCTGCGCGACCAAAGCCCGTCTGTTGCGCATTCAGCAGTGCGCCGAAGGGTGGCACCGCGACACCGAACTCGACCCACCCGAGGACGAAGCGGCCGAGACTGACGAGACGGAGGGTGATCGGACGGGGGCCGTCGACGCCGAAGACGGGTTAGGCGACCAGTTGGGGGATGACCGCCGCGTCCCTGACGACGACCCGTTCGACGCCGACGACATAGAGGGTTCCCCCGAACCGGGGTCTGCTGGTTGCACCGAGCGGCGTGTTCGTTCAACTCGTCGCCGGTCGGATGCCCCGGATCTGCCTCGGGTGCCGACGGAGGACCGGACGGTGGGTCGCAGCTTCACCGCCCCGGACGGGACCGTGTACCGGCCATCAATGTTCCTCACCCTCACGCTGCCGTCCTACGGCAAAGTCCGGGCCGGTGCCCCCGTCGACCCCGACACCTACGACTACCGCCGCGCCGCCCTGGATGCGGTCCTGTTCCCCCGGCTGGTCGACCGGTTCTGGCAGAACCTCCGCCGCGTCGCCGGATACAAGGTGCAGTACTTCGCCGCTGTCGAACCGCAGCACCGGCTCGCCCCGCACCTCCACGCCGCACTACGGGGCACGATCCCCCGCGCGGTGGTCAAAGAGGTGGTGCTGGCGACGTACGTGCAGGTGTGGTGGCCCGCCTTCGACGAGCCGGTGTACATGGACCGGAAACCCCGCTGGGACGGAACGGACTATGTCGACCCCGACACCGGCACCGTCCTCCCTACCTGGCAGGAGGCGTTGGACCAGGTCGAAGACGACCAGCCGGCGCATGTGGCGCGGTTCGGGAAGCAGCACGACTACGCCGGCATCATCGCCCCCTCCCCCGACGCAGACCGCGCCATCCGCTACCTGACCAAGTACCTGACGAAGTCCATCGCTGACGCCTACGTGACCCCCGACAGTGGACCAAGCCCTCGGTATGCCGCGCACGTGGACCGGCTGCATGCCGAGCTGCGGTGGCTGCCCTGCTCGGAGCGGTGCGCGAACTGGCTCCGCTACGGCATCCAACCGAAAGACGCCACCGCTCGTCTCGTACCGGGCCGCTGTGACGGCAAAGCCCATGACCGGGAGAACCTGGGCCTCGGTGGACGGCGGGTCCTGGTGTCACGGCAATGGTCGGGAAAGACCCTCAGCGAGCATCGCGCGGATCGGGCCACGGTGGTTCGGGAAGCCCTGGAAGCGGCAGGCATGTTGGCCCCGGAGATTGAGCGGATGGCCGCCACCGTGATGGCGGCGGACGGCAAGCCGCGGTTCGTGTGGACCGACACCCGCCCGGACCCGATCACCTACGCCCGGGTGATCATGCACGCCGTCGCGGAACGGCTCCGCTGGAAAGCCCAGTACCGAGCTGCGAAAGAGCAGGCCGACGCTGGCGACAACCATTCGGCAACTGAGGGTCTGTCGCCGTGATCCCGCGCGAGTGACCCCAACGTGACGTGCTGGCAGGGCCATTCCTCGGCCTCCCCCGATGACCAGCCGCCCCGTGGTCGGAGGTCTGGTCGTCAAGGGTGAAGCGGAGCGAATCCGCAGGACACGAAGTGCCCTTGACGAGTAGACCGGAGACCACATTCTCCCAAGTCGGGGGAGGCCGAGAACTCAACCACGTAGGGAAAGGAACTCGGTCATGCTTGATGTGGAGGTGGTGGCTCGGTTGTTGCGAGCCAAGGAGGTGGCTGATCTGCTGGCCGTTTCGGTGTGGCATCTTGATCAGCTGCGGCGGGATGGGTTGATCAAGTCCGTGCATGTCGGGTCGAGGACGCATCGGTATCACCCGGACGATGTGGCGGATTTCGTGCGGAGGCGTCGTGGCTAGTCGGTTGTCGACCGGCCGCTGGCGGGGTCGGATCTTCCTGCCGGGCGGTGGTGAGCGGACGAAGGTCTTCGCCACGAAGCGGGAGGCGGTGGCCTGGGAGGTTCACAATCGGGGTCGGAAGGCGGATTCACGAGAGTCGCTGTCACGGTGGTTGGAGCGGGTCGGGGCTGAGGCGACCTTGGGCGGTTTGTCGCCGTCAACCAGTCGGACCTATCGGTCGCATCTGTCTCGCAGGATCGTGCCGGAGTTCGGTCATCGGGCGGTGAGTGCGATCTCGGCTGCCCATATCGAGTCGGCGCAGCGAGCGTGGAAGGCCGAGGGTGTCAGTCCGACGGTCGTGGCTGGGACGCTAAACTGTCTCGCTCGGTTGTTCCGCGTGGCCGTCAAGTTGGGCGATCTGTCGGTGAGCCCCATGTCGGGGGTCGAGCGTGCTCGGGGTGGTGTGGAGCGGGTGACGCCGACGCTGACGGTGGAGGAGGCTGATCGGC
Organism: Microlunatus aurantiacus; assembly: GCF_039536605.1. Taxonomy (NCBI): domain Bacteria; kingdom Bacillati; phylum Actinomycetota; class Actinomycetes; order Propionibacteriales; family Propionibacteriaceae; genus Microlunatus; species Microlunatus aurantiacus. The sequence goes on from NZ_BAAAYX010000004.1 coordinate 13,162, forward strand.
TGGCGTCGGCTTGCGACCGGGTGAGCCGACGGTACGGAGACTATGTGCGGCTGGCCGCCCTGCTGGGTCTGCGAGCAGGCGAGTTGACGGCGCTCCAGGTCGGAGACGTAGATCTGACGACGGGCGTGGTCACAGTGCGTCGGGCGTTCTCGGCGGGTGAGTTGCAGACTCCGAAGTCTCGTCGCGTCCGCCAGGTCCCGTTGGTGGGTGAGTCGGGGCCGGTCCTGGCCCGGATGACGACGGGTCGGCGCCCTACCGACTTGGTGTTGCTCGGCCCTCTGGGTGGTCGGCTGTATCACTCGAACTTCCGGACGAAGGTCCGGTGGTCGGCGCTGGTGGAGGATCTGGGGTGGCCGGGGCTGCGGTTCCACGATCTACGGGCGACCGCGATTGTGCTGTGGATTCGGGCTGAGGTGCCGCTGACGACGGTTCGTGCGCTGGCTGGACACGCGAGTCTGGCGACGACGGATCGGTATGCGCGCATCGCTCGGAACGACCTTGCGGGGGCGGCGGCGCAGGTGAACTCGTACATATCTCGTACACGCGATGAAGTGGCTGCCACAAGGGTTTTTGACGAAACCAGCCCTGGTCAGGCGTGATGCTGTGGAGCGGACGACGGGAATCGAACCCGCATTCTCAGCTTGGGAAGCTGATGTTCTGCCATTGAACTACGTCCGCATCGCGGCCTACCGGGGAACCCCGGGGACTGCGCGCGGAGCAGTCTAGCCGAACATCCGGACCGGTCGCCCACTCCGGGATCGCGGCCGGTGATCGGTCGCGGACCGGGGCATGCCCACCGTGCCGACTAGCATCGGAGCCATGCCCATCGCCCTCGGTCAGGTCGTCGTCGACTGCATCGACGCCGAGAAGCTCGCCACGTTCTGGTCGGAGCTCCTCGGACTACCGCTGGCCCCGGGGGCGAGCCAGTTCTGGGCGATGATCCCGGCGCCGGCGGACAAGAGCCTCCCACCGCTGATGTTCCTGCAGGTCGAGGACCCGACCCCGGGCAAGAACAAGTGGCACCTGGACCTGTTCGCCGCCGATCCGGCCGCGGAGATCGACCGGGCGGTGGCTCTGGGGGCGACCCGGCAGGGGGACTACGACGAGCACGACGCCGTCTGGACGACCCTGGCCGACCCCGAAGGCAACCTGTTCGACGTCGCCGCGCCCCACTGAGGCCGGCGACCCGGCCCACGGGCGGCCCGGGCCTTCGGCGGCGGTCCGGCATCAGGGACCACCCCCGATTCCTCCGGTGAGCGCCCCTGACCGGGGGCCCGGCCCCTCGATCCCCCGGTCCCCTCTCACCTACGGTGGGTCCATGGCTGACAGCTTCACCGAACCCGCCGGCGTGGGCCCGCTCGCGGGTGGCAACCTCCGAGCCGCCGACTCCGACCGCGATCATGTCGCGACCGTGCTGAGCACCGCGTACGCCGAGGGTCGGATCACCCGCGAGGAGCACGACGAGCGCCTGGACAAAGTGATGCGGGCCCGGACGTTCGACGAGCTGGTGCCGATCACCAGCGACCTGGTGCCGTTGCCAGCCGCCACGCCCGCTCCGAACGCGCCGGTCCCGGTCGCCGAGTCCGATCGGTCTTTCACGGTCGACACCACCCGCGACTCGGGCCCCGACCAGATGATCGCGATCTTCGGCGGTGCCACCCGCAAGGGTCGTTGGCGGATGCCCAAGCGGTCCAACGCCGTGGCCCTGTTCGGGGGCGTCGACATCGACCTGACCGAGGCCACCTTCGAGGGCACGGAGATCGAGATCACCGGCTTCTGGTGCTTCGGTGGCATGGAGATCAAGGCTCCGGCCGGGATCGAGGTCCGCGACCGTACGGCCGGGATCTTCGGTGGCACCGAGATCAAGGGCCTCGGCGACCCGGTCCCCGGCGCCCCGGTGATCACCATCAAGGGCGTCTCCCTGTTCGGTGGCGTCTCGGTCACCGGACCGGTGCCGACCAAGAAGAAGCGCAAGCACGACTTCCACTGACCCCGCCGCAGAAGCAGCAGAAGAGGACCGCATGACCCCCGGCAGCTACCGCGCCTCCGACGCCGACCGTGACCAGGTCAGCGAGGTGCTCAACACCGCGTACGCAGAAGGACGGCTCACGTTCGACGAGCACCAGGAGCGGGCCCAGTCCGCCCTGCAGGCGCGGACCTTCGACGACCTGACCGAGCTGACCGCGGATCTGGTGCCGCTGCAGGCCCTGCCGGTGCACGCCGACCCGAACCGCCGGCAGCTGGTCGTCCGCGAGGGAGCGATCGCCGAGTCGGACAAGATGTCGACGGTCATGTCGACGGTGAGGCGCGAGGGCAGCTGGCGGGTCCGGGCGCACAGCATGGCCAACAACGTGATGGGCGACATCAAGCTGGACCTGACGCAGGCGACGTTCGACGCCCCCGTGGTCGCACTCACCGGCACCGTGCTGATGGGCAGCATGGTGATCCGGGTCCCCCTCGGCGTGACCGTCATCAACGAGGTCACCAACGTCCTCGGCGACACGTCGGTGAAGGACATCGGCGAGCCCGATCCGAGCATGCCGACCCTCGTGCTGAAGGGCACGAACATCATGGGTGACATCAAGGTCCGGGGTCCCAAGAAGCCGTCCCGTTGGCGCAAGGCCCTAACCTGACCTCCTGATGGATGATCTCTTCGCCCCGCCCGCGTACGACTGGAAGCGCCTCGCGCCCGGCTTCTTGAAGCTGAGGCGGGTGAGCGACGCCATCTTCTGGCTCATCTTCTTGTCCATCCCCGCCGTGCTGCTGCTGATCTTCAGCGAGCGCTGGTGGCCGCCGGTCCTGGTGTGGGCGGCGGCCCTGGTGATCATCGGACTCCGCTTCCACTTCCTCCGCCGGTCCTGCGCCTCCTGGGGCTACGTCGAACGCGACGACGACCTCTACCTCACCCACGGCGTGTGGTGGCGGACGCTGACGGCGGTCCCGTACGGCCGGATGCAGCTCGTCGAGGTCGAGTCCGGACCCCTGGAGCGCCTCTTCGGGCTGGCTTCGGTGACCCTGAAGACGGCCAGCCCCGGCACCGACGCCCGGATCCCCGGCCTGGACCCGGCCGAAGCGGCCCGACTGCGCGACCAGCTGACGGAGCTGGGCGAGGCGCACGCCTCCGGTCTATGAGCGAACCGACTCCCCCGCCGGCACCCGTCGCCCCGACGCCTGCCGGCGAGACCGGCCCCCGCCCCGTCAAGCAGACCGAGCGCCCGCATCCGCTGACCCCGCTGATCCGGGGCTGGGTGGTGCTGCTGGCCATCGTCGTCGGCGTCGGACGCGAGCTCATCCCGGACGGGTCCGGCGACGAACCCGGCATCGTCGGTCTGGGCCTGCGCTGGATCCTGCTCGGCGTCGCCGGCATCGTCGTGCTGGCGGCGGCGGCCGGCTTCGCCTCCTGGTACTTCACCCGTTATGTGATCGACGACGAAGAGCTCCGGATCGAGACCGGGGCGATCTTCAAGAACTCCAAGCGGGTGCCCTTCGAGAGGGTCCAGTCGGTCGACATCATCCAGCAGTTCGCCGCCCGCATCTTCGGCCTGGCCGAGCTCCGGATCGAGGTGGGCGCCGGCGACTCGACCATCAAGCTGCGCTACCTGACCCGGCAGCAGGCCGGGTCGCTCCGCGACTACCTGCTGAGCCGCGCGCACGGTGACCGGGTCCGGATCGGCGAGCCGGGCGCCACGTCGGCCAGTGTGCTCACCGACCTGTCCGTGGCCGACCAGGCCCTCGTCACGGTGTCGCCGCAGCGACTCGTCGTCGGCTTCCTGCTGTCGAGCGAGTTCCTGTTCTCCGTGGCCGCGCTGGTCATCGCCCTCGGTGTCACCGCCTGGTTCGACGTGGTCGGCTTCGCGCTCGCCGGGCTGATCCCCCTGGCCATCGGCCTGGTCTCGATGATCGGCCGGCGGGTGTTCCAGATGTTCAACTTCACCCTGGCCCAGTCCGCCCGGGGCGTGCGGGTGACCCGAGGGCTGTTCAACCTGACCAGCCAGTCCGTCCCGGTCAACCGGATCCAGGGCATCCGGGTGCTGCAGCCGATCCTGTGGCGCCGGCTCGGGTGGTACCGCGTGGACGTCAACGTCCTCGGCTACGGCAGCAGCGAGGGCAGCGACAACGACACCTCGGCGACCAGCGTGCTGGTGCCGGTCGCCGACGGCCACGACGTCGCCGTCACCCTCGGCCGGATCCTGCCCGGTTTCGACGTCGGTCAGGTCGAGCTGCACACCTCCCCCCGGCGGGCGCGCTGGCTGCGACCGTTCGACTTCTGGACCCTCCGCTACGGCACCGACGACCGGGTGGTGATCACCGAGCACGGCTGGCTCACCCACATCCGCAACCTCGTGCCGCACGCCAAGACGCAGTCGGTCCGTCTCAGCCAGGGTCCGCTCCAGCGGCGCCTCGGCCTCGCCGACGTGCACCTCGACATCACCCGCGGGCCGGTCACCCCGATCGCCCACCAGCTGGATGCGGCGGCGGCCCGGGCCCTGATCCTGTCCCAGCTCGACCTGGCCCGCGCCGCCCGCGCGGCCGACCGGATCCGGGGGTCGCTCGAGCCCACCGATCCGGCGGCCGGGGACCCCACCGCCGACGACCGGGGCCGACGGCTCGTGCTCGAGCGGTTCGGCATCGGCGAGCGTGACCGGGTGGGCAGTGGCGGCGAGTCCGAGGTGTACGGGCTCGGCCCCGACCGGGTGCTGCGGATCTACCGCGGCGGCCACGAGGCCCCGGCCGACATGATCGCGCAGCTGCGACCGCTCTACGCGGGCTGGTCCGGGCAGCGGATCGGCCTGGAGCTTCCTCAGATCCTGGACGCCGGGGAGATCTCCGGGCGCTGGTTCAGCGTGGACCGCCGGATGTCCGGAGGCAGCCTGTCCACCTGGCTGGCCGGAGCGGAGACCGGCGCCCGACGGGAGGCCCTGCTGGGCTACCTGGACGCCGCCGGCAGGATCCAGCAGCTCCCCTCGCCCGTACGCGGTCACGCCCGGCTGCTCGGACCGGGCTCACCACGGGAGTTCGACACCCTGGTGGCGCTGCTCACCGACCAACTGCTGCGGATCCTGCCCGCGAGCCAGACCCGGCTGGAGGCCGACGTCCCGGGCATCGCCGCGACCTGGGACGAGCTGCAGGTGTGGCTGACGGCTCGCCAGGGCGTCCCTCGCCTGGTGCACGGAGACTTCTGCCCGCCCAACACCTACGTGTCGGTGCTGCCCGACGGTCGCCCCGTGATCAGCGGGGTCGGCGACTTCAGCCCCCACACCCTGCACGCCGACCCGATGATGGACATCGCTGGAGCCGTGATGTTCCTGGAGCTGGAGGACTACGACGGGGCCGCCGAGGACGCCGCCTGGCTGAGCGGGCAGGCGCAGACGAGGTTCGGTCCGGACGTCGCGGAGGCGCTGCCGATGTACCGCCGCTACTTCGGGTTCTACTTCTCGAACTCCTTCGCCTTCGACCCCGCCCTCTACGACTGGTGCCGGCGGCAGCTGACCCGCTGACCGTTCCGCCGGGCCGGGACCGACGACCCCGTCGCCCAGGTGATTCCGGTGTGATGTCAGGGACGGTCTCGCGCCCACCGCTGCAGCCGGTCCAACGTCGCGTTGATCGACCTGGCGTTGTTCCGCCGGGCGCGCATCAGCGCCAGCACCACCGGCGCCCGCGACCCGGTCGGGTCGAACTGCTCGGTGACGTGGGTGTGCCGCTCGTCGACCGGCTCCAGCAGGTAACGCCAGACGTGACCACCGAAGTGCCGCCAGGCGATCCGGGTCGGCTCCTCGAACTCGACCACCTCGTTCAGGATCTTGTACGGCAGCCCGATCCGCATCTCCATCCCGAACCTGGCGCCGGCCGACAGCCGTTCCGGGGTCCGCTCCTGCACACCGCGGACGCTGCCGGACCCGTCGAACTCGCTGTGCCGGCGGGGCGTGGCCAGCAGGTCGAAGATGTCGGCGGCCGGGGCGGCGACCGTACGGGTGGCGGAGACGATGGAGGAGCTCATGCGGACCAGTGTGGCCGGAGCCCGGAAGGCGGCCGCCCGGGAGGGGTGTCGGGGCCGCGACAGCCGCGGATAGGCTCTCGGCCATGAGTGAGACCCCCGTCACGTCCGGCACCGGCCGTCCCGTCCTCGGCATCGACATCGGCGGCAGCGGCATCAAGGGTGCCCCCGTCGACCTGAGCACCGGCCTGTTCGCGCGCGAACGGCTGCGGATCGACACCCCGGCGAAGTCGACCCCGGCCAACGTGGCGAAGGTGGTGGCCGAGATCGTCAGCCACTTCGCCGAGGACATCGGGGACGGCCCCATCGGCGTGACCATCCCCGCGGTGGTGACCCACGGCCAGACCCGCTCGGCGGCCAACATCGACAGCTCCTGGATCGACGCGCCGGCGGAGAAGGTCTTCGAGGACGTGCTGCAGCGCGACATCTACCTGATGAACGACGCCGACGCCGCCGGGGTCGCGGAGGTGCACTACGGCGCCGCCAAGGACCACCCCGGTCTGGTGCTGGTCACCACCCTGGGCACCGGCATCGGCAGCGCCCTCATCTACCGCGGGGTGCTGGTGCCCAACAGCGAGCTCGGGCACATCGAGGTCGACGGGCACGACGCCGAGAGCCGCGCCTCGTCGGGGGTGAAGGAGAAGAACGGTTGGTCCTACAGCGAGTGGGTGCCGCGGCTGCAGCGGTACTACGAGGTGCTGGAGGGGCTGTTCTGGCCCGACCTGATCGTGGTGGGCGGCGGGGTCAGCAAGAAGGCGGAGAAGTTCCTGCCCAAGCTGAAGCTGAAGTCCGAGATCGTGCCGGCGAAGCTGCTCAACAGCGCCGGCATCGTGGGGGCCGCCTGGTTGGCCGCCGACCGGAAGGCCCACCCCGAAGTCGTCAGGTGACTCACATGCGGTCGAGGGCCTCGATGCCGAGCATGTCGAGGCCGTCGGCCAGCACCTTCTTCGTCAGCGTGCACAGCGCCAGGCGGGAGGCCCGCACCTCGCCGTCGGACTTCAGCACCGGGCACTGCTCGTAGAACACCGAGAGCGCGCCGGCCACGTCGTAGAGGTAGCCGCAGAGCCGGTGCGGCTGCAGGGTGTCGGCCACGTCGGCCACGACCTCGCCGAACCGGGTGAGCAACAGCGCCAGCGCCTGCTCGGCCGGCTCGTCGAGGACGGCGATCTTCTCCTCCACCACCAGACCCTCGGACTCGGCCCGGCGCAGCACCTGAGCGAGCCGGGCGTGCGCGTACTGCAGGTAGGGCCCTGTGTTGCCGGTGGTCTGCACCATCCGGTCGACGTCGAAGACGTAGTCCTTGTTGAGCCCGTTGGAGAGGTCCGCGTACTTGATCGCGGCCAGGGCGATCGGCGGGGCGGCTTGCTCCTCGGCGGCGTCCAGCAGGGTCATCAGGTTCACCGCCGTACCCTCGCGGGTGGAGAACTTCTTGCCGTCCGGGCCGAGCACCTGGCCGAAGGCGACGTGCTGGGCCGGGACGTCCGCCGGCAGGAAGCCGGCCTTCCGGGCGACCGCGAACACCTGGTCGAAGTGGAACGACTGCGGGGCACCGACGACGTAGATCAACCGGTTGGCGTGGAACTGGCCCACCCGGCGGCGGACGGCGGCCAGGTCGGTCGCGGCGTAGCCGAAGCCACCGTCCCGCTTGCGCACGATCATCGGGGCGTTGAAGCCCTCGACGAAGACCACCAGGGCGCCGTCGTCCACGACCGCGGTGCCGCTGGCCTCCAGGTCGGCGACGACGTTCGGCAGGTCGTCGTTGTAGGTCGACTCCCCCGCCAGGTCGTCGTCGGTCAGCAGCACGTTCAGCCGGGCGTACGCGGCGTTGAACCCGGCCTCGGAGATCTCGATCAGCTGCCGCCAGATCGTCCGGGTCTCCTCGTCGCCGGACTGCAGCCTCACCACGCGGGCGCGGGCGCGGGCGGCGAAGTCCTCGTCGCCCTTGAAGTGGGCGTTGGCCCGCAGGTAGAGAGCCTCCGCGTCGACCAGGGTCAGGGTCGAGGCGTCGATGCCGTCCTCGAGGATCTGCTCGACCAGCATGCCGAACTGGGTTCCCCAGTCCCCGACGTGGTTCTGGGCGATGACCCGGTGACCGAGCGCCAGCAGGACCCGGCGCAGGCAGTCACCGATGATCGAGGACCGCAGGTGGCCGACGTGCATCTGCTTGGCCACGTTGGGGGCGGAGTAGTCGATCACCACCGTCTGCGGCGTCTCGGTGCGCTGCACCCCGGCGGCCGGCTCGGCCAGCTGGTCGGTCACCGCGCGGGCCAGGACATCGGCCCGCAGCCGGAAGTTGATGAAACCCGGGCCGGCGATCTCCAGCGGCTCGCACAGGTCGTCGACCTCCAGGGCCGCCACGATCCGCTGCGCCACCGCCCGGGGCGGCTGCCCCTCGGACTTGGCCAGGCGCAGCGCCACGTTGCTCTGGAAGTGCCCGAACTGGGGCTTGGTCGCGGGGCGCAACTCGGGGTCGATCCCGGCGACCGACTGGACCCGGGCGCTCAACTCGTACGGCAAGGAGGACACGAGGACCAAGTATCCCCGATCCCGAAGGGTCGTCCGGATCACGCCGGTTCCCTAGGATCGGACCATGCCCCAGCCCTCTCAACCGCTGCTGCACGACCTCGTCACCGTGTGCGCCGCACCCACCCAGGTACTGTCCGCCCGGGACGGGGGCATCACGATCGAGCAGGACGGCCGCAGCACCGCGCACGGTCTGTTCCACGCCGATCTGCGGGTGCTCAGCGGCTGGCGGGTGGAGGTCGGGGGCGCCGCCCCGGCGCACCTGGCCACGGAGTTCGCCGGCGCCGGCGAGGCTCGCTTCACCTACCTGGCCGATGCGGTGGCCGGCGGCGGGGTCGACCGGCTGCTGCGGGTCGACCTGTCCCGATCGGTGACCCCCGGGTTGCTGCGCGAGACCCTGCGGCTCACCTCCGAGCTCGATCACGAGGCGGCGACCGAGGTCCGGCTCGAGCTGGCCAGCGACCTCACCCCGATGGAGGCGATCAAGACCGGCCGGTACGGCACGCCGGTCACCTTCGACGACGAGCCGGCAGGGCGGACCGTCGACTTCGGCAACGACGAGGTGTCCGCCCACCTGGACGCCCCCGGGGCCGGGCTCACCCGCACCGCCGACGCCACCGGACTGGTGCTGACCTGGCCGGTCACGATCCCGGCCGGTGGGACGGTCGAGCTCGACTGGCGGCTGACGGTGACCGACAGCGGCGCCGTGGTGGTGCCCGCGGGCGGCGCCGGGCTGGCCGTCGACAGCCTCACCGAGCGGGCCACCGGCGGGACGCCGGACCCGCGCCTCGCCCCGTGGCTGCGGCAGTCCCTGCACGACCTGAACGGGCTGCGGATGGCGACCGCCGCCGACCCCGACGACGCGTTCTTCGCCGCCGGCTCACCGTGGTATTTCACGCTGTTCGGCCGGGACAGCCTGTGGACGTCGAGGATGCTGCTCCCCGTCGACGTCGCCCAGGCCGGCGGCACGCTCCGCACCCTCGGGCGCCTGGCGGGCACCGAGGTCGACGTGGCCACCGCCTCGGAGCCGGGCAAGATCATGCACGAGCTGCGGCGTGGCACGTACGCGTTCAACGAGACCTCGCTGCCGCCGCTCTACTACGGCACCATCGACGCCACCCCGCTGTGGGTCTGCCTGCTGCACGACGCCTGGCGGGCGGGTCTGGGCGAGGCCGAGGTCGCCACCCTGCTGCCGGTGCTGGAGGGGGCCCTGGACTGGCTGGTCACCTACGGTGACGCCGACGGCGACGGCTTCCTCGAGTACGTCGACGCCAGCGGCCACGGACTGGCCAACCAGGGCTGGAAGGACTCCGGCGACTCGGTCCGGTTCGCCGACGGCCGGATCGCCGAAGGTCCCGTCGCGCTCTGCGAGGTGCAGGGCTACGCGTACGAGGCCGCGATCGGTGGGGCCGCCCTGCTGAAGGCGTACGGGCGCCCGGGAGCCGAGCGCTACCGCCGCTGGGCCGCCGACCTGGCCGCGAAGTTCCGGGCCGCCTTCTGGTGCGGCGAGGGCGAGAACCGCTTCCCCGCGCTCGCGCTGGACGGGGACAAGCAGCGGGTCGACTCGGTGACCAGCAACATCGGGCACCTGCTGGGCACGGGGCTGCTGGACGCCGACGAGGAGCGGCTGGTCGCCCGACGGGTGGTGGCGGCCGACCTCGACTCCGGGCTGGGGCTGCGCACCATGTCCGACACCGCCGGCGGCTACAGCCCGCTCAGCTACCACTGCGGCACGGTCTGGCCGCACGACACGGCCATCGTCATCGCCGGGTTGGACCGGTCGGGACACGCCGACCTGGCCGACGGGCTGGCCGAGGGACTGCTGCGCGCCTCCCTGGCCTTCGACCGGCGGCTGCCCGAGCTGTGGTCCGGAGAGGGTCGGCCCGTGCCCTACCCGGCGGCCTGCCGCCCCCAGGCCTGGTCCGCCGCCGCCGCCGTGGTGGTCGCCGAGCACGTCAGGAAGCGGTCCGACCGGAGCTGAGGCAGGACCGGTCGACGTCGGTCCGACGTGACGGTTCCGGGATGAACCGGGGCGCGGGCGGGCGTCGGCGTTCGCCCGTTCGACACCGAAACGACACCCGGTCCCCGGCGAGGTGAACCCGCTCGGTGGACACCGGCCTGCTGATAATGGCCGAGGTCCTTCCCCCGCACCCGGAGAGCCCGTCGTGTCCCTGCCTGTCGTGAGCGCCCCCTCGTGATCATCCGGCGCCTGATGCTGAGCCTCGTCCTCATCCTGTTCGCGTCCCTGACCATCGGCGTGATCCTCGGCCTGGACGATGTTGCCCGGGGCAGCCTGGCCAGCCGGATCCCGAGTCTCGCGCCGGTCTCGGCGAGTCCGGAACCGGTCGACCCGCCGAAGGTGGCGGCGACCCCGAAGGGGAAGCCGACCCCGCGGCCGACCCCGACGACGGCGGCGAGCACCCCGAAGCCGACCCTCGGCCCGACGCAGCCGCGCAGCACGCCGACGGCCACCAGCACACCCAGCCCGAGCCCGCCCAGGAGCAGTGCGCCCCCTGCGGCCGAGCCGACCACCCAGCCGACCGCCCAGCCGACTGCGAAGCCGACTGTGAAGCCCACCCAGGCCCCGACCACCGTGCCGCCGAAGAAGGCGCCCTCGAACGCGTACCTCAAGGGTCCGCTGCGGAAGGGCCCGGGCGGCACCGTCTACCTGACCTTCGACGACGGTCCGGGAGTGTCGACATCAGCGATCCTGACCATCCTGAGCCGGACCTCCTCGACCGCCACGTTCTTCCACCTGGGCGTCAACGAACCCGGCTTCCCGCACGCCGACGCCCGCATCCGGGCGCAGGGCAGCACGGTGGCCAGCCACTCCTACGACCATCCCGACCTGACCACGCTGACGGCGGCGCAGCTGGCGTGGCAGGTCACCCACGGACCGCGGGCGACGTGCTTCCGACCGCCGTACGGGGCCACCAACAAGGCCGTCCGCAAGGCGATCGCCCACGCCGGGATGCGGGAGGTGCTCTGGAGCGTCGACACGCTGGACTGGACCCGGCCCGGGGTCGCCACGCTGGCCAAGACCGGGCGACTGAAGAGCATCACCGACGGCTCGATCGTGCTGATGCACGACGCCGGCGGCGACCGGCGTCAGACGGTGGCCGCGCTGCCCACGGTGATCGCCGACCTGCAGGCCCGCGGCTACCGGGTGCGGGCGCTGCCCTACTGCTGAGCCGTGCGGTCGCGTCCGGGACCTCCCGGCTCACCGCTCCGGCTGGCAGCGCGGGCACCAGTAGCTGCGGCGTTCCTGGCCGGCGGGACCGAACTGCTCGGTGAGGATCGGGGTGCCGCAGCGTCGACAGGGCTGACCGGGTCGCTCGAACACGTACGTCCGGCGGCCGTTGCGGAGGTCGCCGGTGGTCGACTGCTCGGCCCTGACCTTGTTCGCGTTGATCAGCAGGTGCGCGCGGCGCACCACCCGGGGCAGGGTGGCGACCTGCGCCACCGGTGTCCGTGGGTGCAGACCCTGGAGGAACAGCAGCTCCGAGCGGTACAGGGTGCCCAGACCGGCCAGGTTGCGCTGGTCCAGCAGCGCCTCCCCGATCGAGGTCTCCGGCTGCGCGCGGATCCGGCGCAGCGCCTCGTCGGCGTCCCAGTCCGGGCCGAGCAGATCAGGCCCGAGGTGACCGACGACGTCGTCCTCGTCAGCGGTGGGCAACAGCTCCACCACCGGCAGCCGGTACCCGACGGCGTCGGTGGCCGCGGTGCCCAGCACCGCGCGGATCTCGTGGTCGGGGCCCCCGCTCCAGCGCCGCCCCGTGGGGTAGGTCCGCCACGCTCCCTCCATCCGGAAGTGGGTGTGCAGCGTCCAGCCGTTGTCGAAGCGGAACAGCTGGTGCTTGCCCCGCGGCGTCACGTCCCGCACCGTGACGCCGGTCAGGTCGGTGGTCGCCAGGCTGGGCACCCGGAACTCGGTGCGGGTCAGCTGCTCACCGGCCAACAGCCCGTGCAGCCGGCGACAGGCCCGCCAGACGGTGTCACCCTCCGGCATCGGCGCGCCCGCTCAGCGCCCGGAGCATCACCGTGACCCAGGTGCGCCACGGTCGCCACGCCTCGGCCAGCTGCTCGAGCTCCTCCGCGTCCACCCTGCGACCGTACGCCGCCTCCAGGTGCTTCAGCACCTGCGGTTCCGTGGCCAGCACGTCGGTCAGGCCGCAGGAGCGGACGGTGATCAGGGAGCTGTAGAAGGGTCCGATGCCGGGCAGTCGCTGCAGCTCGGTCCGCGCAGCGTCGACCCCGAGGGCGGTCAGGTGGTCGACGGCGAGGTCGCCCCGTTGAGCGGCTTCGGCGATGGCGTGCAGCCGCGGGATCCGGTCCGCCGGCAATCCCGGCAGCTGATCGACCGCCAACAGGCGAGAGGGGGTCGGGACCACCGGCACCGGCTGCCCGGCGACCGTCAGCACGGTCCCGTAGGTCTCCGCGAGGCGTTGCCGGAGCACGATCCCCTGGCTGCGCGGGCGGCGGGCGCTGACGATCGACCAGACCGCCGCCTCGTAGGGGGAGTAGAAGTTCGCCGGACGGAACCCGGGCGCCCGGGCGAAGACCGGCGCCAGCATCGGATCGGCCCGGCAGAGGTCCGCGTACGCCTCACCGTCCTGGTCGGCGGAGACCACGCGGGCCGCCTGCGCGACGATCCGGGCAGGGTCGACCGGTGGTCCCGCTGTCTCCTCCACGGTCACCGCCAGGACGTCGCCGGCCTGGCGCAGCGCCACCCCGACCTGGCTCTCGTAGTCCCCGTCCACACAGAACCCGAGCCGCATCACGCCGTCGAAGCTGCTCTCGTCCCGGTGCCCGAACCCCATCAGGGCCACCTCGCGCAGGTCGTACGGTCCGCGCAGCGGCACCTCGGTCGTCGTCATGGCTCCATCGTGTCGCCGGGGTCTGACAACGGCGATCCTTCGTCTGACCGCTGTGATCCATCGCCTGACGGCGGGGATCCAGGCTCGGACGGCGGGGATCTAGGCTCGGCGGGTGCCTTCCCCCCTCTCGGTCAGCGCCGGTGTCCTCGGCGCGGGTCTCGTGGGGGTGACCACGGTGCTCGGCGCCTCGGTCGGGATCGTCCGGGGGGCGGCGGCCGGTCACCTCTACCCGCTGGACCAGGTTCCGTACGCGCCGGTGGCCCTGGTCCTCGGTGCCCAGGTCTATCCGAGCGGGAGGCCCTCGCGGTTCCTCCGGGCCCGCCTGGATCTCGCGTTGCTGCTCCTCCAGCGCGGCACGGTCGAGCGGCTGCTGCTGAGCGGCGACGCGCAGGCCCCGGAGTACGACGAGCCGGCCGCCATGCGCGACCACCTGATCGACGCCGGGGCCCCCGCCGACCGGCTCGTCCTCGACCCCGGCGGCTTGGACACCTACGACTCGTGCGTCCGGGCCCGCGACGTGTTCGGGGTGCAGCGGGTCGTGGTCGTGACCCAGACCTACCACCTCCCCCGGGCGGTGGCCACGGCCCGACTCGTCGGGCTCGACGCGGTGGGGGTCGGCGACCGCACCGTCCGGCTCCGGGAGGACGGCGAGGCGCTCAACGAGCCGTGGGCTCGGGGGTGGGTGCGCGACCAGGTCGCCTGCGTGAAGACCCTCTGGGACGTGGGCACCCACCGACGGCCCGCCCTCCCGGCGTCACCCTGACCGCCGCCGGCTGAGCCGGTCGCCGACCCGGCGCGTCGTCCCGGGCTCGCTCCTCCACCTCAGACCGCGTCCAGCAGGCGCTGCAGCAGCCGGAGCGGATGGTCGACCGCGGGCTCGGGGCCGGGTTCGGGCCAGACCAGCAGCTGGCGGAGCTGGAAGGCCACCTCCACCGCGGTCAACCGCCGCTCGAGGTCCGGCACCTCGAGGCCCGGCAGCTCGGAGCGGAGTGCGGCGAGCAGCCGACCATGCGGCTCGGCGAACTCGTCACCGGCCAGGGCGTTGTCCCGCGCGGGCACCAGATCGGTCCACGCCGGCGCCCACCTCACCCACTCCAGGTCGAGCAGCCCGGTGACGCGGTCGCCGTCCCACCAGACGTTGTCCAGGTGCAGGTCACCGTGGGTGACCACGTCGGCCGGGTCGTCCAGCTGCGGCAGCAGATCGGCGTGGTCGACCAACCAGCTCCAGGCCCGTTCGACCACGTCCCGGTGCATCCCGGCGCGCTCGGTGGCCGGGACGACCAGGTGGCGTACGCGGTCGAACGGCAGCGGGAGGATGGACCGGCCGATGATCGTCGGCGGATCGGTGCTGGGCGGCGGCGGACCCAGCCTCGCCGCGACCTCCGTCGGGGGGCGCCACGCGTGCAGGGCCCGGAGCGGGCGGGCCACCTCGTGCAGGGCCCGCTCCCGCCGGGACTCGTCGAGCCCGGGCCACGCCGCCCGCAGCGAGCAGCCCACCAGCCGGCGGCTGAGCATCCAGGTGACCGGCTCTCCACCGATGGCCACGGCGCCCGACGCGAGCACCTCGGGATAACCCACGTCGGCCGGGAGCGCCCGGCCGACCGCCGCCTCGCGCAGCATCCGCTCCCGATCCCCGATCCAGCAGATCCGGAGGACGGCCTCTCCCGCCGAGGACGACCGTACGTACCAGGTGTCGTTCGAGTACGAGGTGACCGGCTCGGGTCGACCGAGCAGATCGAGACCGGGCTGGTCGAGGAGAGCCGTCAACCGGGCTTCGGGACCGTCCATGGCCGTCACCCTAACCACCGCGCGGACCTTCTTGCGATATATCGCTATTGTGTGTAATCTTGTAATCACACATACAGAGAAAGGGGTGCTCGTCATGAAGACGAACGCATTCTCAGATCAGCCCGAGGTCGGACCTCGGGGACGCCGCCGGTTCCGTGGCGGCGAGGAGTTCGGGGGACACCCGCACGGACGCGGGATGGACCCCGACGGTGCCGGCGAGGACAGCGGTCCCCGCGGCGAAGGCCGGCGCGGCGGAGCGCGCGGTGAGGGACGGGCCGAGCGGCGCGGCGAGGGACGGGGCCGCGGGCGCGGTGGCCGGCACGGGTTCGGTCGACCGGGCGGCTGGCAGAACGCCGACCTGCCGGCGGCCGACGACGCCCAGTCCTGGTTCGAGGGGCGGCTGCCGGAAGGCTGGTTCTCCTCGGTCGAGGTGAGCGCGGACCGCGAGGAGATCGTGGTGTTCGGCACGTTGACCGGCGAAGCCGCCGACAGGGCTCAGGCCGAGGGTCGGATCTCCCGCTTCCGGGAGGAGACCCGCGAGACCCGGATCCAGATCGCCGAGGAGGCGCAGGCCCGCTACGGCCGCAAGGTCTCCTGGGGCGCCCGCTCCGGTGAGGTCGGGGAGCTCTTCACCCACCTGTCGGTGCCGGTGATGACCCGGCTGCGGCAGCCCGAGCGCCAGGTGCTCGACACCCTGGTCGACGCCGGCGTGGCCCGCTCCCGCTCCGAGGCGCTGGCCTGGGCCGTCACCCTGGTCGGCGAGCACACCGAGACCTGGCTCTCCGGTCTTCGGGACGCCATGTCCGAGGTCGACAAGCTGCGCTCCCAGGGTCCCGAGCTCTGAGCAGGACGACCCGTCGGAGCCTCAGAACACGAGGTGATGGGTCCGTCGGTGCTCAGCGAGGATCGAGTCGATCACCCGCGCCGTGCGGAGGGCTGACGCGCCGGTGCTCAGTGGATCCGCTTCCCCGCGCAGGCTGGCCACCACGTTGCTGATCAACGGCTCCTGGACGACGGGCGGATACGCACCGGGGATCTCCGTCGTGCCGTGGGCGGTCGTCAGCCGCAGCGGCTCGGTGCCGAAGGTCGACAGCTGGAGAGTGCCGGCGTCGCCGACGAGCTCGATCAGGTCGCACGACTCCGCCGCGTCGTAGTCCCAGAGCCCGACGCCCAGCACGTCACCGAAGCTGAGCCGGGCCACCACCTGCGTCTCCGCGACGGGTCCGTCCGGCCCGGCCGCGGCACCCGAGACGTCGGTGACCGGGCCGAGCAGGAAGTCGAGCCAGTCGAGCGTGTGCGAGGCGAGGTCGACGAAGTGGCCGCCGCCCGACATCTGGGGATCGAGCCGCCAGGGCAGGGACGAGCTCGGGCGGTCCGCCGGCCTCTGGTGGCGGACGACAACGGAGCGGACTGCCCCGATCCGGCCGGAGCGGACCAGCTCGACTGCGGTCGCGAAGCGGGGCATGGCGCGGCGGTAGTAGGCGACGAACAGCGGCACTCCGGCTCGGGTGCAGTCGGAGATCATCTGCTCGCACTCGCCGGCGGTGCGGGCCATCGGCTTCTCCACGTAGACGGGCTTCCCCGCCGCCGCGGCCCGTGCGGTGTAGGAGGCGTGGCTGTCCGGCGGGGTGGCCACGTAGACCGCATCGACCTCTGGGTCGGCGAGCAGCTCGTCGGCGTCGGCGTACCACCGCGGCACGCCGAACCGGCGGGCGAAGTCCGCCGCCCGCTCGGCATCGCGGCGCATCACCGCCACCAGGGCGGAGCCGGGCACGGTCTGGAACGCCCGCCCGCTCTTGTGCTCGACGACGTCCCCGACGCCGATCACGCCCCACCTGATCACCCGGCCGGCCTGGGTGCTCATCGGAACCTCCCCTTCGAGCCGATGTCGTCGAGACCAGCAGCGGTCCGAACGGGCTGAGGCGCCCGCTGACCTGCTGAAGTATGCCGGTACGAAGGGAACTACGCCGTCGTGCGGATGGCTACCGGGCGAAGGCGCGGAAGGGGTTGTGCCGGGTCAGCGTGCTGATCGTGGCGTCGTCCACATCCTGCTCGGCGAGCAGCGGGATGAAGCGGTCGAACAGGGCCGTGTACGGCAACGGCGTGCCGCCGCGGGGCTGGGCGGGGTCAAACCAGCCGCGATCCTGGCTGAGCAGCACGGACTCGGCGAATCCGGCGTCCAGCAGGTCGCGGATCATGGCGATGAAGTCCTGGTCCTGGGCCGGGTCCCCGATCCCGTCGAGCTCGACCCAGCAGCCGCGGCGGGCCAGCTCGAGGTGGAGGGCGCGGTCCGGCTCGACGTGAGCGTGGATCCAGACGAACCGGTCCGGTCGGCCCCCGGCCCGCTCGATGATGTCGAGCTGGTCGCGAGCCACCGCGCCGCTCACGGTGTGGCTCCCGATCGTCGCCCCGGTCGCGAGCGACGCGGCCACCGCCGCCCGGAGCACCTTCTCCTCGGTAACGGTGATGCCGTCGTCGGAGGCGCCGATCTTGATCCAGCCGGCCCGGACCCCGGTGCCCTCGATCTCGTCGGTGAGCTCGGCGACGAACAGGTCCCGGAGTGCTTCGGTGCTGCGCTCGCGGACGAACGGCGGGATCCACTGCTCGCGATAGGCCCCGGTCGGGGCCACCAGCGGCAGCCCGGTGGCCTGCGAGACGGCCAGCAGGATGTCGACCCGGCGCCCGACCCCGATCGTTCCGGGCTCCACGATCGCCGTCACCCCTTGCCGCTGGGCGTCGCGGAGGTACGGCGCCATCACCTCGACGACCTCGGCCGGGTCGGCCTCGCCGAAACCCGGCTGCTGCCACGTCCGCAGGTCGACGAAGACGTGCTCGTGGGGCAGGATCGCCCCCAGCTCCGCCGCCGTCCGAGGACCGAGAGTCGTGATCAGGGAAGCCACCGCACGACCGTAGCCCAGCCCGCTGGGCCCCCGTGCGACCCGCTCAGCCCCGCTGCTCGCGGTAGTAGCGGATCAGACCCTGGGTGGAGGGGTCCTGCTCGGCGAGGGCGGTCTCGTCGCCACCCACCGCCGGGGTCACCTTCAGGGCCAGCTGCTTGCCCAGCTCGACCCCCCACTGGTCGAAGCTGTCGATCCCCCACACGATGCCCTGGGTGAAGGTGATGTGCTCGTAGAGCGCGATCAGCTGCCCGACCACCGACGGCGTCAGCGCCGGGGCCATGATCGACGTGGTCGGCCGGTTCCCGGAGAACACCCGGGCCGGCACGATCTCCTCAGCGGTTCCCTCGGCGCGGACCTCGTCGGCGGTCTTGCCGAAGGCCAGGGCCGCGGTCTGGGCGAAGAAGTTGGCCAGGAACAGCTCGTGCACGTCGGTGCCCCCGTCGTCCAACGGGTACGCCGGCTTGGCCACGGCGATGAAGTCGGCCGGGATCAGCTGGGTGCCCTGGTGGATCAGCTGGTAGAACGCGTGCTGGCCGTTGGTGCCGGGCTCCCCCCAGAACACCTCGCCGGTGTCGGTGGTGACCGGGCTCCCGTCCCAGCGCACGCTCTTGCCGTTCGACTCCATGGTCAGCTGCTGCAGGTAGGCGGGGAAGCGGTGCAGCAGCTGCGCGTACGGGAGCACGGCGTGCGTGGCGGCGCCGAAGAAGTTGCGGTACCAGACGTTCAGCAGCCCCATCAGCGCCGGCACGTTGGACCCGATCGGGGTCTCGGCGAAGTGCCGGTCGATGGTGTGGAAGCCGGCCAGGAAGTCCGCGAAGCTGTCCCGGCCCAGGGCCACCACCAGCGACGTGCCGATGGCGGAGTCCACCGAGTAGCGACCGCCCACCCAGTCCCAGAAGCCGAACGCGTTGGCCGGGTCGATGCCGAAGTCGGCGACCTTGTCCAGCGCGGTGGAGACAGCCACGAAGTGCTTGGCGATCGCCTCCGACTCGTCGCTGTCCGCGTCGCCGATCGCTCCGGACCGCTTCAGCGCGTGCAGCAGCCAGGAGCGGGCCAGCCGGGCGTTGGTCAACGTCTCCAGCGTCGTGAACGTCTTGGAGGCGACGATGAACAGCGTGGTCTCGGGGTCGAGGTCGGCGGTCTTCAGGGCGACGTCGGTGGGGTCGATGTTGGAGACGAACCGCGCGGTCAGTCCCTTCTGCACGTACGGCTGCAGGGCCTCGTAGACCATCACCGGCCCGAGGTCGGACCCGCCGATGCCGATGTTGACCACGGTGGCGATCGGCTTCCCGGTGACGCCCTTCCACTCCCCGTTGCGCACCCGGTCGGCGAAGCCGTAGACCTTCTCCAGCACCTCGTGCACCTCGGGGACCACGTTGGTGCCGTCCACCAGCACCTCGGCCCCCGCGGGGTCCCGCAGAGCGGTGTGGAGCACCGCACGGCCCTCGGTGACGTTGATCTTCTCGCCCGCGAACATGGCGTCCCGTCGCTCGGCCAGACCGACCTGCTCGGCCAGGTCCACCAGGGCGGTCAGCACGGCGTCGTCGATCAGGTTCTTGGACAGGTCCACGTGCAGGTCGCCGGCGGTCAGCGTGAACGCCTCGGCCCGGGCCGGGTCGGCGGCGAACCAGCCGCGGAGATCGGGCTCGAGCCCGGCCTTCAGCGTGGTCAGGCTGCGCCAGGCGGCGGTGGTGGTGGCGTCGACGGGTGCGCTCATGCGGTCGACCCTAGCGAGCACCCGTACGGACGCTCTGGGTGGTCTCGACCCTGGCTTCCTGGTCGGTCGGTCGACGCGCCTGCCGTCAGTCGGCCGTCGTCCCGCGGGAGCGGGTCTGACTGGCCACGGCGATGGTGAGCAGCCCGAGGAGGGTCACGGCGCCGCAGGTGAGGAAGATCCCTCGCTGGCCGAGCGCGGTGAGGGAACCGAAGGCGATCATGGGACCGGAGACGATGGAGCCGATGCGTCGGGTGTTCAGGTAGAGGCCGGTGGAGAGCCCGGGTCTCGGGATGATCTGCTGGAAGAGGGTCAGCCCGACGCCACCGATCCCGGCGAAGCACCAGGCGTTGAGGGGCTGCAGAGCGATGAGCGCGACGGGTTCGTGGACGAAGGCGAGACCGACGTAGTAGCCGATGCCGGCGAGGCACCCGGTGGCGATCAGGCCGAAGCTGGAGAACCGCTCGGTGAGTCGCCCGATCAAGATCAACGCCGGGACCTCGAGGGCGGCGGCCACCCCGAGCGCGATGCCGGCCCACAGCACGTCGAGACCCACCGTCTCGGTGACGTAGATCGTCAGCATCGTCATCCCCGTGGCGTTGGCGGCCTGCAGCAGGACGAAGGCGGCGGTGATGAGCACCACCGCCAGGCGGCCGACGTCGGGGCCGTCGTGGACCGGCGCCGCAGGGGGTCCGCCGGAGGCTCGGGCCAGTCGCTGTCGGTGTCTCATCAGGGCCGTGGTGCTGGCGATGTTCAGGACGGCGACGGCGGCGATGGCGAGCAGGATGGCGCGGTTGCCGAACCAGCCGATGATCAGGGTGGCCAGCGGAGGACCTGCGACCCAGGCGACGGAGACGATGGCGCGGGTGTTGACGATGTCGGCCGGTCGGGCGCCGGAATGCCGGAGGTGGGCGAACAGCATCGAGCTCCCGACGCCGGCCGGGCCACCGATCACGACGAGCGCCACCGTCGCCAGCGGCAGGGTGGTCACGACACCGAGTGCCACCACCAGCACCACCGTCAGCGCTCCGCACACCAGCATGGGGCCGAGGTAGTCCTGCTTCTTGTCGGCGTAGGCGGGGATCAGCAGGGAGGCGGCGAAACCACTGGCGTTGTAGACGGCGAGGACCCACCCCACGTCGGCGGTCGTGGCGCCGTAGAGGTTGACCAGTATCAGGGCCAGGGCCGGACTGAGAAAGGCGATCTGCAGTCCCCACAGCAGCGCCGACGAGGGCACCAGCAGACGGTTCACGAGAGGTCCTCGACGGGGAGGAGGGCGACAGGTCGCGCCGGCGTGACGCTGTCGTGCAGGGTCAGGGTCGAGACGTGGGACGTCATCGAGACGTGGGACATCAAGGGCTCTCTCGCGGGAGAGCGGCGCTGGGGGCCGCTCTCGGGTGGTCGGGTGGGTGGGATCAGGGGTGCGGCGAGGTCTGTCGGTGGTGTCGAGGCGAGCTGGTCGGAGCGCCGGCCGCCCGGGCGGTCAGCAGCTGCCTCCGGTGACGACCCTGGCGCGGCGGCTGGCCGGGAGGTCCTCTCCATCGAGTGGCAGCTCCACGACCACGACCGTAGGAGAAGCCGCCTCACTGAACCAGGACCTGTCAGTGCACGGAACACCGGCCCCCCTCCCGACCCGAGCCGGGCGAGCGGCCGGCGCCCACCTCTAGGCTGGGGCGCCATGGACGCACGGTTGCAGCGCGCGCAGCCCGAGGCCGGGACACCGTACGCCGGCGGCGAGTCGGAGTTCCGGACCGATCTCGAGCGGATCCGCTTCGCGCAGTCGTTCTCCCGGCTGGCCGAGGTCACCCAGGTCATCCCGGCCGGCGCCACCGGCGGTGTGGTGCACAACCGGCTGACCCACTCCATCAAGGTCACCGCGGTGGCCCGGGCGGTCGCTGTGCGGCTGCTGCGGATCTCCGACCGGGACGTGCTGCGCGATCTCGGGGGCCTGGACCACGTCGTGGTGCAGGCGGCCGCCAACGCGCACGACCTCGGGCACCCGCCGTTCGGTCACCTCGGTGAGCGGGTGCTCGACCAGCTGCTGCGGGACCGGTTCGGGCTGTCCGACGGGTTCGAGGGCAACGCCCAGACGTTCCGGATCCTGACCGAGCTGGAGGTGCACGGGCCCGGCGACGAGGGGCTCAACCTGACGGCGGCCAGCCGGGCGGCGGTGCTGAAGTACCCCTGGGGCCGGTTCGTGGTGCCCGATCCCCACCCGTCGGGCTGGCCGGACCCCCCTCGCGGGGCCGGCTTCGGGCAGTCCGGACCCGGATCGGGCAAGTTCTCCGCCTACACCGTGGACCTGGACGAGATGCTGGCCGCCCTGTCGGCCTTCCCGGACCTGCCGCCGGGTCGGCAGACGCTGGAGTGCTCGATCATGGATCTGGCCGACGACATCGCGTACTCGCTGCACGACGTGGAGGACTTCCACCGGTCCGGCGTGCTGCAGTTCTCCCCCGTCTCCGGGGAGTTCCGGTCCTGGGTGGGCGAGCGCCGGGCGCTCGCCTCGATGGGCGACTCCGAGCTGGCCCTGATGGGCCGCTGGCCCGGCGCCGGGCTCGAGCAGCTGCGCCGCCGGCTGATCGACAAGGACGCCTGGATCTTCGACGAGGAGACGTTCGCGGACGCGGTCGCCATCATCGGCGACGAGTTCGTCGACGGGGTGCTCGCGGCCCCGTACGACGGGTCGATGATGGCGGACCGGGCCATCTCCGGCTTCGTCTCCCGCTGGATCGACCACTTCATCGCCTCGGTGGAGCTGCAGAGCGACCCGCCGGTGCGGTCGGCGTACGTCACACTGTCCCCCGACTCGTGGCACGAGGTGTCGGTGCTGAAGTTCGTCCACCAGTACTTCATCCTCGACCGGCCGGATCTGGCCATGTTCCAGCGCGGTCAGGCCCGGGCCATCGAGGCGCTGGTCACCGGGTTCGACGACTGGCTGTCCGATCGGCTCGACGCCCCGAAGGCGCCCCGACGGCTGCTCGACCTGGTCCGGATCGCCACCGAGGGCTACGAACGGGTCACCGTCGACCACCCCGACTGGTTCGCCGGTGCCACCTCCTCCGCCGAGCTGGCCCGGATGGGTCGGGGCCGGGGTATCGCCGACTTCGTCAGCAACCTGACCGACCAGCAGGCCGTCGCCTTCGCCAACCGGCTCGGTGGGGCGCGCGAGCTGCTGTGGACCACAGGGGTCTGACCCGCTCCGACGGGACCTAGGTCTACAGACGCCTGGGCCCCGGGGCCGCCACCCTGGGTGGTGAAGGGGGCCTTCCATGTCTGCTGCTCGTCGAGGCGCAATCGCCGCCTCCGTCCTCGGTCTGTCCCTCGCGCTCGGGGCGTGCGGGGGCGCCGCGCCCTCCACCGGCGCGGGGGCCGAGCCTGCCCCGCCCATGACCACGGCCCCGCCGGTCGCCACCGCCCCGGCGCTGACCGCCGGCTCGTCCCCGACCGACCTGCTGGCATCACCGACGGCGCTCCCCCAGGGCATCGTGACCTCGTCCTCCTTCGTCGCGGGCGACCTCGTCAGCTGCACGGTCACCCGGGTCCAGCCGCTGCTGGTGCTGCTCGACGCTCACGGGCGCAGCGGCGTGATCCGCGGCTCGGCGTACGAGAAGGTGAAGGTCGGCGACCGGGTGATCGTCCAGGTCACCGCGACCGACGGGCGCTTCGAGGCCACCCTGGTGCACGTGTCCAGCCGCTCGTAGCTCGGCTCGATCCGCTCCGCAGGAACGAGCCGGCGTGCGCACGCGTTGAGCCCGTGTGCGCGAGGTCCTGAGCCAGATCTGGGAACGGGCGACCGCCACCCAGCCCGCGCCGGAGCCGGCCGTGGTGGTGGCCGTCGCCCTGGTCGCGCTCGCACTGGTGCTGCTCCCCCGGGCCTGGTCACTCACCCGGCACCTGGTGACCATCAGCCACGAGGGCGGCCACGCGCTGGTGGCGGTGCTCACCGGTCGCCGCCTGAGGGGGATCCGGCTGCACGCCGACACCTCCGGGGTGACGCTCTCCCGCGGCCGTCCGACCGGTCCGGGGATGGTGGCCATGCTCGCCGCCGGCTACCTCGCTCCGGCGGTCGCCGGTCTGGCCTCGGCGCTGCTGCTGGCCGCCGGCCACAGCCTCGCCCTGCTCTGGTTGGCCGTCGGCTGGTTGTCCCTGATGCTCCTCCAGATCCGGAACGCGTACGGGTTGCTGGTGCTGCTGGTCTGCGCCGCGGGTGCGGGCCTGGCCAGCTGGTACCTGGCGGGCACGACCGTGTCGCTGCTGGCGTACCTGCTCACCTGGGTGCTGCTGCTGGCCGCGCCGAAACCGGTGCTGGAGCTGATGCGGCAACGAAGGAGAGGGCAGGCGCGCGGCTCGGACGTCGACCAGCTGACCCGACTGACCCGGGTGCCCGCCCTGCTCTGGGAGCTCCTCTTCCTGCTGGCCAACGTCGCCGGTCTGGCCGTGGGGGTCTTCGTCCTGCTGCCGTCGGTGGTGGCGGGCTTCTCCTGGTCTGCTTGACTGACGGCACGGCGCCGCTGGACCTCGGTGGCGCCGGACAGGAAGTGAGTGGCCATGTTCGACGTCGATGACATCCGCGATTGGCGCGGTCTGCCCGTGGTGGACAAGGACGGAGGCAAGATCGGCAAGCTGGAGGCTGTCTACTTCGACACCGCCACCGAGGAGCCGTCGTTCGCCACCGTGAAGGTCGGGCTGCCCGGTGGCGGCCGGTTGGTCTTCGTGCCGCTGGCCGGCGCACGGGTCTCGCCGGGGCACCTGCGCGTGATCGTGGACAAGAAGACCGCCAAGGACGCCCCTTCGATCGGCACCGACGGCGAGCTGGAGGCGGCCGAAGAGCCCGGGATCTACGGTCACTACGGCCTCGACTACCAGGTCGGCGCGAACGGCGAGCGCCGGCTCGGTCGACGCTGAACGAGGTGCTGGCCGGTCTGGACCGGCTGACCGTCCGTGCCGCTGCGCTGGTCCGACCCGGTCGTCGGGCCGTCCTCGGGATCACCGGCAGTCCCGGCGCGGGCAAGACCACGCTCGCGGTGGCGCTGGTCGAACGGCTGAACGCCGAGCACGGGGCCGGGACGGCCGCGCACCTGCCGATGGACGGCTTCCACCTGGCCAACGCCGCGTTGGAGCGGCTGGGCCGCCGGGATCGCAAGGGCGCACCGGACACCTTCGACGGGTGGGGCTTCCTCGGGCTGCTGCGCCGGGTCCGGGACGAGACCGACCACGACGTGTACGCGCCCAGCTTCCGTCGCGTGGTGGACGAGCCCGTGGCCGGCGAGATCGCGATCGCGGCCGGCACCGCGCTGGTGGTGGTGGAGGGGAACTACCTGCTGGTCGACGACGAGCCGTGGGACCGGGTTCCGTCCCTGCTGGACGAGTCGTGGTTCTGCGTCACCCCGGCCGAGGAGCGTCTGCTGCGGCTGGTGGACCGGCACACCCGGCACGGACGGAGTCCGGAGGAGGCGACCGCCTGGGTGAGCGGGGTGGACGAGACCAACGCCCGGCTGATCGAGGACACCCGATCCCGGGCCGACCTGCTGGTGTCCGGGACCGACTGATCGCTTGAGGTCTCGTCGCTGCGCCCCACCCTCCTGCGTGCGTACGCCGACGGGAAGCCGTCGGCGGTCGGACAACCCGACCGGCTGGACGCCGGAGACGACAAGAGCCCCCGTCGTCCTTGACGGGAGCTCGATAGTGCGTACGGCGCCGGCGACTGGAGCCGGCTGCGACTCAGAAGCGCGTGCTGATGCCTGACCGCTGAGCGGCGAGCAGGATCTCGTCGCGCATCGACGGGGTGGGGGCATCGGCGACGGCCCGCTCGAGGGCCCGACGGTTGCGACGGACCTGGCTGCGCGAGCGGAGCGAGGACACGAACGACATGGTGATCATTCCTTCAGGTGGTGGGAACTACTTGGTGTTCGAAACCTTCGGTTTCGAATCAATAGTAACAACCGCGGCTTTCCTGGATCTATTCCAGTCCCGAGATCTCGCCCACATCGGGCCGGACGCTTGGCGCGAGAGCCCCACCGAGGTCGACCGACGTCGCGTACGCGCGTAGCCGCACCCCTCAGCCGGACCTGCACCCGCTACTGCCGGTGCACCTGCCGCGAGAGGGTGCAGCTGGCGCGGAACGGGTGAGCGGAGGGTGCGTCCGCACCAGGGCGCGGCTGCCGCGACGTGCTGCGGCAGCGCGGAGACCGGCGAGGGTCAGGCGGCCTGACCGTAGCGGCGGTCGGTCAGGGCGACCCCGGCGCGCTCGAGGTCGGCTTCCACCCGGAAGCGTTCGATGTCGCGGTCGATGCCGGACACCTCGGTGTCGAGCTCGTGCTCGATGTCGAGCATCGTGCAGATCTGCATCAGCACGCGGTCGTACGCGAGTCGGTTGCCGAGCTGGTGGGCGGCGGACCGGTGCTCGTCGGTGGCCACGGCCTGCCGGAGTCGCCGCAGGTCGTTGACCAGCCGCTCCAGGGGCGCACCCTGCTGCTGACGCAGCGCGCGGAGGTTGCGGCGGCGCTCGGCACCGTCAGCGGCCCGGTCCTTGAGCGCCTTGAGCTGGGTGTCCCAACGCCCGGCCAGGGCGTCGTAGGCGACCACGAAGCCGATCGGGACGAGCACGATGATCGACACGGCAATCATGCCGAGGACCACCTGGTACGCGTCCGCCATACCAGCACACTAGGTGGGCCTCAAGGCCTTCACAAGGGCGTGTCGCGGTCAACCCCCCCGACGGCGGGGCGGGGGTGGGGTCAGTAGACCGAGACGTGCACGTGGTCGTAGTGGTTCGCGGTCGAGGACCCGCGGTCCGACATGCCGCGCCAGCCCTCACCGGAACGCTGCACGGTCCAGATCTTCTGGGAGTAGATGACCTCGCTGACCCCGAGCCGCGAGGCGTTGGCCCGGACCCAGTTGGCCAACCGCCAGCCGGCCTTGGAGTCGGAGATCATCGCGTCGATGGCCTGCCCGCTGCCGTGGAAGTCGTTGCTCGAGCGCCGGCCGCCGAACGAGCTGACCTGCGGGAAGGCCGCGCACATGGCCCGGTAGGCCTTGACGCCGTTGCTCACCAGACCCGACTCGATGCCGCTGCTCTTGCCGCACGAGGCGTCGGAGATGCCCGCGGTCTCCTCGGCGGACGGCTTCTTCTTGCTCAGGTAGTCGTCGGTCACCCAGCGGGCCTTGCCGTCTACGACCACCTGGCGGTAACCCTTGCGGACCGTCTCGGTGACCTTGATCTTCTTCGCCTCGCCGATGATCTCGACGGACTTCGCCTTCTTGCTCGGCGTCGTCCGCAGCTTCACCGCGGAGGTGGTGTACCGCGAGCCGATCACGCTGTCGGCGAGCTCGGCCGCCTTGCGCGCGGCTTCCTTCTTCGCGGCGGCCTTGGCCGCCTTCTCGGCCGCCTTGGCCTCGTCGGCAGCGATCTCGATGGCGCGCTCGCGGGCGGACTCGACCATGGCGGCCTTCTCGTCCCCGGCCGACAACGACGGCCGGACCTCGCTGCGATTGCTCCGGGCGGCCTGCGCCGCCCGCGCGGCGGCGTTCGCGGGGGCCGGGGCGGAGGCGACCGCCGACGGGCGCACGTCGTCCAGCGGCACGGCCTGCAGGGAGGTGCTGGGCCAGGCGGTGACGGCGGCGGTGGTGATCAGCGCGCCGACAGCGAGGGCAGGAGCGGCCACCCGCCCCACGCGAACGGCGGTCGGTGCCGGCTTGGCCCGACGGGGTCGTACGCGCACGGGGATCCTCCGAGATCAATTCGTTACCAAAAGACGTGCAAGGGAAACACAGGTCACCGTGAGGACTCAAATCGAGAGATCTGTGTCACAGCAGTAGGTTGATGACCCCGGAGCCCTCGCCTTCACCTCCCTGGAGCGGACATGACTGAGTACGACGCCATCGTCATCGGAGCCGGTCAGGCCGGACCCGGTGTGGCCGCGGCCCTCGCGGGCGACGGACAGCGCACCCTGCTGGTCGAGATGGAGCAGGTGGGCGGCACCTGCCTGAACCACGGCTGCCGCCCGACCAAGGCGCTGCGGGCCAGTGCCGTGATCGCCCACCAGGCCCGCCGGGCGAGCGAGTACGGGGTGCACACCGGCGAGGTGACTGTCGACTTCCCGGCCGCCATCCAGCGGGTGCACACCATGATCGACGGCATGCGCCAGGGCCTGCGCGACTGGCTGGACGGGGTCGACGGCCTGGACCTGGTCAGCGGCACCGCCACCCTGGTCGGCGACCCGGCCGGCCGGGCCCACCAGGTCACGGTCGGCGGCCAGACCCACAGCACCGGCAAGGTCTACCTCGACGTCGGCGGACGCGCAGCCGTGCCCGGGATCGACGGGCTGGACGCGGTCGACCACCTCACCGAGGTCGAGCTGCTCCAGCTCACCGAGCTCCCCCGCCACCTCGTGGTGGTCGGCGGCGGGTACATCGGCCTGGAGTTCGGTCAGATGTTCCGCCGGTTCGGCGCCGAGGTGACCATCCTGGCCGGCAGCGGCATCGCCGGCCGCGAGGACCCCGACGTGGTCGACGCCCTGACCGAGGTCCTGACCGGGGAGGGGGTGTCGATCCGCAACACCCGCCCGCAGCGGGTCTCCCGGACCGACGACGGCCTCCGGGTCGAGCTCAGCGACGGGAGCGAGCCGGTGGTCGGCTCGCACCTGCTGGTGGCCACCGGGCGGCACTCCAACCTCGACCTGCTCGGAGCCGACCACGGGCTCGAGACCGACGAGCGCGGCTTCGTGACCATCGGACCGCGTTTCGAGACCTCCCTGCCCGGTGTCTGGGCGCTGGGTGACGTCAACGGCCACGGGGCGTTCACCCACACGGCCTACCAGGACAGCCAGATCCTGCTCAGCCCGCCGCGGACCGTGACGGACCGGGTGACGACGTACGCGATGTTCACCGACCCGCCGCTCGGTCGGGTCGGGATGGGTCTGACCGAGGCCCGGGCCTCGGGGCGGCGGGTGCTCAAGGCGGAGGTGCCGATGTCCTCGGTCAGCCGCGCGCAGCTGGAGGGCGAGACCGCCGGGCTGATGCGGGTGCTGGTGGACGGCGACACCGAGGAGATCCTGGGCGCGACCATCCTCGGGTTGCAGGCCGATGACGTGGTGCAGATCATCGGCCTGGCCATCCAGGCGGGGATCGGCTACCCGACGGTCCGGGACGCGCTGCCGATCCACCCGACGGTCGCGGAGTTCCTGCCCTCCATCCTGGGGTCCCTCACCCCGCTGGACTGAACGCTGCCGCTGGACTAAACGCCCCCCGCTGGACGTGACGGCCCGGGGCTGGACCGAAGGCCTGGGCGTCGACGGCCCGGCTAGTGTCGGCGGGTGCAGCGAACGGAGGGAACCGCCGGGCCCGATCTGGGCGACGGTCTGGGGTCCTACCTCCGGCTGCTGCGGCACGGGCCCGCCGGGCGGCCGTTCCTGGCCGCCTTCATCGCCCGGCTGCCCATCTCGATGGCCCCACTGGGCATCCTGCTGCTGATCGAGCACTCCCGTGGCGCGTACGCGATCGCGGGACTGGTCACCGGCGCGTACGCCCTCGGCTCGGCAGCCGGCACGCCCCTGTGGGGCCGGCTGATGGACCGCTTCGGACAGGTGCCGATCCTGCTCCCGACCTCGCTGGGCAGTGCCGGTCTGCTGGCCGCCCTGGCCCTGAGCACGGTCGCCGGGGCGCCCACCTGGGTGCTGCTGGTCTGCTCGACGGCCGCCGGCCTGACCTACCCGCCGATCAGCCCGGCGATCCGCTCGGCGTACCGGATCATCCTCCCCGACCCCGCCGCCCGCCGGGTCGCGTTCGCCCTGGACGCCACGTCGGTGGAGCTGCTCTTCGTGGGCGGTCCGCTGCTGCTGTCGGTGCTGCTGGCGCTGACCCCGCCGGTGGCGCCGCTGCTGGCCACGGCGGGATTCATGGCCGGTGGCGGTCTCGCCTACTGCCGGACCGATGCCGCGCGACGCTGGCGGCCCGGGGCACCCGAGCTCGGTCGGCCCCATCCCGAGCACGGCGGACGACGCTCCGCCGTCACCGCCCCCGGCGTGGCCGCCGTGCTCGCCGTCATGCTCGCGCTGAGCATCGGCTTCGGCCAGCTGGACACGTCGATGGCGGCCACCGCCGGCGAGCGGCTGGGCAGCACCGACAAGGTCGGCCTGCTGTTCGCCGCCATCGCCGGCGGGAGCACCGTCGGCGGGCTGGCCTTCGGGGCGCGGCACTGGCGTCTCGACGAACGGCGGGCGGTCGCGGTCCTGCTCGCGCTGTTCGCGGCGTTCCTGATCGCCATGGCCGCGCTGGTCTCGTTCCCGGCCTCACCGCTGTGGCTGCTGTTCCCGCTGCTCTTCCTGACCGGCTGCACCATCGCCCCCACGTTGATCATGCAGCAGTCGCTGCTGGACCACCTGGCCCCGGCGCACCGACTCAACGAGGCGCAGGCCCTGCTGTCCGCAGCCACCACCACCGGCGGCGCCGCGGGCACCGCGATCGCCGGCTTCCTCATCGACGGCTGGGGCCTGACCGCCTCCTTCGGTGGTGCGGCGGCGGGCGCCGCGCTGGCCGCCGGCATCGCACTGGCCAGCCAGACCCACTGGCGGGCGGCCGCCGAGCGCCTGGCCGCCACGCCGGCGAACACCGATGGCTGACGCGGCCTGTCGGCGCGGATTTCTCTCCCCGATCGGGCGGCACGGAAGGCCGCGACACGCCGGTCGGCGTCCCGGTCGGGGTCACTTCTCCGCACTCCGCCGCTCTGCCCGCGGGCTGCGCTGGTAGCTCGAGACGTACTGGTCGTCGCGGATCCAGAACCGCCAGGGCACGTCGGCCGCCCGGCTGACCCCGACCCGTGGCCCGGTCGCGACAGCGCCGACCGGGTACGCGCCCAGCACCAGCCGGGCCGGACCCGCCCCGAGCAGATCGGCACCGCTGTCGGCCAGGGTGAGCCCGAGCGCCTGACCCAACCGGCCGGGACCGCGGGCCAGATCCCGGTCGCGCACCCGCTCACCGCGCCGTCGGCGCGCCACCTCGAGCCCGTCCACCACCTCGCCGGACCGCAGCAGCGCACCCGACGCCATGCCCTCGGGACCGCAGACCACGTTGCCGCAGTGGTGCATGCCGTAGGTGAAGTAGACGTACAGGTGCCCGGGCGGACCGAACATCACGGCGTTGCGGGGGGTGCGGCCACGGAAGGCGTGCGAGGCCGGGTCCCGCTCGCCGGCGTACGCCTCCACCTCGGTGACCCGCACGGTGACCCCGGCGCGGCTGATCGTCGCACCCAGCAGGATGGGCGCGACCTCCTCGACGACGCCGGCCAGACGCTCCCGCGGTGCGGTCAGGGCCGCAGCACCTGGACGAGTCCCGCGGAGCCGTCCACCCGCACCGTGTCGCCGTCGGCGATCACCTCGGTCGCGCGGCCACAGCCCACTACCGCGGGGATGCCGAGCTCCCTGGCCACGATGGCGGCGTGGGACAACGGTGCCCCCACGTCGGTGACCACGGCCGCGGCCCGCGGGAACAGCGGGGTCCAGCCGACGTTGGTGACGTTGGTGACGAGCACGTCGCCGGGCTGCAACCGGGCGCCGTCGGCGGGGTCCAGGATGACGCGGGCGGTGCCCTCGACCAGCCCGGCCGAGCCGGGGAACCCCGAGACGGACGCGGCGACGCCCACCGGGTCGGCCCCCGCCGCGGCGTCGTGGGCGGTGACCGTCCGCGGGTCCACGCGGGCGCTCGGGTCCTTCGCCCAGGCGAAGGGGTCGAACCGGCCGCGGACCAGACCCGGCAGCGGGGGCAGGGCGGCGTACTCGGCGTGCACCCGGCGCCGGTGGGCGATCTCTCCGCGGTCCAGCACGTCGCCGCCGAGCGCCTCCAGGATCTCGGTCAGGTCGAGGAAGAAGATGTCGTCGCCCAGGCCCGTCAGCTCGCCCGCCCGCACGGCGAACGCCCGCAGCACCCAGAAGTAGCGGATGACCTCGCTCCGCGCCAGCTCGCGGTTGCGGGCGATCCGGCCCCACTGGTCGACCTGGCGGCGCAGCAGCCAGGCCTGCACCGGGAAGCGGTGGTTCAGCCGGATCCAGGCGAGCTCGCGGATCTGCGCCTGCTGGCGCTGCCGCGTCGCCAGCCCGGCGGCGATGTCGGGACTGCGCTCGGCGCGCTGCCGGGCCAACCACGTGGGGTCCTCCCCCGAGCGCGGCAACGAGATCTCGAACTCGTGCGGTCCCCGGTGGCCGTAGCGCTGGTTGAAGGTGGCCTCGTCGATGGCACCGGCGTCCAGCAGGTCCAGTCCCTCCAGCAGATCCAGGCTGGCGAGCCGACCGGCACCGCTGAGCCCGGCGGTGACCGCGTTCGCCCCGGCCGGTCCGACCATCTCGAGCAGCCGCTTGCGGGTGGTGACGAAGGAGGCGCCGCTGCTCCGCGTCGCCGCGGACAGCATCAGGCTGGCCTTGTGGAACTCGGGTTCGAGCGTGGCCGACCACAGCCCGGCCAGCTTCCGAGGGTCGTCGGTGCCGGCGATCTCCGTACGCCGACGGGCGCACAGCTCCGGGTGGGCGGCGAGATAGCTGTCGAGCCGGCGGACGTCGCGCCGGGCCTCGGACAGCACGTGCAGCGCCACCGGGACGACCGACGTGACCACCCTGGACCACCGGGCCGGCACCGGCGGGATCTCGACGTCGTCGGGCAGGTGCCCGAACACCTCCTCGGTCAGCGTCCGGAAGCTCCGCTCGTTGACGCCGACGATCCCGCTGAGCGCCTTCATCACGCTGACGTTGAGGTAGATGTGGCCGGCGATCCGGCCGTACCCGACGTACGGCGGGATGGAGGCGGTCGCCATCGCGTCGGACAGGAACACCTGCACCATCGACCAGCTCGCCGGGGTCATCACATCGGGGATCGCCTCGCCGACGTTGGTGTTGGTCCACAGGAAGTCGCCCCGGTAGCTGTCGTTCCAGGGGTCACCCCGGCGCCCGGTCGTCACGGGGCGGGCCTGCAGGATGAACAGCTCGTCCTCGACCCGACACCACTCGATGTCCATCGGCTGCTGGAAGAGCGCCTCGATCCGGCGACCGAGCCGGGCGAGGCGGACGGCCTGGGTCTTGGGCAGGCTGGACCGGTGCCGCAGCTTCTCCGGCACCGGCGCCAGCGCGGTGCCACCGGCCGTGCGCACCGTCATCACCGTCTTGGCCGCGGTCCGCTGCTTGGTCACCCGCCCGGAGCGCCGGTCGACGACCACCGTGTCCGGGGTGACGTCCCCGCCCACCACCGCTTCCCCGAGTCCCCACGCCGCGTTGATGGTGAGGGCACTGTCCAGTCCGGTGACCGGGTCGACGGTGAACATGACGCCCGACGCCTGTGCGTTGATCATCCGCTGCACCACGACGGCGACGGAGACGTCGGCGGTCACACCCTGCCGGGCGCGGTAGGCCAGGGCTCGCGGTGACCAGGCGGAGGCCCAGCAGCCCCGGACGGCGTCGACCAGGGCGCCGATGTCGCCGATGTCGAGGAAGCTCTCCTGCTGACCGGCGAACGAGCCGCTGGGCAGGTCCTCCGCCGTCGCCGACGAGCGCACCGCGACCCGCCCGAAGCCCAGCCCCGCATAGCCTTCCCGGAGCTGGTTGACCACGCTGGAAGGCACGTCGCCGGCCTCGAAGCCGGTGGTGATGATGCTCGACACCCGCTCCAGCGCCGCCGCGTCCTGCGGGTCGAGGCGCCGGGTCAGCTGGCCGATCACCGGACCGAGACCGTTGCCGGCCACGAAGGCGGCGTACGCGTCGGTGGTCAGGCAGAACCCGTCCGGCACGGGGAAGCCGGCTTCGGTGAGGCGTACCAGCGAGGCGCCCTTGCCGCCCAGCAGAGCCACCTCGCCGCCCGGCTCACGGAGCGGGTGGATGTAGCTGGTGTGCACGGTCACGGTCACGGGTCGAGCTCCTCCTCCACGGCGGATGGACTCACCCTAGGGCCGGCGGTCTGGCCGGCGGATCCGGCTCCGACCGGCAGCCGACCGCTAAGAGGTCGTGAGGAACGCGACGACGATGAACACGATGAAGATCACCGCGAAAGCCAGCACCGCGACCAGGGACGCCACGGCGCAGCCCGACGTCCGGGCCGGGGCCAGGACCACCGGCGAGCCAGTGGTCAGGTTGGTCACCGACTCGAGCTGGACCAACCCGGTCGGCGGCAGCGGTGTCGGCGCCTGGATCAGGTCACCGTCGGCCACCATCCCCTGCAGCCGCCGGCCACGCATCTCCACCTGCAGCGCGGGCAGGGTCCCCCCGCCGGGAGCCAGCCGGTGGACCCGGTAGGTCACGATCACCTGCGCGACCGAGTTCTCGCCACCGCCCTCGTTGCGGACGTTGACCGCGTACGCGATCCCCAACCGGGGGTCGGTGGCGGTGGCCAGCTCGGCGGCCGACGGCTCCCGGCCGGAGGGCCCGTACGGTTCGGGCAGCAGAGGTCCACTCATGGCGGCATTCTCGCCCGTGACGAGCTCACGCTCCGGACCCGGCCGGACGTCACAGATCCCCCACAGCCTCCGCGGGTGCCGGGCACAGGGCGTCGCCGCACGCTGAGGCCATGGTCTCCACCCTGCCCGCTCCCGCCCCGGTCACCCCGACCCCGGACGGCGTCGCCCCGGCCACCTCCGGGCGGCCACGACGCTGGCCGGTCGTCGGTGTGGTCGTGCTGCTGGCGGCCACCGCCGCGCTGTACCTGACCGACCTGACCAGCAGCGGCGACGCCAACTCCTTCTACGCCGCCGCGGTGAAGTCCGGCACCGAGTCCGTCACCGCGTGGATCTTCGGCTCCCTGGACGCCGCCAACGCGATCACCGTGGACAAGCCGCCGGGCGCGTTGTGGCTGATGGTGCTGTCGGCCCGGTTGTTCGGGTACTCCTCCTTCTCCATGCTGCTGCCGCAGGCACTGCTCGGGGTCGGCACCGTGGCGTTGACCTGGGCGACCGCACGCCGGTGGGCCGGCGACGCCGCGGGCCTGGTCGCCGGGGCCGTGGTGATGCTGACGCCGGTGGCCGCGCTGATGTTCCGCTTCAACAACCCCGATGCGCTGCTGGTCTTCGTGATGACGCTCAGCGCGTACGCCGTCGTGCGGGCCGTGGACGCGGGCCGCGGCCTGGCGGCCCGGTCCGCCCACTCGGCAGCGGCCTGGATGGTGGTGGCCGGCGCCGCGATCGGCTTCGGCTTCCTGACCAAGATGGGCGAGGCCTTCCTGGTGCTGCCCGCACTCGGGCTGGTGTACCTGGTGGCGTCGCCGGTCCGGCTGCGGACCCGCCTGCTCCACCTGGCCGCCGCCTTCGTCTCCCTGGTCATCTCGGCGGGCTGGTTCGTCGCCCTGGTCGCGCTCTGGCCGGCGGCCGCCCGTCCCTACATCGGCGGCTCGGAGAACAACTCGCTGTGGGAGCTGGCGCTGGGCTACAACGGCCTGGGTCGGCTGCTGGGCGGCTCGGGTGCGGGCGGCGGAGCCCCGGGTGGCGCCGGCCTCGCCGGTGGGGGCATGGGCCGCGCCAACACCGGCTTCGGCGGCGGGGCCGGTGTGCTGCGGATGGTCAACACGGCGTTCGGCGGCGAGATCTCCTGGTTCCTGCCGGCCGCGCTGCTGGGACTGGTCGCCCTGCTGGTGATCACCTGGCGGGCCCCGAGGGGTGACACGCTGCGCGCCTCGGCGATCCTCTGGGGCGGTTGGCTGGTCGTCTCAGCCGGCGTCTTCTCCTTCATGGACGGGACGATCCACCCCTACTACGCCGTCGTCCTCGCCCCCGCCCTCGGTGGTCTGGTCGGCAGCGCGGGGGTCGCGCTGTGGCGTCGACGCCGCTCCCTGCCGGCGCGGCTGACGCTGGCCGTCATGATCGCCATCACGGCCGGCTGGGGCACCTACCTGATGGGCCGGGACGCCGACGGCTGGCTCGGCTGGGGGCGCTGGCTGATGCTGGGGGCGGGTGTGCTGGGTGCACTGCTGCTGGCCCTGTCGACGGCCCGGCTGCGGACGCTCGCGGTCGCCGGGCTGCTGGTCGGCGCCCTCGGCGCCTCGGGGGGTGCGGCCGCCTGGACGCTCGCCACCGCCGCCACCGGTCACACCGGGTCGATCCCGACCTCCGGCCCGGTCGTGGCCGGAGCGGACCAGGTCTCCCCCGGCGGTCCGGGCCGGCGACCCACCGACGGCGCGGCGAACCCGGCCGGAGCCGGCGCCCCGACGGGTGGCGCCCCGGCGGGCGGTCGGGCCGTCGGGCAGAGCACCACCAGCACCCAGCTGGTCGACCTGCTGAACGCCACCGACACCCGCTGGTCGGCAGCGGTGATCGGCAGCCAGAGCGCCGCGGGCTACATCCTCGCCACCGACACCGCCGTGATGGCGATCGGCGGCTGGGGCGGCAGCGACGACGCCCCCACGCTGGCGCAGTTCCAGGCGTACGTGGAGGCCGGGGACCTCAGCTACCTCATCGCCTCCGACGGAGGACGTGGCGGGGGCGGCCGGGGCGGCGGCAGCGACTCGGCGGCTACGCAGATCACCACCTGGGTCGAAGCCACCTACCCCGCGACCACCGTGGGCGGGGCCACGGTCTACGACCTGACGTCGTCGTGATCCCACCCGGTCCGGTTCGTGTCGCCCCCGGGTCCGGTTCCGGTAGGGCCGCCGGCGCTGCTCAGACCCGGTGGGCGTGGCGAGCGCCGGCTCGGGCCAGCAGGTAGGCGCGTCGCCGGTAGGGGTCCGGGTCGGGACGAGGACCCCGCAACGCCTCGGCGGCGCGTGCGGGGGCGTGGTGGTCGAAGGCCGACTCGACCACGCCCTCGCCCCGGGTCAGCCCGGGGAGCTGCTGGGTCAGCGCGTGCAGGGTCCGCGCGGGGACCAGCGCCTCCAGCTCGACCAGGTCGCCGGCCCGGGTCGGGGCGGTCGGCACCCCGTCGGCGGCCACGACCGCCGAGAGCACCGTCGGCACCGTGTCCTCCGGGATCTCCAGCCGGACCCGCTGGATCGGTTCGCAGACCACCGTCCCGGCTGCCGTCAGCGCCTCGGCCAGCACGAGCGGTGTGAGGTGCCGGAAGTCGCCGGCCGTGCTGGACATGGACTTGTCGAAGGTCGCGTGGGCGTGACTCTGCCGCGGCGCGTAGCCCGTCGCGACCAGCGTCACCACGCAATCGGGGACGGGCCAGCCACTCGGCCCGTGGGCCAGCGCCTCCGGCACCGTCTCGGCCACCGCCCGGAAGAAGGCGGGCGGCATGGTGCCCAGCCGGTCGCCGGCCACCCGGTAGCTGGTGCCGGAGCCGGGCGGCGCCGGCTCCACCCGCAGACCGACGCCGGCGAGGAACGGGTTGGCGTCGTCGTGGAGGATCTCCACGGCCTCGCCGACCCCGCGAACGCGCTCGACGCAGACCACCGTGGTCGGAGCGAAGCCGACCCGAAGTCCGTAAGCGCTGGCCAGGGTCGCCTCGATCACCTCTTTCTGGACCTCACCGAAGAGGGACACCCGCAGCTCCTCGCCCTGCCGACGCACCCCGATCAGCGGGTCCTCGGCGGCGAGCTCGGTCAGCGCCGCGAACAGCGCGCCTGCCTCTCCCGCCGGCTCGGCGGTGATCACGGTCTCCAGACTGGGTCGGTCGAACGTCCACCGGCGCCGCTGGTCCGGCACCCCGATCGGGTCGCCGATGCGCAGCTCGGACGGCCCGCGGACCCGTCCGATCTGGCCCGCCTCCAGGCTCTCGGCCGGCCTGGGCGGGCCGCCGTCGTACACCTCGATGCCGGTGATCTTGCCGCCGCGCCGACCGGCCGGCGTCCTCAGCCGCTCCCGCAGGTGCAGTCGGCCACTCGTCAGGCGGAGGTGGCTGATCTTGGTGCCACCCTCGGTGGTGATCTTGAACACCGTGCCGGAGAGCGGTCCGTCCGACCGGTCCGTCGTGAGGGGGAGCAGCTCGGGCAGGACCCGCACCAGCTCGGGGACCCCGGTCCCGGTGACGGCCGAGCCGAACACCACCGGCACCACGGCGCCGGACCGGGCCGCCCGTCGCAGACTCGTGCGCAGGTCTTCGGCCGCCACGCTGGTCGGGTCGTCGACGTAACCGCGCAACAGCTCAGGATCGTTGTCCGCCAGGGCATCCAGCCACCCGTACGGGTCGGCCGGCGCGACCGAAGCCGAGGGCTCGCCCAGCTCCCGGACCTGCTGCAGGACCACCAGCGGGGCGACCAGCCGACGGCGGAGCTGGTCGACCACCTCCTCGGGGTCGCGCCGGGAGATGTCGATCTTGTTGACGAAGATGATCACCGGCAGTCCCAGCCGGCGGAGCGCGCGGAACAGGACCCGGGTCTGGGCCTGCACCCCGGCAGTTGCCGAGACCACCAGGACGGCCCCGTCCAGCACGGCCAGCGAGCGCTCCACCTCCGCGATGAAGTCGGGGTGGCCGGGGGTGTCGATCAGGTTGACCACGAGGTCGTGCAGCCTGAACGACGCGACGGCGGCGCGGATGGTGATCCCGCGGGCGCGCTCGAGGGCCAGCCCGTCGGTTTGGGTCGTGCCGTCGTCGACCCGACCGGGTCGGTCGATGACCCCGGTGTGGAAGAGAAGCTGTTCGGTGAGTGAGGTCTTACCGGCGTCGACGTGCGCGACGACGCCGAGGTTCAGGGTGGGCAACGGGCGTCATGTCCTCGAGATCGATGGTGGTCGGTCGGGTCATGCGCGCTGCTCGCACTCGGGTTTCCTCTCTGGGCGGGTGGTCGGTCGATCAGGGCGAGTGAATCACCGCGGGCCCACGCCGGACAAGGCGTTTTCTCGGACCGGGTCCCGTGGTCAGGCGTGTCCGTCTCGGGCCCAGCGGTTCGGTACGGCCGGCTCGGGGCGCACGGCGGGCTAGGGGCGCTCGGGGCGCACGGGCTCGGGGCGCACGGCGGGGGCCACACCGATCACCCGCCGACGGGTGATCCGGTTGACCAGGGTGGAGAGCAGGTAGTAGTAGCCGTACGAGACGACGAGGGTGTGCACGAAACCGAGCCGGAACCGCCGCGCCGAGGTGCTCACCTCGTTACCTGCGTCCCAGAGCACCGGTCCCCGCGCGCGGAGACGACGGAGCAGGTCGACCTCGTCCCCGCCCTGGGTCAGCCGGGTGTCGTAGCCGGGGAACCCCTGTCGGCGGAAGGCGACGTTGGTGGCCGTCAGGTAGGAGGGCCGGCCGGTCAGTCGCGCCACCACCGCGACCAGGGCGAACCCGACGCGGGGGAAGACCCGTCCCCACCACGGCGGGTCGGCGTAGGAACAGGGTCCGGCCACGGCCACGGCGTCCGGGCGGTTCTGCAGCCGGGCGTCGATCCGCCGCAGCCAGTCGGCCGGGTGGGTGGTGTCGGCGTCGGTGGAGACCACGAACTCGCCGCGGGCCGCCTCCACCCCGGCCTGACGGGCGTCGCAGACCCCGCGCCGCGGCTCGGAGACGACGCGCGCGCCGTACGCGCGGGCGATCTCCGCCGTCGCGTCGTCGCTGCCGTTGTCCACCACGATGATCTCGAAGGAGTCGCCGTCCAGCTCCTGCCGGCGCAGCGAGGTGAGGGCCGCGGGCAGGGTCGCGGCCTCGTTGTAGGCCGGCACCACCACCGAGAACCTCATCGCCGGGCCAGCTCGCGATCGGCGGCGGGGCGGGCGGTCGACAGCGGCTTCCGGGGCACCGCCAGCAGCACGACCGCCCCGACCACGGCCACCAGAGCCAGCGCCGCGAAGACCGGTCCGAAGACCGCCGCGGCCGGGGTGTCGTCGGCCAGCCCGGTGGTGATCATCCCGCCAGCGTAGGCAGAGCCGAGCACCACACCCACCTCACGGGTGAAGCCGTTCATCGCCGTGGCCGCGCCCACCCGGCTGCTCTCCACCGCGTTCTGCACCATCACCACCAGCACCTCCCAGGCGCCGCCGATGCCCACACCGAGGACCGCCAGCGCCACCCCGACCAGGGGCAGGGCGGGGGTGGGGCCGAGCGCGGCCAGCAGGGCCAGGGCGGCGGCGGCGGCCACGGCACCGATGATCGGGAGCGGCCGGTGGACCCCGGTGCGACCGACCACCTGGGCCGAGACCAGGGTGCCGATGGCCAGCCCGCCGACGAGGGTGAGCATCCACAGTCCCGCGGTCACCGGACTGAGTCCGAGACCGAGCTGCAGATAGGTGGGCAGGTAGCCGACGGCGCCGAACAGGGCGGCGCCGAGCACCAGACCGGCCACGGCGACGAGGGCGAAGATCCGGACCCGGAACAGCCCCAGCGGCACCAGGTCCCGAGCCCGCCAGCGCCGCGCCACGGCGTCGGCCGGGCGCTTGGGCAGCAGCCAGCAGCCGGCCAGCAGGGCGAGACCGCCCACGGGGAGGTTGATCCAGAACGTCCAGCGCCAGCCCGGTCCCCCGGCGAGCCAGCCACCCAGCAGCGGTCCAGCGACGGCCGCGGCGGCGAAGACGGCCCCGACGGCGCTCATCACCGGCGCCCGGTCGCGCACCGGGAGCACGTCGGCGACCGCCGCCTGCACCAGCACCAGCATCCCGCCCGCCCCCAGCCCCTGGATCACCCGGGCGGTGATCAGCACCCCCATCCCCGACGCGAGCGCTCCCACCACCGACCCGACCATGAGCAGCCCGAGGGCGGCCAGGATCACCGGCCGTCGACCCCACCGGTCGCCGAGCGCCCCGTACAGCGGCAGGACGCCGGTGGCCGCCAGCAGGTAGGCGGTGTTGACCCACATCAGGTCCCCGACCCCGTCGAGCTCGTCGACGATCGTCGGGAGAGCGGCCGCCACCATCGACTGGTCGAGCTCGGAGAGCAGCAGCCCGGCCATCAGGGCGGCCAGCAACGGGTACAGCCTCGGCTCGGGCAGCAGCCGTCGCCGCGAGCCGCTCGCGCCCCGCGACCGGCGCTCAGGCATAGGCGTCCACGCCCAGCAGCCGGTCGACGGTGGTGAAGCCGTAGCCACGCCGACGGAGGCGGTCGATGATCGGTCCGACGGCCGCGGCGGTCTGACCACGGAAGCCACCGCGGGACTCGCGGCCGTCGTGCACGATGATCATCGCGCCGGGGGCGGCGGCCCGCTCGGCTCCGGCCACCAGCCGCCGGGGCTCCGGCTGGAACACCTCCAGCGGGTGGACGAAGGTGCCGGACACCACCTGCGAGCCGGTGCCGGCGATGCCCCGCAGCACCCAGGGCCAGTGACACAGCCAGGGCGGACGGTAGAGCCGCGGGGTCACCCCGGCGATCTCGGCGAGAGCCAGCCGACCCAGCGTCACCTCGGCCCGCTGGTCGGCGTCCCGCAGATAGCTGCCGAGCTCGTGGGTGAGGCTGTGGTTCCCGAGCACGTGACCCTCGTCGACCACCCGCTGGGTGGTCTCCGGGTGCCGCTGCGCGCAGCGACCGACCTGGAAGAAGGTGCCGGGCACCCCCCGCTCGGCCAGCGTGTCGAGGATCATCGAGGTCCACGGTTCGTTGGGGCCGTCGTCGAAGGTCAGGGCGACCACCCGTTCGGCGTCCGCGCCCGCGTACGGGAAGTCGCCGAACAGCTGGGACCGGGAGCCGAAGCTCAGCCGCAGCCCGGCGACGACCGCCGCCGAGGCGGCCAGCGTGCCCGCGACGGGCAGGGAGACGCGCATACCGGTGGTTCAGCGATCCAGGACGCTGCGGATGCGGCCCACGGCCTCGGTCAGCACCTGCGGAGCTGTGGCGAAGTTGAGCCGGACGTGCCCCTCCCCGCCCGGTCCGAAGGTCGGCCCGCTGTTCAGGGCCACCTTGCCACGGGTCAGGAACACCTCCGCCGGGTCGCCGTCCAGGTCGAGACCCCGGCAGTCCAGCCAGGCCAGGTACGTCGCCTCGGGCGGCTGCCAGCGAACGCCCGGCAGCTGCGCGGCCAGCAGCGCACCGAGCTGTCGACGGTTCTGGTCGAGACCGGCGAGGTGCGCGGCCAGCCAGTCCCGGCCCTCGGTCAACGCCACGGCGTGGGCCAGCACCCCGATCGAGCTGGCGCTGTGGTCGAGCGTGGCGGGCAGTCCCCCGGTCAGCTCGTCCACCGCACCGGCCCCCGGGACGATCAGCGCCGCCTTGAGACCGGGCAGGTTGAACGCCTTGGAGGCGGAGTGCACCGCGTACGCCCGCTCGGCGCCGGCGACGGTCAGGAAGGGCGTGAAGGTGGCCCCCGGGTGGACCAGCGGGGCGTGGATCTCGTCCACCACCACACGTGCCCCGTGCTCGGCGGCGAGGCCGGCCAGCTGCTCGAGCTCGGCGTGCCGGTGGGCGACGCCGGTCGGGTTGCAGGGATTGCACAGCGCGAGGGTGGGCGTCCGGTTCTCGGCCCGGACAGCGGCGAAGGCGACGGCCAGGGCGTCGAGGTCCAGGCGCCCCGCCCCGGTCAGGCCGACGAGACGCACCGGCAGCCCCGTGATGGCGGGCAGGTCGAGGAAGGGCGGGTAGACCGGCGTGGTGAGGACGAGCACGCCGTCGGGTGGGGTGACCAGCCGCACCAGGTGAGCCATCCCGGTCATCACGTCGGCGGTGTGCCGCACGGTGTCGGCGTCCAGCGACCAGTCCCAGCTGTCGGCGGCGTACC
Source organism: Microlunatus aurantiacus (assembly GCF_039536605.1). NCBI lineage: Bacteria > Bacillati > Actinomycetota > Actinomycetes > Propionibacteriales > Propionibacteriaceae > Microlunatus > Microlunatus aurantiacus. The sequence continues at coordinate 55,483 of NZ_BAAAYX010000004.1, forward strand.
CCGCCAGCGCATCCGGGTAGGCCCGACCCCACGGGTAGCCGACCGCTCCGGACCGGGCCGCCGCGATGACGGCGTCGCGGACGGGCTCCGCCAGGTCCGTGTCCATCTCCGCGACCCACAACGGCAGCACGTCGGCCGGGTAGGCCTGCCACTTCAAGGTCCGCCGCCCGACCAGGTCGCCCAGCGAGTAACGCTCGAACGGGTTCTCCACGTGCCCAGTCTGCGACACTGGCGCACGTGTCAGATGCTTCCCGTCGTTGTGCCGTGATCTTCAACCCGGTCAAGGTGAGTCCCCAGTTCCGCGAACTGGCGACCTCGATCCTGGACGGGGCCGGGTGGACCGACCTGCTGTGGCTGGAGACCAGCAAGGACGATCCCGGACAGGGTCGCGCCGCCGAGGCTCTGCAGGCCGGCGTCGAGCGGATCATCGTGGCCGGCGGGGACGGCACTGTGCGTGCCGTGGCCGAGGCCCTCGCCGGCTCCGGCACACCGCTCGGCATCGTCCCGGCCGGCACGGCGAACCTGCTGGACTACAACCTGCGACTGCCGCGCACCGAGGAGCCCGCCCTCGAGGTGGCCGCCGAGGGGACCACCCGCGACATCGACCTGGTCAAGATCACCCTGGACGGCGACCGTACGCAGCACTTCGCCGTGATGGCCGGAGCCGGGCTGGACGCGATGATCATGGACGAGGTGAGCAGCGACCTGAAGAAGACCATCGGCACCGCCGCCTACTTCCTGGCCGCGGGCAAGGCGCTCGGCCGGTTGCCGATGTCGGTGCGGGTGAAGGTGGACGACCGGCCCATCAAGCACCACAAGGCGATGATGGTGCTGATCGGCAACGTGGGCGGCATCCCGCCGAACATCGACCTGATCCCCGGAGCGGTCTACGACGACGGTCTGCTGGACGTGATGGTGGCCTCGCCCCGCCGGCTCCGGGACTGGTTCAAGATCATCGGTCGGATGATCATCCGACGGCAGCGCAAGGACGACGCGCTCGAGCTGCACCGGGGCAAGCGGGTCGAGGTGGCCTTGCGGAAGCCGGAGACCTACCAGCTCGACGGGGACGTCGAGGGCGAGTTCAGCCGGCTGGTCGCCGAGGTCGTCCCGGGCGCGCTCACGGTCGTGGTGGGCGCCGACGTGACGGGGGCCGGCTCGGCGGTGGCCTAGCGCCTCCCGGCGGCGCGGCTCAGGACCGCATCACGGTGACGCGCTCGATCAGGTCCTCGAGCGCGGCCTCGAACTCGACCTCGAACCCGCCGTCCTTCAGCTCCTCGGTCACCGCCGAGATCATCGGGTAGGAGGACAGGTCGTCGTCCTCGATGAAGGCCAGGTTCACCTTCTCGGTGATGGTCAGGTCCTCCAGGGTGCCCGACTCCAGCAGCAGCGAACCGAGCAGGAAGGTCGCGAAGGACCGGTAGACCGCGACGCTGACCTTGGGCCGGAACCCGTAGTCGTGCAGTCCCTGGAGGAACGACTCGACCCACCGCAGACTCCGCAGCGGCGGCCGCAGCCACGGTGCCGACGGCGGCCGGGTCGCGACCAGGGGGAAGATCCGGGGGTGCTTGACCGCGATGGTGCGGACGGCGTGGGCCTGCATCTGCAGGTACTCCTGCCAGCTGGTGGACAGGCCGCCGGCGTTGGTGGTCTCGTACAGCTCGTCCATCACCATCTCCACCACCCCGTCGAGCAGCTGCTCGCGGCCCGGGACATAGCGGTAGAGAGCCATCGCCTCGACGCCTAGGTGGGCGCCCAACCGTCGCATCGTGAGCTTGCTCAAGCCGTTCACGTCGATGAACTCGACAGCGGCCCGGAGGATCCGCATCTGGTCCAACGGTCTTCGGGGACCAGCGGTCGTCGCCTCGGCGTCCGCGTCGACGTCCTCCGTCCCGGCCGGACCCATCCTGTCGTCCATGCTCGTTCCCTCGCTCGGCGGATGTCACACCCTCGAAGCGCCAGACGACCGAGAACGGCACCGCTGATGGATGTCTGTGGACCCCGGCCCGCCGCATGGGTATTTACAATGTAAACTCCAGTGACTACCCTGAGGAAGTCCATGGTCCGCATTTCTTGTTACGCATCGTAGTGAGAACGAGCGGATCGGAGGAGAGGTTTCAGCATGAGTGGATTCGACAAGGCCAAGGCGAAGGCCGAGGAGCTCAAGGGCGCGGCCAAGGAGAAGGTCGGCGACGCGACCGACAACCAGAGCCTCCAGGGCGAGGGTGTGGCCGACCAGGCCTCCGGCAAGGCCAAGCAGGCCGCCGAGGACGTTCGTCAGGCCGGCGAGGACATCACCCGCTAGCCCGACCCGAACCGAGTGACGACGCGTCACTCCCCAACGTGGCCCACCTGTTCCCGCCGGTCAGGTGGGCCGCACCACGTCCGGACCCTTTTCAGGGTCCGCGTCGCTCGTCGGAGCAGGGCCGCGCCGCGACTAAGGTGATCCGAGCAACCGGTGGCCGGCACCGGCGCGACACCTCTGGAGGACACCCACGATGGCCAAGACCGTGATCACGTTCGGCACCTTCGACGTGCTGCACGTGGGCCACATCCGGGTGCTCAACCGGGCGGCCGAGCACGGCGACCGCCTCGTCGTCGGGGTGTCCTCCGACGCGCTCAACTTCGCCAAGAAGGGGCGCAACCCCGTCTTCACCCAGGACGAGCGGGTCGAGCTCGTCTCGAACCTCAAGGTCGTCGACGAGGTGTTCGTGGAGGAGAGCCTCGAGCTGAAGCGGGACTACATCACCTCCCACGGTGCCGACGTGCTGGTCATGGGCGACGACTGGACCGGGAAGTTCGACTGGGTCTCCGACGTCTGCGAGGTCATCTACCTGCCCCGGACGCCGTCGGTGTCGACGACCGCGATCATCGAGCACATCGTCACCACCCGACCGGCCGGCGGGGCCTGATCTGGCTGTCCTGCTGGACCTGACCCCGCTGTCGGTCAGTCCCGCCTTTCGCCGTCTGTGGGCGGGTCTGAGCCTGTCCAACCTCGGCACCCAGCTGAGTGTCGTGGCGGTCGGGCTGCAGATCTACGACATCACCCGGTCGACCTTCTCGGTGGGGCTGCTGGGCATCTTCGCCCTGGTCCCGCTGGTGCTGCTCGGGCTCTACGGTGGCGCGTTGGTCGACGCGTACGACCGGCGCCGGGTGGCGCTGTTCTCCGCCGTCGGCCTGTGGGTGGTGGTGCTCGGCCTGGTGATCCAGGCCGTGCTGGGCCTGGAGTCGGTGGGTCTGCTCTACGGGCTGGTGGCGCTGCAGTCAGCCGGTTTCGCCATCAACAACCCGGCCCGGACCGCGATCATCCCCCGCCTGGTCGAGCCCCGGCTGCTGCCCGCGGCCAACGTGCTGCAGACCGTGGCCTGGAACATCGCCCTCACGGTGGGCCCGCTGATCGCGGCGTTCCTGGTGGCGGGCCCCGGCTTCGGGGCGGCGTACGCGGTCGACGCCGTCCTCTTCACCGCGGCGTTGTGGGCCCTGTGGCGTCTGCCGGACCTGCCGCCGATGGTGGGGGCCGACGACAAGCCGCTGAAGCTCGGGCTCGGCGCGGTGATCGACGGGTTCCGCTACCTGGCCACCCGGCCCAACGTGCGGATGACCTTCGTGGTCGACCTGATCGCCATGATCATCGCCATGCCCCGGGTGCTGTTCCCGGCGGTCGGGGTGATCTTCCTGGGCGGCGGTGCGTTCACCACGGGGGTGCTGAGCGCGGCGTTCGCCGCGGGCGCGGTGCTGGCCGGTCTGTTCTCCGGCGGGCTGGTCCGGGTCGTCCACCAGGGCCGGGTGATCGTGGTGTCGATCGCGGTCTTCGGGCTGGCCGTGGCCGGCTTCGGCGGCCTGCTGCTCGGGATCGGCCCCTCCCACCCCGGGGCCGCTCTGCTGGTGCCCCTGGTCGCGGCGGGGTCGTTCCTCGCCCTGGCCGGCGGCGCCGACGCGGTCAGCTCGGTGTTCCGCCAGACCATCCTCCAGTCGGCCACGCCCGACGACATGCGCGGTCGGCTGCAGGGCATCTTCATCGTGGTGGTGGCCGGCGGCCCCCGCCTCGGCGACCTGGTGCTCGGCACCGCCGCCACCTGGACCGCGGAGAGCTGGGCCGCGCTCGGCGGCGGTCTGCTCTGCGTCGTGCTGGTGCTGGCCGCGACCGCCGCCCAGCGCGGGTTCTGGGCGTACGACGCCCGCGACCCCCGCCCGTGACGGAATCACGCCGGGAGCGGATGCGTTAAGTTCGTCGTTGGCATTCCCGGTCCGCAGCCGCCGCGGACCTCGACCGGAGGGCGTGAACCGCACCGATGACCGAGACCCCGGCACCGTACCGGGACACGCCTCCCCCGCGGCGCATCCGGATCCCCGACCTCCAGCAGGCCAAGGTCCGCGGTGAGCGGTGGGCGATGCTGACCAGCTACGACACGTACACCGCCGCGTTGTTCGAGCGCGCCGGCGTCTGGGCGCTGCTGGTGGGCGACTCGGCGGCCAACACGGTCTACGGCTACGACTCGACCCTGCCGATCACGGTGGACGAGCTGATCCCGCTGGCCCGGGCCGTGGTGCGCAGCACCCACCGGTCGCTGGTGGTCGCCGACCTGCCCTTCGGGTCGTACGAGGAGGGTCCCAACCAGGCGCTCGCCACCGCCACCCGCTTCATGAAGGAGGCGGGCAGCCACGCGGTCAAGCTGGAGGGTGGCGTGCGGGTCGTGGACCAGATCCGCAAGCTGGTCGCCGCCGGCATCCCGGTGATGGGCCACATCGGCTTCACCCCGCAGAGCGAGCACGCCCTCGGTGGCTACCGGGTCCAGGGCCGCGGTGACGACGCCGCCGACACGGTGCTGGCCGACGCGCTCGCCGTGGCCGAGGCGGGGGCCTTCGCCATCGTGCTGGAGATGGTGCCGGTCGACGTGGCCAAGCGGGTGACCGCCGAGGTCGCCATCCCCACCGTGGGCATCGGTGCCGGTGCCGACTGCGACGCCCAGGTCCTGGTGTGGCAGGACATGCTCGGCCTACGGAAGGGCAGGCTCCCCCGGTTCGTCCGGCAGTACGCCGACCTGGACGCGGTGATGGGCGAGGCGGTCGGCCGCTACGTCGACGAGGTCCGGACGGGAGCGTTCCCGGCGCCGGAGCACACCTTCGACGGAGGGTGGTCGTGAGGGTCGCGACCAGCGTCGCCGAGCTCGACACCCTCCGGACGGCGCTGCTGGCCGACAGCTCGCCCCGGCCCCACCTGGCCTTCGTGCCCACCATGGGAGCCCTGCACGAGGGCCACCTGTCCCTCGTCCGGCTGGCCCGCGGGGTGGCTGACCTGGTCGTGATGAGCATCTTCGTGAACCCGCTGCAGTTCGGCCCGAACGAGGACTACGCCCGCTACCCCCGCACCCTGGAGGTGGATCTGGCCCGGGCCGAGAAGGCCGGGGTCGACGTCGTGTTCACCCCGAGCGTCGCGGAGATCTACCCCGCCGGTCGCCAGGTCAGCGTCAACGCCGGACCGATCGGTGACCTGCTGGAGGGCGCGTCCCGCCCCGGGCACTTCGACGGGGTGCTGACCGTGGTGCTCAAGCTGCTCAACATCGTCCGTCCCGACATCGCCGTCTTCGGCCGCAAGGACGCCCAGCAGCTGGCCTGCATCCGCCGGATGGTGCTCGACCTCAACCTGGAGACCGCCGTCGTCGGAGCGCCGATCATCCGCGAGGCCGACGGTCTGGCGATGTCCAGCCGGAACCGCTTCCTCAGTCCGTCGGAGCGGGCCTCCGCCCTGGTGCTGAACGGCGCACTGCGAGCCGCCGAGGGAGCGACCACCCCCACCGAGGCGCTGGCCGCCGCCGAGCGGGTGCTGGCCGAGGCCGTCGTCTCCGGCGAGGTCGTGCTCGACTACGTCACCGTGGTCAACGCCGCGACGATGGCCGCGGTGCCGGACGACCACACCGGCCCGGCCCTGGCCATGGTCGCCGCCAAGGTGGGCACGACCCGGCTGATCGACAACGTCGAGCTCACCTTCCCCGAGCCCGACCTCGGCGACGGCGAGGCCGCACCCTCGGACGTGGGCTGATCCCCGTGGACCTGGAGTCGGCGAGCCAGGAGCTCTACGCCGGCTCGCCCGACGACTTCGTCGCGCGCCGCAAGGAGCTCGTCGCGCAGGCCCGGGCGGCCAAGGACCGCCCGCTCGCCACCGCCATCGGCGCGCTGCGGCGCCCGACCCGCTCGGCCTGGCTGGTCAACCTGTACGCCCGCGAGGCCCCCGACGAGCTGAGCGCCCTGCTCGATCTGGGGGCGGCGCTGCAGGCTGCCCAGCAGCAGCTGTCGGGACCGGAGCTGCGCCGACTCTCCGCCGACCGGGGCAAGGCGCTGTCTGCCGCCACCCGACGAGCGGTCGAGATCGGCCGCGACCACGGCTACGACGCGCCGGAGGCCGCCCGGGTGGAGGTCACCCAGACCCTGCAGGCGGCACTGGCCGATCCGGAGACGGGCGCGCAGGTGCGCCTCGGCACCCTCAGCCAGGCCCAGTCGTACGGCGGGTTCGGCTTCGCGCTCGAACCGGCGGGCTCACCGGCCGCCGAGGGCTCGGCGGCGCCGGAGCCGGCCGTGGTCAGCCCGGTCGACGGACCACCCGAGGTGGACCGGGCGGCGGAGCAGCGAGCCCGGGCCGAGGAGCACCGGCTGGCGCGGGAGCGGGCCGAGCACCAGCTCGGGGAGGCCGAGGAGGCGCTGGCGGCAGCTGCCGAGGAGGCACGGGTGGCCACCGAGCGCGCGGACGGGCTGGCCGAGCGGGTGGAGCAGCTGCGCAGCGAGCTGGCCGGCGCCGAGGAGGCCGAGACCGCGGCGCGTCAGGACGCCCGAGCGGCGCGGCGGCTGGTCGGCGAGCGCGAGGTGTCCCTGCAGGAGGCTCGTGAAGCCCTCGCCGTGCTCTGACGCCCGGCTCTCCACCGGGGCTCAGACACCGGGCCCTGACCCTCGGGCTCTGGCACCCCGGCTCTGGCACCCGGGCCCTGACCCTCGGGCTCTGGCACCCGGCCCAGCGGCCTGGCCCTGGGGCCGGACTGTGGATCGGGTTCCGGGCCGTCACTCGCCACGTCGGGCGGGGACGGTCAGGCAGGGGGCGGCCCGTCGTACCGGGTCTCCTGCACGTGCTTGGTGCGGCCGCGCTGCGCCTGCAGGACGAGGGCCAGCACCAGGGTCAGTGCCCCGGCCACCAGCAGGATGATGCCCAGGGTGTCGTCCGACACGTAGGGGATGTTCACGTTCAGCGCGAAGAGCAGGATCGCGCCGACCACGATCAGGAAGATGCCGAGTCCGATACCCATGGCTACACCGTAAACGACCGGGTGCGCCGGCACCGGTGCTTACCGACAGACTGTCGGCATGCGCACGGTCGGGGTCGAGGAGGAGCTGCTGCTGGTCGACCCCGGGACCGGGGCCCCGGTGGCAGTCGCCGGCTCGGTGCTGGCGGCGTCCGACGGACTGGAGGCCGAGCTCCAGCAGCAGCAGATCGAGATCGGCACCCGGCCCTGCAGCACGCTGACCGAGCTGGCCGAGCAGCTCCGGCACTGGCGCAGCGAGGCCGCGACGGCCGCGGAGAAGGTCGGGGCCCGGATCGTGGCCACCGGCACCTCCCCCGTCCCGGTCGTGCCCGAGCTGACCGTCAAGCCCCGCTACCGCGCGATGGTGGAGGCCTTCGGGCTCACCACGGCCGAGCAGCTGACCTGCGGGTGCCACGTCCACGTCGACGTCGAGTCGGCGGAGGAGGGCGCGGCGGTGCTGGACCGGATCCGGGTCTGGCTGCCGGTGATCTTGGCCCTGTCGGCGAACTCCCCCTACTGGCAGGGGGTCGACACCGGGTACGCGAGCTTCCGGTCGCAGGCCTGGACCCGGCTGCCGACGGCCGGTCCGACCGACCCGTTCGGCTCGGCCGACAGCTACCGGAGCGAGGTCGAGCGGTTGCTCGGGACCGGGATCGCCCTCGACGAGGGCATGATCTACTTCGACGCCCGCCTGTCCCACCACCTGCCGACGGTGGAGATCCGGATCGCCGACGTCTGCCTGCGGCGGGACGACACGCTGCTGGTCGCCGCCCTGGTGCGGGCCCTGGTGGAGACCGCCGCGCGCGACTGGCGGTCCGGGACGCCGCCGCTGCCGGTGCCCACCTCGGTGCTGCGGCTGGCCACCTGGCGCGCCGGTCGCTCGGGCCTGGACGGTGACCTGCTGGACCCGGTGCACGGCACGCCCGGGCCGGCGCGCCGGGTGGTCGACGACCTGCTCTCCCACCTCCGCGACGCCCTCACCGACGCCGGTGACCACGCCGTGGTCACCGATCTGGTCGCGGGTCTGCTGGCCCGCGGTACGGGTGCGTTGCATCAGCGACGATGGGTAGAAGAGAACGACAACCTGGGAGCGACGGTGCTCCGGATGGCCGAGCTCACCACGAGCTGATTCCCCCAGTCACGACCTGATCAACAGGAGAACCATGACCCGAGTACTGGTGACCGGCGCGTCCGGCTTCGTCGGCTCCCATCTCAGTCAGGCGCTGGTGGAGGCCGGTCACGAGGTGCTGGCCATGACCCGGCACCCCGACGACTACGCCGGCCCGGGCCGAGCCGTCTACGGCGACGTGTCCGAGCCGGACTCGCTGCGCGAGGCCCTGCAGGGGGCCGAGGCGGCCTACTACCTGGTGCACGGGCTGGAGAACGACGACTTCGTGCAGCGCGACGCCGACGCGGCCCGGGCGTTCAGCGCCGCCGCCGCCGAGGCCGGGCTCGAGCGGATCATCTACCTGGGCGGCCTGGGCAGCGAGGACGACGACCTCTCCGACCACCTGAAGTCGCGGCGAGAGGTCGAGGAGCTGCTGGCCGGAGACGGCGTGCCGGTCACCGTGCTGCGGGCCGCCATCGTGATCGGCGACCAGGGCATCTCCTGGGAGATGACCCGGCAGCTGGTCCAGCACCTGCCGGCCATGGTCGGCCCGCGCTGGGTGATGACCAAGACCCAGCCGATCGCGCTGGACGACGTGGTCCGCTACCTGGTGGGCGTGCTGGAGCCGGTCGAGGCACGGGGCCGGACGTTCGACGTCGGCGGGCCGGACGTGCTCACGTACGCGCAGATGATGCAGCTGGTGGCCCGGAACCACTTCGGCCGGCCGCTGCCCATCCTGATCATCCCGTTGCTGACGCCCCGGCTGTCGTCGCACTGGCTGTCGTTCGTCACCGACGTCAACACCGCCACGGCCCGGAACCTCGTCGACTCCATGAGCAACGAGGTGGTGGTCAGCGACCACTCGATCCGCGAGATCGTCCCGGGCGAGCCGCTGACCTACGACGAGGCGGTCGGACGGGCGCTGGCCGCACGCAAGACCCGGCTCGAGCAGGAAGCCCGGCAGGCGCAGGAGGACACCGAGTCCCGGGGGGCTCGCCGGTGACCGACGCCCAGAGGCCCGTCGAACCGGCCGCGCCGGCGCGGGGCAGGCGAGGGTGGACCCGGCAGGCCGCCAAGGTGGTGCGGCCGGTGTTCGTCGACCGGGTCGAGCGGGACCACCGGCAGTCCGACGCGGAGTTCAAGCGTCGGCGGATCGTGGTGGCCGCCACCCTCGTGGTGGGTGCCACCCTGCTCGGTCTCTCCTTCTCCACCGAACCCGGCGAGCCCGCCTTCTACCCGCTGACCATCGGTCTGGCCGCGACCTGGATGCTCGGCAGCCTGATCTCAGGTCCCCTGCATCTGGGCCACATCGAGTTCGGTGGCGTCCTGCGGCGTCCGATCCTGTCCCCCATCGCCGTGGGTCTGCTGCTGGCCGGGGTGTTCGTCCTGGGGGCGTTGGTCTTCCGGGAGGTGCCGTTCCTCACCGGTCTCACCGAGGACGTGATCGGCTATGCCCGCTACGGGATCCTGCCTGTCGTCGTGGTCATCACGATCATGAACGGGGTCGCCGAGGAGCTGTTCTTCCGCGGGGCGCTGTTCGCCGGCATCGGGACCAGGCACCCGGTGATCATTTCCACGATCCTCTACACCGTGGCGACCATCGGGTCGGGCAACCTCGTCCTCGTCTTCGCCGCCGCGCTGCTCGGCACGGTGGTGGGACTCGAGCGACGCGCCAGCGGCGGGGTCCTGGGTCCGATCCTGACCCACATCACCTGGTCGACCGCCATGCTGTTCCTGCTCCCACTGATCTTTCCCGGCTGAGGGCGACCGGGTAGTCTCGCATTAGTTCGACTGCCGAGATCTCTGATCTCGGCTCCTCGTGTGGTGATCCGACCCGACGAAGCTCGTAAGTCCGTTCCCAGGTCCCCCGATCACGACCTAGCCCTGGCCGAGCTACCCGGCATCGGGTCGGATCACCTCACGCGGACTTCTTCGCGGGCCTCTTCGCGGTCGACTTCTTCGTCGCCGACTTCTTCGCGGTGGACTTCCTGGGCCGACTCTTCTTCGCCGCGGTCTTCTCGGCCGACGCCTTCGTGGCCGTCGTCTTCTCGGCCGACGCCTTCGTCGCCGTCGTCTTCTCGGCTCGGCCGACACCCGAGGAGCTGCCCCGCTTCGCACGGTTCTCCTCGACGCTGCGGCGCAGCGCCTCCATCAGGTCGACGACCTGTCCGCCCTCGGGTTCGCCGGCCTCCTCCTCACCGAACGTAGCCGCGGTGTCCAGGGCGTCGCCCTGCTCGAGCTTGGCGGCGATCAGCTCCCGCAGCTGCGCCTGGTAGTCGTCGGAGAACTTCTCCGGGGCGAAGTCGGCCCCCATGTTCTCCACCAGCGACGCGGCCATCTCGGCTTCCTTGGCCGACACCCGTACGTCGGAGTCCAGACTCGGGAAGTCGGCCTCGCGCACCTCGTCGTCCCAGAGCAGCGACTGGAGCATCAGCACCTTGTCCCGGACCCGGAGGGCCCCGAGCCTGGTCTTCTGGCGCAGCGAGAACTGCACGATCGCCGTCCGGTCGGTGTCGGCCAGGGCCCGTCGCAGCAGTCCGTACGCCTTGACCGCCGTCTTGTCCGGCTCGAGGAAGTAGGACCGGTCGAACATGATCGGGTCGACCTGGTCCGACGGGACGAACTCGACCACCTCGATCTCCCGGCTCCGCTCCTCCGGGAGCGACTTCAGGTCGTCCTCGGTCAGCACGACCGTGGTGTTCCCGTCGTCGTACGCCTTGTCGATGTGGGCGTAGTCGACCACCTTGCCGCAGACCTCGCAGCGTCGCTGGTAGCGGATCCGTCCGCCGTCGGCGTCGTGCACCTGGTGCAGGCTGAGATCGTGGTCCTCGGTGGCGCTGTAGAGCTTGACCGGCACGTTGACCAGACCGAAGCTGATCGCACCCTTCCAGATCGATCGCATGAGGACACGGTAAACGGGTGGACGGATCCGGTCGCGGGGCCCTGACCGGGCACGTGGCGGCTACGTGGATCTACGCACTGTCGGCCTCCCGCGCCATGACCGAGAATCGAGGTCCCCGCCTCGACCCCGGAGTCGCCATGTCCTTCTCGGTCAGCCCGTCGCGTCCGATCCCCCGTCGCGGGCGGCGACCGTACGGGAGGCTGCTGCTGGTCCTGGCGATGGGGCTGGCGCTGTCCGCCACCCCCGTCGGGGTGACCCGGGCCGAGCCTCCCGCGGAGCCGGTGCCCGACCCCGGACGCCAGGTCAGTCTGCCCCGGCTGGTGGCGCGGGCCACGATGCCGGCGGCGCCGGCGTCCCCCGACAGCCCGCCGGCGGCGGTCATCCCCGGGTTCTCCGCCGCCGTGGCCCGCGGTGACGGCACCTTCTGGGCCCTGCCCGACCAGGACCCGTCCGCGAAGGGCGACCCGCTCCGGATCCACCTGATCCGGCCCGCGTGGGAGCGAGCCGGGAGTGGAACGGGCGAGGTCGAGGTCCTGCGTCACCTCACCCTGTCCGACCCGTACGAGGAGATCCCGTTCCCGATCGCGCGGGACCGCAGCCGCAACCGGCTGCTGACCGCCGCCGACCTCGACCCCGAGTCTCTCCAGCGGATGCCGGACGGCACCTTCTGGATCGGTGACGAGCGGGGCCCGTTCCTCGTCCACCTGGATCGCCGCGGGCAGGTGATCAGCACGCCGGTCGCCTCTCCGCTGGGCCGGTCGCCGCAGCACCCCGACCCCGGCGACGACCCGGCGACCATCCGGACGGGTGGCGGCATCGCGGCCCTGGCGGCGTCCGCCGACGGGCGCCTCCTCTACCCCGTGCTCGAGAAGCCCCTGGTCGCCGAGGAGGACGGGCGGCGGCGGGTGATCGCCGAGTTCGACGCGCGGCTCGAGGAGTACACCGGCCGCACCTGGGACTACCGGGTGGACACCGACTCCAACCTGGTGGTCGACGCACAGCTGGTGGGACGCCGGACGATGCTGGTCCTGGAGCGGGACGACTTCGGCGGTGAGACGGCCGTGAGCAAACGCGTCTACCGGGTCGACCTGTCCCGGACCGATCGGTCGGGGATGCTGGCCAAGACCCTGGTGGTCGACCTGCTCAAGCTCGACAACCCGGACCGGCTCGCCGACGGCGACGGCTGGGGAACCGGGGACCCGTTCAGCTTCGGGCTCCGGTCGGTCGAGGCTCTGGTGCCCCTGCCCGACGGCCACCTGGTGCTCGCCGGCGGCACCGACCTGTCGGGCACGCCGACGCGTCGGGCGGGCGTCCCGGACGATCCCGAGCTGATCATGATCGACCCCGACGCCACGGTGACAGCGCGCGAGGCCGAGGGGACGGTGATCGCCCACCGCGGCGCCAGCGGCTACCGCCCCGAGCACACGCTGGCCGCGTACGCGCTGGCCATCCGGCAGTGTGCCGACGTGATCGAACCGGATGTCGTGCTGACTAAGGACGGCGTGCCGGTCGCCCGGCACGAGAACGAGATCGGTGGCACCACCGACGTGGCCACCCACCCGGAGTTCGCCAACCGGCGGGTGCGCAAGATCATCGACGGCGAGTCGGTTCGAGGATGGTTCACCGAGGACTTCACGCTGGCCGAGCTGCGCACCCTGCGAACCAGGGAACGCATCCCGGAGGTCAGGCCGGCCAACACCGCCTTCAACGGCAGGTACCCGATCCCCACCCTCGCCGAGGTGCTCGACCTCGCCCGGCACTCGCGGACCTGCGACGGCCTCCCGGTCGGGGTCACTCCAGAGACCAAGCACCCCACCTACTTCGCCGGCATCGGCCAACCGATGGAGACGCCGCTGCTGGACGCGTTGGCCGCGGCCGACCTGGACTCCGCCGACTCCCCGGTGATCATCCAGAGCTTCGAGGTGGGCAACCTCCGGCGGCTGAACGGGCTGACCTCGGTCGGCTTGTCGCAGCTGGTCAACTGCAGCGGGGCGCCCTACGACTTCGAGGCGGCCGGCGACCCGCGGACGTACGCGACCATGGCCACGGCCGCAGGGCTGGCCGAGATCGCCGAGTACGCCGACGCCGTGGGACTCTGCAAGAACGTCATGATCCCCCGCACCAGCCAGGGCTTCCTGCGTCAGCCCACCAGGGCCGTCGCCGATGCTCACGCCGCCGGGTTGACCGTCATCGGCTGGACCTTCCGCCGGGAGAACAGCTTCCTCCCGGCCGACTTCCGGAAGGGCACCGACCCGGCTGCTGCCGGCGATCTGGAGGCTGAGATCCGGACCTTCCTGGCGGCGGGGATGGACGGCTACTTCACCGACAACCCGGACATCGGTTCCGAGCTCGATCTCGACCTGACCTGACGACACCGGCTTCAGTGGTCCGGTTCCCTACAGCGACACTCGCTCGGACCCAGACATGGTCGCCGACCTCCGCCTGGGACGAGATGTCCGCAGCTGCTGCCAGTGCCGGACCGTCAGGTCAGGCCGCAGCGGCGCGGCGAAGATGGAGGATCTGCTCGGTGCCGTTCGCTACGAGCCTGGCACCGTCGACCGCTCGGGTGGACGCGTCGTAACCGATCACGGCCAGCTCGAATCCGTCGTCCTCGATCGCGTCGAGGAACTCCTGTGGGTCGTAGTTCGACGTCCTCTTGGGATTGAACTCCAGGAAGATCTGGAGCTGGGGGTTGTTCGCGATCGTCTTCGACATGCCCCGCCAGATCTCCCGCTCACCACCCTCGGCATCGATCTTGATGAAGTCGACCGTCTCCGGCAGGACGTCGTCGAGGCGGACCGTCGGCACGTCGATCAGCGTGCCTTCGTACGGAGCTTCCTCAACCACCCTCGCGTTCATCGGGCGTTCGTCGGGGATGAAGAAGCG